>NZ_PHHF01000018.1 GCF_003034225.1 Edaphosphingomonas fennica
CAGGCCGGACATATGAAAGCAACCGATCAAACCCGTCGCGACACAATGCCCTTGCCAAGGGGGCGTCCACATATGAATCAGGCGATAATGCGTCACGGCCCTTTTGCCGCGCCCGTCGCCCACGATCGCCATCTTCTTGCGGTTGGTGGCGGATCGGGCGATCGGCCCGTCCACCGTGCCCGACGTCGGATGGGGCAGGCCGGCGACGATCGCGCGGTAACGGCGATCGATGCTGTGCGCGGCGAACTGCCTGGCCAGCCCCTCATGGGCGAGATCGGTCTTGGCCGCCACCATCAGGCCCGACGTGTCCTTGTCGATCCGGTGGACGATTCCCGGCCGCGCCACGCCGCCAATGCCGGAAAGGCTGCCGCCGCAATGGTGGAGCAGGGCGTTGACGAGCGTGCCGTCCAGATTGCCGGCGGCGGGATGGACGACCAGCCCGGCCGGCTTGTCCACCACGATCAGATGCTCGTCCTCATAGGCGATATCGAGGGGAATATCCTGCGCCTCGTTCTCCAGTGCCACCGGCGGCGGCACGGAGACGTCGTAGGCGCTGCCCGGCGCCACCTTGGTCGCGGGATCGTTCGCCGGCGCGCCATCGGCGCGGCGGACACGCCCGTCGGCGATCAGGCCCTTCAGCCTTTCGCGGGAAAATTCGGGGAGCGCGGCCGCCAGGGCCTTGTCCAGCCGCCATCCCCCGGCTTCCGCCGGCACGATCGCGCGCAATGTCGACACCCCCGCATCCATCGCTTAGCGATGTGGCGATGAAGATCGCGATTGCAAGGCGCCTGCTCGCCCAAATTATCGATCATGCGGCGGCGGACCCGGAAAAGGAGGTGTGCGGCCTGCTGTTCGGCGATGGGACGGAGATAGCGGCCGCCCGCCCTGCGGCGAACGTCCATCCCGATCCGGCTTCCTTCTTCGAGGTCGATCCCGTGGCGCTGTTCGCCGCGCTCCGAGGGGAACGGGCAGGGGGCAAGCGGCTGATCGGCCATTATCATTCGCATCCGCGCGGCCCCGCATTTCCTTCGGTTGAGGATGCCGCCGCCGCCGATCCTTCGGCCGATCGCCTGTGGCTGATCGTCGCCGGGGGCGAGGCCGCCTGTTTCCGCGCGCATCGCGGCGGCGAAATCCACGATTGTTTTGATCGCGTTACGCTATCGGTCCATGACTGATCCGATGCCGGGGCGCGGCCAGACGTGGCTTGCCCGCTTGCGTTCGCTGGCGTCAGCCTCCAAAACGGCCTCCTCATTCGGGGACCATCCTTTTCATGACGAATGCTGTCGATTTTTCGAGCCTGCTCTGTTCCCGCCTGTGCCATGACTTGCTGAGCCCGGTCGGCGCGCTGAACAACGGCATCGAGCTGCTGGCCGACGAGACCGACCCCGAGATGCGCGCCCGCTGCATCGAGCTGCTGGCCGAAAGCGCCCGCGCGTCCGCCAACAAGCTGAAATTCTTCCGCCTCGCTTTCGGCGCCGCCGGCGGCTTCGCCGATCAGGTCGACACGCGCGAGGCGCGGGCCGCGATCGAGGGGCTGTTCGGCCAGGACGGCAAGATTTTGCTGGGCTGGATGGTGGCCGAACCGTCGCTGAACAAGACGGCGATCAAGATCCTGCTGAACCTTGCGCTGATCGCGGGCGACGCGCTGGTGCGCGGCGGCCGGCTGGACGTGGGCGCCGAAGGATCGGAAATCGTGATCCGCGCCGAAGGCCCGCGCCTGGTGCTGGATTCCGAGCTGCGCGATGCGCTGCTGGGCTGGACCAGCGAGGATGCGCTGAGCCCGCGCGCGGCGGCCGCCTGGCTTGTCCACCAGCTTGCCAAGGATGTCGGCGGATCGGTGCAGGTTTCCGAGCCGGAGGAAGGCGTGCTGATGTTCGGGGCGACGCTGCCCCGGCCCTGACCGGCGGGGTGCCGGCCCCGGCCGAAAACGGCCGCAGGGTAAACCCCTTTTTCACCAGTGGCATGGCAGATGGCTGCTTCCGGATTTCGGACGGAAGGGCTCGATGGACGATCTGCTGCAGGAATTCCTGGCCGAAACGCGCGAGATGCTGGCGGCGATATCGGGCGAGATCATCGCCTGGGAGACCGAGCCCGGCGATCGCGCGCGGCTCGATTCGATCTTCCGATTCGTCCACACGGTGAAGGGAAGCTGCGGCTTCCTCGATCTTCCCCGCCTCGAACGGCTGAGCCATGCCGCCGAGGAGGCGCTCGCCTCGGTGCGCGGCGGCGAGCGCCAGGCGGACGTGCCGCTGGTGAACGCCGTGCTGGCGATCATCGACCGCATCGGCGAGCTGACCGACGCGATCGAGGCGGGCGAGAGCCTGCCCGAAGAGGACGACCGCCGGCTGCTCGCGGCGCTGGCGCCCACATTCTCGGCAAGCGGCGCGGCCGAAGCCGCCAGGGCCAGCCAGGCCGCGCCCAGCGTCGCGCAGCCCGGCTCCGGCGCGCCGATCCGCACGGTTTCGCGCAGCATCCGCCTGCCGATCGACCTGCTGGACAGGATGATGGGCGGCGTTTCCGACATGGTGCTCGCCCGTAACGAGCTGGCCCGCAAGCTGCGCGATTCGATGGCGGACGGCGCGGTCGAGGCCGCGTTCGAGCGGCTTTCGCTTTGCGTGGCGGAAATGCGCGACGCGATCACCCGCACGCGCATGCAGCGCATCGACCATATCTTCTCGGCCCTGCCGCGCATGGTCCGCGATCTTTCGGCGGAGCTTGGCAAGGCGGTGGCGCTGGAGATCGACGGCGGCGATGTCGAACTGGATCGCGAGATGATCGAGATGATCCGCGATCCGCTTACCCACATCATCCGCAACGCGATCGACCATGGCATAGAGCCGCCCGAGGATCGGCGCATCGCCGGCAAGCCCGCCGCCGGCCGCCTTTCGGTTTCGGCGCGGCAGGCCGGCAATCAGATATTGATCGAGGTGATGGACGATGGCCGCGGCATCGACGGCGACCGCCTTGTCGCCAGGGCGATCGCGGCGGGCGTGCTGGCGCCGGAACGCGCCGAATCGCTGAACTGGGCGCAGAAGCTGGCGCTGGTGTTCGAACCCGGCCTTTCCACCGCCAACGCGGTCAGCGCGATTTCCGGGCGCGGCGTGGGCATGGATGTGGTGCGGTCCAATGTCGAGCGGATCGGCGGGCTGGTCGATATCGAAAGCCGCCCTTCGCAGGGCCTGCGGCTCACGCTTCGGGTGCCGCTCACCCTCACCATCATCCCTGCGCTCACCGTCAGCGCCGCCGGCCAGACCTTCGCCATCCCGCGTTCCGCGATCGAGGAAATCGTTCGCGCGTCCGGCGACGGCGTCCGGCTGGAGCCGATGGGCGGCGTGCATATCGCCGCCATTCGCGGACGGCGGATGCCGGTGGTGCCGCTGGGCGCGCTGACCCGTGGGCCGGGCCGTCCGGCCGCGTCGCCCACGCTGGTGGTGCTGCGGCCGGCCGGCGGCGCGCTTTTCGCGCTATCCGTCGATGCGGTGCACGATCATGAGGAACTGGTGGTGAAGCCGGCCGCGCCCGCGGTGATGGCGACCGGCATCTATGCGGGCACGACGCTGCCCGATAACGGCCGGCCGATGCTGCTGCTCGATCCCGCCGGCATCGCCGTCGTCTCCGGCGTCGCCAGCCAGCCGATCGCGCAGAGCGAGCCGGAGGCCGCGGCCGAGGAGGAGACGCCCCTGGTCCAGACCCTGCTGTTCCACGACAGCGACGGCGTGGAGCGCGCCATCCGCCTTTCGGTGGTGGAACGGATCGAGGAAGTGCCTGCCAGCGCGGCGCGCTTCAGCGCCGGCCGCCTGCGCATCGCCCATAACGACCAGCTTCTGCCGCTGCTCGGCCACGCCGATCCGGCGGAACGGACGCGGCTGCGCGTGCTGCGGATCAGCGATGGGGAGACCCAGCTCGCTTACATGATCGACGAGGTGATCGATATCGTTGCCCTGCCGCCGCTGGCCGACAGCGCGCTCCGGCCCGGCCCGGTGGCGGGCGTGGTGATGGTGGACGGCCGGCAGGTCGAACTGCTCGATCCGCACTGGCTGCTGGCCGATGCCGCCGGCGGGCTTCCGGCCCCGGCCGCGCGGCCGACCTGCCTGCTCGTGGCCGCCGAGGATCGCTGGACCACGGAAATCTTGCGCCCCCTCGTCGAGGCGGCCGGCTATCGCGTCGTCGTCGGGCGCGGTCCGGCCGATATGCGTCCCGACATCATCATCGACAGCGGCGGGGGCGGGGAGCCGACCGGCGGGGAGGCCAGCGGCGGCGTTCCGGTCGTGCGGCTGCGCGCGGCGCCGGCGCCGGCAAACGGCAATGACGACAGCATCTACCGCTACGACCGCGTCGGCCTGCTCGCCGCGCTGGATGGCGTCGCGGCGGTGAGGAGATAGGGCATGGAGGCGCTTCACCTGATCGTCGGCATTGCCGGCCAGCGCGTGGCGCTGGCGGCAAGGCATGTCGAATCGGTGGTCGAAATCGATTCGGTCACGCCGGTGCCGCTCGTCGTCCCGCACATCGCGGGGCTCGCGGCGCTGCGCAGCCGCGTGCTCACCATCGTCGATACGCTCGCCGCGCTCGACCTTGGCCGGATGGATCTGGATGACGTCATGCAGGCGGTGATCGTCACTATCGACGGCCATCTCTACGGCCTGCTCGTGGAGGAGGTGGAGGACGTGATCTCGCTCGCCGATGCGCCGTCGCCGGTATGCGCGGTGCTGGAGCCGGGCTGGTCGCGTGTCGCCTCCGGCATGGTCGAGATCGACGGCGATGCCCTGCTGCTGATCGATCCCGCCGCCCTGGTGGCGGGGCCGGGGGCGATGGCGGCCTGAAGGAAAGGCGTTAACCCGCCGCTTACCGAAGCGGGATAGGTCGGTTGGGCCATTTCTGGCGCGAGGACGGGAAAACTGATGAAGACATGTCTGGTGGTCGATGACTCGAAGGTCATCCGCAAGGTTGCGCGCCACATCCTCGAAACGCTGGAATTCAACGTCGCCGAAGCGGGCGACGGCCGCGAGGCGCTGGCTTACTGCCAGGAAACGCCCCCGGACGTGGTGCTGCTCGATTGGAACATGCCGGTGATGAGCGGGATGGAATTTCTCCGCGCGCTGGGCACGAGCGGCGTGGCCCGGCGGCCGAAGATCGTGTTCTGCACCACGGAAAACGGCGTCGGCCATATCCGCGCCGCGATCGAGGCGGGGGCCGACGAATATGTGATGAAGCCGTTCGATCGCGAGACGCTGGAAAGCAAGCTCCAGATCGTCGGCCTCGCCTGATCGGCGCCGGCCGTGCTCGCGCACCTGCCATCCAGCAACGGCACGCCAATATCGCCGGGGGACCGGCGGATAAGGCTGATGATCGTCGACGATTCGATCGTCGCGCGCACCGTCATCTCCCGCATCCTCGAAGGGCATGAGGCCTTCGACGTGGTGGCGACGGCGGGCCATGCCGGCGAGGCGCTGGCGCTGCTCGATCAGGTGCGGGTGGATATCATTCTGCTCGATGTCGAAATGCCGGGGATGGACGGGCTGACGGCGCTGCCCGATCTGCTCGCCCGCAGCCACGGCGCGCGCGTGCTGATCGTCTCCTCGGCGGCGGCGGACGGGGCGGCCGCCACCATCCGCGCCCTCACGCTCGGCGCGGCGGATACGCTGCTGAAGCCGGGGGCGGGCAATTTCGCGGGCCGCTTCGCCGCCACCCTGATCGAACGCCTCCTCCGCATCGGCCATGCCCGGCCCGATCCGTTCGGGGCCGTGCCGGCCATGGCTGAGCCGGCGGAGCCGCGGATCGCGGCGGAAACGGCGCCCGGCAACGCGCCCATCGCCTGCCTTGCCATCGGCGCCTCCACCGGCGGGCTCCACGCGCTTGCGGACTTCTTCCAGGAGCTTCCGGCCGATTTCTCCGCGCCGATCCTCATCACCCAGCATCTGCCGCCGGTATTCATGCCCTATTTCGCCTCCCAGCTGACGGAGATGGCGGGGCGCCGCGCGCAGGTGGCCAGGGACGGCATGAAGCTGCGGTCCGGCGAACTGCTGGTGGCGCCGGGCGACGGGCATCTCGGCCTCGTCCGCATCGGCTCCAACGTCCAGGTGTGGATCGATCGCAATCCCGCGCCCAGCGGCTGCCTGCCCTCGGTCGACCCGATGTTCGCCGCGATCGCCGCGATCTACGGATCGGCGGCCGTGGCGGTCGTGCTGACCGGGATGGGCCGCGACGGATTGATCGGCGCGCACAATGTCGCGTCTGCCGGCGGCGAGGTGCTGGCGCAGGATTCGCGCACCTCGGTCGTCTGGGGCATGCCGGGCGCCGTCGCGCGTGCCGGGCTGGCCGCCGCCGTGCTTCCGCCCGCCGCCATCGCGCGGCGGGTCGCCCAGCGCAGCGGCGCCGCGCGATGGAACTGAGCCCCGTCGCCCGGCGCGCCTTCGCCGGCCTGCTCAAGGCACGCACCGGCCAGGAACTTTCCGCCAGCCGCCACTGGCGGATCGAGACGGCGCTGAAGCCGCTGCTCAAGGACCGGGAATTCCCCTCGCTCGATTCGCTGGCGGCGGGCCTCGCCAATCCCGCCGATCGCAATCTGGCCGAAGCCGTGGTGGAAGCCCTGCTCAACCACGAAACCTTCTTCTTCCGCGATCAGGCGGCCTTCACCCAGTTGATGGCCGGCCCGATCGATGCGCTTGCGGCGGCACGCGCGGCGCGGCGGCGGCTCAGCATCTGGTGCGCGGGCTGCTCCAGCGGGCAGGAAGCCTATTCGCTGGCCATGGCCTTTGCCGAACAGGGCGATCGCTGGAACGGCTGGACGATCGACATATTCGGCACCGATATCTCCGCCGGCGTGATCGGCCGCGCATCGGAAGGCTCATTCACCCAGTTCGAAATCCAGCGCGGCCTGCCGATCCGGCAGATGATGCGCTGGTTCGCGCCCGAAGGGGAGAATTGGCGGGCGACGCCGGAACTACGCCGGATGGTGCGCTTCGACCGGCACAATCTGCTCGATGCGCCGCCGGTGGCGAATGTCGATCTCATCCTCTGCCGCAACGTGCTGCTCTATTTCGGGGCGGAGGAGCGGGTGCGCGTGTTCGACGGCCTCGCCGCCGCGATCGCATCCGATGGCTTCCTGATGCTGGGGGCGGGGGAGACGGTGCTGGGCAGCACCATCCGTTTCGATCCGGATTTCGTCCATCGCGGGCTTTATCGCCCGGTGGCGTGATCCATGGCCCGATCGGCGCATGGCAAGGATTCCAAGCGCGGCGAAACCGGCCTAGTGGCAGAGCCATGACGATCGAGAAGACGGCCCGGCTTTCTCCGCGCGACCTGCTGGTGGCGCTGCTCATCAACGTCACCTGGGGACTCAACATCATCGCCGTGAAGATGGCGGTGACGGCCACGGCGCCCTTTACGGCCGGCGCGCTCCGCCAGCTCATCGTGCTGCTGCTCTGCCTTCCCTTCTTCCGCTGGGTGCCGGGGCGGATGGTGCCGCTCGCCTGGCTCGCGGCGCTCAACGGCGCGATCTACCTGATCTTCGTCAATGTCGCGCTGGAGGCAGCCGACAATGTCAGCGCGCTGGCCATCGCCGGCCAGCTCGGCGTGCCTTTCTCCCTGCTGCTGGGTATCGCCTTTCTCGGCGAAAGGATCGCGCTACCCCGCATGTTCGGCATCCTCTTGGCTTTCGGGGGCGTGGTGGTGCTGGTGTTCGATCCGGGCGTGTTCCGCGAGCTGCCCGGCCTCGTGCTGATGGCGACGGGCACCTTCACCTGGTCGGTCGGCGCGCTGCTCCAGCGCAAGCTTGCGGACGTGCCGGCGCTCACCATCTATGCGTGGATCGGGCTGGGCGGCGTGGTGGGCCTGTTGCCGATCGCGCTCTGGGCGGAGCCGGGGGCGATGGCGGCGCTGCCCGACCTGCCGTTGCGCAGCCTCGGCTGGCTGGTCTTTTCCGCCGTCGGCTCCACCCTGATCGGGCAGGGCGGCATGGCCTGGCTGCTCCAGCGCCACCCGATCTCCACCGTGCTGCCGCTTACGCTCGCCGCGCCGGTGATCGCGGTCTGCGCTTCTTCCTATTTCTTCGGCACGGTGCTGACGGCGCCGATGATCGCGGGGGGATTGCTCACCCTCACCGGGGTCGTCATCATTACGCTGCGCAGCGCGCGTGCCGGCCCGGCCCCACGGCCGGCGGATATCAGCAAGGCCCCCTGATGGACGAGATTATCGATTGCCCGTCGCCCAACCATGACGCGCGGGCGCTGCCCGTATCGATCCTGGTGCTGCACTATACCGGCATGGTCGACGCGGCATCGGCGATCGACTGGCTGACGCGCCCCGAATCCAAGGTGTCCTCGCATTATGTGGTCACGGAGGACGGGCAGGTGCTGCGGCTGGTGGATGAAGGCCGCCGCGCCTGGCATGCCGGCCGATCGCACTGGCGGGGCATCACCGACGTGAACTCGGCCAGCATCGGGATCGAGATCGTCAACCCCGGCCATGAATATGGCTACCGACCTTTCCCGGCGGAACAGATGGCGGCGCTGCTGCCGCTGGTCGCCGATATCGTCGGCCGGCATGGCATCCAGCGGCCCAATGTCGTCGGCCATTCGGATATCGCGCCCACCCGCAAGCTCGATCCCGGCGAGCTGTTCGACTGGGAACTGCTCGCCCGCCACCGCCTCGCGCTGCCCCGCCCGCGCGAAGGGCTGGCCGATCCGCACTGGACGCCGGGCGGCTTCCTGCTCGCGCTGGAACGGTTCGGCTATGACGTCAGCGACGGGCCGGCGGCGGTGCGGGCCTTCCAGCGGCGCTTCCGCCCCGAGCTGATCGACGGCATCGCCGATGGCGAGACCCGGGCGATCCTGCTCTCGCTGCTGCTGGATCGCGAGCGCGGCCGCGAATAGGCGTTACTTCGCGGCCTTTTCCACCGTCTTGCCGACGGACTGCACGTCGCGGCCCATGCCTTCCACGGTGTTGCAGGCGGCGAGGCCCAGGCAGGCCAGCAGGATCAGCGCGCGCGTCGTCGTCTTCGACAAGGAAGGTCTCCATATTCGGTCGTGCGGCTTCTTATACCGGCGGCGGCCGGCCGGACAATCTTGCTCTTGGGCCGGTTCCTGCTATCGGTCGCGGCGCCAGAGGGCCGGGCGGCCGCCGGTCTCCGTTCGCGGAGGCGGGAGGAAAGTCCGGGCTCCAAGAAGCAGCGGTGCCGGGTAACGCCCGGCGGCCCCGGCGAAGGTCGGGGTCAGGGAAAGTGCCACAGAAAGCATACCGCCCGGCTGGCCCATCCGTGGGCTCCGGGTAAGGGCGAAAGGGTGCGGTAAGAGCGCACCGCGAGCCGGGCAACCGGAACGGCATGGCAAACCCCACCGGGAGCAAGACCGAATAGGGACGGCATATGGGCTCGCTTCGCCCCGTCGTCCGGGTTGGTTGCTTGAGGCCGCGGGCAACCGCGGTCCTAGAGGAATGGTCGCCCATCCGGCTTCGGCCGGTGGACAGAACCCGGCTTACAGGCTCTCTGGCGATTTCCTGCACTTCGGCCATGGATCGTTCACGCGGCCCGCACTAAATGGAGCGGATGGCGCGTTCCTCCCGATCCTATGACTGGGGCTTTCCCCGCTGGCGTGGCTATGGCAGCGAACGCGGCGCCTCGACCGTGCGCATGTGCGATCGCGAGGGCTGCGACCAGCCCGGCGACAGGCCCGCGCCCAAATCCCCCAACAGCCCGGAGCGCTGGTATTTCTGCGAGCAGCACGCCGCCGAATACAACCGTAACTGGAACTATTTCGAAGGGCTGAACGCGGAGGAGGCGGCCGAGCGCGAGGCGCGCGAGCGGCGCGAGGCATCGGGCTATGCCGATTCGAAGCATTATGGCTGGGGCGGCCCTGGCGACGGCACCCGATCGCGCGACGAGATGCGCGCGCTTGCCGTGCTGGAGCTGGAATCGGATGCCGATTTCGATGAGATCAAGGCCGCCTGGCGCCGGCTGGCCAAGGCCAATCATCCCGATGTGAAGCCCAACGACGCCGCCGCCGCCGCCCGCTTCCAATCGATCCAGGCCGCGTTCGAGGTGCTGCGCAAGGCAGAGGAACGGCGGACGGCGGCATGAGGCCAGGCCTGTGAAAACGCACGTCCGCTCGGATTGGCGGGGCGCGATCCTCGTCTGCCGGAAATGCGGCAAGAAGGCTGGCGGCGGTTTCGGCCCCAAGGGCAAGACCAGCCTCGCCAAGGCGCTGCGCAAGGAAATGCACGGCGGCAAGGGCCGCAAGGCCCGGCTGGGCGTGGTCGAGGTCGGCTGCCTGGGCGTCTGCCCGAAACATGCCGTGACGGTGGTGGATGCCAGCCGCCCCGGCGAATGGCTGATCGTTCCCGCCGGCACGCCGGTTGAGGAGGTGGCCGCCCGGCTGGACGCCGCCACTCCCACTGCCGCCCGGCCGGGATCGGCGGCCGCGGATGGCGCGCGTCAGCCCCCGGCCTGAAGCGACAGGCGGGCGGTCGCCCGAAGTTCGGCCCGCGCCTGCCGGATGATCTGCCATCCTCCGCTGATGCCGAGCCCGGCGAGGACGGCGGCGACGATCAGGTCCGGCCACGCCGTGCCCGTCCCGAACACGCCGAAGGCAGCGGCCACGACGGCGATATTGCCAATCGCATCGTTGCGCGAACATATCCAGACGGAGCGGCGGTTGGCGTCGCCGTCGCGGTGCCGCCACAGCAGGACGGCGCAGACGAGGTTGGCGACGAGGGCGAGGATGCCGATGATGCCCATCGCCTCGGCCCCGGGCAGGGTGCCCGCCAGCGCCATCCACGCCGTGCTGCCCAGCACCCAGAGGCCGAGCAGGAGCAGCGAGGCGCCCTTGAGCAGCGCCGCCCGCGCTCGCCACCCGATCGCCATGCCGGCAACGCCCAGGCTGATCGCGTAATTGGCGCTGTCGCCCAGGAAATCGAGCGCGTCGGCCTTGAGCGAGGCCGAGTGCGCGACGAGGCCGACGCCGATCTCCACCAGGAACATGCCGGCATTGATCGCGAGCGCGATCCAGAGCACCCGCCGCCAGGATTGATCCTGCTTCGGCGACGGCGCCTCGCATCCGCCGCAACATCCGCCCGCCATATGCCACCTCGCTTCCATCGATGTGACGGCCTACATGCACCCTGTAGCAGCTACAGGGTCAAGAGGGTGGATCATGCTGACGATCGGCGAGCTGGGCAGGGCGACCGAGACCGGGGTCGAGACCATCCGCTATTATGAGCGGATCGGATTGCTGCCCCGGCCATCGCGGACCGGCGGCAATTATCGCGCTTATGGAGAGGCTGATCTGGGCCGCCTTTCGTTCATCCGCCGGGCGCGTGCCCTGGGCTTCCCGCTCGATCGGGTGCGCGCCCTGCTGTCGCTGTCGGACGATCGCGGCCGCGACTGCGCGACCATCGACCTGCTGGCGCGGGAACATCTGGCCGAGGTGGAGCGCAAGATCGCGGATCTGGCGGCGCTTCGGCGCGAGCTGGCGGCGATGATCGATTCCTGCGGTGGCGGCACGGTGGCGCAGTGCCGGATCGTCGAGGCGCTGGGGCCGGCCCGGCGCGATTGAGCGCAGGGCGCCCGGCGCCGCCGCCCACGAGCCTCAGTCCACCCAGTCCAGCCCGATTTCCTTGTAAAGGCCGCGATCCTCCTCCCAATCGGGCTTCACCTTGACGTGGAGGAAGAGGTGGACCTTGCGGCCCAGCAGCTCGGCCAGCTCCGCGCGGGCGCGGCTGCCGATTTCCTTGAGGCGGGCGCCGCGCTTGCCCAGCACGATCGCGCGCTGGGTATCGCGGGCGACGAGGATCTGCTGGTGGATCGCGACCGACCCGTCCTTGCGCTCCTCATATTTCTCGGTCTCGACCGCGCTGTCATAGGGCAGCTCGGCATGGAGCTGGAGGTAGAGCTGCTCGCGCGTCACCTCGGCCGCCAGCATGCGATCGGTGGCGTCGGAAACCTGATCCTCCGGGAAATGCCACGGCCCTTCGGGCATGCGCGCGGCGAGCGTGGCCTTGAGATCGGCGATGCCGTCCCCCGTCGCCGCGCTGACCATGAAGATCGCCTCGGGATCGAGCGCCTGCTGGAGCTGGACGGCCAGTTCCAGCAGCTTCTCCTTGGGCGTCACGTCCACCTTGTTGAGGATGACGATCCGGGGTTCGCGCCGGTCCTTCAGCGTTTCGACCAGCGTTTCGATCTTCGCCTTCATGCCGGCCTTGGCATCGATGACGAGCGCGATCAGATCGGCATCGGTGGCGCCGCCCCAGGCGGCCGCGACCATCGCTCGATCGAGCCGGCGGCGGGGATCGAAGATGCCGGGGGTGTCGACGAGGAGGATCTGGCTCGATCCCTCGATCGCAATACCCATCAGCCGCACCCGCGTCGTCTGCGCCTTGGGGCTGACGATCGCGACCTTCTGGCCGACCAGCGCGTTCACCAGCGTGGACTTGCCCGCATTGGGCGCGCCGACGACGGCGACGAGGCCGCAACGTTCGGCGCCGGGCTGTTCGGGGGCGCCGGCTTCGGCGTGCGGGGCGGTCATGACAATTTCTCCAGAAGGGCCTTGGCGGCGGCGGTTTCGGCTTCCTGCTTGGACGCCCCTTCGGCGCTGGCCTGCGCATCGGCGCGGCCGGGAAGTTCGACCGTCACGGTGAAGCGGGGGGCGTGGTGCGGGCCGGAACGCCCGGCCAGCGTGTAGACGGGCGGACGGCAGCGATGGGCGGCCGCCCATTCCTGCAGCGCGGACTTGGGGTGGCGCGGCGCGGCGCGCTGGCCATCGACGAAGGGCGCCCAGGCGCGGCGGACGAAGGCGGTGGCGGCATCGTGCCCGGCTTCCAGATAGAGCGCGCCGATCAGCGCCTCCACCGCATCGCCCACCACATTGTCGCTGCCGGTGGCGCCATCGTCGCGCGCCTGCTTGCCGAGGCGCAGCCAACTGGGCACGTCGAGCGCGCGGCCGACCTCGGCGCAGGTTTCGCGGCTGACGAGCGCGTTGATCCGGCGGGATAGGGCGCCTTCGGGTTCGTCGGGGAAACGTTCGTAGAGCCATGCGGCGGCGATCAGGCCGAGGACGCGATCGCCGAGGAATTCCAGACGCTCATAGCTGGCGCCGCTGTGGCTGCCATGGGTCAGCGCGCGCTGGAACAGGGCGACGTCGCGCGGGGCATGGCCCAGCGTGCGGGTGATCCATTCGGGGAAGGCATCGGCGTTCATCCCGGCCCACTAGCCGATCCCGACGCGCGCGTCATGTGCGGGATCGACAGGCGGCCGGCGCGGCGGCATGGAAGGGCCATGGGCGACGTCATCAACCTCCGCCAGGCGCGCAAGGCCAGGGCACGTGCCGACAAGCAGGCCGAAGCCGCGCGCAACCGCGCCCATTTCGGCCGCACCAAGGGCCAGAAGGCCATGGAGGCTGCCGAGCGGGCGCGGATGGAGGCCGTGCTGGAAGGCGCGCGGCGCGGCGGCGTGGCCGACGGGGACGAGGGCGATCCGCCGAAAGGATAGGATTGCGGCTCGCCATTCGGGCAGGGGCTCTACCGCCGGATTTCCTTCACCGGATCGCTGGGCTTGGGCGGGATCGGGTCCGTGGGCGAGGGCACTGGCGGGTCGGACGGGAATTCGCCCGGCGTTTCGGGAATGGGCGGCTGGCTGGCCATAGCGCGTCTCCATGACGGCAATGTTGGGGTCAGCCGTAAGAACGCGCGGAAGGGGCTGGTTTCTCCCGCGATCCGCCCCGGAAGCGGGGCGACCCGGCCATGAATATCTGCGGCCGATGAAGGGAAGCTATAAACGAAACGCCCGGATTGCCGAAGCAACCCGGGCGCCCGTGACGAATTCTCCCGTCAACCCCCTTGAAGACCTGGGGTCCACACGCAACATCCGTCCCCTAAAACGGCGCTGCGGGACACCTCATGCCCTCCCCGAACCACGGCCATTGCCTGCAATTCGTGAAGCGAGTCCTAAGCCCTGCCCGCGTTCCTGTCACCGGGGCAGAAGGGGCAGGCGCACGAAAGGCGGGGGGCTGTGTTCTATCCGCAACAGCGCAATCCCGCCGCCATGCCGTCGCGATCTGCGTGGCCGGGCCGCCGATGATCGCCCGCCGGCCCGGTTTTGGCCGGGAAATCGCCCGATTTTCTCCATCGCCGCTATTTCCGGCGGGAGGATGTTTCCATCCGGCCCGAAATCGCTCTAGAGCAGAGGCCGCTTTTTCGGATCAGGAAACCCATGCGCCTTTCCCGCCATTTCATCCCCGTCATGAAGGAATCCCCCGCCGACGCGCAGATCATCAGCCACAAGCTGATGCTGCGGGCCGGCCTGATTCGGCAGACCGCTGCCGGCATCTATGCCTGGCTGCCGCTCGGCTATCGCGTGCTGCGCAAGATCGAGCAGATCGTGCGCGAGGAGCAGGACCGGGCGGGCGCGATCGAGCTTCTGATGCCGACCATCCAGTCCGCCGACCTGTGGCGCCAGTCCGGCCGCTATGACGATTACGGGCTGGAGATGCTGCGCATCAAGGACCGGCATGAGCGGGACATGCTCTATGGCCCCACGGCGGAGGAGGTGATCACCGCCATCTTCCGCGATTCCGCCAAAAGCTATCGTGATCTGCCGCGCACGCTCTACAACATCCAGTGGAAGTTCCGCGACGAGGTGCGCCCTCGCTTCGGCGTGATGCGCGGCCGCGAATTCCTGATGAAGGACGCCTACAGCTTCGACATGGACGAGGCCGGCGCGCGCCACAGCTACAACCGGATGTTCGTGGCCTACCTCAACACCTATGCCCGCATGGGCCTGCGCGCGATCCCGATGCAGGCCGATACCGGCCCGATCGGCGGCGACCTTAGCCACGAATTCATCGTGCTGGCGCCGACCGGCGAGAGCGAGGTGTTCTACCACAGCAACTGGGAAAAGCCGGCCGAGCTTTCCTCGGTCGATTTCGACGATGTGGAAGGGCTGCAGGCGATCGTTTCCGGCTACACCGCCGATTATGCCGCGACCGACGAGAAGCGCGACGAGGCGCGCGAGGCGGCGATCGGCGGCGATCTGCGCCAGTCGCGCGGCGTGGAGGTGGGCCACATCTTCTATTTCGGCACCAAATATTCGGCGCCGATGGGCCTGAAGGTGCAGGGGCCGGACGGCGGCGAGGTCGTGCCGCACATGGGCAGCTACGGCATCGGCGTATCCCGGCTGATGGGCGCGATCATCGAGGCGAGCCACGACGACAACGGCATCATCTGGCCGGAGGCGGTGGCCCCCTACAAGGTGGGCATCATCAACATGCGCGCCGACGACGCCAGGTGCACGGCGGCGGCGGACGACCTCTATGCCAGGCTGAACGCGGCCGGTGTGGAAGCGCTCTACGACGACCGCGACGAGCGCGGCGGCGCCAAGTTCGCGACGATGGACCTGATCGGCCTGCCCTGGCAGGTGGTGATCGGCCCCAAGGGGCTGGAACGCGGCGTCGTCGAGCTGAAGAACCGCAAGTCGGGCGAGAAGGTGGAGCTTTCCATCGAGGATGCGCTGGCGAGGCTGGCTGGGTGATCCTTTCCCGCTTCGAGCGCACCATCGCCAAGCGCTACCTCTGGCCCGGCAAGGGCGAGGGGTTCATCTTCCTCGTCGCCGCGATCAGCCTGTTCGCCGTGACGCTGGGGGTGTGGGCGCTGATCACCGTGATGAGCGTGATGAACGGCTTTCGCGCCGAGCTGTTCGACAAGGTGGTGGGGCTGAACGGCCATGCCGTCGTCCAGGGCTATGGCGGGCGGCTGCCGGACTGGCAGGCGATCGTGCGCGAGGCGCAGGCCACCCCCGGCGTGACCAGCGCCACGCCGCTGATCGAGCAGCCGCTGATGGCGAGCTATGACGGGCGGGTCGAAGGCGTGCTGGTGCGCGGCATGCGCGTGGAGGACATCCGCGCCAATCCCACGCTGAAGGGCCATGTGGTGGCCGGCGCCATGGACGCGCTGGTGCCGGGATCGGAGAATGTGGCCATCGGATCGCGGCTGGCCGAGGCGCTGGGCGCGGAGGTGGGCGGGCAGATCAGCCTGATCAGCCCCCAGGGGCAGACGACGCCTTTCGGCACCGTGCCGCGGATCGTGAGCTATCGCGTGGCGGCGATCTTCGAGGTCGGCGTCTATGATTATGACAAGGCGTTCGTGCTGCTGCCGATGGAGGATGCCCAGACCCTGCTGATGCTGGGGGACGCCGTGGGCATGGTGGAGATCGAAACCGCCGATCCCGACAAGGTGGGCGCGATCCTGGCGCCGCTGGCCGCCAAGGTGGGCCGGCAGGGCGTCGTCACCGACTGGCGGCAGATGAACGCATCCCTGTTCGAGGCGCTGGCCGTGGAGCGGGTGGCGATGTTCGTGATCCTGGCCTTCATCGTGCTGGTGGCGGCGTTCAACATCCTGTCGTCCCTCATCATGCTGGTGCGCGCCAAGACGCGCGACATCGCGATCATGCGGACGATGGGGGCGACCAGCCGGTCCATCCTCAAGATATTCATCGCCATCGGCCTTTCGATCAGCATCGCCGGGATCGTGGTGGGGATCGTGTTCGCCGTCGTCACCGCGCTGTTCCGCCAGCAGGTGGTGAATTTCGTGCAGGCGGTGACGGGGCAGAATCTGTGGGACCCCTCCATCCGTTTCCTGACGGAGCTGCCCTACAAGGCCAATCCGTTCGAGATCACGGCGATCATCGGCCTGACCCTGGGCCTGAGCTTTCTGGCGACGCTGATCCCGGCCTGGCGGGCGGCCAAGACCGATCCGGTACAGGTGCTGCGTTATGAGTGAGGTGCTGCGGACCACGGGGCTCAAGCGCAGCTTCCGCCAGGCCGAGGTGGAGATCCACGTGTTGCGCGGCGTCGACCTGCATGTGGACGCGGGCGAGATCGTGGCGCTGCTCGGCCCGTCGGGATCGGGCAAGTCCACCCTGCTGCAGGCGGTGGGGCTGCTGGAAGGCGGGTTCGAGGGATCGATCCGCATCCAGGGGCAGGAGGCATCGCGGCTGGACAATGACGGGCGGACCCGGCTGCGCCGCGAGGCGCTTGGCTTCGTCTATCAGTTCCACCATCTGCTGCCCGATTTCTCGGCGATCGAGAATGTCGAGCTGCCGCAGCTGATCCACGGGGCGACCCCGCTGGAGGCCAATGCGCGGGCACGGGTGCTGCTGGACGCGCTGGGGCTGGCGCACCGGCTGGATCACCGGCCGAGCAAGCTTTCCGGCGGCGAACAGCAGCGCGTGGCGGTGGCCCGCGCGCTCGCCAACCGGCCGGCGCTGGTGCTGGCGGACGAGCCGACCGGCAATCTGGACGAGGCGACCGCCGATGTGGTGCTGGCGGAGTTCCTGCGGCTGGTGCGTGGCGAGGGATCGGCCGCGCTGGTCGCCACCCATAACGAACGGCTGGCGGCCCGGATGGATCGCGTGGTGCGGCTGCACGAGGGCGTGCTGGAGTAGAGGACCTCCGTCATCCTGGCGGAAGCCAGGATCCATTGACGCTACATTCGATCGCGAGCGTAACGATAATGGATGCTGACCTTCGTCAGCATGACGGCAAGATTTTGAGGCGTCAGGGTACCAGCGCGATCCGGCCTTCGACCTTGCCGGCGCGCAGTTCGTCCAGCACGGCGTTCACGTCGTCCAGCGGGCGGGCGGTGACATGGGCCTTCACCTGGCCGCGCACGGCGAAGTCGATCGCCTCGGCCAGATCGCGCCGGGTGCCGACGATCGACCCGCGCACCGTGATGCGTTTCAGCACGACATCGAAGATCGGCGTGGGGAAATCGCCCGGCGGCAGGCCGACGAGGCTGACCGTGCCCTTGCGCCGCGCGCAGGCGATGGCCTGGCCGAAGGCGGCGGGGGACACCGCTGTCACCAGCACGCCCTGCGCCCCGCCGGAGGTGGCCTTGTGGACCTGATCCGCCAGATCGTTGGCGCGGGCATCGAAGGCGAGATCGGCGCCGACCTGCTTCGCCAGCGCCAGCTTGTCCGCCGCGACATCCAGCGCGACGACGTGCAGCCCCATCGCCTTGGCATATTGGATGGCGACATGGCCGAGGCCGCCGATGCCGGAGATCACCACCCATTCGCCGGGCCGCGCCTCGGTTTCCTTGAGGCCCTTATAGACGGTGACGCCGGCGCAGAGGATCGGCGCCATCGCCACGAAATCCGTATCCTTCGGCAGATGGCCGACGAAGGGCGCGCTGGCGACGACATATTCGGCGAAGCCGCCGTTCACGCTGTATCCGGTATTGTGCTGGCGCTCGCACAGCGTTTCCCACCCGGTTTCGCACAATTCGCACGCGCGGCAGGCATCGTGCAGCCAGGGCACGCCCACGGCATCGCCTTCCTTCACATCCGTGACGCCGGCGCCGACGGCGGCGACATAGCCGACGCCTTCGTGGCCGGGGATCAGCGGCAGGGTGGGCTTGGCCGGCCAATCGCCGTCGATGGCGTGGAGATCGGTGTGGCAGACGCCGCTGGCTACGACCTTCACCAAGACCTCGCCGGGGCCGGGGGTGGGGACGTCGACCTCCTCGATGCGGAGCGGTTGCTTGAATGCGTGGGCGACGGCGGCCTTCATCTTCATGGGCATACTCCGTGGCGGTGCGCGGCCGATCGGGCCGGGTGCGAAACTAGCATCTTCTGCCCGGACGACACAGCCCCCGGTGCATGATGCCGGCTGAACGCGGCGATGCGGGAAAGGATGCAGCCGATTGACGGGACGGGGCCGGTGGGGCAGGCGCCGCCCGGTGAGCGATACCGATCGATATGATGTGCTGATCCTGGGCGCCGGCGCCGCGGGCATGATGTGCGCGGCCGTGGCCGGGCAGAGGGGCCGGCGCGTGCTGCTGATCGACCGGGCGGACGAGCCGGGCAAGAAGATCCTGATTTCGGGCGGTGGGCGGTGCAACTTCACCAACATCCACACCGCGCCCGACCGTTATCTTTCCGCCAATCCCCATTTCGCCCGATCCGCGCTGGGGCGATATGCCCCTGACGACTTCATCGCGCTGGTCGATCGCCATGGCATCGCCTGGCATGAAAAGACGCTGGGCCAGCTTTTCTGCGACGGCTCCGCCCGGCAGGTCGTGGCGATGCTGGAGGCGGAATGCCGCGTGGGCGGCGTGGAGACGGCGCTGGGCGAGGCGATCGGCAGCGTCGGCCATGGCGACGGGCTGTTCCGCGTAGAGCTGGCGCGGCGGACGGTGCGGGCGCCGGCACTGGTGATCGCGACCGGCGGGCCTTCCATCCCGAAGATGGGGGCGACGGGCTTTGCCTATGATCTTGCCCGCCAGTTCGGCCTCAAGGTGGTGGAGCCGCGCCCGGCGCTGGTGCCGCTGACGCTGGGCGGCGAGGAGGCGTTGTTCCGGGGCCTTTCCGGCGTGGCGGCCGATGTGGTCGCGCGGTGCGGCAAGGCGGCGTTCCGCGAGGCGGCGCTGTTCACCCATAAGGGGCTTTCTGGCCCGGCCATATTGCAGATTTCCTCTTACTGGCGGCACGGCCAGCCGATCACGATCGATTTCCTGCCCGATCAGGCGGCGCGCTGGCTGGTCGAGGCCAAGCGCGCGCGGCCCAAGGCGGCGTTGCGCACGGTGCTGGCGGCCCTTCTGCCCGATCGGCTGGCGGAGACGCTGGCCGATCGGCTGGGACTGCCCGGCGAACTGGGCGGCATGACCGACCGGGCGCTGGAGGAGGCCGGTCGCAGGCTTTCGGCCTGGGCCTTCCATCCCAACGGCACCGAGGGTTTCGCCAAGGCGGAGGTGACGATCGGCGGCATCGATACCGCCGGCCTCTCCTCCAAGACCATGGAGGCGCGGCGCGTGCCGGGCCTTTATGCCATCGGCGAGGCGGTGGACGTGACCGGCTGGCTTGGCGGATATAATTTCCAATGGGCCTGGGCGAGCGGCTGGGCGGCGGCGCAGGCGCTGTAGCGGCGGCCGAACCGGCATTGCCCCGGCCGCGCCGATCCTGAAATCATGATGCGGGCGCCCCGGCGGGATTGAACGAATCCGTCCGCCGGGAATTGTTCTGCACGAAAGCCCTTGCCAACCCCGCTTTTGCTGCCATCTGCAAGCCTATGCCCTTTTCCCGATTGCCCGCGCTTCTTGGCGAAGCGCTCACCGAACGCGGCTATGCCGCGCCCACGCCCGTCCAGGCCGCCGTGCTGGAAGAGGGCGCGGACCATCGCGACCTGATCGTTTCCGCGCAGACCGGATCGGGCAAGACCGTTGCGTTCGGCCTGGCGATCGCCGCCCAGTTGCTGGACGATCAGGGGCGGATGGGGCCGGCCGGCGCGCCGATCGCGCTGGCCATCGCGCCGACGCGCGAGCTGGCGCTGCAGGTGAGTCGCGAGCTGATGTGGCTTTACGGCAAGGCCGGCGCGCGGATCGTTTCCTGCGTGGGCGGCATGGACCCATCGCGCGAGCGGCGGAACCTGAGCCATGGCGCGCATATCGTGGTCGGCACGCCCGGCCGCCTGCGCGATCATCTGGAGCGCGGGGCGCTCGACCTGTCGGGCCTGGGCGTCGTCGTGCTCGACGAGGCGGACGAGATGCTCGACATGGGCTTCCGCGAGGATCTGGAGGAGATACTCGACGCGACGCCCGAGGGCCGGCGGACCCTGCTGTTTTCCGCGACCATGCCCAAGCCGATCGTGATGCTGGCCAAGCGCTACCAGAAGGATGCGCTGCGCATTTCGACCATGACTGAGGATCGCGGTCATGGCGACATCACCTATCAGGCGGTGACGGTGGCGCCTTCGGACATCGAGGCCGCGGTGGTGAACCTGCTGCGCCTGCACGAGCCGGATACGGCGATCCTGTTCTGCGCGACGCGCGATGCGGTGCGCCACCTCCACGCCAATCTGGTGGAGCGCGGTTTCCAGGCGGTGGCGCTTTCGGGCGAGCATAGCCAGAGCGAGCGCAACCACGCCCTGCAGGCGCTGCGCGATCGCCGGGCGCGGGTGTGCGTGGCGACCGACGTGGCCGCGCGCGGCATCGACCTGCCTTCGCTTTCGCTGGTGGTGCATGTGGAGCTGCCGCGCGACCATGAGGCGCTGCAGCACCGTTCGGGCCGCACCGGCCGCGCCGGCAAGAAGGGCACGGCCGTGCTGATCGTGCCCTATCAGCGGCGCCGGCGGGTGGAATCCATGCTGCGCGGCGCGCGCATCCAAGCGGAATGGGTGCCGGTGCCGACCGCGGACGACATCCGTGCCGCCGATCGCGAGCGGCTGCTTGCCACGCTTTCCGCACCCGTCGAGATCGACGAGGAGGATCGCGCGCTGGGCCAGCGGCTGATGGCGGAACTGAGCGCGGAGGATATCGCCGCGATGCTGGTGCGCAGCCATCGCGCGAAGCTGCCCGCGCCGGAGGATCTGGTGGATCAGGGGCCGAAACCGCGCGAACGGCCGGAAGGGCCGCGCCCCGGCTTCGAGGATACGGTGTGGTTCCACATGAATGTGGGCCGGCGGCACAATGCCGATCCGCGCTGGCTGCTGCCCTTGCTCTGCCGGCGGGGGCACATCACCAAGCAGGATGTGGGCGCGATCCGCATCGCCGCCGACGAGACGATGTTCGAGATACCCCGCCATGTCGCGGCACGCTTCGCATCGGCGCTGAAGCGCACCGCCGGGGCCGACCCGGAAGGCGACGGCGGCATATTGATCGAGCCGATGCACGGCAATCCGCGCGAGACGCAGCGCCAGAACCGGCGCAGCGGGCCGCCGCCTGGCCGGCATCAGGCCCGGCCCACGCCCAGGCCCGGAGGCCCCCGGCGCGGGCGATAGGCCATGGCCACGCCCCTTCGGATATTGGTGGATGCCGATGCCTGCCCGGTGAAGGAGGAGATCTACAAGGTCGCCTTCCGCCGGGAGGTGCCGGTGACGATCGTCAGCAACAGCCACCTGCGCGTGCCGGCGCATCCGCTGGTCGAGCGGGTGGTGGTGGGCGCGGGCTTCGACGAGGCCGATGACTGGATCGCCGAGCGTGCGGGGCCGGGCGCGGTGGTGGTGACGGCGGACATATTGCTGGCCGATCGCTGCCTGAAGGCCGGCGCCGAGGTGATCGCGCCCAACGGCAAGCCCTTCACCGTCAATTCGATCGGCACCGCCATCGCGGCCCGCGCGATCATGGCCGATCTGCGGGCCGGCGCGGTGGGCGACGGGATCGGCGGGCCGCCGCCTTTCTCCAAGACCGATCGATCGCGCTTCCTGTCCGCGCTGGATGAGGCGCTGGTGCGGCTGGCAAGGGCTGGATGAAAACAAGGCCGCCAACCGGATGGGTTGGCGGCCTTTCGTTCGTCCGGTGGCGTGTCCGTTCAGGCGGCCGCCTTTTCCCGTTCCCGCATTTCCTGGTTGAGCATTTCCGCCAGCAGGAAGGCCAGTTCGATCGACTGGCCGGCATTGAGGCGCGGATCGCAATGCGTGTGATAGCGATCGGCCAGGCTCTGCTCGGTCACGTCCACGGCGCCGCCGGTGCATTCGGTGACGTTCTGGCCGGTCATCTCCGCATGGATGCCGCCGCCATGGGTGCCCTCGGCGCGGTGCACGGCGAAGAAGCCGCGAACCTCCGCCAGGATGCGTTCGAACGGCCGTGTCTTGTAGCCGTTGGCAGCCTTTACGACATTGCCGTGCATCGGATCGCACGACCAGACGACCGGCCGGCCTTCGCGCTTCACCGCCCGGACGAGCGACGGCAGATGCTTTTCGATCTTGTCGTGGCCGTAGCGGGTGATGAGCGTGATGCGGCCCGGCGTGCGGGCGGGATCGAGCGTGTCGAGCAGGCGCAGCAGCGCGTCCGGCTCCAGGCTCGGCCCGCATTTCAGGCCGATCGGGTTGCCGATGCCGCGCAGATATTCGACATGCGCCGATCCTTCGAAGCGGGTGCGATCGCCGATCCACAGCATGTGGGCCGACGTGTCATACCAGTCGCCCGTCAGCGAATCGCGGCGGGTGAAGGCCTGTTCGTAGGGCAGCAGCAGCGCTTCGTGGCTGGTGTAGAAATTGGTGCCGTTGAGCTGCGGCACCGTCTGCGGGTTGATGCCGCAGGCGGCCATGAAATCGAGCGCGTCGCCGATCCGTTCCGCCACCGCCTGATATTGCGCGGCCCACGGGCTGCGGCCCATGAAATCCAGCGTCCAGGCGTGGACCTGATGGAGGTTGGCATAGCCGCCCTGCGCGAAGGCGCGCAGCAGGTTGAGCGTGGCCGCCGCCTGGTTGTAGGCGCGGATCATGCGATCGGGATCGGGTTCGCGCGAGGCGGCATCGAAGGCGATGTCGTTGACGATATCGCCGCGATAGCTGGGCAGCGATACGCCGTTCACTTCCTCCATATTGGCCGACCGCGGCTTGGCGAACTGGCCGGCCATGCGGCCCACCTTCACCACCGGCAGCTTGGAGGCATAAGTGAGCACCACCGCCATCTGCAGGATGACGCGGAAGGTATCGCGGATATTGTTCGGATGGAATTCGGCGAAGCTTTCGGCGCAATCCCCGCCCTGGAGCAGAAATGCCTTGCCGTCCGCCACCTGCGCCAGATCCGCCGTAAGCGCGCGCGCCTCGCCGGCAAAGACCAGCGGGGGATAGTGCGCAAGCTCGGCAGTCGCGCGGTCGAGCGCGGCCTTGTCGGCATATTCGGGGAGCTGGCGGGCCTCATATTGCGTCCAGCTGTCGGGCGTCCAGTTCGTCGCCATGTTCGTCATCCTTTCGCGATCCCCTTGGGGGAGCGGCGCCCGGAAGGCAAGCGGGCTGGCCTTGGCGGCGGAGAAGCTAGGCTTGGGACGCAGGCGGCGAACGGCCGGATGCCGGCTGCGACGCGCGGGGGCGGAATGTGGCGGCCCAATCCTCGATCGCGTCCAATATGCGTTCGGCGGCGTCGCCCCGGCCATAGGGATAGGCCGGAACCGCCATGGCGGCATAAGCGGCCGGATTGTCGAGCAGGCGGGTCGCGGCCGCGACGATCCGGTCGGGATCGGTGCCGACGAGCGCGATGTTGCCGGTGGCGAGCGCTTCCGGCCGCTCGCTATTGTCCCTCAGCACCAGCAGGGGGACGCCCAGCGCGGGGGCCTCTTCCTGCAAGCCGCCGGAATCGCTCAGGATCAGGTGGGCGCCGTCCATCATCCGCACCATCGTGGGATAATCGAGCGGATCGAGAAGCTCGATATTGGCGATGCCCGCCAGCGCCTCCCTTATGCCGGCCCGGACGGAAGGATTGGGATGGAGCGGCAGCACGATCCGCACGTCCGGCCGGCGGGCAAGGCGGCGGAGCGCCTCGCAGATCCCCGCAATGCCCGCGCCGATATTCTCGCGCCGGTGGCAGGTGACGAGGACCAGCCGGCGGCCGCCATCATGCAGGCGATGCCCGGCGGCCATCCCGCGCATCCACAACAGGGCATCGATGCCGGTATTGCCGGTGACGTGGATGCGGCCCGTGACGGCGGGCTCCGCTTCCAGATTGGCGCGGGCGGTGGCGGTGGGCGCGAACAGCAGGGTGGAGACGGCGTCGATCTCCACGCGGTTGCGTTCCTCCGGAAACGGCAAGGCGAGGTCGTGGCTGCGCAGCCCCGCCTCGACATGGCCGACGGCCATGCCCAGCCGGTGGGCGGCGAGCGCGGAGCCCCAGGCGCTGGTGGTGTCCCCCTGGACGAGAATCATGTCCGGCCGCAACTCATCGGCCAGGGCGGGCAGGGCGGCGGCGATGCGCTGTTCGAGCGCCTCGATCGTCTGGCCGGTTTCGCCGAGGGCGAGGTTGCGATCCACCGTCAGGCCGAAGGCGGCCGCCATGTCGTCGAACAGTTCGCGATGCTGGCCCGTCGCGACCAGCCGGTGATCGATCGCGGGCCGCGCGGCGGCGGCACGGGCGATGGGAGCGATCTTGATCGCCTCCGGCCGCGTGCCGACGACGGACAGCAGCCGGATCAGGGGGCGCCTATTCCGAGCTGGCGGGCGCCCTCGTCGATCCTGGCGAGCGTGGGCGCATCCCCGGCGAAAGCGGCGCGGGCATCCTTGAGCGCCCCGGCGGCGGCCTTCCTGTCGCCCAGCACCGTGTAGCTGCGGATCAGCCGCAGCCAGCCATCGGCATTCTTCGGATCGGCCTTCAGCTTGGCGGCGAGGCTGTCGACCATGCCGCGCACCATCGCATCCTGCTGGCCAGGCGGCAGCGCCGAGGCGGCGGCGATGTCTTCCCGCGTCGGGCCGGGGATCGCATCGGTCGCGGCCGAGCCGGGCGGGACGGCGGGTGCCGGCATGCGTCCGGCGAGGTCGATATTGTTCTGCGCGGCCGTCTGCTCGATCGTCTGGCGGACATTGCCCTCCCACGGGGCGCCGGCGGGCGTATCCTTGAGAAGGGCGATCCAGTCGTCGATCGCGCCCCTGTGATCGCCGGCCAGATCCTTCTTCACCCCCAGGAAATAACGGGCGCGCGGGTTTGCCGGATCGATCGAAACCGCCTTGCGGAAGGCGGCGTCCGCTTCCGGCGTGATCGCGGCGGGCTGGCCGGATGGAAGGGCGAGCACGATCGCCTCGCCCAGCGCGGACCATCCTTCCGCATTGGCGGGATCGAGCGCGGTCGCCCTGCGATAGGCCTTCACCGCATCGGCGAAGCGGCCGGTGCCGTAATAGGACCAGCCGAGCATCCGCCAGCCTTCGGCATCATCGGGCGTGTCGGCGAGCTTCTTTTCCAGCCGCGCGATCATCGTGCCGACATCGGCCTGCTGGGAAAGGGGCTGATCGGCCGGGGCGGACGCGACCGCCGCGTCACCCGTCGCGCCGCCCTTCGAGAATTGAAGGCCCACGGCGACGAGCGCGATCGCGGCCGCCCCAGCCAGCGCGATTCGCGCGAACGGCAGGCCGTTCTGGTGCCGATCGACCGTGATCGTCCGTCCGGCCTTTGCGCCGTCGGGCTGCCCTTCCTCCGCCACGTCTTCCTGTATCCCCCCGATTGCTTTCGCTTTCCAGTCTAGCGCCGGATCGGCGGATTGGTAGAGTGGATGAAACGCGACCGGCAGGCGACGCTCCGGGGAGGAGCGCCGATCGGAACGGATGCGTCGCGATCGCGGGGGAGGCGATGGGGGATAATCGGATGCGCGCGCAGGCGCGGGCCTTGGCCGCGATCCTCTGGGTTGCGATCACCAGCGTGACGGCGCTGTTGCTGCTGCCCGATGCCGTCGCCGGCCTGCCGGAGGCGTGGGGCGCCGATCTGGGTATGTCGGCCAGCATCCGGTTCGGCGTATCGGCGGCGATGATCCTGGCCGGCGTGCTGGGGGTGGTGCTGTTCCGGCCGGGCTTGCGGCTGGGCGGCGGGCGGATTGCCCTGCTCGCATTGCCGGTCGCGCTCGTCCTGATCCTCGTCCTGCTGGCGATCGCGCTGGCGGCAGGGGTGGCGATCCGCAACCCCGTGGCCGCGGTGCCCGCATCGCTGATGGGCATCGGGCTTGCGGCCATTCTGGCGCAGGTGATCGGCGAGGAGCTGCTGCTGCGCGGGCTGCTGCAGCCCATCCTGGTCGATGCGTGGGGCAAAGGGCCGGGCGTGCTGGCGAGTGCGGGCCTGTTTACCCTGATTCATGTCGCTGGCGGCTGGGATGACCCGGTATCTCTCTTGAACATCACGCTGGCGGGCATATGGTTCGGCCTGCTCGCGCTCCGCACGGGCGGGCTGCTGGCGCCGATCCTGGCGCATTTCGGCTATAATTGGGGGGAGGAGGCGCTGATCGGCGCCTATCCGAACCCCGGCGTCGGCGATTTCGGGGCGGTGTTCGACTTCGATCTCGCCGGCCCCGCCATCCTGGGGGGATCAGTGGACGGTTTCAATGCGAGCCTGGTGCTGAGCGTGCTGCTGGCGCTGGCGGTGCTGCCGCTTGCGTGGCCGCGGCGCGGGGAAGGCGCCGGGGAATGAGCGGCATCTATCTTGCCTATTCGCTGGCCGATGGCGATCGCGCGGCGAAGATCGCGGAAGGCCTGCGCGCCGCCGGCTACAGCCTGTGGTGGGACAGGGACATCCAGCCCGGCCAGGATCGCAAGGCGGCGATCGCCGGGGCGATGGCGGATGCGCGGCTGTGCCTGATTTGCTGGTCCCGCACGTCCGTGGACGACGATACCGGCGCCGACGTGATCGACGAGGCGGAGGCCGCGAAGGAGCGCGGCGCCTATCTGGGCCTGCTGCTGGACAAGGTGGAGCTGCCCTTCGGTTTCGGCGGGCACGAGCCCGTCGATGTCGCGCCGTTTCGCGGCACGGCCGGCGAAGTGGGGGCCGTGGTCGCGGCGGCGCGCGATTTCATGGCGAGCGGGCAGGCGGCGCCGGTGGCGCTGCCCGAACCGCCGCCCCCGCCGGGCAGGCCGATCAATAAGGCATGGGTCGCGGGCGCCATCGGCGCGCTGGTTTTGGCCGGGGCGATCGGCTTCTTCCTGCTCCGTTCCGCCGCGCCGAGCCTTGCGCAGAAGGTGGAGCCGCATCTGGCCCGGATCGATTGCGCCTGGCTGCATGTCGATCCCATCCAGTCCGGCGCGGACGGCCATATCGGCCTGATCGGCGTGGCGGGCGATCCGGCGGCGGCGCGGCAGATGGTGCTGGATGTCGCCGGGGCCGAAAACCTCACGGTGCGATCGGTATCGATCGACAAGGTGGCCACCATCGACCCGCGCGAATGCCCGGCCATCGATGAGCCGCGCCGGCTGCGTAAGTTGCCGGGCGGACGGCTGCGGGTGACGGGCGATCCCTTCTTCCTCGATCCCGCGACGGGGCAATCGCTCGCCCGTGTCGCCATATCGCTGGCTGCCAAGGACAAGTCGGTGGCGCTGTTCGGCGTCGAGCCATCGGGCGTCGTGACCTGGGCCCTGCCCGATGCGAAGGCGATCGATGCGCTCAAGGATGCGGATGTCGGGCTGGTGAAGGCCGGCAACGGCAAGTGGGAGTTCAACATCTATCCCGATCATCTCGGCTGGACCGGCCTGTTCGTGGTGGTGGGCGATCGGCCGCTGGCCAAGGCGATGCCGCAGGGCACGGTGCAGCCGTCGGCGGAGTTCGCGCGGACGCTGCGCGCCGCCACCGCGAGCGGGGAATGGGACGCGGACATGATATGGTTCCGCATCGACAGCCGATAGGTCGCGGAAAAAGCGGCGATCAGCGTGATGCGGATCACTGATCGCCCGGCCGAACCGGCGGATAGAGGATGGTAAGGGGCAGCGATGCCCGGAAACGGGAAGCGGGATGGACGCCCGCCCTTGTGAGGAATGCGAACGATGAAATTGCTTTTCGGCCCGGTGATGCTGGGCGCACTGCTCGCCACCACGCACCCGGCGATGGCGCAGGCCGACCCGGAAGCGGCGCGGCTGCTGTGCGACCTGACGGGCGATTGCGCGGACGGTGATGCCGGCGCCGCGACGGCACAGGAACCGGCGCGCGGCGAGCCGCGGGGCGGGGCTTCGCGCGGGTTCAGCTTCCGTCGCGCGCCGGCGCCGGGGGCCACGCCGCAGGCAGCCCAGGCGGCAGCCGCGCCCGCGCCCAGGACGGTGGCGCCCGCGCAACCGGGGGCGGCCAATCTGGGCGTTTCCTTCCTGCCCAATTCCGCCGAGCTGACCGATGCGGCCAAGGCGCGGCTGGCCCGTTATGCGGCCGTGCTGAACGGGCCGAAGCTCAATGGACGGCGGCTGCGGATCGAAGGGCATACCGATGCCTCGGGATCGGCGGCGGCCAATCGCGATCTTTCCCGCCGCCGGGCGCAGGCGGTGGCGGATTTCCTTGCCGGAGCCGGGGTTTCCGCGGGCCGGCTGGAGGTTGCGGGCTTCGGATCGTCCCGCCCGCTGCCGGGCGTGGCGCCGACCGCGCCGGAAAATCGCCGGGTGATGGCGGTGCTTCTATAGGGACGCGTTTTGCGGGTGGCCTGCGATCGCGACAATTCTGCGGTTGCTCCACCTAATGTTAAGGTGACAAAGGAAAAAGCGTTGGGTGTCGCCTGAAAGGTGATGCACAGGCCGGCTGGTGGGAGCCGGATCGCGGGGGGCTGGGGGAAAAGTGGCGGACGCCTATCGCATTGCGATCATCGGCTCGGGGCCGGCCGGGCTCAGCGCGGCCGCGCGGGCGGCGGCGCTCGGCATTTCCCACATCCTTCTGGAAAAGACGGACCACCTTTCCGATACGATCTTCAAATATCAGAAGGGCAAGCACGTCATGGCGACGCCGAGCCAGCTCGTGCTGCGTTCGGACATGGACTTCGATGCCGGCAAGCGCGAGGCGGTGCTGGGCGCATGGGACCGGCAGGCCGCCGAGCAGGGCGTGAACGTCCGCCTCAATGCCGAGGTGAAGGCGATCGCCGGCGGCAAGGGGGATTTCAGCCTCACCCTTGGCGGGGGCGAGGTGATCCGGGCCGAGGCGGTGATCCTGGCGATCGGCACGCAGGGCAACCCCAATCTGCTGCGCATCCCCGGCGGCGATCTGCCGCATGTGCAATATCAGCTCGACGATCCGGGCGCCTATGTGGACGAGCATATCACCGTGATCGGTGCGGGCGACGCCGGGATCGAGAATGCGGTGGGCCTGGCGCAGGACCCGGCCCAGCGCAACCATGTGACCATCCTCAACCGATCGGCCGATTTCAGCCGGGCCAAGGATGCCAACGTCAAGGGCCTGTTCGCGATGCGCGACGGCGGCCGGCTGGCGGTGATGACCGATACCACGCCCAGCAAGGTGGAGCCGGGCTGGCTGACGCTGGACACGCGCGATGGCGAGGCGCGCATCCGCTGCGACCGGATCATCGCCCGGATGGGATCGGCGCCGCCGCGCAAGTTCATCGAAAGCTGCGGCGTCGAATTCACCAGCGAGGATCGCGAGGCCTTTCCCCGGCTGACGGCGACGTTCGAAAGCGTTTCCGCGCCCGGCATCTACGTGATCGGCGCGCTGGCGGGCTATCCGCTGATCAAGCACTGCATGAACCAGGGCTATGACGTCGTCGAGATCATCAACGGCAACAGCAGCCTGAAGCCGGCCGACGAACCGATCCTGGAAGCCAAGTTCAAGCGTCTGCCGCGCCGCCGCACGGTGGACCAGTGGCTGGAATATCTGCGCGCCAACGTGGAGATACTGAACGATCTTTCGCCGCTGCAGATGCGGGAGTTCATGCTGGATTCCGAGGTGCGGGCCTATCGCATCGGCGAGACGGTGTTCGAGAAGGACGATCCCGGTTCCTCGCTGTTCGGCATCGCATCGGGATCGGTGGACGTGGCCGGGCGGGTGCGGATCGGGCGGGGATCGATCTTCGGCGAGGTGGGGCTGATTTCCGGTCGCCGGCGCGGCGCCACCATCCGCGCGGCGGAGGATTCGATCCTGGTCGAGGTATCGCGCACCGCCGCGCTGAAGCTGATGGCGTCCAACCCGGCCGCCCGGCGCGTGGTGACGCGCATCTCGACCGAGCGGCAGTTGCTCCAGATGTTCGGATCGGGCCTGACGCCGGAGGACCTGGCCGAGGTGACGGCCACCGCCAGGGTGGAATCGGTGAGCGCGGGCAAGGCGATCATCACCGAGGGCGAGGACGGCTGCGACATCTTCGTCATCCGCGTGGGATCGATGGTGGTCGAGAAGTCGATCGGCGGCAAGCCGGTGTTCCTCTCCTACCTGCCGGCCGGTTCCTATGTCGGCGAGATGGCGGTGATCGATGGCGCGCCGCGCACGGCGACGGTGCGCGCGGCGATCAAGTCCGAGGTGATCCGGCTGGACGGCGCGGCGTTCCGCCGCCTGCTCGACCGCAAGCCCGACCTGCTGGAAAAGGCGAAGCGGGACATGGCCCAGCGCCAGGACCTGAATGCCTTCGTCGAGGCGCGGAAGGACAGCTTCTCCTCCGTGGTCGACATGTATTCCTCGGTCGCGAACTTCCTGGTCGAACAGGGCGTGGGCGAGGCGACCGACGTGCTGCTGATCGACGAGAATCTCTGCGTCGGCTGCGACAATTGCGAGAAGGCCTGCGCAGACAGCCATGACGGCCTGTCGCGGCTGGACCGTGAGGCGGGGCGGACCTTCGCCCACCTGCACGTGCCGACTTCCTGCCGGCATTGCGAGCATCCGCACTGCATGGCCGATTGCCCGCCCAACGCCATCCATCGCGGGCCGGACGGCGAGGTGTTCATAAACGATACCTGCATCGGCTGCGGCAATTGCCAGCGCAACTGCCCCTATGGCGTGATCCGCATGGACAAGGTGCCGCCGAAGAAGCCGGGCCTGCTGAGCTGGTTCCTGTTCGGCAAGGGGCCGGGGCCGGGCGAGCCCAGCCACGAATGGTCCGCCACCCATGCCGATCCGGCGATCGAGAAGCCCAAGAAGGCGATCAAGTGCGACATGTGCTCGGGGATCGAGGGCGGCCCCGCCTGCGTGCGCGCCTGCCCCACCGGCGCCGCCATCCGCGTGGCGCCCGAGGCTTTCCTGACCGTGGCCCGGCTGGATCGGGGAGAGGGCTGAGGTGGCGACGAGGGGGGCGAGGCCGCTCGACGCGGGCGGCGCGGCGCAGCATGAAGGCTTCCTGCGCTATCGCGGCTATCGCTGGCTGAAGCTGGCGCTGGCGATATCGCTGGCGGCGATCCTGATCTACGCCTTCCACGATGCGCGGTCCCGGCCCAATGGCGGATCATGGTATGGCTATACGCTGGGCACGATCGGCGCGGGGCTGATCCTGTGGCTGACCCTGCTGGGCGTGCGCAAGCGGGCGATGACCCGGGGGCGCTGGTCGCTGAAGGCGTGGACTTCGGCGCATGTGTATCTCGGCCTTTCGCTGGTGGTGATCGGCACGCTGCACACGGGCTTCCAGTTCGGGTGGAATGTCCACACGCTGGCCTATGCGCTGATGATGATCGTCATCATCTCGGGGATTTACGGCATCGCCGTCTATTCCACCCTGCCGCGCGTGCTGAGCGCCAACCGGGGCGAGACGACGCAGGCGCAGATGCTGGACAATCTCCGCCAGCTCGACCGGCAACTGCATGAGGCGGCCCAGCCGCTGGGCCAGCGCCATGCCGAGATCGTCCGCATGTCGCTGGACGACGATCCTTTCGGCGGCGGGCTGATCGCGCGGCTGACCGGCCGTTATCCGAAATGCGGGACGCGCGCGGCGCAGGAAGCGATCCGGATCGAGACCGGCCCGCGGCCGGCGATCGGCGACGATGCGCTGGAACGGATCGACGTGCTGCTGGAGCGGAAGGAAGCGGCGCTCGCGCGCATCCGCCAGCACCTGAAGCTGAAGGCCCTGCTGGAGATATGGCTCTACGTGCACGTGCCGCTGACCTTCGCGCTGATCGCGGCGCTGTTCGCCCACATCTTCTCCGTTTTCTTCTACTGGTAGGCGCGGCGGCATGACCTTCATCGTCCGCCAGATCGCGCGCACGGCCGACGGCCGCGAGATCGTCCGCCCGCAGACCTTCGCCGCCGGGCCGATCGGCATCGGCCGCGAGGCGGACAGCGACATCCACCTGCCCGACCTCGCCGTGACGCTGCGCCACGCCGAGATCCGCGAGGCCGGCCCCGGCCGGATCGAGATCGCCGCCACGTCCGGCCTGCCGGTGGACGTGAACGGCCGATCGACCATGCGCGAGACGATCGACGTGGCGCGCGGCGCGAATATCCGCATCGGCAGCCACATGCTGACCGTGGCGGCGGGCGAGAGCGACGAGCGCGGCGCGACGATCATCTCGGTCGAGCGGGTCGGCGCGCTTTCCGAGGCATCGGAAGCGCGGGACGAGCAGCGCGCCTTCTCACTGGCCGGCGTGGCGCCGGGCCGGCGCGCGACCGCCTGGGCGCTGGCGATCGCGGTGCTGGCGCTGTTCCTCGCCTGGCCCTTATGGTCCTTCTTCACCAACCACCAGCCGGCCGATGGCGCGCGCCGGGAGGTGGCCTTCCATGCCGACCAGATGTGGTCTTCGGGCAGGCTGAGCCTCGCCCACGCCAATCTGGAGAATGACTGCAAGGCCTGCCATGTGAAGCCGGGCGAGGCGGTGCGCGACGAAGCCTGCGCCGCCTGCCATGGCGGCGTGCACGGCCATGCCGATCCGCTGCGGCTGGCGGTGGCCAAGCCGCAGCCGGGGGCCGGCGCCAAGGCCCAGCGCGCCGTGGCCGGCATGTTCGGCATCCCGGAGGGCCGCTGCGTCGCCTGCCATGTCGAGCATGAGGGCGCGAAGACGATGCCGGTGACGGAGCAACGCTTCTGCAGTGACTGCCATGGCGGCATGGACCAACGGCTGACCGACACCAAGGTGCTGAACGCATCCGATTTCGGCCGCGACCATCCCCAGTTCCGCCCGGCGGTGGCGACCAATCCGGGCGACCGGCCGATCGTGCAGCGGCTTTCGCTGGATGCGCGGCCGCTGGAGGATAATGGCCTGAAATTCCCCCACGACATCCACCTTGCCGCCAATGGCGGCGTTGCGGCGATGGCGCGGACGATGAAGGTGGAGCAGGGCTTCGGCGACAGCCTGGTTTGCGCCGACTGCCATGTGCCCGATTCCACGGGCGCCCGCTTCCAGCCGGTGTCGATGGAGAAGGATTGCCAGATGTGCCACAGCCTGGCCTTCGATCGGGTGGGCGATACCGTCCGCACGCTGCGCCATGGCGATCCCCGGCAGGTGGTGGCCGATCTGCGCGCTTTCTATCGGTCGACCGGGCCGGTGGCGCCGATCAACCTCGACGGGATGGCGCGGCGCCGGCCGGGCGAGGCGATGATGCTGCGGACCAGCGCGGCCTTCAACCAGGCGGCGGCGCTGCGGCCGGCGCGCGCGGACCAGGCGATCCGGGCGGCCTTTTCTGAAGGCGGCGCCTGTTTCGATTGCCATGCGGTGACCCCGCCGACATCGCTTGCGGCGGCCGATTGGGGCGTGGTGCCCGTGCGCCTGCCGCAGCGTTATATGGCGAAGGGCTGGTTCGACCATAAGAGCCATGCCGGCGAGAGCTGCGAGAGCTGCCACGCGGCGCGGAAATCCGCCACGGCGGCGGACGTGCTGCTGCCGGGCATCGCCACCTGCCGGGCCTGCCATGGCGGCGAGGATGCGGCCAAGGCGGTGCCTTCGTCCTGCGCCATGTGCCACGATTATCACATGGACGGGCAGGCGCCGGCGATGGTGCGCAGTATGCGCGGGCGCGAGGCCGGCGCCCGGCCGTGGCGCGGGCCGCAGGCGGCCGGCGGAAGCTGAGGGGGAGCAAGCGGCCGCGTGCGGGCTGTGCCGCCGATCACAGCGGCCGGGTAGGGACATTGGCAGGCTGGCGGGGCTCGCGCTTGACGGGGTGGGGAAAGCGGGCGTCAAGTCCGCCGCGGGCGAGGAACGGGGGAAAGGTGCTGCGCAACCGATGTTGATCGCCCAGATTACCGACATGCATCTGGGCTTCGACCCGGACAATCCGGCGGAGTTCAACCGCAAGCGGCTGGACCGGGTGATCCATCTGCTGGCCCATATGGATCGGCGGCCCGATCTGGTGCTGGCGACGGGTGATCTGGTGGATCGCGGCGACGTGGCCTCTTACCGCCGGCTGCGCGAGGCGCTGGAGGCGCTGCCCGTGCCCGCCTGGCCGTGCCTGGGCAATCATGACGACCGCGCCAATTTCCGCGCCGTCTTTCCCGAAATCCCGGTGGCGGACGGCTTCGTTCAATATGCCATCGACGCCGGGCCGCTGCGCTTGCTGGTGCTGGATACGCTGGAGGAAGGCCGCCACGGCGGCGCCTTCTGCGAGACGCGGGCGCGCTGGCTGGCCGATCGCGTGGCCGAGGCGCCGGACCGGCCGACGATGATCGTGCTTCATCATCCGCCGATCGATACCGGCATCGCCTGGATGACGACGGACCCGGAGGAGGCCTGGATCGGCCGGCTGGATGCGGCGATGGCGGGGCATCGCAACATCGTCGCCATGGTGGGCGGCCATATCCACCGGCCGATGGTGGCGGGCTGGCGCGGCCGGCCGATGATCGTGTGCCCGTCCACCGCGCCGCAGGTGGCGCTGACGCTGGCGCCGATGGACCCGGCGCTGCCCGACGATCGGCCGATGATCGTGGCGGGCGCCCCCGGCTTCGCGCTGCATCAGTGGACGGGCGAAACGCTGGTGACGCATTTCGACGCGGCCGAGGACCATGCCGTGCTGGCGCGCTTCGACGAGCGGATGCAGCCGCTGGTGACGGCGCTGATCGGGGAACGCGGTGCGGGGTAGAGCGTTACGGCTCCGATATGGAGCCCTGGATGTGAAGCCCTGTTCCCTCCCGATCGCGGCCGCGTCGCTGCTGGCCCTGTGCTGGCCGGCGGCGGCTTCGGCCGAGCCTTATTACGGCCTGTGGCGCAACCCCAAGGATAGCGTGCGCGTGCGCACCCACCCGTGCGGGGCGCGGCTGTGCGGCACCGTCGAATGGGCGAACGACAAGGCCAAGGCGGATGCGCGCGAGGGCGGCACCGAAAATCTGGTGGGAACCGAGCTGTTCCGCGATTTCCGCCCCGGCAAGAACGATATCTGGCGCGGCAAGGTGTTCGTGCCGGACATGAACAAGACTTTCTCGGGCACGTTGACCGTCACCGACGGCGGCGGCACCCTGCGCGCCAGGGGATGCCTGTTCGCGGGCGTCGGCTGCAAATCGCAATATTGGACGCGGATCGACGAAGCGGCGCCACGCTGAGCCGGCAGCCGGGAAGGCATCGGAAGGATGATCGTGCTGCTGCTGAAGCTGCTGGGGCTGGCCCTCCTTCTGCTGCTGGCCGCCGGCCTTGTCATCCGCCTGCTCAACCCCTTGCCGCCGCTGGAGCCGCGCGCGCCGTCCCGTGCCTTTGGCGATACCGCCGATACGCCGCTGGGGCGCGGCGCGGCGGCGGCGCGGGAAGGGCGAGGGGAGCTTTCGGGCATCCATGTGCTGGACGACGGGCGCGATGCCTTTGCCGCGCGCATGCTGCTGGCGCGGGCGGCGGTGCGCAGCCTGGATGTGCAATATTATATCTGGCACGCCGACCTTTCCGGCACGCTGATGCTGGAGGAGATGCGCGCCGCCGCCGATCGCGGCGTGCGGGTGCGGATGCTGCTGGACGATAACGGCATCAGCGGGATGGATGCGGGGCTGGCCGCGCTGGACGGCCACCCCGGTATCGAGATCCGGCTGTTCAATCCCTTCGTGCTGCGCCGGCCGAAGATGCTGGGTTATCTGGCCGATTTCCCGCGATTGAACCGGCGGATGCACAATAAGAGCTTCACCGCCGACAATCAGGCGACGATCATCGGCGGCCGCAATATCGGCGACGAATATTTCGGCGCCCGCGACGAGGGGCTGTTCGCCGATCTCGACGTGCTGGCGATCGGGCCGGTGGTGGAGGCGGTGTCGCGCGATTTCGACCGTTATTGGGCCAGCGCATCGGCCTATCCGGCGGCGCGCATCCTGCCCGCGGTCGGGCGCGAACAGGCGGAGACGATCGCGGAGGTGGCCGCCAGGGCCGCGCGGGAGCCTGCCGCGCGCGATTATATGCGCGCGGTGGAAGCGCTGCCGATCATAAACGCCTTCATCCGCAAGGACCTTCCCTTACGCTGGGCCGAGGTGCGGATGGTGAGCGACGATCCCGCCAAGGGCGTGGGCCGCGCCGCGCCGGAGGGGCTGCTGGGCGCGTCGCTGCGCGGGATATTGGGCCACCCGAAGCGGGAGGTGGACCTGGTATCCGGCTATTTCGTGCCGACGGCTGCGGGCGTGGACGCCTTCGCCGCGCTCCGCGCGGGGGGCGTGAAGGTGAATATCCTGACCAACGCCTTCGAGGCGACCGACGTGTGGCTCGTCCATGCCGGCTATGCCGGGCGGCGGCGTGCGCTGCTGGAGGCCGGCGTGCGCCTGTTCGAGATGCGCGGCCCGCCCGCGGGCGGCGACCGGCGCCGGCGAAAGCTGATCGGGACGGGATCGGGCGCGGGCTCCACGCTGGGATCGGGCGGCGGATCGGGCGGATCGGGGCAGGTGCTGCGATCGAGCGCGTCGACGCTGCACGCCAAGACTTTCGCCGTGGATCGCGAGCGGACCTTCATCGGATCGTTCAACTTCGATCCGCGATCGATCCACCTCAATACGGAGCTGGGCTTCGTGATCGAAAGCCCGGAGCTGGCGGGCGAGATGCAGGCGGCCTTCGCCGGCGACATCCCCGAGCGCGCCTATGAGGTGGTGCTGGAGCCGGGCGGCCGGCTGGCCTGGCTGGAACGGCGCGACGGCGGCATCGTGACCCACCGCACCGAGCCCGGCACGCGCGCCTGGCAGCGCGGCGGCATCCGCCTGCTTTCGCTGCTGCCGATCGAATGGCTGCTATGATGCGCCCGGCGACGCCGCGGGAACGGCGCCGCCGGGGCGGAGGCGATCAGGCGATGCGGGCGCGGACGATGCGTTCCAGCACGGTCAGCGGCATCGCGCCAAGCAGCAGCACATCGTGGAACGCCTTGATATCGAAGGCGTCGCCCTGCTTGGCCTTCGCCTCGTCCCGCAGGCGCGTCCATACGGTGTGGCCGATCTTGTAGCTGCACGCCTGGCCGGGCCAGACGGTATAGCGATCGATCTCGCCCTGGCTGCGGCCGCGGGCGATGCCGGTGGTGGCGATGAAATAATCGGTCGCCTGCTCGCGGCTCCAGCGCTTGGCGTGCATCCCCGAATCCACCACGAGGCGGGTGGCGCGGAAGAGGAGCGACTGGAGATAGCCGACGCGGCCCAGCGGATCGCCCTCGAACATGCCCATCTCGTCGGCGAGCTGCTCCGAATAGAGCGCCCAGCCTTCGCTGTAGCCGCTGAAGAAGCTGCGGCGGCGGATCAGCGGGATCTCGGTGGATTCGAGCGCGAGGCTGACCTGCAGGTGATGGCCCGGCACCGCCTCGTGATGGGTGAGGGTGGCCAGGCCGAATTTCGGCCGGTCGAACGTATCGCGCAGGTTGATGAAGTAGATCGCCGGGCGCGAGCCATCGAGCGAGGCGTTCTGATAATAACCGCCCGGCGCGCCCGCCTGGATGTGCGGCGGCACGCGGCGGACCTCGACCGGGGCCTTGGGCAGCGTGGCGAACGCTTCGGGCAGGCGGGCATACATCGCCTTGATCTGGCTGTTGAGCTGATCGAGCAGCGCGGCGCGGCCCTCGTCGGTATTGGCGTAGAGCTGGTCCGGCCGCTGGTTGAGCGCGACCATGCGTTCGCCGACCGTGCCCTGCGTCATCCCCTGCGATTTCAGGATGCCGTCGATCTCGGACGAGATCTGGGCGACCTGCTCCTGCCCGAGGCGATGGATCTCGTCGCCGCTCAGGGGCACCGTGGTCGCGGCCTCGGCGGCGGCGGCATAATAAGCCTCGCCATCGGGGAGCCGCCAGACGCCGGCGTCGTGGGTCGCCTTGGCGCGCAGGTCCGTGACGAGCTGCCGCTGGCGATCGAGCGCGGGGAACACCTCGTTCTGGACGATCTTCTCGGCGCGGGCCGCGTGATCGCCGGAGATGTTGGCAGCCTTCAGCTTCGCGGCGAAGGAGGCGACCAGCACCGTCTGCGCCGCCGGCTGATCGCGAAGCGCGGCGAGCTGCTTCAGCGTGGTATCGAGGATGTAATCGGGCGCGAAGACGCCCTTGGCGGCATCGGCGCGCTGTTGTTCCAGGCTGTCGTCCAGCGCCTTGGGGAAGGCCGACAGGCGGGCGAGGTAGGAATCCGCATCGGCAAGGTCCGCCACGCGATGCTGCGAATCCAGGAAATCGGGAACGTCGCGATAGGGGCCGGTGAGCTGGCTGATCGTGTAGGGCGCGAAGCGGCCGGCCGACTGGCCGTAGCGGAAGCGATCGGTAGCGGCGATATCGCGGCTGAGCTGATATTCGACGACGTCATAGTCGATCCGCGCGGCGGCGCCGAGCTTCGCGGGATCGATCTTGCGGAGCGCTGCGAGATCGTTGCGGCGGTGCGCGGCCTGCCGTTCGCGCGCGGCGGCGGATTCGTCGTCCAGCCGGGAACGGAGCGCGGCGCGATCGCCCTTGTCGAGGCCGAGGCGGGTCGCCTGCTCGGGGCTGTCGTCGATCCGGGTGTAGAACATCTTGTCCAGCAGCGAACGGAGCTGGGCATCGGCGGGGCCGGCGGCGGACTGTCGCGCGCCGGCCGCATTGCCCTGGGCATTGGCCATCGCGGGCAGCGTGGTTGAAAGCGCGAGCACCCCCGCATTGGTCATGAACGAACGGCGATCCAAGATGATCTCTCCTCAACAGGCTGTCCCCATTGGCTAATCGGCCCGTCGCGGCCTGTCCATGCCCGGAAGCGCACCGGAAGGCGGCGGAACCCGCACTGTTCATTCGGCGTTGCCGATGGCGCGTGGTATATCAGAGCCGAGCCGTTCGACGCGGGCGGGCTCGGAGACGGGAGAGCGTAATAGGCGGCATCTTGGGAGGAGTTCATGACCAAGCATTTTTCCCCGACCGAACTGGAATCCGTCGGTTATCGCCTGCTTTATCGTGCCAATGAAGTGAACCACTGCCCGGGCTGCGGGAAGATGCACTGGTTCGTGGGCCGCAGGACGGCGGAATGCGCCTTCTGCGGAACCGCCCTGCCGTTGCTGAACAGCATGCTGCCGGACCTGATGGACCCCGCCTGAAATCCATATGGAAAACCCCGCGCCGGAGGGCCGGCGCGGGGTGGATTTCCGGCGAGGATCGGATCGGCCGACCCAGGCCGCATCAATCGAAGATGCGGCCCCAGGCGCGCTTCGCGCGGGTCTTCCAGTGGCCGCGATGATAGGCGTCCGACGCGAGCAGCGGCATCACCGAGCCGGCCTCGGCGAAGACCATCTGCTCGAGCGCGGTATCGACCTTGCCCCAGCTCGCCGCTTCCTTCAGCGTCGAGGAAGAGCAGGCGCCGTCGCGCACGTCCGCCACGGTGATCTGCACGGCATATTTGTGCATCTCCACATCCTCGTGGCCGAGGATCTCGGCGCAGACCACGGTATCCTGGATGAAGTTCTTCGGCACGCCGCCGCCGATCATCAGCAGGCCGGTGGTGCCCGCCTTGATCTTGATATCCGTCAGCTCGCGGAAATCGGCGATGGCATCCAGCACCATGTAGGGCTTGCCCTCCTTGGCGCGCTCCACCTGGTGCTTGACGAGGCCGAAGCCCGCCGAGCTGTCGACGAAGGCCGGGCAGAAGATCGGCACGTCATGCTCGTAGGCGAGCTTGACGAGGCTGTTCTCCTTCTTGCCGTGCTCGGCCAGATACTTGCCCATCTCGCGGATGAAGGCGCGCGAGGAATAGGCCTTCGGCTCCAGCGAATCCGCGATCTTGCCGATCGTGTGGTCGCAATCCTGAAGCTGCTCCTCGTCGATATAGGTGTCGTAGATGCGGTCGATGTAGAGCGAACGCAGCGTGTTGTCGTCCGGCACCTCGAGCGCCTGATAATGCTTGTGGCCGAGGCCCTCGAAGAAATCCATGTCGACGATCGACGCGCCGGTCGCGACCACGCCGTCCACCATGTTGGAACGGACCAGCTCCGCATAGAGGTCCATGCAGCCGCCGGCCGAGGTGGAGCCCGCGATCACCAGGAAGATCGAGCAATCCGGATCGGCGAGCATCTGATTGTAGATGCCGGTCGCCCGCGCCAGATCGCGGCTGGTGAAGCTCATCTTGCCCATCGCATCGACGATGGGACGCGCGTCGAAGCTCTTGATGTCGATATGCTCGACGACGGTGGAGAGCAGATCCGCCTTGCGCGTATCGTTGGTGGGGGCGTCGTTCATGGTTGTTCCTCGAAATGCAAACTGGCCGTCATCCCGGCAAAGGCTGGGATCCCGGGAAGCGAGCGAACCCGTGCTTCGCGAGATGCCAGCCTTCGCCGGCATGACGGCAAATAGAAGGATGTCGTCTTACAGCGTGATGACGTTGGACGGAACCGCGGGTTCCGTTTCGGTGCGATAGAGGCTGGCCATGGGCTCATCCTCGACGATCACCGATTCCCCGGCGGTGAAGCCGTTGAAGCCGGTGCGCATCGCGCAGCCATAGGCGCCCAGCATGCCGATCTCGATATAATCGCCGGCGGCGATATCGGCGGGCAGCATGAACGGGCCGGCCATATGGTCCAGATCGTCGCAGGTGGGGCCATAGAAGCTGAACGCCATGTCCTTCGCGTCCGATCCGCTTTCGCGGACCAGTTCGGTCGGGAAGCGCCAGCCGACATGCGCCGCATCGAACAGGGCGCCATAGGCGCCGTCGTTGATGTAGAGTTCCTCGCCCCGGCGCTTTTCGACGCGGACCAGCAGGCTCGCATATTCGGCGCACAGCGCGCGGCCCGGCTCGCACCACAATTCGGCCGAATAGCTGACGGGCAGGCTTTCGAACGCTTCGTGGATCGCCGCGAAATAGGCTTCCAGCGACGGCGGCTCCATGCCCGGATAGACGGACGGGAAGCCCCCGCCGACATCGACCACGTCCACCGTGACGCCGGCCTCGACGATCGCGGCGCGCACCAGCTCCATCGCCTGGGTATAGGCGGCGGGCGTCATCGCCTGGCTGCCGACGTGGAAGCACACGCCCAGCGTATCGGCGACCTGGCGGGCGGCCAGCAGCACGGGGGCCGCATCGCGCGCATCGACGCCGAACTTCGACGCGAGGCTGAGCTTGGAATGATCCGACGAGACCCTGAGCCGCACGCAGAGCGTGAGGTCGCGGGCGCTGTTGGTGGCGCGGACGATCTTGGCCAGCTCCTCCTCGGTATCGAGCGAGAAGGTGCGCACGCCATGGACGTGATACGCCTCGGCGATCGCTTCCTCGGCCTTGACCGGGTGCATGAAGCAGAGCGTGGCTTCCGGCACGATGCCCGCGACCAGCCGCACCTCGGCGATCGAGGCGACATCGAAATGCGTGACGCCGCTTTCCCACAGGAGCGCGATCAGCTCGGGCGAGGGATTGGCCTTCACCGCATACATCGGCCGGCCCGGAAACTTCTCTACGAAGAATCGGGCGGCCCGGCGGGCGGCATGCGGACGAAGGAGCGTGACCGGCTGGACCGGGCGCAGCTTCGCGACGACGGCACCGGTGGTGCCGGTAGGGGCGGTCGCTAGCCCCAGCGCGCTATGGTGCTTGTGCAACTCAAGGGACCTCCAGGGGTAGTGTTGGCAAGAAGGCTGCCTTGCGGTGGAAGTCCCATGGGGCAGCGGACGCGCTACATAGGATCGGGGGTCCCCCCTGTAAAGTTGGATTCCGGGGGTGGGGGAGACGCAGCCGGGATTTGCGGCCGGAAGGGGCCGGATTTCGGGCGATCCGGGCGGCTGGAGGGCGAAAAATAAATATGGCCGCGGAGGTTGGACGGCGGTTCGGACGCGGAACGAATCGATTCGAATCCGGCCTTCTTCTAAACTGTGCGCCGGCAAGCTAAGGCGATCGATATGCAGTCGATTCTCGAAGGCGTGGCCGGCATCGCCCCGGCAATCGCGATGCTTGCCGTCTTCGCCCTGGTGGCGGGCGGCCTCTATCTGATGCGCAAGCGCCACAGCCGGGGCAAAGGCGCGCTGATGCTGGTCGCGGCCGCCGTGCTGCTGGCCAATGTGATGCTCTGGACCTTGCCGGTCTGAACGCGTCCGCGTCGACCGGCCTTATTTCGTGAGCACCACGATTGCCCCGGCCCGCATGTTGGGGCGGAAGGCGAGATCCACGATCCGTCTGGCGAATCTGAGGCCCTTCTTGCTCCACAGGGACGGCGGGGGCTTGCCGTAGAAGATCTCGTTCAATTCGTGCGGCATGGGCATCACCCGGAAGCCGGAAAATCCGACCTCCAGCCCCCGGCGGATGATCAGGCTGGGTGGCATATCCCGCTCGTTCACGCCATAGAGCCGCATCGCTTCAATCGAGATCGGGTTCGCGGCATGGCCTTCGCCGGGCTCGTGGGTGATGAGCGTGCCGCCAGGCTTTAATGCCCGGTAGGCGGAACGGATCGCACCCAATTCGTCATCGGCATGATGGAGGGAATCGAAGAAGATCGCATGGTCGAACGCCGCTTCGAAGCCCAATTCTTCATAATCCCCGCAAACGAAGCGAAGTTGCGCGTCGGAAAGGCCGTGGAGGGCTCTGTTCTCGTTGGCGAGGGCGATCATGTCCTCGCTTATGTCCTGGCCCGTGACCCGATAGCCGCGCCGGGCGAGGAACTGGCTTGTCCAGCCGCCGCCGCAGCCTAGATCGAGCACGCCGGCTGGCGGCTGGCGCATGAGCGACATGATCAGCCCGATCGAGACCAGGTTGATGCCGCAAAGCGGATCGGAAAAAGGCTTGCCGAGCGAGTGGACCCGCCCGGCTTCACCGATCTTCTCCAAATAGGAGCGTTCGCCGTCCTTTGACATCGCCGGTCGATCTTCAGCGATCGGTGGCGAGGCGCATGTCCAGATAATCGTCCACCGACTTCATCAGCTCGGGCATCTCGTGCTCGAAGAAGTGGTTGGCGCCGGGGATCACGTCGTGATGGATGGTGATGTGGCGCTGGGTGCGGAGCTTGTCGACCAGCTTCTGCACCGCGCTGGGCGTCACTACCTCATCCGAATCGCCCTGGATGATGATGCCCGAGGAGGGGCAGGGGGCGAGGAAGGTGAAATCATACATGTTCGCCGGCGGGGCGATCGAAATGAAGCCCTTGATCTCCGGCCGGCGCATCAGGAGCTGCATGCCGATCCACGCGCCGAAGCTGAAGCCGGCGATCCAGGTGGTCTGCGCCTCGGGGTGGATGGACTGCACCCAATCGAGCGCGGAGGCGGCGTCCGAAAGCTCGCCGATGCCGTTGTCGAACGTGCCCTGCGACTTGCCGACGCCGCGGAAGTTGAAGCGCAGGGTGGCGAAGCCGCGCTTCACGAACGTCTGGTAGAGCGACTGGACGATGCGGTTGTTCATCGTGCCGCCGCCCTGCGGGTGGGGATGGAGGATCAGCGCCACCGGTGCGCGGGGGCGCGGCCCCGGATTGAAACGGCCTTCGAGACGACCTTCGGGTCCGGGAAAGATGACTTCGGGCATCGGCACCTGCTGACACAATAGGGATCGCGCGCAAGGGTGGATGCGCGCGGAGTTGCAGGCCTATATAGAGGGCGGACTATCGCGCGCAATCTTGTCGGAGCACGAATGCCCCTCGCCCGCATCTATCTCGACCATGCCGCGACCACGCCGCTGCTGCCCCAGGCGCGCGACGCGATGGCCGACGGGCTGGCCCGCTGGGCGAACCCGTCCTCCCCCCATGCCGAGGGACGGGCGGCGCGGGCGGCGCTGGAGGATGCGCGGGCCCGGATCGCCGCCGCGCTGGGCTGGGACGGCGAGCTGATCTTCACCAGCGGGGCGAGCGAGGCGCTGGCGATCGCGCTGCTCCGCGCCAAGGCGGCGGATGTCGCGGTTTCCGCCGTCGAGCATGATGCGGTGCGGCGCGTGGCGGCGGAGCCGGTGGTGCCGGTGGGCGGCGACGGCATCGTGCAGGCATTGCCGGACGCGCCGGGCGCGCTGTTCGCCATCCAGCACGCCAATAACGAGACCGGCATCCTGCAGCCCGAGGACCGCGTGGCCGGGATGGTGCGCGTGCAGGGCGGCCTGTGGCTGGCCGATTGCGCGCAGACGGCGGGGAAGCTGCCCCTGCCGGCGGGCGCGGACTTCATCGCGGTTTCCGCGCATAAGCTGGGCGGGCCGCCGGGGATCGGCGCGCTGCTGGTGCGCGATCTCGCCACGCTGGACGCGCCGGGCGGGCAGGAGAAGGGCTATCGCCCCGGCACCGAGAACCTGCCGGCGGCGCTGGGCTTTGTCGCCGCGCTGGAGGCGCGGCGCGAATGGCTGGGCCGGGCGGCGGAGCTGCGCGAGCATCTGGAGAAGGCGCTGACGGCGGCGGGCGGCGTGGTGGTGGGGGCGGGGAGCCCGCGCATCCCCACGATCGGCGCCTATCGCATGCCCGGCGTGCCGGCGGCCTCGCAACTGATCCGCTTCGACCTTGCCGGCATCGCGGTTTCGGCGGGGAGCGCCTGTTCTTCGGGCAGCGTGAAGCCCAGCCATGTGCTGATGGCGATGGGCTGGCCCGAGGAGGAGGCGCGCGAGGTGATCCGCGTCAGCTTCGGCCCTTCGACCACGCGGGCCGAGATATATGAGTTCATCCGTGTCTGGACGGCGATGGCGGCGGACGCGGGCAAGCGCGCGGCATGAGCCCCATCTATCTGGACTATCAGGCGACCACGCCGCTGGCGCCCGAGGCGCGCGCGGCGATGCTGCGCTGGCTGGACGGACGGGCGGCCAATCCCCATTCGCCCCACCGCGCGGGCCGCGAGGCGGCGGCGGCGGTGGAGGCGGCGCGGGCGCAGGTGGCGGCGCCGTTCCGTGGCGGGCAACTGATCTTCACCGGCGGGGCGACCGAGGCGGTGAACATGGCGCTCCGTGGTGCCATGGGGAGGGCCGACAGCGGGCGCCACCGGCTGGTGACGATCGCGACCGAGCATGCCTGCGTGCTCGATACCGCGGCCGCGCTGACGCGCGAGGGATATGAGGCAATCGTCCTGCCGGTGGATCGCGAGGGGATGGTGGACCTCGATGCGGTGGCCGGCGCGATCGACGATAGCTGCGCGCTGGTTTCCGTGATGCACGTGAATAACGAGATCGGCGTGATCCAGCCGATCGCGGCGCTCGTTGAGATGGCGCGGCGCGCGGGTGCGCTGGTGCATGTCGATGCCGCGCAGGGTTATGGCAAGCTGCCGATCCCGGAGGGGGCGGACTTCGTTTCGATTTCCGCGCACAAGATTTACGGGCCGATCGGCATCGGCGCGCTGTGGATGGCGGAAGGGCGAACGCTGCCGGCGCTGCTCCACGGTGGTGGGCAGGAAGGCGGCATAAGATCGGGCACGGTCAGCCCGGCGCTGGCGGCGGGCTTCGGCGCGGCGTCGGCGACTGCCTTCGGGCGGATGGAGGAGGACCGCATCCATGCCGAGGCGCTGGCGCGGCGATTGCGCGCGGGGCTGGAAGACTGGACGCTGAACGGCGCGGAAAGCCCGCGCTGGCCGGGCAATGCCAATCTCCGCCGCGACGGGCTGGATGCGGCGCGGCTGATATCGGAACTGCGCGGGATCGCCTTTTCGGCGGGATCGGCCTGCGCCAGCGGATCGGGCCGGCCCAGCCATGTGCTGAAGGCGATCGGGCTCAGCGATGCGCAGGCGCGGTCGAGCATCCGGCTGGGTTTCGGCCGATATACGACGGAGGATGAGATCGACAAGGCGGTGGCGCTGATCCGCGAGGCGGCGGAACGGCAGATGGAGTGGGCGGCATGACGACGGTGCGGTTCGTCTCCGCCGACGGCAGCCATATCGACGAGGTGGAGGCGCCGGCGGGCGCGCGGCTGCTGGATGTGGCGCAGGCCAACGGCCAGCCGCTGGAAGGAACCTGCGAAGGGCAGATGGCCTGTTCCACCTGCCATGTCATCGTCGATCGGGAGGATTTCCCGAAGCTCGATGAAGCCACCGAGATGGAGGAGGACCTGCTGGACCTGGCGGCGAGCGTGACCCGATGGTCCCGCCTGGCGTGCCAGGTCTATCTGCCGGAGGGGCTGGAGAGCCTGACGGTGCGGATACCCGGAGAATCCCGCAACATGCAGGGGCGCTGAGCCTTGGGCGGCGCCGGCGGATCGTTCCGCGCGCTGGCCTCGGCCGGGCTGATCGCGGCGCTGGCGGGCTGCACCGGCGCGCCGCCGTTGCGGACCATGGCGTGCAGTGCGGTCAGCGCCCCGGACATCGCGGTTTCGGCCGATGGCAAGACCGCCTCCACCCGCCTCAGCGTGCTGACCTACAATATCGAGGGGCTGGACTGGCCGGCGCGGTCGGGCCGGCCGGTGCAACTGCGCCAGATCGGCGAGCGGCTGGCGGCGATGCGCGCGGCGGGAACCGCGCCGGACGTGGTGCTGGTGCAAGAGATGTTCAGCCGCGCCGCCAAGAAGGCGGTGCGCGACAGCGGCTATCCGGCGATCGCGCCGGGGCCGAGCCGGCTGACCAGGGCGCCGAAGATCAAGCAGGAACCGCTGCCCGGCAAATCCAAGTGGAAGCATGGCGAGGTGGGCCTGCGGCTGAAGGGCAGCGGGCTGGCGATCGCATCCGCCTATCCGCTGATCGAGACGCAGGTGCGCGCCTATAGCCGCAAGGCGTGCGCGGGCTTCGATTGCCTGTCCAACAAGGGGATCATGATGGGGCGGATCGCTATCCCCGGCGTTCCGGGCGCGATCGACATTTATGGCACGCACATGAATTCGCGCGGGGCATCCAAGGCGCCGGCGGTGCGCAACCTGGCCGCGCACAAGCGGCAGTCGCAGGAAGCGGCCGAATTCCTTGCGGAAACGAACGACGATGCCAATCCGCTGATCTTCGGCGGCGATTTCAACATGCGCCATTCGATCGATCGCTTCGCCGCCTTCAGCCATTATCAGCCGCTGGAGCTGGTCCACCGCATCTGCGCGGACCCGAAATCGGGCTGCGACGTGCGGATGAGCTGGGACGGCGACGAGCCGTGGATGGACACGCAGGACCTGCAATTCTTCTGGCCCGGCGATGCGGTGTCGATCCGGCCGATCCGGGTGGAGGCGATGTTCGATGGCGGCCCGAGCGGGCCGGTGCTATCCGACCATGACGGTTTCATGGTGACTTATGAGCTGAGCTGGCCGGCGGATTCCACCCGCCCATCCGCCTGCACAGGAGCCGGCGGAGGGCGGAGTGACGGATAAGGGGACGGGTGCCAAGGGCGATCGGCCGCTGGGCCTGGCGTTGAAACGGGGCCTGCGCGGCCTGTGCCCGGCCTGCGGCGGGGCGCGGCTGTTCCGCCGTTTCCTGAAGCCGGTGGAGGCCTGCCCCGCCTGCGGCGAGCGCTGGGCCGAGCGGCGCGCCGACGATTTTCCCGCCTATCTGGCGATATTGGTGACGGGCCACCTGCTGCTGCCGGTGATCGTGGAAGTGAACATCCAGTTCGATGTCGGCACGCTCACCCAGATGATCGGCTGGCCGCTGGTCGCCGCCGGCATGGCGCTGGCGATGATCCAGCCGCTGAAGGGCGCGGTGCTGGGCCTGCTCTGGGCGCGATAGGAAGCCGGGGGCCGATCAGTCCGTGAAGCGGGGCGCCCGCTTCTGGAGGTTGGCCATGACGGCCTCCATCTGATTGGGCGATCCGAGCAGGCGGAGCTGCTCGTCGCTTTCGGCCTGGAGGATGGCGGCGGCGTCGCCATCGGCGGCGAGGTTGAAGAGGCGCTTGGCGCCGCGCACGGCATCCGGGTTGCGGCCGGCGATTTCCGCCGCCAGCGCCAGCGCGTCTTCCAGCGGCGTATCGGTGGTGCGGGTGAGGAAGCCGAGCGCCTGCGCCTCGACCCCGTCGAATTCCCGCGCGGTATAGGTCAGTTCCCGCAGCACGTCGTCGCGCGCCAGCGTGCGCCACAGCGCGATGCCGGCCATGTCGGGCACCAGCCCCCACCAGCCTTCGCGAATGGCGAAGCGCGCCTGCGGATGGCCGAGGCGGATGTCCGCGCCCGACATGATCTGGAAGCCGCCGCCCAGCGCCACCCCATGCACCGCCGCAATCACCGGGAAGGGCAAGGCGCGCCAGCCCCAGGCCACCTGCTGCACGACATTGGCCGGGCCATGGGATCGCGGCCCGAGCTGGAACGGCAATTCGCCGCCCGCCATCGAGGCCATGTCCAGCCCCGCGCAGAAACCCCGGCCTTCGCCGGACAGCACGGCCGCGCGGACATCGGTGCGGCGGCCGAGATGGTCGATCGCCTCCACCAGCGCATCGAACATCGCCGGATCGATGGCGTTCATCTTCTCGGCCCGGGCCAGCCGGACATCGGCGACATGGTTTTCGACCGTAAGGGTAACGCGATCCTTGAAGTTCATCTGTAGCCTTCCCGTGTTGCCGACCGTTCTGTGCGCCGCCAGGGCCGCGCTTCCAAGCGGAATCCGCTTCGCGTTGTTGCCCGACTCCGCACGCTTGCCCTATCCCCATCGCCCATGAAGAAACTCACCGCCGCGAGCCTCGCCGCGCTCGCCTTCGCCACGGCCGCCGCGCCCGCCGCCGCCCGCCCGCTCACCGCGCTCGACATGGTCGGGCTTTCGCGCGTTTCCGATCCGGTCGTATCGCCCGACGGGCGCTGGGCCGTGTGGCAGCAGCGCGAGACGGACCTCGCCGCCAACAAGGGCCGGACGGACCTGTGGCGGATCGACCTGAAGGCGAAGGGCGCGAAGCCCGAGAAGCTCGTCGCCGATCCCGCCGTGAACGAAAGCGCGCCCGCCTTCGCCGCCGATGGATCGCTGTGGTTCCTGTCCGACAAGTCGGGCGACGGCCAGGCGTGGCGCCTGCCGGTGGGCGCCGCCGCCCCGGTGCAGGTGACGAACATCCGCGAGGGGATTGCCGGCTTCCTGCTGGCGCCGACCGGAGACAAGCTGCTGGTGTGGGCGGACCGGTTGCCCGGCGCGCCTTCGGCCGAGCCGGCGATGGTGAAGAAGGATGCGAACGCCGGGTCCGGCCGCGCCTATGACCGGCTTTTCGTCCGCCATTGGGATATGTGGGCGGATGGCACGCGATCGCAGATCTTCGTGCTGCCGGTGGCGGACGGCAAGGCCGAGGGGCAGGGCCGCTCGCTGATGGGCGGGCTGATCGGCGACACGCCGTCCAAGCCGCAGGGCGGGGCCGAGGAGATCGCCTGGGCACCCGACGGCAAGACCGTCTATTTCGCGCTGCGCGAGGCGGGGCGGATCGAATCGCTTTCCACCAATCTCGATATCTTCGCGGTGCCGGCGGACGGATCGACCGGGCCGGTGAACCTGACCGCCGACAATAAGGGCACGGACAACCTGCCGGCGGTGTCGCCGGACGGGAAGTGGCTGGCCTGGGCGGCGATGGCGCGCGCCGGCTATGAGGCGGATCGCATGGTGATCCACCTGCGGGAGATCGCGACCGGCAAGGTGACGGTGCTGACCGACGGCTGGGATCGTTCGGTGGAATCGATCCAGTGGGCGCCCAATTCGGATAGCCTGATCGTCACCGCGCACGATCATTTCGACCGGCCGATCTTCCAGGTGGATCGCGCCACCGGCAAGATCCGCCGGCTGACCGGTGACGGTTCGGCGGGCGGCATCGCCACCAACGGCAACGGGCTGGTCTATACCTTCGACAGCCTGACCGCGCCGGCCGACCTGTTCGCGCTGGACGAATATGGCAAGCCGACGCGGCTGACGCAGGTGAACGCCGCCAAGCTCGCCGGCGTCGACATGCCGGAAGCCACCCGCTTCAGCTTCGCCGGCGCCAATGGCGATACCGTCTGGGGCTATGCGGTGAAGCCGGCAGGGCTGGGCAAGGGCGCGAAGGTGCCGGTGGCCTTCGTCGTCCATGGCGGCCCGCAATCGACTATGGGCAACGGCTGGTCCTATCGCTGGAACCCGGCGGTGATGGCGTCCGCCGGCTTCGGCGCGGTGATGATCGATTTCCACGGCAGCATCGGCTACGGCCAGGCCTTCACCGATGCGATCAACAAGGATTGGGGCGGCAAGCCGCTGGAGGACCTGCAGAAGGGCCTTGCCGCCGCGACCGCGAAGTTCGGCTGGCTGGATGGGACCAGGGCCTGCGCGCTCGGCGGCTCCTATGGCGGCTATATGATGAACTGGATCGCCGGCAACTGGCCGGACCGGTTCAACTGCCTCGTCACCCATGCCGGCGTGTTCGATGCCCGCGCCATGGCCTATGAGACCGAGGAATTGTGGTTCGACGAATGGGAGCATGGCGGCCCCTATTTCGAGCACCCGGAAGAGTTCGAGAAATGGAACCCGGTGAACCATGTGACGGCGTGGAAGACGCCGATGCTGGTGATCCATGGCGAAAAGGATTTCCGCATCCCTTACACGCAGGGGCTGGCGGCCTTCACCGCGCTCCAGCGGCGCGAGATCCCGTCGCGGCTGGTGGTGTTCCCGGATGAGAACCACTGGGTGCTGAAGCCCAAGAACAGCCTGCAATGGTATGCCGAAACGCTCGGCTGGATGAAGCGGTGGACGGGCAAGGCCGAATAGGTTGCGGCCGGCCGGTGGGGCCCCTATCGTCCCGCCGGCCCGGACGGAGATGGCGAGACGGCGACCCGTGAATCTGCAAAGCCATCCCAATGCGTTCTGCGAGCAGCGGCCGGAAACGGACGCCGCCCTCGGCCGGATTCTCCCGTTCGAAGGGGATGAACCCATGGCTCGCATCCGGGGGGCAGGCCGTGCAGCGCGCCGCGATGCGGAGGGCCGGATCGTCGACGGGCTGGAGCAATCATGACGGAACTCAACGCCAACCCGTTCCGAAGCATGTCCACCGTTGGCGTCGTGGCCACCAACAGCGCCGGCTATGTCCGCCAGATGATCGGCAATCTGGAACGGGGCCGGATTTCCGTGCCCCTGACGCGCGCGGACGACGATTATCGGCTTCAACAGACGTTCACCACCGATATCGCCGAACCGGAAAGCGGCGCGGGCTGGATCGATATGCCCTTTCGTTCCCGCGGGGGCGACGAGCCGGCACAGATTTCCTTTACATCCGGAACGCAGGGCACGCCCAAGGCGGTGTTGCTGAGCCACGGAAATCTCCACGACGTCGTGGTCCGCGTGACCGAGGCGATGGCGATCGACGAGGGAATCCGCGAATATATCGGCATTCCCGTCTATCACTCCTTCGGCTACGCCCGCTGCCGCATCGTCCTCAATGCTGGCGGGCGCGCCTTCATCCCCGAACATGGCTTCGATCTTCAGGAGATCCAGCGGATGCTGCGGGCGGGCGAGATCAACGCGATCTCGGCCGTTCCCACCCTGTGGCGCATCTTCCTGGCGGCGCGCGACCGGTTCGGCGCCGAGCTGGAGCGCGTGCGCTGGGTGGAGATCGGCAGCCAATATATGTCGGGGGAAGAAAAGGCCGCCCTTCGCGCGGCTTTGCCCAATGCCCGGATCGTCCAGCATTACGGCCTGACCGAAGCTTCGCGCACGACGCTCCAGAGCATCGACCGCGAGCCTTTGGAGACGCTGGATTCGGTGGGCGAGGCGCGCGGCGGCGTGGAGATCCGCATCAATGCGCGCGGCCGCATCGAGACCAGGGGGCCGCACGTCGCCCTCGGCATATTGGACGGCGGCAAATGGCAAGCGATCGGCCGGGACGAATGGCTGGAAACGTCCGACATGGGCCGGATCGAGGACGGGCGCCTCTATTTTCTGGGCCGCGGCGATGACGTGATCAACATCGCCGGCATCAAGCTTTCGCCCGATCTGCTCGAAAGCGCGGTGCGCCTGTCGCTGGAGGAGCAGCAGCTCGATTCCGGCGATTTCGCGCTGCTGCGGCGGGCCGATCCCCTGCGCGGGGATGGCATTGGCCTGGTCGTGACGCCCGCGACGTCGATGGTGCGCGACCAGCTTGTCGAGGCGATCGCCAGCCACGCCCAGGCGCTGGGCGTCAATGCGCGCGGCGCCATCACGGTTCATGAGGTCGAAAGCCTGCCGCGCACCGACACCGGAAAGATTCAGCGCACGATGCTGGCGACCCTGCTGAACGGCAAGCCCGCCGCCCATCCCGGCAAAGCCCTGCGCGTGGACGAGCGGGCCGAGCCCGAAAGCTTCGCGCGCCTGCTGGAGACGTGCCTGGGCCGGCCTGTCGATCCGGCGCAGAGCTTTGCCGGGATGGGCGGCGATTCTCTCGGCCATTTGCAGGTCGCGCTTGCGCTCGAGCGTGCGCTCGATGGCGCGCCGGCGGGCTGGGAATGGCTGCCGCTGGGCGATCTGATCGCGCAGGTGGATGCGGCCGGCGATTTCGCCACCCTCATGGCCCAGGGGGAAGGGGGGGCGCCGCCGCTGCCCGATGGCAGCCGCAACATGAACCCGCCGGGCATTTCCTTCTGGTCTCTGGTCGCCGAGGATTATCGCGCCAACGGAAGCAAGCTGTCGAGCCAGGGCTTCCTCATGCTGTTCATCCACCGCTTCGGCAACTGGCGCATGGGCGTGCGGCTGAAGCCGCTGCGCATGCCGCTGACGGTGGCCTACCGTTTCCTCAACAAGCTGGCCCAGATCCTGTTCGGGATGAAGCTGGATTACACGGTCAAGGTCGGGCGCCGCGTCAGGCTCGAACATTTCGGGGGAATGATCCTGGGCGCGCGCGCGATCGGGAATGACGTGGTCATCCGGCAGAACACGACATTCGGCATCCGTTCGATGGAGGATCTGAACGCCAAGCCGATCATCGGCGATGGCGTCGACATCGGCGCCGGGGCGGTCATCGTCGGCAACATCACGATCGGCGAACATTCGGTGATCGGCGCCAATTCCGTCATATTCACCAATATTCCGCCTTACTCCATCGCCATGGGCGTCCCGGCGAAGGTGGTCGGCCAAGCCCGGCGGCCGGCCTAACCCTTATATTCGATCAACTGCGAGGCCGCGCCGGACAGGCGGCGGCGGTGATAGAGCAGGACGCCGGACAGTTCGGCGAACTTGCCGGCGACGATCAGCGCCGCCCAGCGCAAGGCGAAGCCCGGTGGGTCCCCGGCCACCCGCGCGCGGCCGGCGAGGCGAAGGATCTGGAGCGGATAGGCCAGGGCGAGCACCGCCGCGACCGCGAAGCCGGTTGGGGTGCCGAAGATTCCCGCCAGCAGCGCGAGCAGGATCGCCGCTGGCAGCAGCCCGGCCCAGGCGAGGATGCTGCGCACCTGCCGTGCCCATAGCGGATCGGGCGCCCCCCGCCCGCGCCACGCCAGCTCCGCATAGGCATGGCCGCTGCGGCTGGCCCGTCGCCAATATTGCCCGAAGCGGTGCATGGCGGCGTCGTGCAGGGTCATTTCCGCGTCGATGCGGCGGATGCGGTGGCCGGCGGCGCGCAGGCGGGCGCAGAGGTCCGGCTCCTCGCCCGCGATCAGGGTGGGATCATAGCCGCCAGCCGCGATCAGCGGGGGGGCGCGGAACAAGGCATCGCCGCCACAGGCCAGCGCTTCGCCCACCGGCACATTCCATTCACGGTCGCACATGCGGTTGTAGATGCTGGCTTCGGGAAAGCGCTCCCGCCGCCGGCCGAAGACCACGGCAAGGCCCGGCTCCGCATCCATCGCCGCCAGCGCGGCGGGCAGCCAGCCGGGATCGAGCGTGCAATCCCCATCGATCATCTGGACATAGTCCGGCGCTTGGCCGCCTGCCGTTTCGACCAGCGCCTCCAGCCCGGCATTGCGGGCGCGGGCGGCGGTGAAGGGGGTGCCCATGTCCAGCTCCACCACCCGCACGCCCATCGACCGGGCAAAGGCGACGCTGCCGTCGCTGGAGCCGGAATCGACATAGACGGCCGGTGCGCCGGGCGGCAGCGAGCGGAGGCAGGCCTTCAACCTTTCCCCTTCGTTGCGGCCGATGGCGACGATGCCGACGCGGCCGTCCACCGTCATCGCGCGGTTTCCATCCAGGCGGGCGGCTGATCGGGCGGGTCGTTCCAGCGGGCGACGGTGGGCCGGCGATCGCCGGGGCGCGGGGCCAGGCTGAGACGGAGATGATCGGTGGCCTCCGGCGCCGCGGCGGGCTGGCCGCGGGTCAGCCGCAATGCCTCGCGCAGCTTCCATAATGCCCGGCCCGCCATCCAGGCGAGCGTGGCCGCGACCAAAGTGGCGGTGCCTCCGGTCCGCACGAAATAGCGCCGCCGCGAATTGAACCAGTAAGCCGGTCGGCGCGCGACATTGGCCACGTTCACGCCGGTGGCGGCCCCGCCGACATGGAAGACGCGGCTTTGCGGTTCATGCGCGACGCCCCAGCCGGCGGCGCGCAGGCGGCGCATCAGCTCGACCTCCTCGAAATAGAGGAAGAAGCCGTCGTCGAACAGGCCGACCTCGCGCAGCGCTTCGGCGCGCAGCATCACGCTGGCGCCCGTCACCCAATCGGGATCGCCGGCATCCTCCACCAATGTCGGCCGGATGCCGAAGGCGCGGCCTAGCGCGGGAGTGGCGCTGCCGCGCAGGAATTCGCGGCCGATCGAGGGGAAGCGGAAGGCGCTGCCCACCGTGGCGCCGTCCGGCCGGAAAAGCTGGCTGCCGACCGCCGCGTGGCGGGGATGGGCGGCAAGCCATTGCGCGAGCAGGGCGACGGCGCCGGGGGCGATCTCCGTATCGGGGTTGAGCAGGTGGATATAATCCGGCGGATCGTCCTGCTGGAGCAGGCGGAGCATCGCCTGGTTGTTGGCCCAGCCGAAGCCGCCGTTGATCGGCAGCGGCAGCAGCCTGGCCCAGCCCTGAAAACGGGGATCGGCAAGCCCGGCCGCCAGCTTTTCCGCCGATCCGTCCCCCGATCCGCCATCGGCCACCACCACTTCCAGGCCCGGCAGCGCCACGCGCTCCGCGGCCAGCGTCTCCACGCAGCGCAGCGCGAGATCGGGGGTGCGGTAATTGACGATGACGATGGCGACATGCGGGGCGACACGGGCGGCGGCGTGCGGCGGACGTTCAGCTTCTGACATATTTCCCCAACCCGAGAATCGGCGAGAGTTTCCGCCGCCCGGCAAATTCATACAAGCCCAAGGGGCCGAGCAGGCCGACAATCGTGCCGATCGCCAGCAGCCATGCCGGATCGAGGGCGAGGCCCATCTTCTGCACCGCCATCCTGAACCCCGCCGTGAAGAAGGTATGGGCGACATATATCGCCATCGATGCCTGGCCCAGGCGGACCAGCCAGGGCATCCGGCCGCGCAGGATGATGGCGAGCGTGGTCGTCATCGCGATCCCGGCGCCCGCGCCAATATAGAAGAGGATGGTGTGATCGGTGCCGCCGAGCGCCACGACCGTCTGCAGCAGGCGCGTGGCGGCGAAGATCAATGCGCCGCCCAGAAGAATGGTCGCAAGCGTGGGCGTGTCGAGATATTCGCCCCGCATCGCCGGCCACCGGCCCACCGCGATGCCCATGAGGAAGAAGGGGAAGAGCTGGGCGGTCTGCAGGATCATGTTGCCCGAGCCGAAATATGCGTGCGCGGCGATGCCCATGCCGGCGATCACCGTCAGCAGGCGGAACCGGCCCCAGCCCGCCGCCACGACCAGGCAGCAGAGGAACAGGGCATAGAGGAACCAGAATTGCGCCACGGGCCGCACGCCGATGCCGGCAAGATCGTGGAGATCGAGCGGCCTGTTGGCGCTGCCCGTGGCCATCACGGTGAGGACGTGCAGCGTCGACCAGAGCAGATAGGGCCAGGCGATGGCCTTCAGCTTTTCCGTCAGGAAAGCCGGGCGGCCCGCCGCCAGCGCCTGTTCGACATGCAGGCCGGCCAGGAGGAAGAATAAGGGCATGTGAAAGGCATAGATGGCGCCATCGAAATCCCGCACCGCCGGATCAAGCGGCATCATGCCCGCTTCCACGAAGCCGCGTTCGGCATGCGCGAGCACCACGAGGAAGATGCCGATGCCCCTTGTGGCATCGATCCAGGATATACGCCGGCCGCGTTCCACCTCCGCCGGCAGCGCGATCGCCGCGCTGGCCAGCGCCTGTCCCTCTCCCATAACGGCTCCCCCCGTTTGAGATCGAATGGTCCGTTATGGATAGATGTAAAATCGTTACGGAGGAAAGCGATTCGATTCGGATCCGGATCAATCCCGCACGCGCGCGGCACGGCCCTGGATCGCGCGCCACCAGCCTTCATTGGCGAGATACCATTGCAGCGTCGCCTGGAAATGCTCCGCAAAGCCGTGGGCGGCGGCATAGCCCAGCTCGCGCCGGGCCTTGCCCTCGTCGATGGCGTAGCGGCGGTCATGGCCGGGCCGGTCGGTGACGTGGGTCTTGAGCGTGGCGGTCGGCCGGTCCTTCGCGGGCGGCGCATCAGGGAAGCGGCGGGCGAGATCGGGATCGGCGGCGAAGGCGGCGTCCACCGCCGCGCACAGCGTATCGATCACCTGCAGGTTCGCCAGTTCCTGCCCGCCGCCGATGCAATAGGTTTCGCCCGCGCGCCCGCGTTCCAGCGCAAGCTCGATCCCGCGCACATGATCGCCGACATAAAGCCAGTCGCGCACCTGCATGCCATCGCCGTAGATCGGCAGGTTGCGGCCGCTGAGCGCATTCAGGATGAACAGCGGGATCAGCTTTTCGGGAAACTGGTAGGGGCCGTAATTGTTCGAGCAGTTGGTGGTGACGACATCCAGCCCGAAGCTGTGATGATAAGCGCGGACGAGGTGGTCCGACGCCGCCTTGCTGGCGGAATAGGGCGAATTGGGCGCATAGGCCGTGGTTTCACGGAAGGGCGGGTCCTGCGGCCCCAGCGTGCCGAACACCTCGTCGGTGGAGATATGGTGGAAGCGGTGGGGGGTGCCGCTGCCCTTGTCCAGCCAGGCCGCGCGGGCGGCCTCCAGCAGCACCAGCGTGCCGCGGACATTGGTATCGACGAAGGCGGCCGGCCCCGAAAGCGATCGATCGACATGGCTTTCGGCCGCGAAATGGACGATGCGATCGATCGCATGATCGGCCATCAGCCGGTTCACCAGCGCCTCGTCGCGAATATCGCCTTCGACGAAGACGATATCCTCCACGCCGTCCAGGCTGGGGCGGTTGCCGGCATAAGTGAGCGCGTCGAGCACGACGACGCCGTCATCCGGCCGGCTGGCGCGCCAGTGGCGGACGAAGTTCGCGCCGATGAAACCGGCGCCGCCGGTGATGAGCAGGTTGGCCATTTCAGTTCCTTCGGGCGGCGATCGCGGCGCGCAGCTCCTCGCGCCAATGGCGCGCGATGCCGGTGATGCCCCAGGCCGCGCTCTTGTCGAGCAGCGAGAAAGCGGGGCGGGCCGCGGGGGTGGGATAATCGACGGTGGCGATGGGCCGGACGGCGGCGGCGCGGACGGGGAGGCCGGCGGCGATCGCCTCTTCCCGGATGGCGACGGCGAAATCATACCAGCTCGCGACGCCGGCGTCCGTCCAGTGGAGGACGCCGCGCGCGTCCACCATGGCGAGCGCCCACAGGGCATGCGCCAGCGAGGCGGCGTGGGTGGGGGTGCCGACCTGGTCGGCAACGACGGCAAGCTCGTCCCGCTCGGCCATCAGCCGCAGCATGGTTTCCAGGAAGTTGCGGCCATGCGCGGCATAGACCCAGGCGGTGCGGACCACCAGCACATCGGCATGTTCGGCCAGCGCCGCCGCCTCGCCGGCCAGCTTGGTGGCGCCATATACGGAAAGCGGCGCGGTGGAATCCGCCGGGCGATAGGGGCGGGAGGCGGTGCCGTCGAACACGAAATCGGTGGAGACATGGACCAGCCGGGCGCCGACCGAACCCGCCGCGCGGGCGAGATAGCCGGGGCCATCGGCGTTGATGCGGCGGACGGCATCCCGTTCCGTTTCCGCCTTGTCCACGGCGGTATAGGCGGCGGCGTTGACGATCAGCGCCGGGCGGAGGCGATGCACGGCATCCTCGACGGCGGCTTCATCGCCGATATCGAGCGCCGCCCGATCCAGCCCGATCGCCTCCACGCGGGGCGGGGCGGACGCCAGCAGCGCGCGGCCGAGCTGGCCGGCGGCGCCTGTGACCAGCACCCTCATGCGTAGGTGGGGGCGTCCGCCAGCGGCAGGCCGGCGGCATCCTTGGCGGAAAGGGCGGGTTCCATCTCCAGCGGCCAGGCGATGCCGATCGCCGGATCGTTCCACAGCAGGCTATGCTCGTCGGCCGGATCGTAGAAGGTCGTGACCTTATACTGGAACTCCGTCCTGTCCTCGAGCGCCAGGAAGCCGTGGGCGAAGCCGGGCGGTATCCAGAACAAGCGGGGCTCATCCTCCGACAGCGGCACCGCCTGCCAGCGGCCGAAGGTGGGGGAGGATCGGCGCAGATCGACCACCACGTCATAAGCCCGGCCGCGCGTGACGCGGACCAGCTTGCCCTGCGGATTCTTGAACTGATAATGCAGGCCGCGCAGCACGCCCGCGGCCGAGCGGCTGTGATTGTCCTGCACGAAGCTTTCGCTGAAGCCGGCATCGGCGAACCGGCGCTGGTTCCAGCTTTCCAGGAAGAAACCGCGATCGTCGCCGAAGCGATCGAGATCGAACAGCTTGAGCCCCGGCAGATCGAGATCGGTGACGATCATCAGGCACCTTCCTCCAGCAGGCGGAGCAGGTAGCGGCCGTAGCCGCTCTTTTCGAGGGGGCGGGCGATGGCGCGGAGGGCATCGTCGTCGATGAAGCCCTGGCGCCAGGCGATTTCCTCGGGACAGCTGATCTTGAGGCCCTGCCGTTCCTCGACGATCCGCACATAGTTGGCGGCGTCGAGCAGCGCGCCGTGGGTGCCGGTATCGAGCCAGGCGAAGCCACGGCCCAATTGGGTGACGTGGAGCTTGCCGGCTTCAAGATAGAGGCGGTTGAGATCGGTGATCTCCAGCTCGCCACGGGCGGAGGGGCGGAGCGTCGCGGCCAGCGCGGGCGCATCGGCATCGTAGAAATAAAGGCCCGTGACCGCCTGGTTGGACCTGGGCTGGACCGGCTTTTCTTCGATCGTTTCCGCCCGGCCCGTGGCATCGAAGGAAACCACGCCATAGGCCGTGGGATCGCTGACGCTGGTGGAAAAGACGGTGGCGCCTTCCGTTCGCGCATCCGCCGCGCGGAGCAGTTCGGGAAAGCCATGGCCGTAGAACAGGTTATCGCCCAGCACGAGGGCCGACGGCGCATCCCCCACGAAATCCGCGCCGATATGATAGGCCTGGGCCAGCCCTTCCGGCTTCGGCTGGACGGCATATCGGATGGCGAGGCCCCATTGGCCGCCATCGCCCAGCAGGTTGCGGAAGCCCGCCGCCTGATCGGGCGCCGTGATGACCAATATCTCGCGGATGCCGGCGAGCATCAGCACCGTCAGCGGATAATAGATCATCGGCTTGTCATAGACGGGCATCAGCTGCTTGCTGACCGAATGGGTCAGCGGGTGCAGCCTGGTGCCCGATCCTCCTGCGAGGATGATGCCGCGCCGGCCGGTTTCCGCCATGATGTTCCTAGCTGTAATATTCGGCGTACTTCTGGCTCTGGCCGTAGCCATAGCCATAATCGTCGCCCATCAGGCCCCCCTGGTAGCGATTGAGCACCGTGCCCAGGCACGGCGCGGGCGAAAGCAGGGCGAAGGTGTCGCGCACCTGCTTGCGGGTCGTCACCCCTTCCTCGACCACGAGGATGTAGGCATCGATCTTCTGCGCGATGATGACCGCATCGTCATTGGCGAACACGGGCGGCAGATCGCACAGGCACATGCTGTTGTCCGGCAGGCGGCGCATGTCCTCGATCAGCCGGTCCATCGGCGCGCCGGCAAGAAGCTCCGCCGAATGATGCTGGTTTTCGAAGCTGGGGAACAGGCTGAGCCGTTCGCCCGCGACATCGCGCGCGACCGAGGTGAGATCCGGGATGCGGCCGTCGAGATAGTCGGTCACGCCCACTTCGCCTTCCAGCCCGAAATATTCGGCCAGCGAGGAACGACGAAGGTCGAAATCGAACAGATAGGTATGCATCTCCGGCGTGCGGGCCATCGCGGCCGCCAGATTGCAGGCGATGAACGATTTGCCCACGCGCGGGGTGGCCGATGTGATGCCGATCACCCGCCAGTTGCGGCTGCGCGCCAGCTTCAGCACCTGCGAACGCAGCAGGTTGAACGGGCGGGAGCGCTGATCCCGGCTGTTGAAGCCGTAGATATGCTTGTCCAGCAGCCCTTCGATCGGCGTTTCCACCGTCGCCGTGCCCGGCGGCGGGATCACCGACGGAAGCAGCTGGCTGGCCTGGCCTTCGATGCTTTCAACACTCAAGACTGCACTTCCTTCGATTGAGCATCCGCATCCGAAAGGGCGGCATCATGCCGTCTTGGCCGGCTTCTTGCGACGCCAGAACAGATAGCGATGCCATCTGGGCTCGCTGTCGCGGAAGGTGGGCACGACGACAAGCGGCGCCACGCCCAGCAGGTTCTGGAGCGCGGCGACGCCACGGATCGGCCTCAGCAGCAATTCCCACAGCATCGCCAGCACCAGCCCCAGCGCGGCGCCCCCGGCGATTCCGCCGAGGATCAGCATCGGCCGGTTGGGGGAGCTGGGCTTGTCTGGCACCACGGGCGGATCGATCACCGTCAGCCGCTCGCCGCGCTGCTCGCTTTCCATCTTGGCCGATGCCTGGGCGGCCATGAGGTTGGCCGAGACGCGATCATAATTGGCGCGCAGGCCATCGGCCCGGGCCTGGAGCTGGGCGATCTGCTCCATCACCAGCGGGGCCGCCGACTGGGCGGCGATCGCGGCGCTGGAACGGGACTGCTCGGCCCCGCGCGCGGCCTGGAGCTGCGCGATGGTGGCGTTGTTGGCGGCGATCTGCGCGCCGACCGAGGAGCCGCGCATGTTCGTCGCCACCCTCGCGGTCGCCGCCTGGCGCGCTTCGCGCAGGCGTTGCTCGGCAAGCTTCACGTCGGGATGGTTATCCGAATAGACCGCTTTGGCGTTATCCAGCTGCTGGGTGGCGGCGACCACCGCCGGATCAAAATCGACCGAAGCCTGCGTGCGCGCCTGCGCCTGCAACTGGGCGTTCTCGCGCTGGAGCTGGGCGATCTGCGTATCGTAGGACCCGCTGCTCATCACCGGCCCGCCGGCGTTGGAGAGCGCCATGCCGTTGCGGGCCTTGATCTCCTCGATCTGCTTTTCGAGGCCCTGGAGCTGCCCCTGGATGCTGGCCGCCTGATCCTGAAGGAAGGTGACGGTGCCGGCGGCAGCCGCGGCGGAGCCCGCGGAATCGAGCTTCAGCAGCCGTTCGACGAAATCCTGCGCGACCAGCTGGGCGCGCACCGGATCGGAATAGTTGAACGCCAGCGAGAAGGCGATCGTCGACGAGCCCCGGTTGGAGGAACGCTCGATATCCGCGTTCACCGGGGCGATGAACGTCGATGCCCGCATCTTGTCGATGATTTCCGACAAGGGCTGCGAACGCCGTTCGGCGGGGTAGAGATTGTTGTTCTGGATAAGCTCGATCAGGTCGGGCCGGCTGAGGATCTGCTGGCGGATCTTGGCGATGCGCTGATCGATCAGGCTGGTGAGCGGCGATCCCACCAGATTCTGCGGCAGTTCCTGCGATTCGACCAGCAGCATCGCGCTGGAGCGATAGGTGGCCGGCATGAAGATGGCGGCGGCAAGGCCCGCGACCGTGCCCGCCAGCAGCGGCGCCAGCACGAACCAGCGGCGCTGCCAGAGAATGGTGGGCAGATGGCCGAGGAGGTTTTCCGAAACCTCTTCCGCGTCCTGCCCCGGCAGATTGGCGTTCATCGACGATCACCCAACGTATAAGCCAGCCCCAGCCTGCCCGAAATATCCGCGGGAGGCGAGACCGTTGAACGATATATGTCGCGATAGCCCACATAGGCCGTGACCCGGAGGCGTTCGTTGAGGCTGCGCGAATATAAGGTCGATACCGTCAGATAATCGCGCGATCCCGAGGTGGGCAGCGCCGCGTTGCCGTTGCGCGAATAGGATATCCGGCTGGACAGCGAGCTGCGTTCGCTGAGCTTGTAGCTGTGGGTCAGATGGCCCTCGGTCTCGTTGCGCACCCCGCCGAAGCCCGTGGCCGTGGTGCTGCGCGAGCCGCCGATGCAGAGATTGCCCCTCGATCCTTCGCGGCAGACCTCGATATTGCCGGTGAAGGCGGTGCTGTTGTCGTTCCCGGTCAGCAGCTTGCGCTGCGTGAAGGAGACGCCGGCCCCGGCGGCCAGCGTCCAGCCGCCGCCGAAGCGCCGCGAATAAGTGAGCTGCGGGCTGATGATCCGCGAATCCCGGCCGGCGGCTTCATAATCCACCTCGGTATAGGTGACCGACGCGCCCAGCGACGAGGTTTCCGAGATGGCGTGGCTGTAGCCCAGCGTGCCGCCATAGGAGACATAATCCTGCCCGACCTCGATCGGCAGGCGGCTATTGTCCGGATAGTCGCTCTTGGTGGCGCGGAAATCGGCGGACCAGCTGTCGCGGGCGTTGGGCCGGTAGGTGAGGCCGGCCGATCCGTTGAGCATGTGGCGGCGCTGGCGTGCGCCGATCAGGCCGATATCGGGATTTTCGGGCAGTTCCGGATCGACGAGGTCGCCATCCGGATCGTCCGCGCCGACGATCGAGCTGTCGAAGGAGAGCAGGGCGCGCGCATCGATCTTCTCGCTCAGCTGGCGGGTGGCCCGGACCGAGCCGCCATAGGCGTTGGAATCGTTGTAGCGGCGGAAATATTCGGTGCGGCGGTAATAGGTCGTGATGTCGGTGCGCCCCCGCGCGCCGGTGATCGCCAGGCTGGGGCGGATCGCGCCTTCCACGAAGCCGCTATCCTTATCCCCGACATCGTTGAGGAAAGGATTGCTGGCATAGCCGGCGGAGGCCGAGACATCGACCTTACCGGTGATTTCCGCGCGCGCGGCCGCAAGCGGCACGGTTACCGCCAGGCCGGCGGCGGCGATGTGGATGGCGGCTGGACGACGGCGACGCGAACCCTTCAGGCTCATGGGACGATCACCGTATCGCCGCTCTGAAGCTGGGGCAGGCCATCGGCGGCCAGATCGGCGCTGCTGGGCGATCCGCGCAGCGCGCCCGACAGGCGCACCTTCATCGGCACGAGATGGTCGCCCTGCTTGCGCAGGATGGTGACGTTGGAGACATCGGCGAACTCGGTCGGCCCGCCGGCAATGCCGATCGCCTCGAGCACGTTGATATATTTGCCCGGCGTGAAGCTGCCCGGCGACCGGACCTTGCCGATCACCGACACCTGCATGCCGGAGGGCGAGCGCACGGAGACCGTGACCTGCGGCACCTGGCCGCGATACTGCGCCTCCAGCCCCTTGGAGATCACCTGTTCCAGATCGGTCGGCAACTTGTTGAGCGCGTCGATTCGGCCGACGAGCGGGAAGCTGAACGTGCCGTCCGGCAGCACGCGGATGGTGCGCTGCAATCGCTCCTCGCCCCAGACATAGACTTCAAGCTCGTCGCCCGGATTGATGCGATAGGCCTTGAGCTGCTGGGCGGGCGGGGCGGCCGCCGGCTTGTCCTGGGCGACGGCGGGCGCGGCCACCGGAACGACAAGAAGGGCGGCGGCCAATATGTTTTCGCGCAATTTCATGGTCTCGATGTCCCATCCCCGCTGGACTTCGTGAAGCAAGCCCATATCGCATGACGGTTTCGCACCGCCACATAAAAAAGAAAAGGCCGGCACGTTCGCGAGCCCCCAAGACGCGACGAGCCGGATCGATCCGCTTTGTTATCCCGGCCGAAGGTTCGACAACGCGGCCGGCGCCATCTTCTCCGATCGACGGCCGAAAGATGCACGGTAACGCTGAAAGTTCCATTAACGAAACATTCCGCAATGCGCGTTATCCCGGAAGCGGGCGCCTGCGCGCCGGGATCGCCGCTGGCCGATCCGCGCGGGCATCTGTCGCCCCGGCGTGGCCGGGAAGGGATGAATTCACGGAATGGGCGTTTGTAAGGGAAGCATTTGTTAGGTTATTGGGGAAGTGCGCGCGTAGATGCGGATGTTGATCGGAACAACTCGATCGATCATCCGATTTTTCGCGCGGACGGGCAGATCGTCCATCTGCAACACAGCGAAGAGGCCGGCCGGATGCCCGACAGACCTGCGATGGACAGCCTGCGGCCGGAAGGCCGCGCGACCTTCCTCATGTTGCCCCTGGACAGCGCGCGATACGCGTCCGTCATCTGAGCGCAGCATGGGACGGTCGCCGGGATCTATGACGACGTGGCGCCTTGCCGGCGCGCTTGCCCTGGCGCTGGCGCTGGGCGGGTGCGGATCGCCTGGGGAAAGGGCCGCCGCCGCCGCCGCGCGGGCGGACCAGCTTTTCCAGGCGGGCGATACGTGGAGCGCCGTCACCACGATCCGCGAGGCGCTGGCCCTGCGCGACGATGTCGCCAGCTACTGGCTGCTGCTGGCGCGGATCGAGATGGCGCGGCGCAATTATGCCGGCGCCTATGCCGCCTATGTCCGTTCGCTGGAGCTGGAGCATGGCAATCAGGAGGCGCTGCACGCCGCCGCGGAACTGGCCTTCGCGGGCGGGGACACGGTTGCGGCGGACAAATATGCCGACCAGCTTCTCGCGCTGAACGCGCAGAACGGCCGCGCCTTGCTGGTGAAGGCATCGGTGGCGCTGAAGCAGGGGCGACTGGACGATGCCGATGGCTTCATTAGCCAGGTGCAGGCGCTTTCCCCCGACGATCAGGGCGCGCAGCTGCTGCGCGCGCGGCTGCTTTCGGTCCGCAACCAGAATGAGGAGGCGGTGGCCATCCTCGACAAGCTGGCGGCGCGCAACGGTGACAATGCTCCGACATTGGTCGCGCTGCTCGAAATCTATCGCCGCACCGGGGATAGTGCGAATATCGAGGCGGTGCTGGCGCGCATGGCGAAGCTGACCCCGGACAATGTCGATGCCCAGATCGATTATGCCCGGCAGCTTTATCGGAACGGCAAGAATGCGGAAGCCTTCGCCGTCCTCGATCGGGTCCAGCAGACCAAGCCGGCCGATGCCCTGCTGCAGGCGCGCGTCGCCGACCTGTGGCTGGACGCGGGCGGCGACGCCGTGCCCGCCGAGGCCGTCGCGCGCATAGCGGCCAACGGCACCCCGGCGATGAAGGTCGCGCTGGCGCGTTATCTCCAGGCCCGTGGGCGGGCGGCGGAGGCGGAGCGCATCCTGCGCCCGCTGGCGGCCGACGACCGGATAACGCAGGCGAATGCCGAGGCGCACGCCATCTATGCCATGACCCGCGAGGCGATGGGGCAGAGGGAAGATGCGCTGCGGCGGGCGAATGCGGTGCTGGCGTTCGACGCGACCAATTCGCATGCCCTGCTGCTGCGCGCCCGCATCCGCATGGCCGGCAAGGACCTGGACGGTGCGCTGGCCGATGCCCGGCTGCTCCAGCGCGACAATCCCGATCTGGCGAGCACGCCGATCGTGCTGGCCGAAATCTACGGCCTGCGGCAGCAGGACGGCCTCGCCACCGGCACGTTCGAACGCGCGCTGCAGGATTTCCCCGGCAATGTCGATGTGCTGGCGGCCTATGTGAACTATCTGATCTCGTCCAACCGCAGATCGCAGGCGATGCAGGTGGCGGAGACCTTTACGGGGCGCAATCCCGATCTGGTGCCGGGATGGAAGATCCGGGCGGATCTGTGCGCGGGCGCCCACGATGCCGATTGCATCCGCACCGTCGCCGCCGCGCTTTCGAAGCTGAAGGGCGGCGATGCGGTGATGCGGGGGCTGCCCGCCGATCCGGCCCGCGAGAGCGCCGGCGGCGAACCCGCCCGGAGGCGCGCCGCATGACGCCGCCGACCGGCCAGATCGCCGTGCCGCGCGGCGGGGACGTTCCCGCGACGCCGAAGGTGCGCTTCACCTCCAACGTCATCGCATCGATGGCGGTGGTGACGGACTTCATCTGCCTTTTGCTGGCGGTGCCGATCAGCCTGTTCGTCTACGACCTGCTGGTGGGCGACCTGTTCGATGCGTCGATCCACAGCACGGCGGCGATCATCGCGGCGGTGAACTTCTTCCTGATCCGCCTTTCGCGCGATGCCTATAGCAGCCCGATGGCGCGCGGCGGCGAGGCGCATCAGGGCGGCGTGCTGGATTATATGATCGCGTCGATCCTGGTGGTCGCGACGATCTGGCAGCTCGGCATGCTCGACATGTTCTCGCGCGGGGTGATCCTGGCCTACATCGCCAGCGTGCTGATGCTGCTCTACCTCGGCACGTTCGTGCTGCGTGGCGCGATCGCATTGCTGGTGCGGGCCGGCTATATCGGCCAGCGCATCGTGATCTACGGCGCGGACGAGGATGTATCGCAGCGCGCGCTGACCCTGCTGGACGTGGAGCGGCTGCCCTATCTCTCCATCGTCGGGGTGGCGGACGGCCGCAAGACGCGGCTGGGCGAGGGGGCGATGCGCGTGCCTTTCCTGGGCGGGCTGGATGCCGTGGTCGACCTTGCCCGGCGCGGGGAGGTGGATCAGGTGCTGATCGCGCTCCCCAAGATCACCCAGGAACGGCTGGACGAGATATTGGCCGACCTGGCCGAGGTGGCGATCGACATCTGCCTGATCCCACGGGAATCGGTGGAGCTGACCACCCAATATGAGATGAAGTTCATCGGCACCGTGCCGATCCTGGCGCTGTGGCAGCGGCCGATCCGCGACTGGCACGGCATATTGAAGGCGGCCGAGGACCGGGGGCTGGCGCTGATCGGCATCGCCCTGCTTTCGCCCCTGCTGATCGGGACGGCGCTGGCGATCCGCCTGACGAGCCCCGGGCCGATATTGTTCAAGCAGCGGCGCTTCGGCTTCAACAATGTCGAGATCGAGGTGCTGAAGTTCCGGTCCATGTATGTCGACCGGGGCGATGCGACGGGCGCGGCCCGCACCACGCGCAACGACGATCGCGTGACATCGGTGGGGCGCATCATCCGCCGGCTGAGCATCGACGAGCTGCCGCAGCTTTTCAACGTGCTGCGCGGCGACATGTCGATCGTCGGGCCGCGGCCGCACGCCACCCACATGAAGGTGGGCGACGCTTATTATTTCGATGCGGTGAAGGGCTATGCCGCGCGCCACCGGGTGAAGCCGGGGATCACCGGCCTGGCCCAGGTGCGTGGCCTGCGCGGCGAGATCGATACGATCGAGCGGGCGCGCCAGCGCGTGGAATATGACCGTTATTATATCGACAACTGGTCGCTGGCGCTGGATTTCCGCATCATCCTCGAAACCGTGTTCAAGGTGATCTGGGACAAGGATGCCTACTGATCCCGCCGCGGTGCAGCGCTATCTGGACGTGGATTTCGACCGGCGGGGCATGGAGGAACTGGTCTCCGCGCTGGCGGATCGGCCGGCGGACGCGCCCTTTGCCTATGTCGTCACCCCCAATGTCGATCATGTGATCCGCCTGCACGGCGAAGGGCGGGACGAGCGGCTGGCGGAAGCCTATGCCCACGCGCTGGCGCGGCCGTGCGACAGCCGCATCCTCGCGCGGCTGGCGGCGCTGGAGGGCATTCGCCTGGCCGTGGCGCCCGGCAGCGATCTGACCGCGCGGCTGCTGGCGACGGTGCGGCCGGGCGATCGCATCGCCATCATCGGCGGCGATGGCGAGACGGCGGGGCAGGTGGCGCCGCTGGTGCCCGGCGCCGAGATCGTCCAGCATGTGCCGCCGATGGGCCTGCGCACCAACAAGGCGGCGCTTGCGGAGGCCGCCGCTTTCGTGGCGGCCGCGAAGGCGCGTTTCGTCTTCCTGGCCGTCGGCTGCCCGCAGCAGGAATATCTGGCGCTGGAGATCGCCCGGCGCGGCGATGCGACGGGGCTGGGCCTGTGCATCGGCGCGTCGATCGATTTCCTGACGGGCCGTGCCCGCCGCGCGCCGCGCTGGATGCAGCGGGCGGGGCTGGAATGGAGCTATCGCCTGCTTTCCGAGCCGCGCCGGCTGTGGCGCCGCTATCTGGTGGAAGGGCCGCGCATCTTCCGCATCGCCTGGCGCGCGCGGCGGGGCTGACGGAAGGCCGCCCGGCAGAGCCGGATAAGGGGATGGGAAGGCGCGGTGCGGACGGAGCCGGGCTCCATCCGCACCGCGCCCGGCGCGATCAGTTGGCGGCCGGGGCAGGCGCCGGGGCCGCTTCCGGTGCCGGGAGGGCCGGCGCCGCGGCGCCCTCGGCCCCCGGCGCGGCAGCCGGAGCACCGGGCGCGGCCGTGCCCTTGGCGCCCGTCTTGGCCGGCGGCTCGTAGCCGGGCTGATATTGGATCTTCGCGGCGTCACGCGCCTGCTTTAGCGTCTTGGTGCTGATTTCGGCGAGGTCGCGGCGGCGAATCGCCTCGGTCGCGGCGGGACGGGCGACTTCGGACGGCGTCGGCGTAGCCTGCTGGCCGGTGATGACGCTGGCATAGACCTTGCCGTTCATCGGGATGATGAAGGGCTCGCCGGCCGGCAGCTTCAGGATCTGGGCCATCACCGCCGGCGGCGTCGTGGCCGAATCGAGCACGGCCGTGCCGCGGCGATACTTGATGCCCAGCGAATCGAGCGACTGCGCGACGGCATCGAGCGTCTTGTCCTTCTGGAGGACGGAAAGGCGCTGGGGGTTCGCCGGCAGATCGAACTGGATCTGGTTGAGGGAGTAGCGTTCGCGCTGCGCGAACATCTGCGGATTTTCCGCGATGAACTTGTCGATGGTCGGGCCATCGGGAATCTTCACGCTGGCGGCGGCCTTCTTGCCGAGCAGGCCGACCAGCAGGTTTTCATCCAGGCGGCGGCGCTGGGTGAGATATTCGGGATCCTTGTCCAGCCCCTGTTCCTTGGCGCGCTGGACCAGGAGCTTGCGATCGATGACGCGCTGGAGGACTTCCTTCATCAGCACTTTCTTGTCGACCGAATCGGGAATATTCTGGCCGGCAAGTTCCGCGTTCAATTCCTGCAGAGACACTTCCTCGCCATTGACGACAGCGACGACCTGGCCTTCCGCTTTCTTTTCGCAGGCGCTGAGCGTCAGCATCATCATTGCCGCCGCACTTGCGAGGATCATCGATTTGGTCTTCACATCATTCTCCCATGCGCCACCAGACCGCCATATCGTTCCTTCCCGCAAATAGCGGAGCCGGGCCGATTGGGGCTGGACTGCTTCGATCTATACAGGCATTCCATCAACAAAAGGGGAAGCTTTTTGGAAACTGTCTTCGACTGGATCACGGTAGCTATATTCGCCGGCCTGATTGTTCTGTTCATGCAGCGATCGACCGGAGATGAACCGCCGCGGGATTCGATATGGCAATATCTAGGCCCGTCGGTGGGCTGCGCGGTAGCCAATTATCTTGGCAACGAGGGCTATCAGCTGGCCGCCGTCGCCGTGATTGCCGCGACCCTGGGTTACATCCTGTTCGTGCTGCGCCCCTTCAACTTCTGGCCCAAGCCCTGAACCTCCATCCGGGGCGGGAGAGAGGCGGGTTGTCCCCGCTATATCCCGCCCGGCGGCCGCCCCACGCGCACCGGGTGGGCGTGGGGCTTCACGTCCGTCCGATAAGGGCCTGGCGGGCCTTGGCGGGCAGGACGGGAAGCAGCTGATTGGTGAAATCGTCCAGCATCGTGAGCGCGGCGGAACTGTCCTGCGCAATCGTCGATATGCGGACGAGCACGCCGTCGGGAATCCGGCCCTGGAGATTCTCGTCGATCACGGCGCGGCGCTGCCCCAGCCAGCCCGTGGGGAAGCTGGGGCCGACGCGCGTCCAGTAGATGAGCTGTTCGATGCGCGAGCGCCCTTCCGCCACGATGAAGCGCGTGGGCAGGGTGAATTGTGGGCCGACCCGGACGGGGTGCTCCACCGATTCGGTCAGCGCATAGCCGCTGGCCGGATAGCAGACCTCCGGCCGGTGGACCTGGATCATGCCGTCCTGCCGCCCGCTATAGGCGACGAGCAGCATCACGCCGGTGCCGTCCGGCGCCGTATAGACGCGGGTGACGAGCTGGTCGTAGATGCGCTCGCTCAGCTGGTCGCGCGGCGGCAATACGAGGCCCGAGCTGGTCTCGTAGGTCCAGCGGCCGATGCGGTTGGGGATCAGGCTGTCGAGCTTGGTCTTGCCCAGCAGCGACGGGACGGGCTTCGGCTGGCGGGCATAGCATAGCGCCGCCGTGCCCAGCATCACCCCGCCGAGCAGCAGGTTGCGCCGGGAAAGGCCCGAGCCGGGGGCCGCGCGCTCGTCATCGGTGTCGCGCATCGTCGTCATTGCTCGTTCGATCCCGCGATGGCGAGGCGGCGGCGGAGCGGCGAGGCCAGCGCGTCCACCGCGAAGATGCCCAGCACCGATATGGCGAACATCGTGACGCCCGCGAAATTATGGACGAAGCCCTGCGCCATCGCTTCCCCGAAATGATAGGTGATCAGCACCAGGATCAGCACGCGCACGAAATTGGCGAGGATCGCCACGGGCACGATCGCCAGCATTAGCAGCGCCGCATAGCGCCAGTTCGCATTGTGGCGGATGTAGATGTAGAACAGCCCGATCGCGGACAGGCTGATGAGCGAGTTGAGACCCGCGCAGGCGGCCGCGACGAGAAGCTGATACTGGCCGATCTGGATCGTGACGCCCGAGCCCGCGATCGGATAGCCGAGGAAGTAGAGCAGCTCGATCGCCGCCCGCGATATCCATATCTTCAGGGGCTGCGTGACCATCGCCACCACGGTATCGGGCGGCGGAAAGACGAACAGCATGTAGAGCAGCGGGAACCAGAGCAGCCGCATCACCGCGCCGCCGGCCGACATGTAGAGGATGGAGAGCAGCGCGCCATACATGGCGAAGCCCTCGATCTCGACGATGTTGGTGATGCGCGCGAAGATGTAGAGCAGCAGCGTGGGCAGCAGCATCGCCACGCCCAGCCAGGGCGAGCCCGGCCGCGCGATGGCGCAGGCGGCGCGCCACTGGCGCAGGATCAGCCACAGGCCGGTGGCGAGCACGATGGGGCCATGGGCGCCCTGTTCGGTCGACCAGCTGTCGCGCGCGACCGACGCCATCGTCGGCAGGGCGATGGCGGCCATGCCCAGCCACAGCGGCCAATCCTTGCGGACGTGCGCAGCGAGCCATGCCCCGAACGAGGGTGCTCCTGGCGCCGGCTTCTTGCTGGTCTCGGCTATGTCGGCGTGAGCGTTCAGGCGGAAATCCTCCGGGCTCCGATATCCAACAAAAGCTGCTGTCCGTCCAGACGGCAATCGACGGGATCGCGGAATCGACCGACAAAGATGCCGATTCGCAGGCTTGTGTTAAATTTTGTAAATAAATCCGACAGCGATTCGATTGTTGGGATCGCGGGTTGCGCAGAAATCTTTAGTTTATGTCCATATTCGGGACATTTGCGGCTGGAACGGCTGCTCCTATGTTTCCATTTGTTACGAGGGAGCGTTATCACGCCCTGATTCGTGGTTAATCTCTCGCCGCGTCTTGGGTTTTAGCCAAAATTGCCCTAACGAACCCTTAAGCGTACGGGTGGGTGCGCGGGGAGGGTTCGTAAAGTGCTGCAATCCATGGTCGCGTCGAAGGCCGCCAAGCTCATGGCGGCCTGTGTATGTCCCGTCGTCGGTTCGGCGGCGCTAACCTTATCCGTTCCGCAGGTGCGCAACGCGGTGCACAAGGCCACCGCGCCCCGGCAATATGCCCTGCCGAAGACCCGCGTGCGCCAGCCCGCGGCGGAAATGGCGGCGGCAAGCCCGGCTGCGATCGCGCCGTGCCCCACGGCGGTGCCGGTGGTGCTCTCGTCGCTCGATCTGCCGATTCCGCAGGCCGACGTGGAAACGCCGATCAGCCTCGCGTCCTTCGATCCGAAGACCTTCAATCCGCCGCGTTCGATCCTGCCGCCGCCGGTGCGGCCGGGCGGGGGCATCTTCCCGGGCGGCCCGACGACGCCGGAAGGCCCCGGTCCGGGCCCCGGCACCGATCCGGAAACGCCGCTGCTGCCCGATGCCAATATCTGGGTCCAGATGATCCTGGGCTTCGGCCTGATCGGCGGGGCGATCCGCTTCAGCCGCCGGCAGCGCTGGGATAAGCAGGCTTCGGCGAAGGTGGACCTCAGCGTCCGTTTCGCGCCGATCGCGCCCGAATCAGAACGGCCGTTCGCCTAGCACGTTGCCGCCCTCGCTATAGCGGCAGACCAGGAAATCATCGTATCGGCCGCGCACCACCGCGCAGCCGACATCGGTGGAGCTGCGCCACATCACCTGGGTGTAATGGGCGATATCCTCCAGCCGCGCGGTGCGGCTGTTGTCGGGGAAGATGCCTGCCTTGAAGAAGCGCTTTTCCGACACCCACAGCCCGACCATGTTTTCCGGCGTGTAATAGCCGCGCGTTCCCGCCCACAGATTCTCCCCCTGCGGATCGGGATCGCTCGGATTGTCGGGCGAGTGCTTGAGGTAGCCGAGGCGCGACAGATAGCGGCCCCACGCCGCCGCATCCCGCGCCAGCCCTTCGTTCCACGTAAGCGGCTGGATGCCCAGCGAGGCGCGTTCGCGATTATGGGCGGCGAGCAGGCGGGAATCGAGGTTGGAGGCGAAATCGGTGCCGCCCTGCAGGAGCGGGCTGGACAGGGCAAGCGCGGCGATCGCGCCCGCGCGCCACATCTTCCGTATTTCGCCGGCGATTCCGCCCATGGCTCCTGTCCCGAACAACTGATGGCAAAAGCATGCGATGGAAATGATTGTTCCCTGGTTGGCGGAAATGGTTAACGATTTGGTTAACATTCGCGGCGGGCTTCGCGGTTAACCATGTTTCTGCTAGGCCTGCCTGGCACCGCATCGCGGGGGACGCCTTTTGGACATGCTTTCCCGAGCCAGCAGCCTGTTGCCATGGAAACGGCGGAGTGCCGTTCCGACGGCCCTTCCCGCCGGGCAGCGGGTCTGCGCGATCGGCGATATCCATGGCTGCCTCGACATGTTCGGCCACCTGCTGGAGCGGATCGACGAGGATCTGGCGATGCGCGGCGGCGGCGCGACCGAGGTGGTGATCCTGGGCGATTTCATCGATCGCGGGCCGGACAGCGCTGCGCTGGTCGAGCTGCTGCGCGCCTTCGACGCCGATTCGGGCGTCACGGTGCTGATGGGCAATCACGAGGCGATGGCCGTGGACGCACTGCGCGGGGGCGATGAGGCCATGGCCCTGTGGCTGGGCAATGGCGGCGGTGAGACGCTGGAAAGCTGGGGCGTGCCGCCGGCGGTGCTCGATGCGGGCGACGTGGAGGCGATTGCCGCCGCCGCGCGGGATATCGTGCCCCAAGATGCGATCGCCTGGCTGGAGGCGCTGCCGCACTACAAGATCGTCGGCGACTATCTGTTCGTGCATGCGGGCGTGCGCCCCGGCGTCCCGATCGCGGACCAGGACCCGCGCGACCTGCTATGGATCCGCGACGAGTTCCTCGACAGCAAGGCCGACCACGGCCATTTCGTGATCCACGGCCATAGCGCGACCGAGCAGGTGCAGGAACGCCGCAACCGCATCGGCATCGATACCGGCGCCTACTGGACGGGCCGGCTGACCGCGCTCTGTCTGGAGGGCACGGATCGCTGGCTGATTTCGACCTGAGGGGAAGCCTTCAGGCCGTCGCCAGATCGGCCAGGTGGCGCTGCCAGCGCAGGGCATCGGCCACGATGACGTCCAGATCGTCGCGCTTCGGCCGCCAGGGCAGGCGGGCGAGGATGGCGGCATTGTCCGCGACCAGCGCGTCGGGATCGCCCGGCCGGCGGGGCAGCATGCGGCGTTCGATCGGGCGGTTGGTGGCGCGATCCACGGCATCCAGCACTTCCAGCACCGAATAGCCCCGGCCATAGCCGCAATTGAGCGTGAAGCTTTCCGTGGGCGCGGCGATCAAGGCTTCCAGCGCGTGGACATGGGCGTCGGCCAGGTCGCTGACATGGATATAGTCGCGCACGCCGGTGCCGTCCGGCGTGGCATAATCGGTGCCGAACACCGCGACATGATCGCGCTGGCCGGTGACGGCTTCGGCTGCGACCTTGATGAGATGGGTGGCGCCCGTGGTCGACTGGCCCGAACGGCCGCCGGGATCGGCGCCCGCCACGTTGAAATAGCGCAGCGCGCCATAGTTCATGGGGTGCGCGGCGGCGACGTCCGCCAGCATCCGTTCCGTCATCAGCTTGGACGCGCCGTAGGGATTGATCGGCGCCTTGGGGGCGTCCTCCCGGATCGGGATGCTTTCGGGGATGCCGTAGGTGGCGGCGGTGGAGGAGAAGATGAAGTGGCGCACCCCGCCCGCGACCGCGCTTTCCAGCAGCGATCGCGTGGCGGCGGTGTTGTTGCGATAATATTTGAGCGGATCGGCGACCGATTCCGGCACCACCACCGATCCGGCGAAATGGAGGATCGCGCCCACGCCATGATCGGCGACGATGCGGCCGACGAGCGCCATATCCTCGATCGCGCCTTCGACGAAGGCGGCGCGGGGATCGACCGCCCAGCGGAAGCCGGTGACGAGATTGTCCAGCACCACCACGCGCCAGCCCGCATCCGCGAGCGCCAGCACGGCGTGGCTGCCGATATAGCCGGCCCCGCCCGTCACCATCACCACCGGTCGATCATTTCCGTTCATGCGCACCGCCTGCCATCTGCCTGAAGGGCTTATGCCCAACCATTCGGAAAAGCGTTAGCGCCTGTTTCATCATGCGGAAACGGCTGCGCGGCGGCACGAACAGGCGTATACGGACGAGGCGTGATGAAGTTTCTACCGTTCCGATCGCGAAAAGCGCCTCGCCAGGAGGACAGGCCGGCGCCGCGCGGTGCCGCCGATGCGCGCTGCTATGCGATCGGCGACGTGCATGGCTGCCTGGACCAGCTTGCCGAGCTGCTGGGGCTGATCGCGCGCGACAATGCGCTGCGCGGCCCGGCGGCCAAGGCCTATCTGGTGATGCTGGGCGACCTGATCGATCGCGGCCCCGATTCGCGCGGGGTCGTCGATCTGGTGCGGTCGGTGCCGCTGACCGGCATGACCGTGGTTTCGCTGCTGGGCAATCACGAGGAACTGTTCCTGCGCATCCTGGACGGCGAAAGCGGGCTGATGCCGCGCTGGCTGCAATATGGCGGCCTGGAATGCGCGCTGAGCTACGGCGTCGAGCGGGAGGCGCTGCTGGCGGCGGCCGGCGATGACGAGGCGATGGCCGCGCTGCTGCGCGCCAGCGTGCCGGAAGAGCATATCGCTTTCCTGAAGAGCTGCGGCGACGGCTTCCGCTTCGGCGATTATCTGTTCGTCCATGCCGGGATACGGCCCGGCGTGGCGATCGATGCGCAGGATGTCGCGGACCTCCGCTGGATACGCGAGCAGTTCCTCGATTCGGATGCGGATCATGGCGTGGTGGTGGTCCACGGGCACACGATCAGCGACGAGCCGGACGAGCAGGCCAACCGCATCGGCATCGATACCGGCGCCTATGCCACCGGCCGGCTGACCGCGATCGCCATCGAGGGCGAGGATCGCTGGTATCTTTCGGCGGAAGGCGAGCCGAGCTGGTTCGGCTGAGACGATCCGGGCGCCCGCCTGGATGAGGCGGGCGCCCGGATGCCGGTTACCGGCCCTGGAGCCCGCGCCCGATCAGGCTGCGCGCGCGGCCGTAGAGGAAATAGACCACCAGGCCGAAACCGTTCCACAGGAAGAACCAGACCTGCGTCTGGGTCGGCAGGCTGAGGAACAGATAGAGGCAGCCGATGATCGCACCCGCGCCCACCAGCGTGGCGGCGGGCGTGCGGAACGGCCGGCGGGCGTCGGGGGCGCGGCGGCGCATCACCAGCATGCAGACCGACACGGCGATGAAGGCGACGAGCGTGCCCGAATTGGCCAGCGCGGCGATCTTGTCGAGCGGCACGAAGCCCGCGATCACCGATACGAAGGCGGCGGTGATCAGGGTGATGCGCACCGGCGCGCCGCGTTTCGACAGATGGGCGAGCGGCTTCGGCAGGAAGCCGTCCCGCGCCATCACCAGGAAGATGCGGCTCTGGCCGAAGAGGAAGGCCAGCAGCACCGTGGGAAGCGCGATCACCGCCGCGGCGGCGACGACGGTCGCCACCTTGCCCTGGCCGATCTCGCGCAGGATCAGCGCCAGCGGCTCCGGGCTGTCGGCGAAGCGGGTGAAGGGCAGCGCGCCCACGGCGGCGGCGGCGACCAGAACATAGATCAGCGTGCAGGCCAGCATCGATCCGATGATGCCGATCGGCAGGTCGCGTTCGGGCTTCTTCGTTTCTTCCGCCGCCGTGGAAATCGCATCGAAGCCGTAGAAGGCGAAGAAGATGATCGCGGCGGCCGCCATCACCCCGCGCTCGACGCCGTCCGGGCTCACCCCCTTGGCGAAGCCGAAGGGCATGAAGGGGTGGAGGTTGGCGGTATCGAAATAGGGCAGCGCCACCGCGACGAACAGGGTGAGCGTCGCGATCTTCACCAGCACGAGGATGGCGTTGAGCGTCGCGCTTTCCCGCGTGCCGACGATCAGCAGCCCGGCGACCACGGCGATGATGAAGATCGCCGGCAGGTTGACGATGCCGCCCAGTTCCGGCCCCTGCATCAGCGCCATCGGGAAGCCGGTGGAGGCGTGGAGCAGCGGCGCGGCATAGCCCGACCAGCCGACCGCGACGGTGGATACGACCAGCGAATATTCGAGGATGAGGCTCCACCCCACCACCCAGGCGATGATTTCGCCGAGCACCGTGTAGCTGTAGGAATAGGCGCTGCCGGCGGCCGGCATCATCGTCGCCATTTCGGCATAGGCCAGCGCCGCGCAGGCGCAGATCGCGCCGGCGATGGCGAAGGACAGCAGCACGGCCGGGCCCGCGCGATCGGCACCCACGCCGATCAGGGTGAGGATGCCCGTGCCGACGATAGCACCCACGCCCAGCGCGACGAGGTGCGGCCAGGACAGGGTCGGCGCCAGCCGTTCCCCGGAGGGATCTGCGGCCTCCTCCAGCGGTTTGCGGCGGTCGAACAGGCCCATAATGCGATACCCCCTTGAATCTTGTCTTCTATTCTTGTTGCGCGGACCCTGTGCCTGCTGGGACGCAAAGGTCAAGCGCTTGCCGCGTGGGAACCGTCTGCCTGCTGCCGGCGCTATACAGCCATGTTCCGGCGGAGGCCCGGCCCCGCCCAGCCAATTTGAGGATGAAGGTGCAATGAGTGTCGCGTTCCGTCGTGATTCGGACGAGGAGCATAAGGAGCCCCGGCCCGAATTGCCGATCCCGGTGGGGCCCAATCTGGTGACGCCGCGCGGCCTCGCCCTGATCGAGGCCAAGGCGGCCGAGCGGGAGGCGGCGCTGGCCGATCTCGTGGCGGCAGGCGGAGGGGAGGAGGCGATCGAGGCGATCCGCCGGGAACTGCGCTACTGGCATGTCCGCCGCGCGACCGCGCAGGTTACGGCGCCGCCCGCCGATCCCGAGGAAGCGGGATTCGGTTCGCGCGTCACCTACAAGCAGGCGGGCGAGACGCGGACCGTGGATATCGTGGGCGATGACGAGGCCGATCCCGCCGCCGGCCGCATCGCCTTCACCGCGCCGCTCGCCCGCGCGCTGATCGGCGCGGGCGTGGGCGACAAGGTGGATTTCGCCGGCCGGCCCGAGGCGCTGAAGCTGGTCGCGGTCGCCCCTATACCGGAAGACTGACGCCGGCCGGCGCGGCGCGCATCCGGGCGATATAGCCCCGGATCTCGCGCCGCACCTCCGGCGCGAAGAGGTAGAGGGCGACGACGTTGGGCGCCGCCATCAGGAAGAAGGCGCTGTCTACCAGGTTGATGACGCGGCTGATATCCAGCACCGCGCCCACCGGCAGCGCCACGCAATAGAGGATGCGATAGCTGACGGTGGCGAAGCGCGACGGTCCGAACAGATAGGCCCAGGCCTGCCCGCCATAATAGCCCCAGGCGATCAGCGTGGCATAAGCGAACAGCACCACCGCGACGGCCAGCACATAGGGAAACCAGGAAAAGACGCCGGCAAAGGCGGCGGACGCCATGGCGATATCGTTGAAGCCGTCGTCCCACACGCCCGACACCACGATCATCAGCGCGGTGAGCGAGCACATGATGACGGTATCGAACAGCGGTTCCAGCAGGGCGACCATGCCTTCGGACGCGGGTTCCTTCGTGCGGGCGGCGGCGTGCGCCATCACCGCCGAACCCACGCCCGCCTCGCACGAATAGACCGCGCGCCGCATGCCGACGACGAAGGTGCCGACCGCGCCGCCCGCCACCGCCCGGCCGGTGAAGGCATCGGAGACGATGGTGGCGAAGGCGGCGGGAATATCCATCCAGTGATAGAGGACGACGGCGAGCGCCGCCGCCATGTAGAGGATGCTCATCCCCGGCACGAGTAGCACCGTGACCCGGCCCAGCCAGCGCGCGCCGCCCACCACCACCAGCGAGACGGCGAGCGCCATGCCGATGCCATAGGCCAACGAGAAATCGGCGCCGGCGACCGCGCTGACCTGCGCATAGCTCTGGTTCACCTGCACCAGCGGGATCGCCCCGCCCAGCGCGAACACGGCATAAAGGCCACCCAGGATCAGGCCGATCTTCGGCCAGCCGCGCGCGCCCAGGCCGTTCTTCAGCACATACATCGGCCCGCCGCGCATCGTGCCGCGGGCATCGACCTCGCGATATTTGAGGCCCAGCGTCACCTCCGCCGCCTTCAGCGCCATGGCGAAGATGCCGATCACGAACTGCCAGAAGGCGGCGCCCGGCCCGCCGATGGCGATGGCGATGGCGACGCCGGCGATATTGCCCAGGCCCAGCGTGCCGGACAGCGCCGTGGAAAGGGCGGCGAACTGGCTCATCTCGCCGGGATGGTCGGGATCGGCATAATGGCCGCGCATCGCCTTCCAGCCCAGCCTGATGCCGCTGATCTGCGGCACGCCCAGCCAGAAGGTGAAGAACAGCATCGGGATCGCCAGCCAGAGCACGATGGCTTCGATCTGCGTGCCGAAGAAGGGGATTTTCCAGAAGACGATGGCAGCCAGCGCATCGATGGCGCGGGACAGGGTTTCGATCAAGGCTCGCTCCGGCCGGGGGTTCGGACTATCCTTGCGCCATAGACGCGAAGGCAACCCCAGCGACAGGCAGGAACAAGACGGGGCATGGCAAGGAAATATTTCGGCACGGACGGGATCCGCGGGCGCACCAACGAGGCGCCGATGACGGCGGCGACCGCGATGAAGGTGGGGCAGGCGGCCGGTGCGCACTTCATGCGCGGCGACCACCGGCATCGCGTGGTGATCGGCAAGGATACCCGGCTTTCCGGCTATATGATGGAATCCGCGCTGGTGGCGGGCTTCACCAGCGTGGGCATGGATGTGGTGCTGGTGGGGCCGATGCCCACGCCGGCGGTGGCGATGCTCACCCGATCGATGCGGGCCGACATCGGCGTGATGATCTCCGCCAGCCACAACCCCTTTTACGACAACGGCATCAAGTTGTTCGGGCCAGACGGCTACAAGCTTTCCGACGCGGACGAAGATGCCATCGAGGCGCTGCTGGATGCCGAACCGCTGCTGGTGGCATCCGATGCGATCGGCCGGGCAAGGCGGGTGGAGGATGCGCGCGGGCGTTACATCCACGCCGCCAAATCGACCTTCCCGGACAAGCTGACGCTGGATGGGCTGCGCATCGTGATCGACTGCGCCAACGGCGCCGCCTATCAGGTCGCGCCAGCCGCCCTGTGGGAATTGGGAGCGGAGGTGATCCCGCTCGGCGTTTCGCCCGATGGCATCAACATCAACGACAAATGCGGATCGACCGACCCGGCGGCGCTGGTCGCCAAGGTGGTGGAAACGCGCGCGGATATCGGCATCGCGCTGGACGGCGACGCCGATCGGCTGATCGTGGTGGACGACAAGGGCAATGTCGTCGACGGGGATCAGCTGATGGCGCTGATCGGCGTATCGTGGGCGCGCAAGGGGCTGTTGCGGGGCGGCGGGATCGTCGCCACGGTGATGTCCAACCTCGGGCTGGAACGCTTCCTGGGCGGGCATGGCCTCGCGCTGCATCGCGCGGCGGTGGGGGATCGCTACGTGCTGGAGGCGATGCGATCGCAGGGCTTCAACGTCGGCGGCGAGCAATCCGGGCACATCATTCTTTCCGATCACGCCACCACCGGCGACGGGCTGGTGGCGGCGCTGCAGGTGCTGGCGGAGCTGGTGGAATCGGGCCGGCCGGCGCATGAGCTGCTGCGCCAGTTCGATCCCCTGCCGCAGTTGCTGAAGAATGTCCGCTTCAAGGGCGGCGCGCCGCTGGAGCAGGATGGCGTGAAGCAGGCGATCGCCGCCGCCGAGGCGCGGCTGAACGGCACCGGGCGCATCCTTATCCGCAAATCCGGCACCGAACCGCTGATCCGGGTGATGGCGGAGGGCGAGGACGAGGCGCTCGTCGCCGAGGTGGTGGACAGCATTTGCGAGGCTGTTAAGGCCGCCGCGTGACCATCGCCCGCATCCTCATCATCGCCGGTTCCGATTCCGGGGGCGGCGCCGGCATCCAGGCGGATATCCGCACCGTGACCATGCTGGGCGGCCATCCGATGACGGCCATCGCCGCGATCACCGCCCAGAATACGCTGGGGGTGACGGCCGTGCATCCCGTGCCGGCCGATATGGTGATCGCGCAGATCGATGCCGTGGCCGCCGATATCGGCGTGGACGCGGTGAAGATCGGCATGATCGGATCGGCGGCGACGGCCGATGCGGTGGCGGAACGGCTCGCCGCGATGGGCGAGGTGCCGATCGTGTTCGATCCGGTGATGGTGGCATCCAGCGGATCGGTGCTGGCCGATGCCGATACCGTGGCCGCCTTCGGCCGGCTGATGCGGATCGCGACGGTGGTGACGCCCAATGCGCCGGAGCTGGCGGCGCTGACCGGCCTGCCGGTGGCGGATTTCGCCCAGGCCGGGCGGGCGGGCCTCAAGCTGTTCGAAACTTTCGGCTGCGCGGTGCTGGCGAAGGGCGGGCATCTGCCGCCGATGATCCGCAATGGCCGGCCGATGCTGGGGGACATATTGATCCACGACGGCGCGGCCGTGGAATATTGGAACGACCGGATCGAAACCCGCAACAGCCACGGCACGGGCTGCACGCTGGCAAGCGGCATCGCCACCAGCCTGGGGCAGGGGATGGCGCTGCAGCTCGCCGTCGATCGCGCGCGGGATTATCTGCGCGCGGCGCTGGCGGCGGCGCCGGGCCTGGGCGCCGGGCACGGCCCGATGGGGCATGCGCTGGGCGGCGTGCCCTTCGATGCGATGACGGGGCTGGCGTGAAGACGGAGCGTCTCATTGCCGCCGGGCCGAGCTTCGAGCTGGAGCGCGAGCATCCCGGCCCCGTGGTGGGCGTGGACGAAGCCGGGCGCGGGCCGCTGGCCGGGCCGGTGGTGGCCGCCGCCGTGGTGCTGGACCATGGCCGCGTGCCCAAGGGCATCGACGATTCCAAGAAGCTTTCGGAGAAGGTGCGCGCGCGTATCTGCGAGGAACTGCGCGCGGTGGCGCTGGTCGGCGTCGGCATCGCCACGGTCGAGGAGATCGACGAGATCAACATCCTGTGGGCCTCGATGCTGGCGATGGAGCGTGCCGTCGCCGCATTGGGCGTGGCGCCGGGCATGGTGCTGGTGGACGGCAATCGCTGCCCGCGCTGGACGCATCCCTCGCGCCCCGTGATCGGCGGCGACGCCCTGTGCCTTTCGATCGCGGCGGCATCGATCATCGCCAAGCAGGAACGCGATCGGATGATGATCGAATATGATCGCCTGCATCCCGGCTATGGCTGGGCATCCAACAAGGGCTATGGATCGCGCGCGCATATGGACGCGCTCGTCCGGCTCGGCCCCACGCCGCTCCACCGCCGCAGCTTCGCGCCCGTCGCCCAGCAGGTGCTGGCGCTGTAGTTTCCGGGTAGTTCCCGGCCGGATCGGCCGTATTCGGGCGCCCCGCAAAAAAATTCGCGGGGGTGAGTCTTCAAGGGCACACCACAATGGATTGAGTCGGTGGTTAACGGCCGACTCAACATAAGGTGGCAGACTCCTTTCGTTCCGCCATGATAAGATCGCGTCCGAGCTAGCCGGTCCAAGGCCCTGATCTTGACCGCGGAGTCCGGCTGACTCATCCCGCTGCTTCAAGGAACAGGGGATTTTATCGATGGCGGTTGTGCAACGCATTCAGCGGAAGGGGACGGCTGTCGCCTCGGTCAAGCGGCCGAAGCTGACGATGCTGCCGTTCGAAACGATCATCCAGGGCGACTGCATCGAGGCGATGAAGGGCCTGCCCGATCGTTCGATCGACATGATCTTCGCCGATCCGCCCTACAACCTCCAGCTCGGCGGCGATCTGCACCGGCCCGACGGCAGCCAGGTGGATGCCGTGGACGACGATTGGGACAAGTTCGACAGCCTCGCCACCTATGATGCCTTCACCAAGGCCTGGCTGCGCGAGGCGCGGCGCGTGCTGAAGGATGACGGCACCATCTGGGTGATCGGCAGCTATCACAACATTTTCCGCGTCGGCGCCGCGCTTCAGGATGAGGGCTTCTGGATCCTGAACGACATCGTCTGGCGCAAGGCGAACCCGATGCCCAACTTCAAGGGCACGCGCTTCACCAATGCGCATGAGACGATGATCTGGTGCTCCAAGAGCGAGAAGGCGCGCTACACCTTCAATTATCGCACGATGAAGGCGTTGAACGACGACCTGCAGATGCGGTCCGACTGGTCGCTGCCGATCTGTTCCGGCGGCGAGCGGCTGAAGGACGATGACGGCCACAAGGCCCATCCCACCCAGAAGCCGGAGGCGCTGCTCTATCGCGTGATGCTGGCCTGCACCGAGCCGGGCGATATCGTGCTCGATCCCTTCTTCGGCACCGGCACCACCGGCGCCGTCGCCCGCCGCCTGAAGCGCCGCTGGATCGGCATCGAGCGCGAGACAAAATATGTGAAGGTCGCCCGCCAGCGCATCGATTCCACGTTGCCGCTGGACGAAAGCGCGATGATGCTGATCCCCGAGAAGAAGGCGCAGCCGCGCGTCGCCTTCGGCCTGCTGGTGGAGTTGGGCCTGATCGAGCCGGGCACGATGCTGACGGACGCCAAGCGCCGCTGGAAGGCGGAGGTGAAGGCCGATGGCACGCTGGCGCTGGTGGAAGGCACGGGCGCGGGATCGATCCACAAGCTGGGCGCCACGGTGCAGGGCGCGCCTTCGTGCAACGGCTGGAGCTTCTGGCATTATGAGGAAGCCGGCAAGCTGGTCGAGATTGATGCGCTGCGCCAGCGGCACCTGGCGGCGACCGGGGAGTGATATCCCCCACCCGCGCCTGAAAAGCCGACGATCCCGCTGACATGGCCGATATCCCGCCTTCCGCCCGCCTCTATTTCCGTCCGACGGGGTTCGTCGGCGCGCCGTTCGATCGCGACGGGCAGGCGCTGCGGCTGGCGGGCGGGATGACATGGTTTTCCGCCTTCGACGTGATCGCGGTGGATGGCGGACGCCGGGTGGCCGACCGGCTGGTGCCGGTGGAGCGGATCGATCCCTTCATCGACGGGCTTTCCCCCGCACAGGCGGAGGCCGCGCGCGCGACGATCGCCCGGATCGTCGCGCCCCGTGCCCCGCTGAAGCTGGGCGAGCGCGTCGTGCGGCTGGACCAGCCGCAGGTGATGGCGATCCTGAACGTCACGCCGGACAGCTTCTCCGATGGCGGGCGGCATGAAGGCGACGCCGCGCGTGCGGCCGATCTGGGCGTCGCGCTGGCGGCGGAAGGGGCGGCGATCATCGACGTGGGCGGGGAATCGACCCGGCCGGGTGCCGCGACGGTGTGGGAAGGGGACGAGATCGCCCGGACCGCGCCGGTGATCGAGCGGCTGGCGCGCGCCGGCACCGCCATCTCGATCGACACGCGCAAGGCGGCGGTGATGGAAGCCGCGATCGCCGCCGGCGCGCATATCGTGAACGATGTGTCCGCATTGCTGTGGGACGGGCGCGCGGCCGAAGTTGCGGCGCGCGCCGGCTGCCCCGTGGTGCTGATGCACCATCGCGGCGATCCGCAGACGATGCAGGACGATCCCCGTTACGGCGACGTGCTGATCGAGGTCTATGACTGGCTGGAGGATCGGATCGCGGCGGCCGAGGCGGCCGGCATCCGGCGCGATGCGATCATCGTCGATCCGGGCATCGGCTTCGGCAAGACGGTGCGCCACAATCTGGCGATCATGAACGGCCTCGCGCTGTTCCACGGGCTTGGCTGCCCGGTGCTGCTGGGCGCCAGCCGCAAGCGGCTGATCGGCGCGCTGGCGGACGAGGCCCCGGCGGACCGCAGGCTGGGCGGATCGATCGCGCTGGCGCTGGCCGGGGCCAATGCCGGCGTGCAGCTGATCCGGGTGCACGACGTGTTCGAAACGGTGCAGGCGCTGAAGATATGGCGCGGCATGCGCGACGAGGCGCTGAGCCCGCTATAACCAGCAAAGGAAAGGCGAGGAGAGGCACGTCCACGCCCCTCCTCGCGAACCGGTCAGGCCAGCTTGAGCATGTTTTCCCGGCGGCGGCGCATCACGCCGCCCACCATGCCGAAGCCGCCGATCATCATCGCCCAGGTTGCGGGTTCGGGCACGGCGGCAACAGCCGCATCGCCGAGCCGGATATTATCGAACTGGGCGGCGGCGCTCTGGTTGCGGAAGGTGAACCTGGTGATGTCGCCAAGCCCTTCGAAGATCGCGGTGTGGGCCACGATCGGCGAATTGCGGTTGTGATCGAAGGTGAAATAGCGGGTGACGACCGTCTCGTCCGCATCCGCCAGCGTGAACTTGAACTCATAGGTGGAAGAGGCGGTGAAGACCGGGCCGGTTTCCACCTTGGTCTTGCCGAAATCCATCGACACGAACTGGAAGGCGCCGCCATCCTCGCGCGCGACGGTGAAGGTAGTCGCGGCCCCGCTGGCCTTCACGACCGAGGTGCCGCTGCCATCGATGCTGAGCGCGGGATCGACGGCGTTGATGCAATTGCCCGAGATGCTGTTGCAGAAATTGCCGGTGAGGACGAAACCGTCCTCATGATAGGCGCCGCCGCCGTAGCTGGTGGCGAGATTGTCGAAATCGATGACGGCCGAGGCGTGGGCCGAGGCGGCGGCGGATGTGGCCGCGAGCATGACGGCCACGGACGAGACGAGCTTGCGCATTTGCTGACCCCTGTTTGCTGATCGGTTGCGGCGGCGCCCGATGGCGGCGCGCATCCCATCAGGTGGCGGCCGAACAAGTCAGATCGATTACCTTGATGTTCAAAGCGGGTTACGCCGCCATGACGTTCCGGAATGGGACAGGGGCGGTCGATCAGGCGGCGTGGTCGATGCCGAGCTCGCCGAGCTTGCGGTAAAGGGTCGAGCGGCCGATGCCGAGGCGGCGGGCCACTTCCGTCATCCGGCCGTGATAATGGCCGATCGCGAGCCGGATGATATCCGCCTCGATCGCTTCCAGCGTGCGCATATGGCCGTTGGGTTCGAACAAGGTGACGCCGGCGGCGTTGGCGAGCGGCGGCGCGCTCCGGGACGCGGGGGCGGTGGCCTCGTGCGCGATCTGCGGGAAATCGGCGGGGGTTAGGGCGTGCCCCTCGCACAGCACGGCTGCGCGGAACAGCGCGTTCTGGAGCTGGCGGACATTGCCGGGCCAGCCATAGCCGGCCAGCAGGCGCAGCGCCTCGTCGGTGATGCCCAGCCCGCGCAGGCCGGGCTGGCGGGCGATGCGGGAGAGCAGGTGGCGGGTGAGGGCGGGGATATCGCCCGGCCGGTCGCGCAGCGGTGGTATGGTGAGCTGGACGACGTTCAGGCGGTAATAGAGATCCTCGCGGAAGCGGCCGGCGGCCACTTCGTCGGCGAGCGTGCGGTTGGTGGCGGCGATGACGCGCACATCCACCTGGCGGGGTGCGCGGGCGCCGATCGGCTGGATCTCGCCGGTCTGGAGGACGCGGAGCAGCTTCACCTGCGCATCGAACGGCAGCTCGCCCACCTCGTCGAGGAAAAGCGTGCCGCCATCGGCATCCTGAAACTTGCCGATATGCCGGTCGAACGCGCCGGTGAAGGCGCCGCGTTCGTGGCCGAACAGCTCGGATTCGACGAGATTGGCGGAAATCGCCCCGCAATTGATGGCGATGAGCGGGCGGCGTTCGCGCGGGCTGGCGGCGTGGATGGCGTGGGCGATGACTTCCTTGCCGACGCCGCTTTCGCCTTCGATCAGCACGGGCACGCGGGCGCGGGCGGCCTTAGCGGCGATGGCGAGCGCGGCGCGGAATTCGGGCGCGGAGCCGACGATCTCGTCGAAGGCGAGCCTTTCGCCGATCTTCTCGGCCATCGGGCGAAGCTCGCCCACGCGGCCGGCCAGGGCGGCGTCGAGCGCCGCGAGCAGGCGATCGGCCGCGATCGGCTTCACCAGGAAATCGGTGGCGCCGGCCCGCATCGCCGTGACGGCGGCGGCAACCGAGGTCCGCGCGGTGATCATCACCAGCGGCAGATCGGGATGATGCCGGCGGATCGCGGCGATGATCCCTTCTCCATCCGTTTCGGGCGCCCAGCAATCGAACAGGACGAGATCGATCGGCTGCGCGGCGAGCGCGATCGCCTGGAGCGCGGCCTTGCCGTCCGGCGCCGTGATCGTTCGCCAGCCGGCGCGTGACGCCATGGCGGCGATCAGCCGGCTCTGCGCCGGCTCATCGTCGATCAGCAGCAACGTGCGGGTCGCATCCCGGCCCATCGATTCTCCCCAAGGCTTGCGCCACGGCGCGAGGCCCGGATAGCGGCTTGGGGTAAAGCTAGGATTAAGCACGGCTAAGAGTTTGCTGGCCCGATTGCCGCCTTCCGCACTTGAGGCGCCGGGCATGTGCCGTTATTGCGCGCTCGGTTCACGCACCCTGTGGGGGAAAATAAAATGGCGGAAACGAACGGCGCTTCGAACGACCTGAAGGCGCATGAGGGGACTTACGAGGGTTTTCTTTCCCTGATGAAGATCGGCACGATCGCTTGTGTCGTGGCGGCTGCGCTTGTCGTCTATCTGATCGCAAACTGAGCGGTGGCGGGCGTCAGAATCGCGGTCCTTGGGGAGACCGCAGCGGGGGAACCCCGCGTCGCCGCCACGCCGGAAACGGTGAAAAAGTTCGCGGGCCTGGGCGCCACGCTGGCCGTTGAGGCCGGCGCGGGGGCAGGGGCTGCGATCGCGGATGCGGATTATGCGGCTGCCGGCGCCACGATCGGCGACCGGGCGAGCGTGCTGAAGGATGCGGATATCCTGCTGGGCGTGCAGGGGCCGGACCCCGCTTCGCTGGCGGGTGCCAAGCCCGGCGCGTGGCTGGTGGCGGGCCTCAATCCCTTCGGCGAGCGCGCACGGGTGGATGCCTATGCCGCCGCCGGGATCGAGGCGCTGGCGATGGAATTCATGCCGCGCATCACGCGCGCGCAATCCATGGATATCCTGTCGTCCCAGTCCAACCTCGCCGGCTACAAGGCGGTGGTGGACGCGGCCTCCATCTATGGCCGCGCCTTTCCGATGATGATGACGGCGGCGGGCACGGTTTCGGCCGCACGCGCCTTCATCATGGGCGTCGGCGTGGCGGGCCTGCAGGCGATCGCGACCGCGCGCCGGCTAGGTGCGCAGGTTTCGGCCACCGACGTGCGCTCGGCGACGAAGGAGCAGATCCAGTCGCTGGGCGCCAAGCCGATCTTCGTGGAGAATGTCTCCGGCATCGAAGGCGAAGGTTCCGGCGGCTATGCGACCGAGATGTCCGAGGAATATAAGAAGGCGCAGGCCGATCTCGTTTCCAGCCATCTCGCCAAGCAGGATATCGTGATCACCACCGCGCTGATCCCGGGGCGGCCGGCGCCGCGCCTGATTTCGGACGCGCAGATCGCGACGATGCGGCCGGGCAGCGTGATCGTCGACCTTGCCGTCGAACAGGGCGGCAATGTCGAGGGCGCGGTCGCGGGCGAGATCGTCGAGAAGCATGGCGTGAAGATCGTCGGCTTCCGCAACGTGCCGGGCCGGCTGGCGTCCGACGCATCGGCGCTGTTCGCGCGGAACCTCTACAACTTCCTGTCCGCCTTCTGGGACAAGGAGAAGGGCGGCCCGGTGCTGCCCGATGAGGACGAGATCACCCAGGCGATCCGGCTGACCAAGGACGGCAAGGTCGTGAACCAGCGGCTGCTGGGCTGAAGATCCCATGTCGCCCCGGCGCGAGCCGGGGTCTCGCCAAAGCGGGTGCGCCCCGCCTGCATGAGCTGCCGGCCCCGGCCGGCAGGACGACAACGGGGCGAAGGGGATAGTCAATGGACTTCATATCGATCCTGTCGATCTTCGTGCTGGCCTGCTTCGTCGGCTATTATGTCGTCTGGTCGGTGACGCCGGCGCTGCACACGCCGCTGATGGCGGTCACCAACGCGATTTCCTCCGTCATCATCGTCGGCGCGCTGATCGCGGCGGCGGCCACGGAGGCGCCGGGCGCCAAATGGCTCGGGCTGATCGCGGTGGCGCTGGCCAGCGTCAACATCTTCGGGGGCTTCGCCGTCACCGAACGGATGCTGGCGATGTACAAGAAGAAGGAAAAGAAGGGCTGAGCCCGCAAGGCTCAGGCCCGGACATCATCGTCGCCCCGCTGAGGCGGGGATCGGGATGCCTGCGGGCATCACATCCGTCGGCGAACGGGCAATCCATGCCCGGACGCGCGGGAATGACGGGTCGGGGGACTAGAGGATGACTTACGAAACCGCCGCCACCAGCGTGGCGCACGCCGCGGCCGAACATATCGCCGTGCCCGGCTGGGCCGCGCTCGCCTATCTCGTTTCGGGCGTGCTCTTCATCCTGGCGCTGCGCGGGCTTTCCAGCCCGACCAGCTCGCGCCGGGGCAATCGTTTCGGCATGATCGGCATGCTGATCGCCATCGCGACCACGCTGATCCTGCACGGCACCGGCCTGGTCGAGATCGCCATCGCCATCGCCATCGGCGGCGGGATCGGCTTCGTCGTCGCCCGGCGGATCGCGATGACGGCGATGCCGCAGCTCGTCGCCGCCTTCCACTCGCTCGTCGGCCTGGCCGCCGTGCTGGTGGCCGCGGCCGCCTATCTGAACCCGGCCGCCTTCGGCATCGTCGATGTGGCGACCGGCGAGATCCTGCGCGTCAGCCGGATCGAGATGGGGCTGGGCATCGCCATCGGCGCCATCACCTTCTCCGGATCGGTGATCGCCTTCCTCAAGCTCAACGGCAATATGAGCGGCAAGCCGATCATGCTGCCGGGCCGCCATGTCATCAACCTCGGCACGCTGGCGGCGATCCTCGGCCTGGTAGCCTATTTCCTCACCGATCAGAGCCCGTGGGTGTTCTGGACGGTGACGGGGCTGTCCTTCGTGATCGGCTTCCTGCTCATCATCCCGATCGGCGGCGCGGACATGCCGGTCGTCGTCTCGATGCTGAACAGCTATTCGGGCTGGGCGGCCGCCGCTATGGGCTTCACCCTCCACAATACGGCGATGATCGTCACCGGCGCGCTGGTCGGCAGCTCGGGCGCGATCCTGAGCTACATCATGTGCAAGGCGATGAACCGCAGCTTCATCTCCGTGATCGCGGGCGGCTTCGGCGCGGAAGCCGCATCCTCGGGCGGGGGCGAGAAGGTCGATCGGCCGTGGAAGCGCGGATCGGCCGAAGACGCCGCCTTCCTGATGAAGCAGGCCGAGCAGGTCATCATCGTGCCCGGCTACGGCATGGCCGTCGCCCAGGCGCAGCATGCGCTGCGCGAAATGGCGGACCAGCTGAAGGCCGAGGGCGTGAAGGTGAAATATGCCATCCACCCCGTCGCCGGCCGCATGCCCGGCCATATGAACGTGCTGCTGGCCGAAGCGAACGTGCCCTATGACGAGGTGTTCGAGCTGGAGGACATCAACAGCGAGTTCGCGCAGACCGACGTGGCCTTCGTGATCGGCGCCAACGACGTCACCAATCCGGCGGCCAAGACGGACAAGTCCTCGCCCATCTACGGCATGCCCGTGCTGGACGTGGAGAAGGCCAAGACCGTGCTGTTCGTGAAGCGGTCGATGGGCGGTGTGGGCTATGCCGGCGTCGACAACGACGTCTTCTACATGGACAACACCATGATGCTGCTGGCCGATGCCAAGAAGATGGTCGAGGATATCGTGAAGGCGATGGCCCACTGATTTCGGATGGTGGGGCCGGCTTCTCCGAAGCGGCCTCGCTGTTGAATTATCGGGCCTGATGCGGAAGGTTCCGGCCATGGGGGATGATCCGAATCAGGATTGGCCGGTGTCGGCCGATGGCGGCCCGGCCTCGGTCTTCGTCTGCGGGGCCGATGCGCTGGCCCGGGCGGAGATCGCCGAGGTGGCCCGCGCGATCGGCCTGCCGGCGGAAGCCGTGGGGCTGGATGCGGACGGCATTGCCCGGTTCGGCCGGGCGGGGCCGGGCGATATCCTGGTCGCCGAGCTGGGCGGCTGTCCGGCCGGGCTGTTCGACGACGCCTTGAGCGCGCTGCGCCGGCGGGCGGATCGCGGGCTTCCCGTGATCGTGGCGGTGCCGCTCGACCGGATCGATGCCGTGATGGGGGAATTCGGGGGCGGGGATGTCCCGATTCTCTGCCAGCCGACGCCCGGCGATATTGCCGCGGCGCTGGTGGGCGCGCGCGGGCGCCCGTTCCCGGCCGTTGCCGAAGGGAAGGCGGACGAACTTTATCCGCAGCTCCAGAATCTTGCCGAGCAGATGGCGCAGGTCGCCCGTGCGCTGGCGCAGCTTTCGCAGGGAGGCCAGCCGGGCGCGGACGGGGTCTCGGCCCATGCCCTGGCTTTCCGGGCGGCGCCCCGGACGGAGCCCGATGTCGATGCCGCTTATGTCCGCGCCATCATTCGCGGCCGGCGGCTGCGCGACAATTATTTCCCGGCCGAGCTGTTCGCCGATCCGGCGTGGGACATGCTGCTCGATCTGATGGCGGCCCGGCTGGAAGGCAGCGATGTCGCCGTTTCCAGCCTGTGCATCGCCGCCGCCGTTCCGCCGACGACAGCGCTGCGCTGGATCAAGACGCTGACCGATTCGGGCCTGTTCGTGCGGATCGCCGATCCCCATGACGGGCGCCGCGTGTTCATCACGCTTTCGGATGCGGCGGCGGCGGGGATGCTTAATTATCTTGCGGCGGCGCGGCGGATTGCGAGCCCCGTGGCATAGAAGCTGTGATCGGCGTTCATGATCTTGAGCTGTTCGCCGAACACTTCGGCGAGTTTGGAATGGGCGAGGCGCAGTTCGGGGCATTCCGCCTCGCGCGCCCGCGCGATTTCCTCCCGATAGCGACGCCGCACATATTCCCTTTCGTACCGCATTCCGACCTTATCCCGAGGTGAGGCCGCACCCCGGTGGCGGGGAACGACCAAAGCAGATCGCCCCCACGGCTGGCGCGCCTATTGCACTGCAGGATGGCCTTGCGAATTACGTAATGTCCCTTATGGGAGGGGCCATGGCAGGCATGCTTCGGCATGGCTCCCGATATATCGGCGGGCGGTTAGCTCAGCGGTAGAGCGCCTCGTTTACACCGAGGATGTCGGGGGTTCGAAACCCTCACCGCCCACCATTTCCTTGATTGTCAGCCGATAAGCGGCGTCACGGTGCAGGCCCGTAATCCGGCCGTGCGGGTTCGGGTTGCCTGCTTGCGGAATCTGCGGTGCGGGATTTGCGGGCGGGGCCGGTCCCGGCTCAGTCCTCGAACTCCTCCGGCACCGGGTCCTTGCCCGATATCCGCTTCGCCAGCGCCTCGGCCTCGGGCAGGGTGAAGCTGCCGGTCAGGGTCAGCGTGCCGGTGGTGATCGGCTCGGCGACGGTCGGGCTCGCGATGGTCCTGCCGTCCAGCGTCACCGCCAGCGGCTTGCCGATATTGGCGGCGCTCAGCTTCTCCAGCCTTGGCGCGGCCTTGGGATCGAAGGTCAGCAGGATGCTGGTCGATCCGTCGATCTCCGGCATCGCGCGGGCATCGAGGATTTCCGCCTGCTGGAAGGGCGCGCCGCCGATCGCGAAGCCCGTGGCGTTGGCGGCGGCCAGCAGCAGGCCGCCCAGCAGGATCGCCAGCCTCTTCATCCTTCCGCTCCATAGCGTTCGGCCGTCGCGCGGATGAGGGCGATCATATTGGGTATCCCCTGGGTGCGGTTGGAACTGAGCTGGTTCTTGAGATCGAAGGGCGCCAGCGCATCGGCGATGTCGGTGGCGACGATTTCGGCCGGAGTCCTGTCCTGCACCGTCAGCAGCACCAGCGCGATGATGCCCTTGGTGATCGCCGCGTTGGAATCGGCCAGGAAGTGGAGCCGGCCATCGTCGCGGCGGGTGGGATAGACCCATACCGAGGCCGAACAGCCCCGTACCAGCGTCGCATCGGTCTTGAGGGGATCGGGCATCGGCTCCAGCGCGCGGCCCAGATCGATCAGCAGGCGATAGCGGTCGTCGGCATCGAGGAATTCATATTCCTCCAGCGTTTCGGCAAGCGTGGTCGGCGCGGTCATGGCGCGCCGCTACCACAAGCGGGCGGCTGCCGGAAGCGGATGCGGCCGGCATCACAGATCGACGCCGGCGGCGATCGCTTCCAGCTTGCGGACACGTTCCTTCAGATCGGCAAGCTCGATCCGCGAGGCGGGCGAGGGGGCGGAGGCGTGGGCCTGTTCCTCGCGGCGATTGTCGATTTCCAGCCGCCGCAGGTCGAGCCAGCCGCGCCAGCCCTTGAGCGCCGCCTGGGTGAGGATGAGGAGGCCGGCAAGGCCGGTGAAGGCGATGGCGAGCCAGAAGGTGGGTTCGGTCATGACCGTCATTCCCTGGTCAGTCGCGGTGGCGCAGCGCCTCGATCTCGCGATCGAGGGTGACGCCCCGGTTGTTTTCGGTTGCGATGCGCTCGAGCACGGCGACGCGTTCCTTCAGCGCCTTCAGCTCGTCGCGCAGGCGATCCGCATCGGGATCGCGGATCGGCAGCTCGTTGCCGTGGCGATCCCGCCGGATGCCGTATTTGGCGCGCATGATGCCGGCGATCGATACGATCAGCACGATCGCCACCACCATCGAGAAAGGATTGTCGAACATTGGATGAAGCCTCCCTCGGCTCGAAAGTCAGTTGGCGGGGCCGCGCAGCCCCTCGATCTCGCGATCGAGGCGGTAGCTGGCGTCGGTGACGATGCGTTCGACGGTGGCGAGCCGGTCCTTCACCGATCCCAGCTCGGCGCGCAGCTGCGCATTCTCGCTGGAAAGCAGCCGCAGCCGTTCCACCATCTCCTCGTCCTTCTTGGGATAGACCGCCTGGCCCCAGGCGCCGTCGAGCGGATAGCCGTTCTTGATGCGGAGCCAGGTGGTCAGCACCCATCCGCCGACACCGAAGGCCACGGCGAACATCGCCAACGGCGCCATGTGCTGGATGAATACGATATGTTCGGGGTCCATTTCAGCTTTCCCTCATTCTCCGCGCGACGGGGCATCGATCTTTCGACGAACCGCGCATTATGTTCGATCAATGGACGGAACGGCGGTCAGCGCAGGCTGTCTATCTCGTCGCCCAGCCGGACGGCCTTGTCCGTGACGATGCGTTCCAGCACCGCGATCCGCTCCTCCAGCCGGCTGATCTGGCCTTTCAACTGGCCGTTCTCGCTGGCGAGAAGCTCGATCTTGCGATCGGTGCCGGGGCCGTCCGTCTTGTGGACGATGCCGCCGAACTCACCTTCCACCGGATAGCCGTGCCTTGCCCGGATCCAGGTGCCGATCAGCCAGCCCGCGTAGCAGAGCGCGATGATGGCGATGACGGAGACGGGTGATCCCCAGGTCATGATGCTCTCCCTTGATGCCGGGCCTCAGCCCCGCCGAACCTCAGCGCAGGCTTTCGATCTCGTCGGCCAGGCGGCGGTTCTGGCTGGTGATGTGGATCTCCACATCGGCCAGGCGGCGGTCGATGTCGCGGAAGCGGCTGCGCACGTCGCGCACCGAGGTGGAAGGCTTGGCGCGCACGCCCTGCCAGAATTTCGCTTCCTCGGGATCGTCATAGAATTCGCGCGGCTTGTCGCTGGCGACCCAGCCGATCACGAGGTAGACGAGCGGCGCGATCGGCCCCATCGCGAAGATGGTGAGCAACACCATGCCGATGCGGACCAGCGTGGCATCGATCCCGGTATAGTCGGCGATGCCGGAGCATACGCCCATCAGCTTGCCGTTGCGCTTGTCGAGATAGAATTTGGTGCGGCGAGCGGACATTGTTCTTCCCTCCTTGAGGCTGCCTGTCAGCGATGTTCGCCGCGGCGCCAGTTTTCGATGCGCTCGGGCTCGTCGGCCCGGCGATATTCGGGGTTCTCGCTCCGGTCGGAAATCTGGCCGGGGCGGAAATCCGGGTTGTCGGCCGCGATGATCCGTTCGATCGAGCGAAGCCGGTCATCCAGCCTGCGGGCGGTGTCGTGCAACTCGTCGAGGAGGTTCTCATCCTCGACCGTGAGGCTGCTGGAGCGCTTCCATTGGGTCACATAATGGAAGATCAGCCAGGGCAGCCCGATGAAGAGCATGCCGACGATGATGATGGGGAGAAATACATCTTCCATCGCATCAGCCCTCCTGCTTGCCGGCGGCCCTTGCCTTCAGCGCGGCGAGTTCCGCCTCCACCTTCTCGGACGAGCGCAGCTCGGCGATTTCTTCCTCCAGGCTCTTCACCGCACCCATGCCGGCGGCATCCGCGCGGCCTTCGGCCCAGTCGACCCGGCGTTCGAGCATGTCGAAGCGGCTGAACGCCTCGTCGATCTTCGGGCCGGCATAGATTTCGCGCATCCGCAGGCGGTTGTTGGCGCTTTCCATGCGGGCGACGATCGAATTCTGGCGCGCGCGCGCCTCGCGCAGCTTGGCCTGCAGCTTGGCGATGTCGGCTTCCGAGGCCTTCAGGCTCTCGTCCAGGACGCCGATCTCCGCGGCAAGCTGCTCGGCGAGGTCGGCGGCCTTCTGCTTTTCGACCAGCGCAGCCTTGGCCAGGTCCTCGCGGCCCTTGGAAAGGGCGAGCTCGGCCTTTTCCACCCAGCCGGACTGGACATTCTCCAGCTTGGCGATCTGGCGGCGCATCTCCTTCTGGTCGGCGATGCTGCGGGCGGCCGAGGCGCGGACCTCGACCAGCGTCTCCTCCATCTCGAGGATGATCATGCGGATCATCTTCGCCGGGTCTTCCGCCTTGTCGAGCAGGTCGGTGACGTTGGCGGCGATGATGTCCCTGGTGCGGGAGAAGATTCCCATCTTGCGATACTCCTTCACGAAACCCGTTTGTTGCGGCCGGGGCGGTTTAAGGGAAGCCGCCCCGGCCGGTCACGCCGCTCAGGCCTTGGGCAGGGCGGCGATATCGAAATACTGGGCCGAGGGGGGCTGGCAGTCCGCCTCGACCGCGATCACCATGCGGCCATCGGCCGCGCGGGCCGGGCCGACCGCGCCGACGATGCAGGCGGCGGAAAGGACGAGCGCACCGATCGACGAAACCGCGATGCGCTGGAAGTCGATGGCGTCGAAGCGGAACATGATAACCTCCCTTGGTTCAGCATGTGGTGCGATGCACCGTAGACGCTTCGATCATTGCAGGGGGCGTGCCAACTCGCGGGATCGGCGGAAATCAGCCATTCTTGATGGATTGGCGGGAATATTCGCTAGGATAGATATTGCCAATGGTTGGCAAAATACGCCAAAGATGGGCGGCGGATGGCGATGGGCGCCAGGCCGGCTACGGATGGCAACATGGAACGCGACAATCAGTTCATCGGCCAGTCGGGCGCCTTCCTCGATTCGGTGGAGCGCGCCAGCCGGGCGGCGGGCCTCAACCGCCCGGTTCTGGTGATCGGCGAGCGCGGCACCGGCAAGGAGCTGGTCGCCGAGCGCCTCCACCGCCTGAGCCCGCGATGGAGCGGCCCGCTGGTCACGCTCAACTGCGCGGCGCTGCCCGAAACCCTGATCGAGGCCGAGCTGTTCGGCCACGAGGCCGGCGCCTTCACCGGCGCGACCAAGGCGCGCCAGGGGCGGTTCGAGGAAGCGGACGGCGGAACCCTGTTCCTGGACGAGCTGGCGACGCTTTCGGCCGGCGCGCAGGAACGGCTGCTGCGCGCGGTCGAATATGGCGAGGTGACGCGCATCGGCTCCAGCCGGCCGATCCGGGTCGACGTCCGCATCGTTGCCGCCACCAACGAGCATCTTCCCGATCTCGTCGCCGCCGGCCGCTTCCGCGCCGACCTGCTCGACCGCCTGAGCTTCGAGGTGGTGACGCTGCCGCCGCTGCGCGTGCGCGAGGGCGATGTCGTGGTGCTGGCGGATCATTTCGGCCGGCGCATGGCGGCGGAGCTCGATTGGCCGCACTGGCCGGGCTTCGGCGAGGCGGCGATGGAGGTGCTGCAGACCCACGACTGGCCGGGCAACATCCGCGAGCTGCGCAACGTCGTCGAGCGCGCCGTCTATCGCTGGGACGATCCCGAACGGCCGGTGGATGCCATCCAGTTCGATCCGTTCGATTCCCCCTGGCGCCCCAAGGGCGAGGGCGCGCGCCGCCAGGGCGAGGCGGTGGCAGCCGCGCCCGCCACGGCCGGGCAGGGGGCTCCCGCCGCTCCGCCGGCGACGCCTGCCGCATTGTCGCTGGAATGCGATGATTTCCGCGCGGCCTGCGATGCGCATGAAAAGGCGCTGCTCGAGGCCGCCCTGCGCCGCTGCCGCTACAACCAGCGGGCGACGGCCGCCGCGCTCAAGCTCAGCTACGATCAGCTTCGCCACGCGCTGCGCCGCCACAACATGCTCGACAAGGCGTCCGCTTGATGGGATTCAGGGGCTGATTTCAGCGGATATCGGGGGCGGGCGGCTATGGCGATCGGTGAGCGTCTGGTGCGGGAAATCGGCCCGATCCGCGTGATCAACCTGCCCCGCCGCACCGATCGCCGGGCGGAGGTCCAGGCCGAGCTGGCCGGCCTGGGGCTGGCGCTGGGGCCGGCCACGGCCAACGTTCCCGCCGCGATCTTCCCCGCCGTCCGCCCGGATGATGCCGCGGGCTTCCCCACCATCGGCACGCGCGGCTGTTTCCTCAGCCATCTGGGCGTCCTACGCCAGGCGCTGGCCGAGGATGCGGAATCCGTGCTGATCCTGGAGGATGACGTGACCTTCCCGCGCGATGCGGTGGCGCGGCTGCCGGCGGTGCTCGATGCGCTGGCGGCGGCGGACTGGACGATCTTCTACGGCGGCTATCGCATGCCCGCCGCGCCGGATGCCGCCGCTACCGGCATCGCCGCCATCCCGCCCGCAACGGCCGTGGTGACGGCGCATTGCATCGCCTTCCGCCGCCCGGCGATCAAGCTGCTGGTCCCCTATCTGGAAGCGATGCTGGCCCGCCCGCCCGGCAGCCCGGAAGGCGGGCCGATGCATGTGGACGGCGCCTATAGCTGGTTCCGCGCCGCCCACCCCCAGTTCAGGACGATCGCGACCGTGCCGGAGATCGCGCATCAGCGCGCCTCGCGCACCGACATTCACGATCTAAAGCTCTACGATCGGCTGCCGATCGTCCGCGATGTGGTGCAGGGGCTGCGCCGGTTGCGGCGGGGGTGAGCCGGGCCGGGGGAAAGCCGTGCCGCGCCGGGCGGATACCCCCATATTCTCCGATGGTTTCGAGAAGCAAAAATTGGTCCCAATCGGCTTCCCGTTGGTTTAGGTCGCCAGCATCAACGCCCGAGAAAGAGGATTCGCGTCATGGCATTCATCCTTCCCCCGCTGCCGTACGACAAGGGCGCGCTCGCCCCGCACATGTCGGCCGAGACGTTCGATTATCACCATGGCAAGCACCACCAGGCCTATGTCGACAAGGTCAACGGCTGGATCGATGAGAAGGGGCTGGCCGGCCTGTCGCTGATCGACGTGACGAAGAAGGCCAAGGATACCGGCGACAAGGGCCTGTTCAACAACGCCGCGCAGGTGTGGAACCACAGCTTCTTCTGGCAGGGCCTGGCGCCCGCCGGATCGACCAAGCCGTCCGCCAAGCTGCAGGGCCTGATCGACGCGGGCTTCGGATCGACCGACGCGCTGATCGAAAAGCTCGCGGCCGAGGCCGTCGGCCACTTCGCCAGCGGCTGGGCGTGGCTGCTGCTGCAGGGCGACAAGCTGGTCGTCACCTCCTACCACGATGCCGATACGCCGATCGTCCACGATGCCGGCGCGCCGCTGCTCACCCTCGATGTGTGGGAACATGCCTATTACATCGATTATCGCAACGCCCGGCCGAAGTTCGCCGATACGGTGCTGAAGAACATCGTGAACTGGGATTTCGTCTCCCAGAATCTCGACGGGCAGGGCGCCTCGCGCGCCGATCAGCAGCAATAAGAAATCGTCCGGGAATGGGCTTTCGCCCATTCGGCGGCGCCGGCTCGCTCCCCCGCCCGGCCACCCATAGATACTGCCGTTGGGTGGCCGGGCGGGGGAGCGGGCCGGTGCCGAACCAAAATGCGCTCTTCCGCGCATTTTCAAATGATTTCAGAGCTTCTGCCTGAACCCATTATAAGCAGGCGATAAATCGCGCGTTCACTCTCCCCGGCCCAGCTTTCGTCCGGGCAAGAGGAGAGTGAACATGCGTATATGGGTGATGATGCTGGCGGCCGCGATCCCGGCCGCCGTGGCGATGGCTCCGGCCTCCGCCGAAGCGCGCGGCTGGAACGATCGCCGCGAGGCGCGTGCCGATTACCGGCGCGACGTGCGCGAGGCCGAACGGGATTACCGCCGCGATCTCCGCCGGGCGGACAGCCGCCGCGACGTGATCGAGGCCCGGCGCGACTATCGCCGCAACCTGGCCGAAGCCCGCCACGATTATTATCGAGACCTCAACCGCGATCGCTATCGCGGCGGCCATGGCTATCGATCCGGCTATCGTTGGTAGGACGCTGAAAAGGGCCGGCGGTTGTGGCTGCCGGCCCTTATGCGTCGCCGCGCAAGCTTGAGCGGTCCGTCAATTCGCACGGGCCTGCTGCGGGCGCCTCCTATTCAGAGGCCTGGCCGATGCTTGTGGGAGCGCGGCAGCAGGATCGTCGCGAGGCCCAGAAGCGGCAGGTAGGCGCAGAACTTATACACCCAGACGATGCCGTGGATGTCCGCGAGCTGGCCAAGCCCTGCCGCCCCGATCCCGCTGATCCCGAACATCAGGCCGAACATCAGCCCAGACACCAGCCCGACGCGGCCCGGGACGAGTTCCTGAGCATATACGACGAGCGCGGCGAACGCCGACGACATGATCAGGCCGATCGAGATGGCAAAGAGCGTCGTCCAGAAAAGATTGGCGTGCGGCAGGACCATCGCGAAGGGCGCCACGCCAAGGAAGGATGCCCAGATGACGGCTTTCCGGCCGATGCGATCGCCGACCGGCCCGCCGGCGAAGGTCCCGACCGCGACCGCGGCGAGGAAGCAGAACAGATAGAATTGGGATTCGCGCGCCGTCAGGCCGAACCGTTCGATGAGGTAGAAGGTGAAATAGTTGGTGAAGGCGCCGATGTAGATGAATTTCGCGAACATCAGGATGCCGATCGCGGCGAGCGCGCGGACGATTTCGGCGCGGCTGTGCGGCGAGGCATGGGATGCGGCAGGCGCGCCGGTCTGCGCGGCGCTGTGCCGCACCCTCCACCGCGTGACGCCGAAGAGCACCCAGATCGCCGCGATGGCGACGAAGGCGAGCCAGCCGACCGCGGTCTGCCCGAACGGCAGGATGATCGCCGACGCGACGATGGGGCCGAGGGCCGAGCCCGTGTTCCCGCCGACCTGGAAGGCCGACTGGGCCGTTCCGAAGCGGCCGCCCGACGCCATCCTGGCGACGCGCGATGCCTCCGGGTGGAAGGTCGCCGATCCGATGCCGATGACGGCGGAGGCGAGGATCAGGGCCGGATAACTGTCGGCCATCGCCAGTCCGCCGACGCCCACCAGCGTGACGATCATGCCGAGCGGCAGCAGATAGGGCAGGGGACGCTTGTCGGTATAGAGGCCGATCCACGGCTGGAGCAGCGAGGCCGTGACCTGATACACAAGCGCGATCCACCCGATCTGGCCGAAGCTCAGCCGATATTTGTCCTTGAGCAGCGGGTATATGGCCGGAAGCACCGCCTGGATCAGGTCGTTCAGGAGATGGGCGAAAGCGACGGCGCCGACGATCTGCACCACGAGCTTCGGCCCATCCTGACGCGGCATGGCGGGAGGGGGGATGTTGGGGGATGCGGTCAGGCTGGCGGTATCGGTCACGATCAGGTCTTTCGCTTTTCGGGAGGCGCCTCTCTAGCAACGGCATTTCTTTCCCGCTTGGTTGCATGAGCCAATCTTTTTTGCGAGTGGGACATCATGCACTTTCGTCCCGACGAGAATGATCAGGTGGATCGCCCCGTCATCGCGATCGGCCACGACTATCCGGATTCGTTCGAGCTGGCGGAGCATCGCCACCGCCGCAGCCAGTTTCTCTATGCGGCGACCGGCGTGATGGCGGTCAGCACGCCTTCGGGGGCATGGGTGGCGCCGCCCGAGCGGGCGGTCTGGATTCCCGGCGGCACGCCGCATTCGGTCCGCATGGTGGGCGCGGTGCAGACCCGCAGCGTTCTCGTCGAGCGCGGGGAGTGCGCCGCGCGGGGAACCGAATGTCAGGTCGTCGGCGTATCGCCGCTGCTCCGCCAGCTGCTGGGTGCCGCCGCCCATGTGCCGCCTGAATATGACGTCGCCGGCCGCGATGGGCTGGTCATGCGTCTCCTCATGGCGGAAATCGATCGTGCGCCGCTGATCCCGCTGGCGGTTCCCTTTCCGTCGCATCCCGCGCTCGCAAGGCGATGCCATGCCTTCCTCGAGCGGCCGAATGCCGCCGCGACGATCGACGAATGGGCGGATGCCATGGGGATCAACCGCCGCAGCTTCACGCGGCTCTTCCGGCGCGAGACGGGGATGAGCTTCGCCGAATGGCGCCAGCAGGCCTGCCTGTCGGCCGCGCTTCCGAAACTGGCGGCGGGAGAGCCGGTGACGTCGATCGCCTATGATCTCGGCTATGACGGCCCCGGCAATTTTTCGACAATGTTCAAGCGCATGCTCGGAGTTCCGCCGAGCCGCTACCGCCTGTCCTGATATATTCGACGCCGAGGCGCGGCATCCGGAGGGAGGCGCCGCGCCGATAAATCATCCCTGCGGGGGCACGGGCGGCGCCTCGGTCTCCACCGACAGGCCGTTCTTCATCAGCATGGGCAGCTGGGCGATACCGAACAGGATCGAGACCACCGTCACGCCCCAGGTCTTGATCGTCAGCCACTGATCGAAATCGAACTGCCAGCGCAGCAGCTCGTTCGCCACCGCCATCGCCAGGAAGAACCAGGCCCAGTTGCGCGAAAGCTTGCGCCAGCCCACGTCGCTCAGGCCGTCATAGGCGGCTTCCAGCACATATTTCAGCATCGGCTTGCCCATCAGCAGCCCGCCGAACAGCAGGCCCGCCAGCAGCAGATAGATGATCGTCGGCTTGATCTGGATGAACTTGGGATCGTGGAGGTAGATGGTGAGCCCGCCGAAGCCGACCACCAGGATCGCCGTAAGCCACAGCATCGGCGAGACATGGCCGAGCTTGATCTTGGAGATGAGCAGCGACGCCACGATCGCGACCATGAACACGGCGGTGCCGATGAACACGCCATAGACCTTGTAGGCGAGGAAGAAGATCAGCAGTGGGCCGAAATCCAGCAGCAGGCCGAGGCCGCCGGCATTCTTCCTTTTTCCCGCCTTGTCGTTTGACGTCTTGTCGTTCGGCGTTGCCGTCACGTCGGTCATTCCTTCACACCGGCAATCGCCCGCGCGACTTCGATCGCATCGAACGGCCTCAGGTCATCCATCCCCTCGCCCACGCCGATGGCATGGACGGGAAGCCCGTATTTCTCCGCCGCCGCCACCAGCACGCCGCCGCGCGCGGTGCCGTCCAGCTTGGTCATCACGAGGCCGGTCACGCCGGCCGTGTCGCGGAACACCTCGATCTGGTTCAGCGCATTCTGCCCCGTGGTGGCATCCAGCACGAGCACAACGTCGTGCGGCGCCTCCGGGTTCAGCCGGCCCAGCACCCGCCTGATCTTGGAAAGCTCGTCCATCAGGCCGGCCTTGTTCTGCAGGCGGCCCGCCGTATCGACGATCAGCACGTCGATGCCCGTCGCCGTGCCCTGCTTCACCCCTTCATAGACCAGGCTGGCCGCATCGCCGCCCTCCTTGCCGGAAATGATCGGCACGCCCACGCGATCGGCCCAGACCTGCAATTGCCCGATGGCGGCGGCGCGGAAGGTATCGCCCGCCACCAGCATCACCGAATAATCCTGTTCCTTCAGATAATGGGCGAGCTTGGCGATCGTCGTGGTCTTGCCCGATCCGTTGACGCCGATCACCAGGATCACCTGCGGGCGGGGGAAGGCCTCGATCTCCAGCGGCCTGGCCACGGGCGCCAGGATCTTCGCCACCTCCTGCGCGACGATCTCGCGCACCTCCTCCTCGGTCAGGCCCTTGTCGTAGCGGGCATCGCCCAGCCGTTCGCGCACGCGGGCAGCGGTCGCGGGGCCGAGGTCGGATGCGATCAACGCTTCCTCGATCTCGTCCAGCGTCGCCTTGTCGAGCTGCGCCTTGGTGAACAGGCCGGTCAGGTTCTCGCCCAACCGGTCGGATGTGCGGCGGAAGCCGCCCAATATCTTCTGGTGCCAGGGTGTGTCGGTCATGCGGGTTCCGCGATCAGCGTGTCATGCTCGCGCGCGAGGGCGCGGACGGGAAGGATGGCGCCGGGCTCGGCCGGGTTGGCGAGCTTCATGCGCGCGAAATTCTCGGCATGGCCGGTCCGGCCGTCGCGCTCCACCAGCAGGCGCTGCCGCGTGCCGACCAGGCCTTGCAGCCACCCCGCGCGCCGCCGGTCGGCCGCCTCGCGCAGCCGGGCCGCCCGCGTGCGGATCGTGGCGCGGTCGATCTGGGGCATGCGCGCGGCGGGCGTCCCCTCGCGCGGGGAGAAGGGGAAGATGTGGCCGAACACCACGTCGCAATCGTCGATCATCGCCAGCGTGTTGGCGGCCATCGCCTCGTCCTCGGTAGGGAAGCCGGCGATCAGGTCCGCGCCGATCGCGATTTCCGGCCGCTTCGCCTTCAGCCGGTCGATGATGGCGATCGCCTGCGCGCGGCTGTGGCGGCGCTTCATCCGCTTCAGGATCATGTCGTCGCCGGCCTGGAGCGAAAGGTGGAGGTGCGGCATGATCCGCGCCTCGCCGGTCAGCAGGTCGAACAGGCGGTCGTCGATCTCCACCGAATCGAGCGAGGAGAGCCGCAGCCGCTCGAGCGCGGGCACATGGGCGAGGATGCGCTCGACAAGCATGCCCAGGGTCGGTGCGCCGGGCAGGTCGGGGCCGTAGCTGGTGAGGTCGACGCCGGTCAGCACCACCTCGCGATGGCCGGCATCGACCAGTGCCTTCACCCTGTCTATCACCAGCCCGGCGGGCAGGGATCGGCTGTTTCCGCGGCCAAAGGGAATGATGCAGAAGGTGCAGCGATGGTCGCAGCCATTCTGCACCTCGACGAAGGCGCGGGCGTGCTCGGCGAAGGCGGCGGCCATGTGCGGGGCGGTCTGCCGCACGGCGAAGATGTCGGAGACGATCGTGTCACCGCCGGCGGCCGATGGCGCGAAACTCGCGGGGTTCAGCTTGTCCGCATTGCCGACCACGCGGGCGACTTCCGGCATGGCGGCGAAGCTCGCGGGATCGATCTGGGCGGCGCAGCCGGTAACGATGATCCGCGCCTCGGGCCGGGCACGGCTGGCGCGGCGGATGGCCTTGCGGGTCTCGCGCACCGCCTCCGCCGTCACCGCGCAGCTATTGACGATCACCACATCCTCGCCGTCGCCGGCCAGCGCGCGCATCGCCTCGCTCTCGGCGATGTTCAGCCGGCAGCCGAGGGTGATGAGCTCCGGTCCGCTCAAAGGCTGGCCTCGCCGGTGAAGACGTGGGTGGCCGGCCCGCTCATCAGCAGATGGCCGTCCCCGCTTTCGGCCAGCCGCAGGCTGCCGCCCGGCAGGTCGAGCCGTGCGGACGGGGCCAGCAGATCGAGCAGCCGCCCGGCCGCGAAGGTGGCGCAGGCCCCGGTGCCGCAGGCGCGCGTCAGCCCGGCGCCGCGTTCCCATGTCCGCATCACGAGATGATCGGGCGCGAGGACGTGGGCGATGTTGACGTTGATCCGTTCGGGAAAGACGAGATCATATTCGATGTCCGGCCCCAGCGTCTCCAGCGGCACGGCATGCACGTCCGGCACGAAGAACACGACATGCGGGTTGCCGACATTGACGGCGACGGGATTGGCCAGTTCCCCCCAGGCCAGTGGCAGGGCGCGGGTGTCCATGGCATAAGCGAGCGGGATCGCGTTCCAGTCGAAGCTGGGCTTGCCCATGTCCACGGTCGCGCCATCGCCTTCCAGCGCGGCGTGAAGGATGCCGGCGGCGGTGCGGATCGAAACGTCGCGGCCCACCAGCACGGGCACGCAGCGGGTGGCGTTGCCGCAGGCGGCCACTTCCGACCCGTCGGCGTTCCAGATGCGCATCGAGACATCGGTATCGCTGCCGGGGCCGATCAGGATGATCTGATCGCAGCCGATGCCGGTATGGCGATCGGCGATGGCGCGGGCGCGATCCGCATCGATGGCGACGGGATCGGTGCGCGCATCGACGACGACAAAATCATTGCCGAGGCCATGCATCTTGTGGAAGCGAAGGGACATGGCGCGCGATCTAGGGCCGCAGGCGGCGGAAGTCCATAAAGAGGCGATCTGGGAGCAGGCGGATGCCGTGCTCGCCTTCTGGCTGGCGGATACGCCGCCGGACAAGCGTTTCGCCAGAGATGACGCGCTGGATGCAGAGATTGCCGGCCGGTTCGGCGCGCTGATCGATGCGGTGGCGGCCTGCCATGGCGCGGGCTGGCGCGCCCATCCGCGCACGCTGCTGGCGGCGGTGATCCTGCTGGATCAGTTTTCGCGCAACATAAGGCGGGGGAGGGCGGATGCCTTCGCCAACGATCCGCTGGCCCGCGCGCTGACCGGCGAGGCGATCGCCAAGGGCTGGGACAAGGCGATGTCGGACGACGAGCGCCATTTCCTCTATATGCCGCTGATGCATTGCGAGCGGCTGGACGATCAGCTGCGCGGCCTGCCGCTGTTCGACCGGCTGGGCGATAATACCGCCGATTTCGCCCGCCGCCATTGCGCGCAGATCGCCCGCTTCGGCCGTTTTCCCGGCCGCAACGCCGCGCTGGGGCGGACATCGACGCCGGAGGAGGTGGAACTGCTTCGCCAGCCGGGGGCGGGGTTCTGAAGCGGGTTCCGCAGGGTTTGCGAAGCTAACGGATTTCGGATGGCGTGCCGGGCTGCGCCGATCGGTGTCGAGCCCACCGCTCCGTGCCCACCCCGGCCCCTCCCCTGGCGGGGAGGGGAGGGTGGCCCCGCGCCTTCGTGCGTGGGCCTTCGTGCGTGGTCAGTCCCGCGTCAGGAAGGCCATCACGACATTTTCGAATTCGGCCTTGCGCTCGATCATCGCCCAATGGCCGCAATTCGGGAAGACATGCAGTTCGGCGTTGGGGATCAGGCGCATCGGCACGAGCGCGCCGTCCAGCGGGTTCACCCGGTCGTCGCGGCCCCAGGCGATCAGCGTCGGCGCCTTGATCTTCGGCAGATAGGCGAAGCCCTGCGCCGCATCCGGGCCGCGGTTGAAGGCCGCGATCGCCTCCAGCGCCTGGCGGGTATACATCTTCTTGCTGGTTTCCATCGTCACCGGATCGGTGGCCGATTTCCAGCGCATCTCCATCAGTTCCTCGGTCAGGATCGACTTGTCGAACACCATCGATTCCAGCCACTGCACCAGCCGTTCGCGCGAGGGCTGCTCCACGAAGTCCACGAGCCGGGTCAGCCCTTCCGCGGGGAAGGTGCTGAGGATCCATACGCCGATGCCGCCGATGGTGACGAAGCGCCGCACGCGATCGGGATAGGCGGCGGCGAACTGCCCGCCGACGATCCCGCCATAGCTGTTGCCGAGGATATGGGCTTTCTCGATTCCCATGCCGTCGAGGAAGCGGCGCACCGCATCCACCGCCGCCGGCACCGGCAGGCCATCCACCGGCGCGCTCTTGCCGTAGCCCGGCAGGTCGAGGATGATGGTGCGGAAACGTTCGGCGAAGAAGGGCAGGTTGCGGCCGAAATTGGCCCAGCCTGTCACGCCCGGCCCCGAACCGTGGAGCAGCAGCAGCACCTCGCCCGAACCCGCTTCATGATAATGGAGCGCGCCGCCCGCATCGTCCAATATCCGGCTGGTTTCGTCAAAGCTCATTGCCGACATGCGCATCCTCCGATCATTGTTGGGGCGCATCTCGCACAAGAATGGGCTTATCGGCAAGCGTTCGCGTTGGGTTTTGCCTTGGGGTTGGCGGCGCGGCGGGGGTGCTCGCATCGGTGTTCGGGGAGGGAGATGACGACGCTTTCCGGGCGCAAGCTGCGCCCATGTTCCGCCGTCAGCCGCCGACCTGCACCAGCGGCAGATCCGCGCGCTCGCCCTCGGCCGGTAGCGGGATAAAGGTGTCGGTGATCCACAGCAGCTTGCCGGCGCCGTCCTCGATCCGGCCGTGCACGGCGATGCGATGGCCCGGCAGGATGCGGGCGGGATCATATTGCACCTCATAGGGCAGCGGCACCTGCCGGCCTTCGGTGGGCAGCCGCGCCTCCGCGATCAGCGTGGACGGAGCATCGGCGAGGGAGACGTCCTCGATGCGGACGACCAGCACGGCATCGGGCGGCAGCGCTATGCGCTGGCGATAGACGGCGATCCCTTCCAGCAGCACCAGCCTGCTCGGCTCCACCCTGGCGCCCGCGTGGCCGGGCGCGGTGTTGAACGGAACCGTCATCTGGCACGCCCCGGCGGCGAGCGGCAACGCCGCCACCAGCAGGAGGGACCGGACAGGCAGGGCGGATTTCATCCCTCTCTCCTCGAAAACGCGCCAAGTTACGGCGATCATGCCCGTTTTGCGGATGGCCGTCACGCTTCTGTTGCGCATGCCCGCGTGTTATAATCGGCTATTACACCATCGGAGGCCGTGGGGATGCTTCTCGATACCATATTCGCGGGCGTGATCGCCTCGGTCGCGGCCGGTGCGGCGGTGCAGCCGCCCGTGGCGTCGGTGCCGTCCGTCGTCAGCTCGGCGCCTGCCCTGGATTCGCAGGAGGTGCAGACGCTGGTGACGGCGCTCGATACCGCAGAGCGGATGACGGTGGGCGTCTATATCAACGGCAGTGGGCCCTATCATTTCGCGGTCGATACCGGTTCCGATCGCACCGTGGTGGCGCGCAGCCTGTCCGACCGGCTCGATTTGCCCAAGGGCGCCGGCGCCCTGATGCACAGCATGGGCGGCGAGAACCGGATCGGCACGGCGAAGATATCCACCCTCCAGGTCGGCGAACTGGAAGTGAAGGGGGTAACGGCGCCGGTGCTGGCCGATCAGCATCTCGGCGTGTCGGGCCTGCTGGGCGTCGACGGCCTCGTCAACCAACGGGTGGAGATGGATTTCATCGCCGGCAACATGAAGATCTACCCCTCGCGCGTGGTGCGGGAGGAGCCGGCGGACCCCGACACGATCGTCGTCAAGGCGCGGCGCAAATATGGCCAGCTGATCCTGGTCGATGCCGATATCGACGGGGAGAAGGTGAGCGTCATCCTCGATTCCGGCGCGCAGGTTTCGATCGGCAACAATGCGCTGCGCCGGAAGCTGGCGAGCAAGGGCAAGCAGGGTTCGGTGCAGGTGGTGACTTTGGTGGATGTCGCCGGCCGTTCGCTGCAGGCGGAGATGGGCCAGCTGCCCAAGATGCGGATCGGCGGCCTGCGCGTGGAGAATCTCTCGATCGCCTGGACGGAGGCCCATCCCTTCAAGATGTTCGGCCTGTCCAACAAGCCGGCGATGCTGCTGGGGATGGACCTGCTTCGTTCGTTCGAGCGGGTGTCGGTGGATTTCGGCAACAAGCGCGTGCGTTTCCTGCCGCGCGAAATGGGCAGGCGGGGCCTTGCCAGCCGCGAAACGGCGGGCGCCGCCGCACCGGCGCTTTAGCGGGACGGCTTGGCGGGGCGGCCGCGCGACCGGCTCAGAGCCGGGGCAGGGTGACGCCGCGCTGGCCCATATATTTGCCGGCGCGGTCGGCATAGCTCGTCTCGCACGGCTCGTTGCCCTGCAGGAACAGGAACTGGCACGCGCCTTCATTGGCATAGACCTTGGCGGGCAGCGGCGTGGTGTTGGAAAATTCCAGCGTCACATGGCCTTCCCAGCCGGGTTCCAGCGGCGTCACGTTCACGATGATGCCGCAGCGGGCATAGGTCGACTTGCCGAGGCAGATCACCAGCACGTCGCGCGGCACGCGGAAATATTCCACGGTGCGGGCCAGCGCGAAGCTGTTGGGCGGGATGATGCAGCAGTCCGTCTTGCGATCGACGAAGCTGTTGGCGGCGAAATCCTTGGGGTCCACCGTCGCCGAATCGACGTTGGTGAAGATCTTGAACTCGTCCGCCACGCGCGCGTCATAGCCGTAGGAGGACAGGCCGTAGCTGATGCAGCCGTCGCGCCGCTGCGCCTCGACGAAGGGTTCGATCATCCCGTCCGCCAGCGCGCGCTCGCGGATCCACTTGTCGGACATGATGGACATCAGCTCAATCCCAGATCGTCGGGCCCGAAGGCGAAGGGCAGGAGTTCGGACAGGAGGTGGCGCTCCACCGCGCCGCCATCGCCCGAAGCGCAATGGATCACGATGTCGCGGCCGCCCAGCTGCGCGGCCTCGTTCAATATCTGGCGGCAGCGGCCGCAGGGGCGCACCGGATCGGCCCCTGCGAGCCCGCCGGGCGTGATCCGCCCGCCGACGATGCCGATCGCCACCACGTCGCGCAGCCGCCCGGCGACGTTGGCGGCCGCCAGCGCCACCGTTTCCGCGCAGAGCGAGAGGCCATAGCTGGCATTTTCGAAATTGGTGCCGGGGATGATCGCGCCATCCTCCAGCAGCAGCGCCGCGCCCACGCCGAAGCGCGAATAAGGCGCGTGCGCGTTGCGGGCCGCCTCGCGCGCGGCATCGATCAGCACGGCGCCGGCGACGTCGCCCAGGTCCACTTCAGCCACGTTTCGTCCTCAACCCCGGATATGCAGCACGCAGATCAGCGTGAACAGGCGCCGCGCCGTATCGAAATCCACGTCGATCTTCCCCCGCAAACGTTCCATCAGCAGATCCGCCGCCTCGTTGTGGATGCCGCGCCGCGCCATGTCCACCGTCTCGATCTGCTGGGGCGTGGCCTGGCGGATCGCCTGGTAATAACTGTCGCAGATCGCGAAATAATCCTTGATGGGCCGGCGGAACCGCGCAAGCCCCAGGATCAGCGTTTCCAGGAGCTGGCCGTCCGCGCTCGAAATGTCGATCGCCAGCCGCCCTTCCTCCACCCGCAGGCGAATGCGGTAGGGGCCGGCATAGCCTTGCGGATAATCCCGCTGGGGATGGAAATGATTGCCCTCCAGCAGATCGAAGATCGCGATCCGCCGTTCCTGCTCGACATCGGCATTGCGCCAGATGATCGTCTTGTCGTCGAGATCGACGGCGATGATGCGCGGATCGGCCATAGGTGTCCCGCCCGCTGTTATCCGAGCGGCCGGCGAATCGCAAAGGGCGGAGGAGGGGAGGCGGGCCTCCCCGCCCCTCAGCTCCGCACGTGGACGGTGACGTCCGCGCTCGATCCCGCCACCAGCGGGCGATCGGGGGTGCAGTCCAGCTTCAGCCGCACGGGCACGCGCTGGGTGACCTTCACCCAATTGCCAGTGGCATTCTGGGCCGGCAGCATCGAGAATTGCGATCCCGTGCCCGATCCGATGCTGGCGACATGGGCGGCGCACGCCTTGCCGTCCATCGCGTCGAAGGCGATCTCCGCCTTCTGGCCGACGCGGACATGGGCGAGCTGGGTTTCCTTGAAATTGGCGTCCACCCAGTAATTGCCGCCCGCCACCAGCGTCGCGCTGGTCAGCGACGCGATCGCCATCGAGCCGGGCTGTAGCTTGTCCACCTGCACGATCACGCCGTCGGCCGGCGCGCGGATCTCGGTGCGGGCGAGGTCCAGCGCGGCCTTGTCGCGCGCGGCGATGGCGGCGGCGATCTGCGGATGCAGGCCGGCGCCGGCGGTGCCCAGCTTGGCGCGGGCGGCATTGGCGTCGGCGGACGCCACCGCGCGCTTCGCCTCGGCCGATGCCAGCGCCGCGCGTGCCGCGTCATAGGCGGCGCGGGTGGTGAAGCCCTTGTCCAGCAGGTCCTTCTGCCGCGCGAAATTCTCCTGGGCGAGCTGCACGTCCGATGCCATCGCCCCGATATCCGCCTCTTTGGAAACGAAGGTGCTCGACATCTCGTTCACCTGGATGCGGGCATTGCCCACGTCCGCCTCCGCCTGGGCCAGCGCGATGCGATAGGGTTCGGGATCGATGCGGAACAGCAGGTCGCCTTTCTTCACCCGCTGATTCTCGCGCACCGCTACCTCGACGATCCGGCCGCCCACCTCCGGCGATATGCTGATGATGTCGGCGCCCACCTGGGCGTTGTCGGTCGAAACGCTCCGCCCGCTCGTCGCCCACAGCCAGCCGCCGCCGGCCAGGATCACGGCCGGAACGGAAAGCATCAGCGGCCACCGCCAGCGCGACCGGGCCTTGCCCGCCACCTCGGCCGCGCCGTCCGCCTTGATCGATGTCATGTCGTTCATGCTACCTGCTTTCGCGCGTCGCCGGGGCGCCCGTCTTTCTCGCGCAGCGCCTCGCGGAGCCGTTCCAGGCTGTCAACCAGCTGGTTTCGCTCATCCTTCGTCAATGTGGCCAGAACCTCGCCTTCCACTTCCTTGCCCAGCGCCTCCAGCCGATCGACGATGGCATGGGCGGCGGGCAGCAGATGGAGCCGCCATACCCGCCGGTCGCGCGGATCGGCGCGGCGTTCGACCAGCCCGGCCTCGGCCAGCCGGTCGACCATGCGGCAGAGCGTGATCCGCTCCACCTCCAGCCGGTCGGCCAGTTCGGCCTGGTTCAGCCCTTCGTTGCGGGAGATGTGGAACAAGGCGCGCCATTGCTGGCGCGTCACCCCCAGCCCGCGCGCCCGCGCGTCGAAGCGGTAGCGGAAGGCGCGCGCCGTATCGTGCAGCAGCAATCCGATGCTTTCCGGGACATTGGCCGGCATGTCGGGGCTATTCGTAGTCATGCTTATATTATCCTGCCATGCCATAGGCATTGCAAGGTTGAGGTTCGTCTGCATTTCGCGGGAGGGACTCGCCTTTCCGATTGTCGCGGCGGCCCGCATCGGCGATGATGCGCGCCATGGCCGAACCTGTCCGATTGATGCCCGCGGCTTCCGCGGATGCCGCCGAATTGCCGCGCAACGTGGAGGCGGAAGCCGCCCTCCTCGGCGCGCTGATGATCGATAACCGCCTGTGCGAGGACGTGCAGGTCCGCCTGCGTTCGGATCATTTCTTCGAACCCGTCCATGGCCGCGTCTATGATGCGATCCTCAAGCTGGTCGATCGCAACATGGTCGCCAACCCCGTCACGCTCCGTCCGATGTTCGAAGGGGACGAGGCGATGCGCGAGCTGGGCGGCCCCGGCTATCTCGCGCAATTGACCGGCAGCGGCGCCGCGCTGATCGGCGCGCGCGATTTCGCGACCCAGATCTACGATCTCGCGCTGCTGCGCGAACTGATCGGCGTCGGCCGCAACATGGTGGAAAACGCGCTCGACACCAGCGAGTCGGTCGATCCCAAGAGCCAGATCGAGGCGGCAGAGGTCGCGCTCTACCGCGTGGCGGAGGAAGGCGGCGAGCAGGGCAGCGTCAAGAGCTTCGGCCAGGCCACCAAGCTGGCGGTCGAAAATGCCGAGCGCGCGCTCAATTCGGGCGGCCATGTCTCCGGCATCACCACCGGCCTCGATAGCGTGAACAGCCGGATCGGCGGCCTCCACCGTTCGGACCTCATCATCCTCGCCGGCCGCCCCGGCATGGGCAAGACCTCGCTCGCCACCAACATCGCCTTCAGCGCCGCGATACGCCGCGTGCGCGACCGGGAGGACGGCATTCCCGATGCCAGGTCGGTGGGCGCCGGCGTCGCCTTCTTCAGCCTCGAAATGTCGGCGGACCAGCTCGCCACCCGTATCCTGTCCGAACAGGCGGAGATCAGCTCGCAGAAGCTGCGCATGGGCGACATCAGCCACCAGGATTTCCGCAACCTCGCCCGCGCGGCGGCGGAGCTGGAGAATCTGCCGCTCTATATCGACGACACGCCCGGTCTCACCATCGCGGCGCTGCGCACCCGCGCCCGCCGGCTGAAGCGCCAGCGCGGCATCGACCTGATCGTGGTCGACTATCTCCAGCTCCTCCAGGGCTCCGGCAATTCGCGCGACGGCAACCGCGTGCAGGAAATTTCGGAAATCAGCCGCGGCCTCAAGCAGCTCGCCAAGGAACTGCACGTTCCGGTGATCGCGCTCTCCCAGCTCAGCCGCGCGGTCGAAAGCCGCGAGAACAAGCGGCCGCAGCTTTCGGACCTGCGCGAATCCGGATCGATCGAGCAGGACGCCGATATCGTCTGGTTCGTCTATCGCGAGGAATATTACATCAATTTCGAGAAACCGAAGGAAGCGTCGGTTGATGCCGGCGACGATGCCGGCGCGGTTTCCGCCTTCGATACCTGGCAGAAGCGGATGGCCGATGCCCACGGCCTGGCCGAGCTTGTCATCGCCAAGAACCGCCACGGCGCCACCGCGACCGTGACGCTGAAGTTCGAGAGCAAGTTCACCAAGTTCAGCGACCTGGCCGACGATCGCCTGCGCCCGGAACGGTAGGGGCGGAGACGCTCCGTTCTCTTTCTTCGTCATGCCAGCGCAGGCTGGCATCTCATGAGGTTGCCGCTAGATTCCGATCATGGAGCGCGGCGGCTGGACCTATATCATGACCAACAAGCCGCGCGGCGTGCTGTATATCGGTGTAACCGCGCATCTGGCGGCACGAGTGGCGCAGCATCGCGAAGGCCTGGGATCGGCCTTTTGCCGGCGCTACAATCTGCAGAGGCTCGTGCTTGTCGAGCCGCATTCCTCGATCGAGGAAGCGATCGCGCGTGAGAAGGCGCTCAAGGCATGGAAGCGTGCCTGGAAGGTGGCGCTTATCGAGATGGTCAATCCATGCTGGCACGATCTGGCGGATGACATCGGACTTGCATCCTGAGACCCCAGCTTGCGCTGGGGTGACGGAAAGGACGCACGCCAACTTCGGCCCGCAAAGCTTTGAAACAGAAACCGGCGCGGATGGCCTCTACAGGGTGTCCATCCCGTCAACCATGTTTCCAAGGACCGATGGCCAGTCTTCCCGATCCCACGCCCCCGATCGAAACCCCCGCGCGGCTCCGGCCGCTGCCGTTGCTGATCTTCTCGTCGCGCTGGCTGCAGCTTCCGCTCTATGTCGGGCTGATCGTCGCGCAATGCGTCTATGTCTTCCTGTTCCTCAAGGAGTTGTGGCACCTCGTCACCCACGCCGCCGATTTCGGGGAGCAGCAGATCATGCTCGTCGTGCTCGGCCTGATCGACGTGGTGATGATATCCAACCTGCTGGTGATGGTGATCGTCGGCGGTTATGAAACCTTCGTCTCGCGGCTGCGGCTGGAACGGCACCCGGACAACCCCGAATGGCTGAGCCACGTCAATTCGGGCGTGCTGAAGGTCAAGCTCGCTATGGCGATCATCGGCATCTCCTCCATCCATCTGCTGCGGACCTTCATCGAGGCGAGCGCCATTGGCATGCCCGGCGCGCGCGTCACGGAGACGGGCGTGATGTGGCAGGCGATCATCCACATGGCCTTCATCCTCTCCGCGCTGGGCATCGCCTGGGTCGATCGGATGACGCAGACGCGGCACTGAGGCGGGCGGGGGAGGGCGCCGCCGCCTTCCCCGCACCAAGACGCTGCGACACAAGGAGATTATCGCCGCGGAAGGATTTTGTTTCAGACCCGATATGAAGAGGATTCCGTGCGCCCGTTGATGCGGGACGGCGCCGCGCCCATATATATAACAGATAAGTGACCAAGGAATCACGCGGGCGGCCTCGACCTTTCCGCCCCGCATCGGAGTTTGCATGACCGAAATCCTCCCCGTCCTGCCGCTGCGCGACATCGTCGTGTTCCCGCAGATGATCGTTCCGCTCTTCGTGGGGCGCGACAAATCGGTGGCCGCGCTGGAAAGCGCGATGGCGGCGGACAAGGCGATCTTCCTGGTCGCCCAGCTCGATCCGTCCGAGGATGATCCCGATCGCGACGCGCTCTATGATATCGGCGTCGTCGCCACCGTTCTCCAGCTCCTGAAGCTGCCCGACGGCACCGTGCGCGTGCTGGTGGAGGGACGCCAGCGCGCGGCGCTCGCCACGCTCGATGCCGACGGCGATCATCTGACCGCCTCGGTGGACCTGATCGACGATCAGCCGGCCGAGGGTGACGAGATCGCGGCGCTGATGCGCTCGGTGGTCGAGCAGTTCGAAAATTACGCGAAGCTCAACAAGAAGATGCCGGCCGAAACCGCCGTCCAGCTCAGCCAGATCGAGGATCCGGCGCGGCTGGCCGATGCGGTGTCGTCCAACATCAACATCAAGGTCGCCGACAAGCAGACCCTGCTCGTCGAGCTCGATCCCGCCAAGCGGCTCGAAATGGCCTTCGCCTTCATGGAAGGCGAGCTGGGCGTCCTCCAGGTGGAAAAGAAGATCCGCAGCCGCGTGAAGCGGCAGATGGAGAAGACCCAGCGCGAATATTATCTGAACGAGCAGCTCAAGGCGATCCAGCGCGAGCTGGGCAATGCCGAGGAAGGCGAGGGCGGCGACGAGCTGGCCGAGCTGGCGCAGAAGATCACCAAGCTCAAGCTTTCGAAGGAGGCCCGCGCAAAGGCGAATGCGGAGCTGAAGAAGCTGCGCACCATGGCGCCGATGTCGGCCGAAGCGACCGTCGTCCGCAATTATCTGGACGTGCTGCTCGGCCTGCCCTGGGGTAAGAAGTCGAAGCTCAAGAAGGATATCGCCGTCGCCCAGGCCGTGCTCGATGCCGATCATTACGGGCTGGAGAAGGTGAAGGAGCGGATCGTCGAATATCTCGCGGTCCAGGCGCGCACCAACAAGCTGAAGGGGCCGATCCTGTGCCTCGTCGGCCCGCCCGGCGTGGGCAAGACCTCGCTCGGCCGCTCGATCGCCAAGGCGACGGGGCGCGAATTCGTGCGCCAGTCGCTGGGCGGTGTGCGCGACGAGGCCGAGATCCGCGGCCATCGCCGCACCTATATCGGCTCGCTGCCGGGCAAGGTCGTCACCAACCTCAAGAAGGCGGGCACGTCCAACCCGCTCTTCCTGCTCGACGAGATCGACAAGCTCGGCCAGGATTTCCGGGGCGATCCCGCGTCCGCGCTGCTGGAGGTGCTCGACCCGGAACAGAACAGCAAGTTCCAGGATCATTATCTGGAGGTCGATGTCGACCTGTCGGACGTGATGTTCGTCACCACCGCCAACTCGCTGAACCTGCCGCAGCCGCTGCTCGACCGCATGGAGATCATCCGGCTCGAAGGCTATACCGAGGACGAGAAGGTCGAGATCGCGAAGGCGCACCTGATCGCCAAGCAGATCGAGGCGCATGGGCTGAAGGCCGGTGAGTTCATCCTCACCGACGCCGGCCTGCGCGACCTGATCCGCTATTATACCCGCGAAGCCGGCGTCCGCACGCTGGAGCGGGAGATCGCGAAGCTCGCCCGCAAGGCGCTGCGCCGCATCCTCGAAGGCAAGGCCGAAACGGTCGAGATCACGCCCGAAAATCTTTCCGAGTTCGCCGGCGTCCGCAAGTTCCGCTTCGGCGTGGGCGAGGAGGAGGACCAGATCGGCGCCGTCACCGGCCTCGCCTGGACGGAAGTCGGTGGCGAGCTGCTGACGATCGAGGCCGTCACCGTGCCGGGCAAGGGCGCCATCGCCACCACCGGCAAGCTGGGCGACGTGATGAAGGAATCGGTGCAGGCCGCCTTCTCCTTCGTGAAGGCCCGCGCGCCGGCTTATGGCATCAAGCCCAGCCTGTTCGGCCGCAAGGACGTGCATATCCACCTGCCCGAGGGCGCGGTGCCCAAGGACGGCCCTTCCGCCGGCATCGGCATCGTCACCGCGATCGTCTCCACGCTCACCGGCATTCCGGTACGGCGCGAGGTGGCGATGACGGGCGAAGTCACGCTGCGCGGCCGGGTGCTGCCGATCGGCGGCCTCAAGGAAAAGCTGCTGGCGGCGCTGCGCGGCGGTATCACCCACGTGATGATCCCGCAGGAGAATGAGAAGGATCTGGCGGAAATCCCCGCCAATATCCGCGAAGGGCTGAAGATCACGCCGGTCAAGCATGTCGATGAGGTGCTGGCCCTGGCGCTGGCCCAGCCGGTTTCGCCGATCGACTGGACGGAAGCGGACGATCTGGCCGCGCCGCCCGTGCCGCATCTTGCCGGCGAGGCCGGGGCTGCGATTCACCACTGATTCGCCAAGGCGAACGAGGGGCGGCGATCCGGTTTTTACCGGGTCGCCGCCTTTCTTTTTTCGCTCCGGCACCGAATCGAGCCGCGCCAAATCGGCCCGAACCTCGAAAAACCCGCTATTTAGGCGCGCTTTCCTTTTGACACGCCTATCGGCGCTGTTCTTAGATGCGCGCCCGGCCTTGGCCGCGACTCAAATAATCGCACCTTATTCAAGGGGGTTCCTCGGGCATGAACAAGCAAGAACTGATCGCGTCGGTCGCCGAGGCGACAGGCCTCAGCAAGAACGACGCTTCGAAGGCCGTGGAAGGGGTTTTCGATACGATCAGCGGCGCGCTCAAGAAGGGGGATGAGGTTCGCCTCGTCGGCTTCGGCACCTTCTCGGTCTCCAAGCGCAAGGCATCCACCGGCCGCAACCCGCGCACCGGCGAGCCGATGAAGATCAAGGCTTCCAGCCAGCCGAAGTTCAAGGCGGGCAAGGGCCTGAAGGACGCGGTCAACTAAGGATCGGGGCCGGCCCGGTGGGGATCGGGCCGGCCGCTTCTCCGCGATCGCGCGCGATGTCGCGATGATCTGGGGATATCTCGCCGATGGGGCTGGACAAGTCCGCGGCGACCGCCTAAGCGCCTCCCCGCAACGCCGATCGCCAGCCCCGCTGGCCCCGATGATCGGCCCCAAGCGAAGCGTGGGCGCGTAGCTCAGCGGTAGAGCACACCCTTCACACGGGTGGGGTCACAGGTTCAATCCCTGTCGCGCCCACCACGCTTCTTTCCTCCTTCCAGCGATGTTTTCCGGCCGGCGCCCGAGCCAGCCTTTCCGGGCCGCGAGAATTTCCATTCCTTGCGGTGTGGCCCCCCCACGCCCTATCTCGGGCGCGAGATATTGAGATTCACGAGCAAAGGCGATCCATGACCGCGACCCATTCCACCCGCATGCTCATCCTCGGTTCGGGGCCGGCTGGCCTTTCGGCGGCGATCTATGCCGCACGCGCCGGGATGGCGCCGATCGTGCTGCAGGGCATCCAGCCGGGCGGCCAGCTGACCATCACCACCGATGTGGAGAATTATCCGGGCTTCGCGGACGTCATCCAGGGCCCGTGGCTGATGGAGCAGATGCAGCGCCAGGCCGAGCATGTCGGCGCGCGGATGATGTGGGACACGATCGTCGAGGTCGATTTCTCGAAGCGCCCCTTCCGCCTCATCGGCGACAGCGGCACCGTCTATGAAGGCGATACGGTGGTGATCGCCACCGGCGCCCAGGCGCGCTGGCTGGGCCTGCCCAGCGAGCTGAAGCTGCAGGGCAAGGGCGTTTCCGCCTGCGCCACCTGCGACGGCTTCTTCTATCGCGGCAAGAAGGTCGCGGTGATCGGCGGCGGCAACACCGCGGTCGAGGAAGCGATCTACATGACCAACCACAGCCCGGACGTGACGCTGATCCACCGCCGCGATTCGCTGCGCGCGGAAAAGATTCTCCAGGACCGCCTTTTCGCCCATCCGCGCATCAAGGTGCTGTGGAACAAGGAAGTCGCGGAGTTCGTGGGCGGCGGCGATCCCGAGGGCCTCGTCGCGCTCTCGCTGCGCGATACGGTGACGGGTGAGGTTAGCAGCCTCGATGTCGACGGCGGCTTCGTCGCGATCGGCCATTCGCCGGCCACCGATCTCTTCCGCGGCCATATCGCGCTCGACAGCGACGGCTATATCGCGGTGGAGCCGGGCAGCACGCGGACCAGCGTGGCCGGGGTGTTCGCCTGCGGCGACGTGATGGACAAGGTCTATCGCCAGGCGGTGACGGCGGCGGGCACGGGCTGCATGGCGGCGCTGGATGCGGAACGCTTCCTGGCCCATGCCGATTTCGAGGCGAAGGCCACGGTCGCGGCCTGAGGATATGGGGGGAGGCGGCCTCAGGCCGCCTTCGCCACCTTGGCCTTGGCGAAGGCCACCAGCGCGCCGAAGCTTTCCAGCAGCTCGCCGTCCACCTCGTCATCGTCGATGATGATGCCCAGCCGGTCCTCCAGCTCCGTCAGCAGGCCGGCCACCGCCATCGAATCGAGTTCCGGCATGGCGCCGAACAGCGGCGTTCCGGGTTCGAGCGCGGCCGTGCGCGCATCGCCCAGCCCGAGCAGGTCGCCCAGCACGCCGCGAACCGCCGTTTCGACATCGATCCCATCGCCGACCATCTAATCCCTCGTCTTCTGGCGAACCCGAACGGCGGTCGCCTAGCCGCTTCGCACGCGCGGGACAAGCATCGGCCGGGTTTCCACCGGGCCGTGGGCGCGCTATCGCCTCCGGCCCAGCATCAGCGCGAAGGAGCATGAGGGGTGCCCGCGACCGATCCCAATCCCGATCCCCGCCCGCTCGATCATCTGCCGCTGATGGGCGCGGCCGATGCGCTGGCGCTGGTCGATCGGGCTGGCGCGCTGGATTATACGGGGCTCGATCGCGCGGTGGGCGCGCTGGCCCGCGCGCTGGCCGATCGCGGCCTCGCCCCCGGCGCGCGCGTCGCCTCATGGCTGGCCAAGACGCGGCTGGCGAGCCTGCTGCCGCTGGCCTGCGCGCGGGCCGGCTTCGTCCACGTTCCCGTCAACCCGCTGCTGAAGCGCGCCCAGCTTGCCCACATCCTCGCCGATAGCGGGGCCGCGCTACTGATCGCCGGCCCCAGCCGCGTCGCGACGCTGGAGGCGGGGGACCGCCCCGCCGATTGCGCGCTGCTGATCGAGGACGAGGCCGGCGCCGCCACGCTCGCCGCCCAGTCCGGCCTGCCGCCGTCCTCGGCCGATCCGGCCGGTCTGGCCGCCATCCTCTATACCTCCGGCTCCACCGGCCGGCCCAAGGGGGTGATGCTGAGCCACGCCAATCTCTGGCTGGGTGCCGTTTCCGTCGCGCATTATCTGCGGCTTAGGCCGGATGACCGCACGCTCGCCGTGCTGCCCTTCAGCTTCGATTACGGCCAGAACCAGCTGCTTTCCACCTGGGCGGCGGGGGGCTGCGTCCACCCGCTCGATTACCTCACCGCGCGCGACGTGATCCGCGCGGTGGAACGCCACGCCATCACCACGCTGGCCGGCGTGCCGCCCTTGTGGGTGCAGCTTGCCGAGGCGGACTGGCCGGCCGAAACCGCCGCCCGCCTGCGCCGCCTGACCAATTCGGGCGGCCGCCTGCCGGTGCCGCTGATCCGCCGTCTGCGCGCGCTCTTCCCCAATGCTGATCTCTATTCGATGTATGGGCTGACGGAGGCGTTCCGTTCCACCTATCTCGATCCCGCCCTGGTCGATGCCCACCCGGAATCGATCGGCCGCGCCATTCCCTTCGCCGAGGTGATGGTGGTCCGCGCCGACGGCAGCCCCACCGAAGCCGGCGAGCCGGGCGAGCTGGTCCATGCCGGCCCGCTGGTGGCGCAAGGCTATTGGCGCGATGAGGAGCGGACCGCGCACCGCTTCCGCCCCGCGCCCTCCCATTCGCGCCATGGCGGCACCGCCGTCTGGTCCGGCGATACGGTGGCGGTGGACGGGGAGGGGCTGCTCCACTTCGTCGGCCGCGATGACGAGATGATCAAGACGTCCGGCAACCGCGTCAGCCCGACGGAGGTGGAGGAAGCCGCCATCGCCACCGGGCTTGCGGCGGAAGCCGTCGCCATCGGCGTGGCGGACGATCGGCTGGGCGAGGCGATCCTCCTCGTCCTCAGGGGCGATCCCGCGCAGGAGGCGGCGCTGCGCGATGCGCTGAAGCGCGATCTCCCCAATTTCATGCAGCCGCGCGCGATCGTCTGGCGGGCGGATCTTCCCCGCAACGCCAATGGCAAGGTCGATCGCGCCGGCCTGAAGGCGGAGCTTGCGGCATGAAGCCGATGGGAACCATCCCGGTCGATTACCGGGCGATCGGCGGCGAGCTTGCCGTGGGCGGCCATCCCGTCTCCGCGCTGGTCGCCGAGGCCGGGGATACGCCGCTCTTCGTCTATGACCGCGCGATCATGGCCGCGCGCGTTGCCGCGCTTCGGGCCGCGCTGCCCGCTGAGGTCGCGATCCATTATGCGATGAAGGCCAATCCGCACCCGGATGTCGTCGCCGCCTTCGTGGGGCTGGTGGACGGCCTCGACGTCGCTTCGGCGGGCGAGATGGGCGTCGCGCTCGCCAGCGGCATGGCTGCCGATCACGTCTCCTTTGCCGGCCCCGGCAAGCGCGATCGGGAACTCGAGGCCGCGATCGCCGCCGGCGTCACCCTGAACCTGGAATCCGCTGCCGAAGGCTGGCGCGCCATCGCCATTGCCGGGCGGCTCGGCATCCGGCCCAGGCTCGCCGTGCGGGTGAACCCCGATTTCGAGATCAAGGGATCGGGCATGCGCATGGGCGGCGGTGCGCGGCCCTTCGGCGTGGACGAGGCGGAGGCGGCCGCGCTCTGCCGCGATATGATCGCCGCCGGGGCGGACTGGCGCGGCTTCCACATCTTTGCCGGATCGCAGGCGCTGGATGCCGCCGCGATCATCGAGGCGCAGGCCGCCACGCTCGCGCTCGCCGCAAGGCTGGCAGGGGAGGTCGGCGCGCTACCGCCGCTCGTCAATCTCGGCGGCGGTTTCGGCATTCCCTATTTCCCCACGGAAAAGCCGCTCGATATCGCCGCCATCGGTGCGGCGCTGGGCGAAAGGCTGGCCGATCGCCCGGCGGCGCTTGCCCAAAGCGCGTTCGCGATCGAGCTTGGCCGCTGGCTGGTGGGAGAGGCGGGCGTCTACCTGACCCGCATCGTCGACCGGAAGATCAGCCATGGCGAGGTCTTCCTCGTCACCGATGGCGGGCTGCATCACCAGCTCGCGGCGTCGGGCAATTTCGGCACGGTCGTCCGCCGCAACTATCCGGTGGCCATCGCCAGCCGCTTTACGGAGGAAGCGGCCGAGGTGGCGAGCATCGTCGGCTGCCTCTGCACCCCGCTGGATCGGCTTGCCGAAAAGGTGCTGCTGCCCCGCGCGGAGGTGGGCGATATCGTCGCCGTGTTCATGGCCGGCGCCTACGGGGCCACTGCCAGCCCCTCGGCCTTCCTGGGCCACCCGCCGGCCATTGAAATGATGGTCGGCTAGGGCGGCATCCGCTGGATTGAGCGAAGGCGCGTCAGGAAAGGGGCGGCCCGGCCGCGCGCTTCACGCCACCCACTGGCCGGCGAGCGCAAGGGGAACGCGCTTCACATTGCCCTTGATGACCTTGCTGCCGAAGGATTTGGTGATGATGGCGGCGGCATCGCCATTCGCCAGCACGACCCTGGTGCCGCCGGAAAGCAGGCTTTCGATGGCGGTAACGCGCGCATGGTGGCGGTCGCACATGGCTTGGACTTCCGCCGGGGAGGCGTTGAGATTGATGGCGCGCGACATGATGTTCTCCTGCGCGACTGGCGCGCGTGCCGGAATAGGCCCGCTTGCGGTAGCAGGTGCGCGGCCGGGTGTCGCCTTAATACGGGCCATGCAGTCTGCGGCCTTCGCCTATTCCTGATATTTCGCCTCGATGAAGAACAGGCCGTCCGGCGGCGCGTTCAGGCCGAGCGCGTTGCGGTCACGGGCTTCCAGCGCGTCGCTCAGATCGTCGGCGGTCCATTTGCCCCGGCCCACCAGCATCAGGCAGCCGACCATCGATCGCACCTGATGATGGAGGAAGGATCGGGCGGCGGCGTCGATCTCGATATCGTCGCCATATCGGGAAACGTTCAGCCGATCCAAGGTCTTGACCGGGCTGTCCGACTGGCAGTGCACCGATCGGAAGGTGGTGAAATCGTGCCGGCCGACCAGCCGTTGCGCGGCGGCGTGCATCGCCTCCGCGTCCAGCGGCACCGCCACATGCCAGGCGCGGCCCGCATCCAGCGCCAGCGGCGCGCGGCGGTTGACGATGCGGTAGGAATAGCGCCGGCCGATGCAGGAAAAGCGCGCATGCCAATCGTCCGCCACCGTTTCGGCCGCCAGGATCGCGATCGGATTGGGGCGGAGATGGGCGTTCAGCGCCTCCATCAGGCGGAAGGGCTGGAAGGGGCGGCCGATATCGACATGGGCAGCCATCGCCTCCGCATGCACGCCGGCGTCGGTGCGGCCGGCGGCGTGGACGCCCGTAACCTCGCCGGTGATGCGCTCCACCGCCTCCTCGATCGCCTGCTGCACGCTCGGCCCGTGCGACTGGCGCTGCCAGCCCATGAAGGGGCGGCCGTCAAATTCCACCGTCAGGCGAAACCGCGTCATGCCAGCACCGTGCCGGCCGGGATGGCAAAGCCGCGCAGCAGTTCCGCCGCCGCCATCGCTCCGCGCCCGGCGCGCTGCACCTGCGTGGGGCGGATCGCGCCACCGCCACAGGCGATCAGCAGCGTATCGTCCAGCACGGTGCCGGGCGTGCCCGCGCGATCGATGGTTTCGGCGGCCAGCACGCGGATGCGCTCGCCCTGATGCTCGAAGAAGGCGCCGGGCGCCGGGTTGAAGGCGCGCACCTGCCGTTCGATCGCGGCGGCATCCTGCGCGAAATCGATCCGTGCTTCGGCTTTGTCGATCTTGGCTGCGTAGGTCACCCCCTCTTCAGGCTGCGGGACGGGCGGGTAACGGCCGATATCGGCGAGCACCGCCACCATCAGCGCCGCGCCCTTTTCCGCCAGTTCCGCCGTCAGGCCGCCGCCGGTCTTGCCGTTTACCTCCGTCTCCACGGTCGCCAGCATCGGCCCGGTATCGAGCCCGCGTTCCATCTGCATGATCGTCACGCCGGTCCGCGCATCCCCGGCCAGGATCGCGCGGTGGATCGGCGCGGCACCCCGCCAGCGCGGCAGCAGCGAGGCATGCACGTTGAGGCAGCCCAGCTTCGGCGCGGCGAGGATGGCCTGCGGCAGGATCAGCCCATAGGCCGCGACCACGGCGGCATCGAGGTCCAGCGCCGCGAAGGCCGCCTGCTCCTCCTCGCCTTTCAGGCTGGCGGGGTGGCGCACCGCGATCCCCATCTTCTCCGCTCGCCTGTGCACGGGGGAGGGGGACAGGGCCTTGCCCCGGCCCGCACGGCGCGGCGGCTGGCAATAGACGGCGGCGATGTCGTGCCCGGCGGCGGCCAGCGCGTCCAGCGTCGGCACGGCAAAGTCGGGGGTTCCCATGAAGGCGATACGCATGGCTCCGCGCTTTGGGCATAGCGGGCCGCCAAGGCAAGTTTCCATGATGGAGGGCGTTGCGAAGTTCGGGGTGACGCGGCGATCCGAATTCCCTATCTGTTCCGCATGGCATCTCCCGAAATCGAGGCATTGACGCAGGCTTTGGCGCGGTTGCCGGGCCTTGGGCCGCGGTCCGCGCGCCGTGCCGTCCTCCACCTCATCAAGAAGCGCGAGGTGACGCTCGCCCCGTTGCTGCGCGCGCTGGAGCAGGTGAACGATCGGCTGGCGACCTGCGGCACATGCGGCAATGTCGACACCACCGATCCTTGCGCCATCTGCGCGGACCCGCGCCGCGATGCGCGCCTGCTCTGCGTGGTGGAGGAGGTGGCGGACCTGTGGGCGCTGGAACGCTCGCGCCTCTTCCCCGGCCGCTTCCACGTGCTCGGCGGCCGGCTTTCGGCGCTGGAGGGCGTGCGGCCGGAGGATCTCGCCATCGATCGCCTCGTCAGCCGCATCGCCGCCGGCGGGGTGGACGAGGTGGTGCTGGCGATGAACGCCACGCTGGAAGGCCAGACGACCGCGCATTATATCGCGGATCGGTTGGAAAATTATCCCATCCGCCTCACCCAGTTGGCCCATGGCCTGCCGGTGGGGGGCGAGCTGGACTATCTCGACGAAGGCACGCTTGCCCAGGCGTTGCGCGCCCGGCGCCCGGTGGGTTGAGGTGAGGGATATCCCGCCTCCGGCACCAGCCGCCCTTGAAAGCGGCGCCGATTCTCACTAGCTGGCCTCCATGGCCATTCTTCCGATCCTGGAGGCGCCCGATCCGCGCCTGCGCACCATTTCCACGCCCGTCGAAACGGTGGACGATGATCTGCGCGCGCTGATCGCGGACATGTTCGAGACGATGTATGACGCCCCCGGCATCGGCCTGGCGGCGATCCAGGTAGGCGTGCCCAAGCGCGTGCTGGTGATCGACCTGCAGGAGGAACAGGATGCGGAAGGCAAGCCGATCCGCAATCCGCGCGTCTTCATCAATCCCGAGCTGTTCGATCCTTCGGAGGAACATTCGGTCTATCAGGAAGGGTGCCTGTCGGTGCCCGATCAATATGCCGATGTCGAGCGTCCGGCCGTGATCCACGCCCGCTGGCTGGACGAGAAGGGCGAACGCCACGAGGAGCGGCTGGAAGGCCTGCTCGCCACCTGCCTCCAGCACGAGATGGACCATCTGGAGGGCATCCTGTTCATCGACCACCTCTCGCGCCTGAAGCGGGAAATGGTGATGAAGAAGCTGGAAAAGGCCCGCCGCGCCCGCCGCGCGGCCTGATCTTCCCGCCTATCCGCCAGGCCTAATGCACCGTCGGCAGCGCCCGGCGGCAATCGTCCGCGCATTCGCGGCACATTTCCGCGCAGCGCCAGCAATGCGGATGGTCATGCCGCTCGCATTCCGCCGCGCACACGTCGCACGCCGCGATGCAGCTTTCCAGCATCGCCTGCACGATCAGGATGCTGCGCCCCGTCTGTCGCACGGCGACCTTTGCAGTCGTCTCGCAGATGTCGGCGCAGTCCAGGCAGGTGCGGATGCACTGGCGCATGTCCATCGCCTCGGCCGTGCAGGCATCCGCGCAGGACGTGCAGATCACCGCGCAGAACATCGCATGGCGCACGGCGACGGCCAATGGCTCGTTGACTTCGGTCACGTCGGGATGGGCGGCGATCATCTTCGAGATGGACATGGGCATGCCACTCCTGGCCTGAAACTGGCCGAACGACCGGCATCGCCCGTCGTTCCGCAGCGGGGCCTTGCAAAATGCGGGCGGGGCGGGCAGGGTTCGCTATCTGTTCCAATGAAAGGCCGTGATGGAAGCTCTGCTGATCGCCGCGATCCCGATGATGCTCGCGCTGGGGCTCGGCGTCGGCTGGGTGCTGCGCGGATCGGCGCTGGCCGATCTTAGGCGCGAGCGTGATTCCCTTGCCCAGCGCGCCGCCGCCGCAGAATCCGCGCGCGCCGTGGCCGAGGCGCGGGGCGAGGAGCTGCCGCCGCTCCGCCAGATGCTGGATGCCGTGCGCGAGGAGCGGGACGCCGCCCAGCGCGGCCTGGCCGCCGCCGCCAAGGAGGCGGAGCGGGTCGCCAGCCTCGAACGGGCGCTGGCGGACGAACGCACCCGCGCGGCCGAGCTTGCCGCCGCCAACGCCGCTTATGTGCGCGGCGAAAGCGAACGCCAGCGCGCGCATGAGGAGCAGGTCGCCCAGCTCAAGGAGATGGAGGCCAAGCTGGAGGCGCGCTTCGGCGATCTCGCCGGCAAGGCGCTGGATGCCGCGCAGGCCAATTTCCTGAAGCGCGCCGAGGAACGCTTCGCCCAGGCCGGGCAGGAGGGCGAGGCCAAGCTCAAGCTGCTGCTCACCCCCGTGGAATCCACCCTCAAGCGCTATGACGAGAAGCTGGAGAAGATCGAGAAGGATCGCGTCGGCAGCTATGGCGAGCTGCGCGAGGCGGTCGCCCAGCTCGCCCAGGGCAATGATGTGGTCCGGCGCGAGACCGCGCGGCTCACCAATGTGCTGCGCTCCAGCCCCAAGGCGCGGGGGCGCTGGGGCGAGGAGCAGCTCCGCAACATATTGGAAGCGGCCCAGCTTTCCGAGAATGTCGATTTCACGCTGCAATCCTCCGTCACCGATGGCGAAAAGCAGCTCCGCCCCGATTGCGTCATCAACCTGCCGGGCGGGCGCTGCATCGTCGTCGACGTCAAATGCCCGCTCGTTCATTTCGAGCAGGCGTTCGACGAGGAGGATGAGGAGCGGCGCGCGGCCCTGCTGCTCCAGCATGCGGCGGCGATGAAGAGCTATGCCGCCGATCTCGGCCGCAAGGGCTATTGGCGGCAGTTCGATCTCTCGCCCGATTTCGTCATCATGTTCATCCCCGGCGAGCATTTCCTCTCGGCCGCCGCCGAACGCGCGCCGGACCTGATCGAAACCGCCTTCCGCAACGGCGTGATCGTGGCGTCGACCATCAACATGCTGGCATTGGCCAAGGTGATGGCGGGCATGTGGAGGCAGGAGCATCTGGCCGAACAGGCGAAGGACATCGCCGAAGCCGGCAAGGAGCTTTACAAGCGGCTCGCCACCATGGGCGCGCATGTCGCCAAGCTCGGGCGCAACCTCTCCCAGGCCACGGGCGCCTACAATGATTTCGTCGGCAGCCTCGAAGGCCAGGTGATGACGCAGGCGCGCCGGTTCGAGGCGCTGAAGGTCGATACGTCGGGCAAGTCGATCGATCTGCTGCCGGTCGTCGAAACCGGCGTGCGCCCGCTGCGCAAGCTTTCGGCCGGCGAGGGCGATGTGCCGGAGGCGGCGGAGTAGGGCCGGGTTGCTGGTTCGCCTTCACTGACGGGTTCTGGGCCGGGGCTGCGTTCGATATCCCGCTTATTGCCCTCGTTTCCGCTATCCCCCCGCTTCCGGCTCGCCCGTTTTCGGGGCCGGGCAGAGACACCGTTCTAGCCAGCCATCCCATGTCGACGTGGCTTCCCCGCCCCCGTCATTCCCGCGAAGGCGGGAACCCATTGTGTCGGGTGTTGGCGGGCCCATCGGGTCCGGCTGCCGATCATGGATTGGCTGCGTTGGCTGCGCGGCCTTCAGCCTAGCGCCCACCGCAGGTGAACCCCGGACCGGGTTTGGGGCGACGGGGTTTGGGGCAGGTGGCATGCCTGCATCCCGCCGCTGCCCCGAATGTCGTTCCCGCCATGTGGCTGGAAAGAGCCGGTACCTAGCCCTCCCGCGCCCTCTCGCGCACCATCAGCACGTCGCAGGGCATGGATTCCAGGAGATCGGATGCCCGGCTGCCAAGGGCGGCGTGGACGATCGGGCTGCGGCCGTGGGTGCCGAGGACCAGAAGGTCGATGGGCTGGGCGCGCAGGCGCGCGAGGATGACGGATGCGAGCGGGCCGACCTCGAGCTGCGTGTGCAGGCGGGGCCGGGCGGCGGCAAGCTCCGGCGAGGAAACGAAATCGCCCAGTTCGCGCTCCGCCTCGGCATGGGCCTCGGCGCGCACCTCATCGGGGTTGAGGCGGGATTCATAGGCGCCGCGATAGGCGTGGACCAGGTTCAGCCGGGCGTGGGGGAAGATTTCGGCCGCCACCCGCGTCGCCTCCAGCGCGCAGGCCGAGAAATCGGTGGCGATCAATATGTCGCGATAGGCGTGGGCCGCGCGGCGCTTCACCACCAGCACCGGCACATGCGCATGGCGGACGAGATAGTCCACCGCCGTGCCCAGGAAGAAATCGGTGATGTTGTTATAGCGGGCTGCGCCCACCACGATCAGGTCGCTGCCCTCGCGGTCCGCCGCCTCGGCGATCAGCGAGGGGGCCGATCCTCGCTCGATCAGCAGATGGATGGGAACCCCGGCATCGGGCAGGTCCTCCAGGATCGTCGCGCGCAGCTCGTCCATGCCCGCGGGACCGCGCGGCGCGGCGCCGGGTTCCAGCACATGGACCAGCGTGATCGATCCGCCCAATTCCCTTGCCAGTGATGCGGCGCGGTCGAACGGACGGTCGCTGCGGGCGCTGAGGTCGGTCGCGAGGAGGATGTTGGGATGATCGTGCAAGCGAATTCTCCCTGTCGTGCCGGGCCCATAGCCGGCGGCGGCATCCTAGCGCGACGGGGGGCGGGGGCCAACCTCGCGGGTGGCGGGCGTTTCGCTCAGCCGATATGCCGGCGCTGGTTCAGCACCTCATAGGCCATCACCGCGGTCGCGACGGCGGCGTTCAGGCTGTCCGCCTTGCCCAGCATCGGCATCTTCACCAGCAGATCGCACTCCGCCGCATAATCGGCGGGCAGGCCCTGCGCCTCGTTGCCGACGAGCAGGAAGGTGGGCGCAGCATAGCGCGGCGCCTGATAGTCGATATCCGTATCCAGGCTCATGCCGACGAGTTCGCCCGGCCCGCTCCGCAGCCATTGCAGGAATTCGGGCCAGCGGGCCTGGGCGATGCGCTGGGTGAAGAGCGCCCCCATCGATGCACGCACCGCCTCGACCGAGAAGGGATCGACGCAATCGTCGACCAGGATCAGCCCGCCCGCGCCCACGGCGTCGCCCGTGCGCAGGATCGTGCCGAGATTGCCGGGATCGCGCATCGATTGGGCGACGATCCAGATGCTGGCCGCCGTCCGGTCGATCCGGTCGAGCGCGGTGTCGAACTCGTCATAGACGCCGATCACCGTCTGCGGATTATCCTTGCCGGATAGCTTGTGCAGGATGTCGCGATCGGTCTCGATCGCCTCGCCGCCCTTGGCCTCCACCACTCGCACCAGCTCGCGGACCAGCCGGTGATCGGCCGAATCGGCGGCGTAGAAGATGTAGCGCGGGATATGCCCGGTCTCGCGCGCTTCGGTCAGGATGCGCAGGCCTTCCGCCAGGAACATGCGTTCCTCGCGGCGATGGCGCTTCTCGCGCAGGCCGCGGATGCGCTTCACGAGCGGATTGGAAAAGGCGGTGATCTGTCGGGGCATGGCGTGTCGTTTGTCGTCCGGGCCTGTGGCTTTTGTCCGCTTTCCCCGCAGGGGAAGGGATCAGTCCTCGCCGAACTTCGCTTCCACCAGCTCGCACAGCGCGGCCAGCGCGCGTTCGGCATCCTTGCCGGCGGCGGTGATGACGATGCTGTCGCCCATCGCGGCGCCCAGCATCATCAGCCCCATGATCGAGGTGCCGGCCACGCGCGATCCGTCCTTCTCCACCTCGATCGTCGCGGCCTGGCCGCTGGCGAGGGTGACGAACTTGGCGCTGGCGCGGGCGTGCAGCCCCCGCTTGTTGGTGATCTGGACGGCGCGTTGGAGCAGCGCTTCGCCGTTCATGCGGCCTCGCCCAAAACTTCGGACGCGACGGAGATATATTTGCGTCCCGCCTCGCGCGCGGCGGCGACGGCGGCCTTCACCTTCATCATCTTGCGGGCTCCCTCCAGGCGGATCAGCATCGGCAGGTTGATGCCGGCGATCACCTCGATCCGCCCCGGCTCCATCAGCGATATGGCCAGGTTGGACGGCGTGCCGCCGAACAGATCGGTGAGGAGGATGACGCCCGAGCCGCGGTCGACCCGCTTGACGGCACCGGCAATGTCCGCGCGGCGGACCTCCATGTCGTCGTCGGGACCGATGCAGATCGCCTCGATCGCATCCTGCGGCCCCACCACATGCTCCATCGCGACGATGAATTCGGCGGCAAGCCGACCATGCGTCACAAGCACCAATCCAATCATTCAGCCACCCGAACCATGTTTTGCCGAGCCATTATTTGGCTTCCCCTCCATCGAGTCGTGCGGCGCTGTAGCGAGGTCACGATGGGCCACATTCGGAGAAAATCCCGCGGCGCGCAACCGTGCCGCGACCCGCTCGGCGACATGGACCGAGCGATGTCTCCCCCCGGTACAGCCGAAAGCGACCGTGACATAGGATTTTCCTTCCGCCGAATAACGCGGCAGCAGCAGCAGCAGCAGGTCCTCGATCCGGGATATCGCGGGCTCGTAGGCGGGATCTTCGGCGATATGATCGCCCACCGCCGCGTCGACGCCGGTTAGCGGGCGCAATTGCGGGTCCCAGTGGGGATTGCGCAGGAAGCGCATGTCGAACACCAGGTCCGCATCGCGCGGGATGCCGCGGGAAAAGCCGAAGGACATCACCGCGAGCGTGGGCTTGGCCGGCTCGTCCTGGCCGAAGCGCTGGCGCAGCTCGCGCTGCAGCGCGTTGCTGTTGCGGTCGGTGGTGTCGATCAGATGATCGGCCGATCGGCGGAGGTCAGCCAGCAACTCGCGCTCGCGCACGATGCCGTCGGCGGCCGGCCGGTCCTGGGCCAGCGGGTGGCGGCGGCGGGTCTCGGAATAACGCCGCTGCAATTCGGCGCCGCCGCAGTCCAGGAACAATATCTCGATGTCGTGGCCATGCTCCTCGCGAAGCTGGCCGATGCGCCGTGCGATCGCGGCGGCATCGAAGCCGCGCGTCCGGCTGTCGATCCCCAGCGCCAGCGGCCGTCCCTGATCGTCCGATCCCTTGGGCAGCGGCGTGCCGAGCAGCCGTTCGAGCAGCGAGAGCGGGAGGTTGTCCACCACCTCCCAGCCCATATCCTCGAACGTGTCCAGCGCGGTGGACTTGCCCGCGCCGGACATGCCGGTGACCAGCAATATGCGCCGTGGGCGGCTGGTTGTGGTCATGATCGGGCCGGCAGGCCGAAGCGGGCGAGCGCCAGTTCCAGCTTGATCGGCGCCGATGCCTCAAGCGCCGCCAACGCGATCACCGGCACCCGCAGTCCCGCCACCGGGCGGGTCGCCGGCTGGTCGTCCGGCATGCGCTCGACCAGTTCGTCCAGCAGCGCCATCAGCGCCACCGGCGCGCTTTCGATCGCCTCCATCGGCACGATGCCGATGCCGCGCACCTCGATCCGGCCGGATATGTTGGGCGGCGCGCTGGCCACCAGCCCGTCGCCGGCGCGGCGCACGACGGTATAGTCGTCGCTCACCAGCTTCGCGCCCCGGTCGATCAGCCGCAGCGCGAGATCGGATTTGCCCGATCCCGATCGGCCGTGCAGCAGCACCGCCCGGCCGCCGATCGCAACGCAGGAGGCGTGGAGGGTTTCGGAGGAAAGGGGCGGCACGCTCATCGTTCGGCCACCGGCAGGCGGATGATGAAGCGGGCGCCGGTCGGCGCATCGTCGCGGTCTTTTACCATGATCGTCCCATTATGCGCCTCGACGATCGCCTTTGCGATGGCAAGGCCGAGGCCGCTATGTTGGCCAAAGGCCTCACCTTCGGGCCGAATGCTGTGGAAACGCTTAAAGATCGCCTCGCGCACGTCGGGCGCGACGCCGGGGCCTTCATCGTCGACGCGCAGCACCACCTCGTCCCCGTCGCGCGTGGCGGCGATTTTCACGAGGCCGCCGGGGGGCGAGAAGCTGATGGCATTGTCCACCAGATTTTCGATCAGCCGGGTCAGCCGCGATCCGTCGCCCAGCACCACGGCGGTGCCGGCATGGGGGCGGGCGAAGGCCAGCCGCACGTCCGCATCGATGCCGCGCTTCTCTCGCTGGGCGATCAGGCCCTCGATCATCTGCCCCAGATCTATCGTCTCGAAGCGCGCGCGCGAAAGCTCGGCATCGAGGCGGGAGGCGTCGGCGATGTCGGTTATCAGCCGGTCGAGCCGGTGGACGTCATCGCGCACCACGTCGAGAAGCTGGTCCTGAAGCGCGGGGTCCTTCACCTTTTCCAGCGTCTCCACGGCGGATCGCAGCGATGCTAGCGGGTTCTTCAGTTCGTGCGTCACATCGGCGGCGAAGGCTTCGGTCGCGTCGATCCGCTGGCGGAGCGCCAGGCTCATGTCCGAAAGCGCGCGGGCCAAAAGGCCGATCTCGTCGCGGCGGGAGGGGAGGCGCGGCACCTGCACCTCGCGCGCGCGGCCCAGCCGCACGCGATGCGCCGCGCGCGCCAGCCGGCGCAGCGGCCGCACGATGGTGCGCGCCAGGAACAGCGACAGCAGCACGGAAAGCGTGATGACCATCGCCAGCACGATGCCCAGCCGCAGCCGTTCGGCCCGGACGATGCGGACGATGTCGCGTGCGTTGGTGGTGGCGAGCAGGGTCATCCCCGTATCCGGCATGGCGACCGCCGCCGATATCACCGGCGTCCGGTCCGGCGCGCGGCGCAGCCGGGTTTCGGGAATGCCTTCCTTTTTCGCCGCCAGCGCTTCCGGCCAGGCGGAAAGCGTGTCGCGCGCGGGTTCGTTGAAGCGTTCGGGCCTGTCCGCGCCGACGACGATGTCGATGGCCCGGTCCAGCGCGCGCGCCGCCTTGCGCTGCCAGGCTTCCTCGTCGGGATCGCGCAGCACATAAGTGGGCGGGCCGACGAGCCAGCTGTCGAGCACCCGTGCGCCGCCGGCATCATAGACGCGCAATCGCAGGTCGCTCGCCTGCTCCAGCTGCTCGAGCAGGACGTGCTGCCGATCAGGCTGGGCGGCATCCAGCGCCTCGGCGATCAGCCGCGCCTGCACCGCCACCTCGTCCAGCCGCGCGTCGATCAGCTGCGACCGATAGCTGTCCAGATAGAAGAAGCCGCCCGCCAGCATCGCCAGCGCGAAGATGTTCACCGCCAGGATGCGGGTGGTGAGCGACCAGCGGGCCGACCACATCAGCGCGAGCTCGCGCTCCTCACTCCTCCGCAAAGCGATACCCCACGCCATAAAGGGTCTCGATCGCCTTGAAATCGGGATCGACCTGGCGGAACTTCCGGCGGAGGCGCTTGATGTGGCTGTCGATGGTGCGGTCGTCGACATAGACGTCGTCCTGATAGGCCGCATCCATCAGCTGGTCGCGCGATTTCACGAAGCCGGGCCTTTGGGCCAGCGCCTCCAGGATCAGGAATTCCGTCACGGTCAAGGTCACGTCCTTACCTGCCCACTGCACGCGATGGCGCGCCGGGTCCATGGACAGGCGCCCGCGCACGATCCGCTCGGCCGGCGTTTCCGCCGTCTCCTCCTGCTCCGGCTGGGCGCGGGCATCGGTGCGGCGCAGGATGGCGCGGATGCGGGCGATCAGCAGCCGCTGGGAGAAAGGCTTGGTGATATAATCGTCCGCCCCCATGGCGAGGCCCAGCGCCTCGTCCAGCTCGTCATCCTTGCTCGTCAGGAAGATGGCGGGGACCGCGCTTTTCTCGCGCAGGCGGCGCAGCAGCTCCATCCCGTCCAGCTTGGGCATCTTGATGTCCAGCACGGCCAGGTCGGGCGGATTGTCGATCAGCGCCTTCAGCGCCGCCTCGCCATCGGAATAGACGCGGACGGTGAACCCTTCGGACTGGAGCGCGATCGAAACCGAGGTCAGGATGTTGCGATCGTCGTCAACGAGCGCGATCGTAGCCGTCATCGACCCTTAACCCCACTATCTGCACGGCCCGTCCGATCATGTTCGAGCCGGCCGGATCCGGCTGGAGGGCCGGAAAATGCGGGCAGCGAAGGATCGTAACGGTTCCGCCTGAGCGAAACCCGCTCTAGCCCAAGCCATTGTCCCCGGCAACAAAGCTGCAACGCGGTTCAGGCATCACCCATTCGGCACTTTGACCCGGAATGTCTTGTCCTATATGCGCGCCGGGGACAGGGGGCGCATGCCTCCGAGACAGAAATTGTCCTGTGAAGGAGATATTACGTGTCCAGCCCGATTCCCGCCCACGACCTTGCCGCCCAGGGCATCAAAGTCGATGCGGCCCTTCACTGGAACCTGCCGACCGCGCCGCTGGTCGAGGAAGCGGTCCGTCGGGGCGAGGGCGTGCTCGCCAAGGACGGCCCGCTGGTGGTGAAGACCGGCAAGCACACCGGCCGTTCCGCCAACGACAAGTTCATCGTCCGCGATGCCGAAACCGAAAACACGGTGTGGTGGGGCAAGACGAACAAGGGCATGACGCCCGAGCATTTCGCCGCGCTGAAGGAGGATTTCCTCAAGCATCTCGGCACCAAGGAAACGCTGTTCGTCCAGGACCTCTATGGCGGATCGCAGCCGGAATATCGCGTGAACGTGCGCGTTATCAACGAATTGGCCTGGCATAACCTGTTCATCAAGACGCTGCTGGTGCGCCCCGGCGCGGAGGAGCTGCCGGGCTTCGTCCCCGAATATACCATCATCGATCTGCCCAGCTTCCGCGCCGATCCCGAACGGCACGGCGTGCGCTCGGAAACGGTCATCGCGGTCAACCTCACCGAAAAGCTGATCCTGATCGGCGGCACCGCTTATGCCGGCGAGATGAAGAAATCGGTGTTCGGCATCCTCAACTACAAGCTGCCGGTCGAAGGCGTCATGCCGATGCACTGTTCGGCCAATATCGGTCCCAAGGGAGACACGGCGGTATTCTTCGGCTTGTCCGGTACGGGCAAGACCACCTTGTCCGCCGATGCCAGCCGCACGCTGATCGGCGATGACGAGCATGGCTGGTCGGACACGGCGGTCTTCAACTTCGAAGGCGGCTGCTACGCCAAGATGATCCGCCTCTCGCCGGAAGCCGAGCCGGAGATCTACGCCACCACCAAGCGTTTCGGCACGGTGCTGGAAAATGTCGTAATCGACATGGACACGCGCGAGATCGACCTGGACGACGACAGCCTGGCCGAGAACAGCCGCGGCTCCTATCCGATCGATTTCATCCCGAACGCGTCGGAAAAGAATCTCGGCCCCGTGCCGAAGAACATCATCTTCCTGACGGCCGATGCCTATGGCGTGTTGCCGCCGATCGCGAAGCTGACGCCGGATCAGGCCATGTATCACTTCCTGTCGGGCTACACCGCGCGCGTCGCCGGCACGGAAATCGGCGTCACCGAGCCGACGGCAACCTTCTCCACCTGCTTCGGCGCGCCGTTCATGCCGCGCCATCCCTCGGTCTACGGCAATCTGCTGAAGGAACGCATCGCCAAGGGCGGGGTGGATTGCTGGCTGGTCAATACCGGCTGGACGGGCGGCTCCTACGGCGTCGGCCACCGCATGCCGATCAAGGCGACCCGCGCGCTGCTGAACGCCGCGCTGGACGGTTCGCTGAACGCGGCCACGTTCGAGATCGATCCGAACTTCGGCTTCCAGGTGCCGCAGGCGGTGCCGGGTGTCGATTCCGCGATCCTCAATCCGCGCGAAACCTGGGCCGATAAGGCCGCCTATGACGCCACCGCGCGCAAGCTGGTCGATCAGTTCATCGAGAACTTCTCCCAGTTCGCGGATCATGTGGACGAAGGCGTGCGGCAGGCGGCGCCCAAGGCCGCCTGAACCTGTTTCGGGGCCTCGCCCCCGGAAAGATTAGGAGAGCGGGGGCGCGTCTGGCGACGGACGCGCCCCTTTTTCTTGGCCGGGATATCCCGGAAGGGAGATCAGGTGCTGGGGCCGTTCATGATGGCGGCATAGCGGGCGCGGGCCGGCGGATAGCCACCATCCGCCGCCTGCTTCAGAAGCTTCAGGCCCTTGCGGTATGACGGCCGGGCAGCACGCCCTTCGATATGCATCAGAGCGCGGCGATAGGCGGCCTCGGGCAGACCGGGCTCGCCGGGGCCGATGGTATGGGGCATGACCCGGCCGGGCTGGCCGCCGACGCCGGGCACATAGATCCAGAGTGTGCCCGGCTTGGGCGTGGCGGCGATCTTGTAGAGATCCTCGGCCCGTTCGGGATCGCGGGCGATGCCGTCGCCGGCTTCCAGGCGGCGGGCCAGTTCCGTCATCATCCGGCGATCGCCGGTGGCTGCCCAGCAGCGAACCTGCTCGGTCGTCATCCGGCCGCGAATGGTGGCAAGGATCAGGTGCATGTCGCCGGCGGCGTCGCGGATCAGCGCGGTTACGCGTTCCACCTGCGCGGGCGCGCAGGCAGGTTTTGCGGCCGCGGGCAGGGGCGCAAGCCACAGCGCGGCGGCCAGCGCCGCGCGCCGGCGGTGCTTCATAATGGCCCCACGATCAGCGTATTGCCCTGCGCGCCGACGACGCGCACCGTCGTCCCGCTCGGCGCCTCCGGGCCGGAGGCGTTCCATACGCCGTCGCCCACGCGCACCCGTCCGTGGCCCTCGCCGATCGGTTCCACCACCGTCACGATCTCGCCGATCAGGCGGGCGGTGCGATCGTTGAGCATCGGATCGGGCGACTCGGCCGGATAGACCTTCATGTAGCGCCGGCCGGCATAGACCGCCGCCAGCGCGGCGATGGCGAAGACCAGCGCCTGCAACGGCACCGAAAGCGCGAAGAAGAAGGCGATCGCGCCGGTGATGGCCGCGGCCGCCGCCAGCCAGATCAGGAAGAAGCCGGGCAGCACGATTTCCGCGATCGCCAGCACGATCGCGGCGATCAGCCACAGCCAGTGGGGATCGAGATCGAACGGCATCGCCGTCACCCCTGCTGCTCGAACGGGCCGGGCCGGCGCGGGGCGGCCGGCCGGGATGGGGCGGGCGGCGGTCCATCCCGGCCCGATCCGTCCTTGCCCAGCGCTTCCCTGGCCAGTTCGCCGATACCGCCCAGCGTGCCGATCAGCTGGGTCGCCTCGACCGGGAACAGGATCGTCTTGGCATTGGGCGATGTCGCGAATTGCTGCACGGCATCGACATATTTCTGCGCGACGAAATAGTTGATCGCCTGCACATTGCCTTCGGCGATGGCATCGGAAACCAGGCGGGTCGCCTTGGCCTCCGCCTCGGCGGAACGCTCGCGCGCCTCGGCATCGCGGAACGCCGCCTCGCGCCGGCCCTCGGCCTGCAGGATCTGGCCCTGCTTCTCGCCTTCGGCGCGCAGGATCTCGGACGCGCGCATGCCTTCGGCTTCCAGGATCGACGCGCGTTTCTCGCGTTCGGCCTTCATCTGCCGTGCCATGGAATTCACGATGTCCTGCGGCGGCCGGATGTCCTTCACCTCGACGCGGGTGATCTTCACGCCCCAGGCGGTGGTGGCGTGATCGACCACGTTCAGCAGCCGGGCGTTGATCTCGTCGCGCTTGGACAGCGTCTCGTCCAGGTCCATCGATCCCATTACCGTGCGCAGGTTGGTGGTGGTGAGCTGGAGCAACGCGAAGTTGAGGTCGGAAACCTCATAGGCCGCCTTGGCCGCGTCCAGCACCTGGAAGAACACCACGCCGTCCACCGAGACCATGGCATTGTCGCGGGTGATGATCTCCTGCCCCGGAATGTCGACAACCTGCTCCATCATGTTGATCTTGCGGCCGACGCGGTAGAAGAAGGGGATGTAGAAATTGAAGCCCGGCTGCGCCACGGCGACGAACTTGCCGAAATATTCGATGGTATACTGATAGCCCTGGCGCACCACCGTCACGCCGGCCGCGACGAACATGATCGCGAGTATCAGCAGAACCAGTGCCAGCGTGCCCATCGGCCAAATCCCTCCATGCCCTTGTCGTTTGCGGGAGTGTGCATCGGCGGGGGCCGCCATCCAAATGGAATCGTCAGGATGGAATCGGCCGTGGCGTCTTGTGCTGCGCGCCCGATGCTGTCATTGCGCGCCATGGGCCGTTTACCCTTGGCGATTCCGCCGCTCCTGTTTCTAGCCGCCATTCCCTTGCAACCGCTCGGCGCGCGTCCGGCGGCCGAGGCGGACGTAGAAGCGCGGCTGCGCGGCCATATCGAAACGCTTGCCGCCGATGCGATGGAAGGCCGCAAGCCCGGCACGCCGGGGGGCGACCTCGCGGCCGGCTATATCGCCAGCCAGTTCGCGGGGCTTGGCCTCGTTCCCGGCGGCGGCGATGGCGGCTTCTACCAGCCTGTGAAGCTGGTGGAGCGGCGATCGGGCACGATCGCGGCCGATTGGCGGATCGCCGGCACCGTTGTTTCGATCGCGCCCACGGAAATGGCGCTGCGCGGCGGGGACGGCGCCGTCCGCACCGCCGCGCTGCCGATCGTCTTCGGCGGCTATGGCGTGGAGGATGCCAGGGCCGGCCTCCATCCTTTCGAAGGCGTGGACGTAAAAGGTGCCGCCGTCCTCATCCTCTCCGGCCAGCCGGAAGGCGTGGCCCATGCGCCCGGCTATGCGGCCCGGCGCGAGGCGCTGCTGAAGGCCGGGGCCGCCGCCGTGCTCCGCATCGAGACGGACGAGCAGGGCTGGCCGCAGCTTCGCGACACGCTGAACGAACCACGCAACGAGCTTGCGGATGATGCGCCGGCGCCGATCACGGGCGCGCTTTCGCCGGCAGCGTGGCAGCGTATCGCCGAGGCGGCCGGGCTTTCGGCCCTGACGCCGGCCGATATGGTGAAGCGCGATTTCCGCGCCCGCCGGATCGACGGCACCGCCGCCTTCTCGATCGACAATGTCAGCCGGCCCTATACCAGCTGGAACATCGTCGGCCGGCTGCCCGGCAACGATCCCGCGGCCGGCGCGCTCCTCTATCTCGCCCATTGGGACCATCTCGGCCTCTGCCGGCCCGAAGGCGTGCCCGATCGGATCTGCAACGGCACGGTGGACAATGCCAGCGGCGTCGCGATGATGCTGGAGGTGGCGCGCGGCCTGATCCAGTCCGGCAAGCGGCCGGTTCGCGATATCTGGTTCGTCGCGACGACGGCGGAGGAAATGGGCCTGCTCGGCGCCCATGCGCTGGCCAAGGCGCCGCCCGTAGATGCCGCGAAGATCGCCGCCGTCCTCAATTTCGATACGGTCGCCATCGCCCCGCGCGGGGCGCCGGTGGCGATGCTCGGCCGTGGCCAGCCCGCGCTCGACGCCGCCGTCGACGCGGTTTCGCGCCGCATGGGCCGGCGGATCAACCCGTCCGATGCCGCCAACGCGCTTGCACAGCGTCAGGACGGCTGGGCCTTCGCCCAGCAGGGCATTCCCGCCGCGATGGTGGGCGGATCGCTCAACATGGACTTGCTCCAGGCCTATCTGGGCCAGGAATATCACAAGCCGGGCGACGATCTTTCCCAGCCTCTGCCGCTCGATGGCGTCGCGCAGGATGTGGAATTGCACGTCGCCCTCGGCCTGATGCTCGCCGATCCCAAACGCTATCGACCGCCGCCCCGGTAGAAATTTCGCTCCGCCATCCCCATAAACCTGCCTCGACCACCTGGATCTTGCCCCATGGAAATCAGCCTCGGCCTCACCTTCGACGACGTTCTCCTCATCCCCGGCGCTTCGGAAGTGCTGCCCAGCCAGGCCGATACGCGCACGATGGTGACGCGGGAGATCGGGCTCAACATCCCGATCCTCTCCTCCGCCATGGATACCGTGACGGAAGCGGACATGGCGATCGTCATGGCCCAGCTCGGCGGGCTCGGTGTGCTCCACCGCAACCTGACGGTCGAGGAACAGGCCGCCGCCGTCCGCCAGGTGAAGCGCTTCGAAAGCGGCATGGTGGTGAACCCCATCACCATCACCCCCGATGCCACGCTCGGCGACGCGCAGGCGCTGATGGCGCGGCACAAGATTTCGGGCATCCCGGTCGTCGAGGCGTCGGGCAAGCTCGTCGGCATCCTCACCAACCGTGACGTCCGCTTCGCTGAAAAGCCGGGCCAGCCGGTGGCCGAGCTGATGACCAGCCAGAACCTCGCCACCGTCCGCCCCGGCGTCAACCAGGAGGAGGCGCGCCGCCTGCTCCACCAGCGCCGCATCGAAAAGCTGCTGGTGGTGGACGACAATTATCGCTGCATCGGCCTGATCACCGTGAAGGACATCGAGAAGGCCGTCACCTACCCGGATGCCACCAAGGACGCGAACGGCCGCCTGCGCGTCGCCGCAGCCACCACGGTGGGCGATAAGGGCTTCGAGCGGACCGAGGCGCTGGTCGATGCCGAATGCGACCTGATCGTCATCGATACCGCCCACGGCCACAATGCCGATGTCGCCCGCGCGGTGGAGCGGGTGAAGCGCCTGTCCAACTCCGTCCAGGTCGTTGCCGGCAACGTCGCGACGGCGGAGGCGACCCGCGCCCTGATCGATGCGGGCGCGGACGGCATCAAGGTCGGCATCGGGCCGGGCTCGATCTGCACCACCCGCGTCGTCGCCGGCGTCGGCGTGCCACAGCTCACCGCCGTCATGGAATCGGCGGAAGAGGCGATGAAGGCCGGCGTGCCGGTGATCGCCGATGGCGGCCTGCGCACCTCGGGCGATCTCGCCAAGGCGCTGGCGGCCGGCGCGTCGACCGTGATGGTCGGGTCGCTGCTGGCAGGCACCGAGGAAGCGCCCGGCGAAACCTTCATCTACCAGGGCCGCGCCTATAAGAGCTATCGCGGCATGGGTTCGGTGGGCGCGATGGCGCGCGGATCGGCCGACCGCTATTTCCAGCAGGACATCAAGGACCAGATGAAGCTGGTGCCGGAAGGGATCGAAGGGCAGGTGCCCTTCAAGGGGCCGGCCAAGGATATCATCCACCAGCTCGTCGGCGGCGTGAAGGCGGCGATGGGCTATACCGGCGCGCCCTCCATCCCAGAATTGCAGAAGCGCGCGCGCTTCGTGCGCATCACCAATGCCGGCCTGCGCGAAAGCCACGTCCATGACGTGACGATCACGCGCGAGGCGCCCAATTATCCGACGCGCTGAGCGGCGGGCATGAAAGGCAAAGCCCGGCCGGTGCGGAACCGGCCGGGCTTCCTCGTTTCAGTCGCGGTGCGGCGGCCTCGTTTCAGTCGCGGTGCGGCGGCTTCAGGCGAAGCTGACCGAGACGCTGGCGCGGCGACGGCGGATGGCGCCGCCCACCATGCCGAAGCCGGTGATCATCATCGCCCAGGTCGCCGGTTCGGGAACGGCCGGCAGATGTTCGTTGAAGCCGGTCACGAGGCCCTGGTTCCAGTCATAGGGATAGGCCGAGAAGCGGCTGTTGGTGAGGCCGCTATTCTTGTCGGTATCGAGGAAGAGCCGGCCGCTGCCGAGATCGAACGAACGGATCGTCAGCAGCAGGTTGCCCTGGGTGGGATCATAATCGAACGCCTGCGACAGATCGATGTCGAGCCGGCCATCGGCCAGCACCGGCAGCGCGCCGTCGAACACCTGGATGAAGGACGCGTCTAGCCACGCGCCGGCGCTGGTATCGAACGTGTCGATCGCGGCGGACGTGGTGGACAGGTAGATCTGGAAGCTCCCGGTGCGCGGGGTGCCGCCCGGCGTCTGCGAATTGTAGAAGCTGAGCTGGCTGATGTTGATCCCCGAACCGAAGCTCGAGGCATTATAGACCTGCTGGTAATAATAGCCGAAGCCCGGATCGCCGAACGGAATCCCGTTGCTCGAATCGGCGCTACCGATCACCACGGCCTGCGCTGGCGAAAGCGCCGCTGCGGCGCAGAACGCGGCCGCGGCCGCCTGGAACAGAAATTTGCTCACCCCAATGCTCCTCTTGAACGAGTGTTCGCTCAATGCCTTATGAAGATATCGGGCAGGCGGTTGGCAGCGCCGGCCACGGGACCGTGGCTATGGGGCGTTTGCGACATGCCGGTGACAATGATTAATGAAAATTAAGACAGTTCAGTGAATTAAGGGCGGATTGTCGCAGAATGACACAATGAAGGGCCACAACCGATGACGCCTGCCGGCCGCGCGCAGGCGGCGATCGACCTGCTCGACGAGATCATTGCCGCCGCCGCACGGGGCGGGGCGGCTGCTGACACGCTGATCGCGCGCTATTTCAAGGCGCGCCGCTATGCCGGGTCGAAGGACAGGCGGGCGGTGCGCGACCTCGTCTATCGCGCGATCCGCCGCGCGGGCGAGGTGCCGGCAAGCGGCCGCGCGGCGCTGATCGGCCTCGCCGTCGACGATCCCGCGCTCGCCGCCGCCTTCGACGGATCGGCCGTGGGCCCCGCCCCGATCGCGGCCGGGGAGGCGGCGGCGCCCGGCGGCATCGCGCCTGCCTGGCTGATGGAGCGGCTCGGCCGCTCGCTGGACGAGGCCCAGCTTTCGGCGCTGCTCGATCGCGCGCCGCTCGATATCCGCGTCAATGCGCTCAAGGCGAGCCGGGCGGAGGTTCAGGCGCTGATTCCGGGCGCCGAGCCCACGCCCCATGCGGCGATGGGCCTGCGCCTGCCGGAAGGCACGCAGGTGGAGGCGCTGCCCGCCTTCGCCCAGGGCCTGTTCGAGGTGCAGGACGAAGGCAGCCAGATCGTCACCGCCGCAGCCGATGCCCGGCCGGGGATGACGGTGGTGGATCTCTGCGCCGGCGCCGGGGGAAAGACGCTGGCGCTCGCCGCCGCCATGGAGAATCGGGGCCGGCTGATCGCCTGCGATGCCGATCGCGCGCGCCTGTCCCGCCTCGCCCCGCGCGCCGAACGTGCCGGCGTCGGTCCGGTCGAGACTCGGCTGCTGGACGGCGGGCGGGAGGCGGATGCACTGGCCGCCCTGCGCGATGCCGTGGACGTCGTGCTGGTGGATGCGCCCTGTTCCGGCACCGGCACCTGGCGCCGCAACCCGGAGGCGCGCTGGCGGCTCACGCCTGAACGGCTCGACCGGCTGGTGGCGTTGCAGGCACGGCTGATCCGGGTGGCCGCCGCGCTTGTCCGGCCGGGCGGATATCTGGTCTATATCGTTTGTTCTCTGGTGGATGAGGAAGGGGCCGGGCAGGTGGCGGCATTCCTGGCGGATCATGCCGGATGGTCGGCGGCGGAACCGCTGCCCGTTCAGACTGGGCTCATCGCCGGCAGCCCATATGGGGCCGGATTGCGGCTGACACCGGCGACAGACGGGACGGACGGCTTTTTCGTCGCTAGACTGCACCGGCCATGGTAGAAGCCCGCCAAGAGACCCTCACGGAGTTGTTCATGCGTTTGTCTCCGATCGCCCTTGTCATCTCCCTGGCCTTCGCCACGGTTTCCAGCGTCGGCTACGGCCAGAAGCCGGACGATCAGATCAATCCCCGCTCGCTGGCGCTGATGCAGCAGGGCGAAGCCGCGCGTCGCGCGGGCAATCTTGTCGCCGCCAACGATTATCTCGAAACCGCGCTCGCGGTCGATCCGCGCAACCGCGCCGCCTTCGTGGCGCTGGGCCGTGTCGCCCAGGCGCAGGAACTGCCGGGCAAGGCGATCCGCTTCTATCGCGAGGCGCTGGCGCTGGAACCCAATGATCTCGCCGCGCTGACCGCGCAGGGCGAGGCATTGGTGCAGAAGGGCGCGGTCGATCGCGCCAAGGCCAACCTCGCGCGCATCCGCACGCTGTGCAAGGCGGAATGCGGCCAGGCGACCGAGCTTGCCGCCGCCATCGCCAAGGGCCCGCCGCCCGCCGTCGTCACCGCCCAGGCGGGAACCACGGTCGCGCCCAAGAGCCAGGAACCGGCGGCCAAGCAGTAAGAAGCAGGGGAGGGGGCGTTCGGCCCCCTTCTTCTTTTCGGACCTGTCCTCTCTTTCGGGACAGGGCATCCGCGAGCTGGCGTTATCGCCCCATGATGCGGGCGATCGCCACGAATTCATCGACCGACAGGGTTTCCGCCCGCCGCTGCGGATCGATACCGATCCGGTCCAGCGCGTCCAGCGCGCCGGGAACGCCCTTCAGGCTCTGGCGCAGCATCTTGCGGCGCTGGCCGAAGGCGGCGGCCGTGATCCGTTCCAGGTTGGCGAGCTTCACGCCCTCCGGCTGGGCGGCCGGCACGATATGGACGACGGCGGACATCACCTTGGGCGGCGGCACGAAGGCGGATCTATGGACGGTGAAGGCCAGCCGCGCGGTCGCGCGCCACTGCGCCAGCACCGCCAGCCGCCCATAAGCGGAGGTGCCGGGCGCCGCGACGATGCGTTCGGCGACTTCCTTCTGGAACATCAGGGTCAGCGATCGCCACCAGGGTGGCCACGCCTCGCTGCCCAGCCAGTTCACCAGCAGGGCGGTGCCGACATTATAGGGCAGGTTGGCGACGATATGGGCGCCCCGGCCGGCCTCGGCTTCGGCATCCACCTCCAGCGCGTCGCCGGAAATTACCCGCAGCCGGCCGCCCGATGCCTCGTCCAGTTCCGCAAGCGCCGGCAGGCAGCGGCGATCGCGCTCCACCGCAACCACATTCGCCCCGGCGCCCAGCAGCGCGCGGGTCAGGCCGCCGGGGCCGGGGCCGACCTCGAACACGGTCTCGCTCTCCAGCGATCCCGGCACGCGGGCGATGCGATCGAGCAGCTGGCCGTCGAACAGGAAGTTCTGGCCCAGCGCCTTGGATGCGGAAAGCCCGTGGCGCGCGATCACGTCGCGCAGCGGCGGCAGCGCCTTCAGGCCGTCCATCCTCGCGTCGTCCACCGTCACGCCATGCAGCGGAAGCCGGCGGCCTCGCCGGCCATGCGGATCGCGGAGATCATCGCGCCGGGGTTGGCCTTGTCGCGGCCGGCAATCTCGAAGGCGGTGCCGTGATCGGGTGCGGTGCGCACGATCGGCAGGCCCAGTGTCATGTTGACGCCTTCGTCGAAATGCAGCGTCTTCAGGGGGATCAGGGCCTGATCGTGATAGAGGCAGATCGCCGCGTCATATTGCGCGCGGGCGCGGGCATGGAACATCGTGTCGGCCGCCAGCGGCCCCATCACGTCCACGCCTTCGCTGCGCAATATCTCGATCGCGGGGATGATGAAGTCGATCTCCTCGCGGCCCAGCGCGCCGCCCTCGCCGGCATGGGGGTTGAAGCCGGCGATCACCAGGCGGGGCTTCTCGATGCCGAAATTGCGGATCAGCCCCCGCTCGGTGGCCCTGGCCTTGGCCACGATCAGGTCGATGCTCAGCAATGCCTGCACTTCGGCCAACGGCACATGCGTCGTCACCGGCACGGTGCGCAGGCTGGGGCCGGCGAGCATCATAACCGCATTGGCGCCGGAAATGCCGCAGCGTTCGGCCACGAACTCGGTCTGGCCGGGATGGACGAAGCCGATCGAATAAAGCTGGGCCTTGGAAACGGGCCCCGTCACCAGCGCGCCGGCCGCGCCCGATCGGGTGAGGCCCACCGCCAGCTCCAGCGAATCGAGCGAGCAGCGCGCGCCGGCCATATTGGGTTCGCCGGGAATGATCTCGCCGGCATCCTCCATCTGGATCAGCGGCAGCGCGTGCGCGAAGGTGCGCAGCGCCTCGTCGGGCGATCCGATGCGCTGGAGGGGGCCATCCCATACCGCGACGATCGAGCGGGCGTCGCCCACCGCGAAGAAGGGCGGCACGCAGGCGTCGTGGCGCGCCTCCCAGGCCTTGGCGACGATTTCGGGGCCGATCCCGGCGGGATCGCCAAGCGCGACCGCCAGAGGCGGGATCGGGGGCGAATCAGCGATAATCGACAACCGCGTCTCGCCTGAGGTCGCGCAGATAGCGGCGGGCGCGGCGGTTGACGCGCTCTTCCTCCATCTGGGCAAGGATCTGGTCGAAGGACGGGCCGGAACCGACCTGGCTTTCGTCGCGGCCGCACAGCACCAGCACGCGCACGCCATCGCCCAGCGATCCGAAGGGCGCGGTGGCCTGGCCGATCTGCAGGTCGATCATCATCTTCTGCAGCGGGGCCGGCAGATCGCGGATGCGGACCTGATCGTTGTCGATAACTTCCGCGCCGATATCCTTGGCCACCTTCTCCACCGTGCCGCAGCCGGTGATATGCTTCATCGCCGTGGCGAACTGCTCCACCTTGGGCGTCGCTTCGGCCTGCGTCATCCCCTTGGGGAAGCTGATCGATACCTGCTTGAGCGCCAGCTGCGCATCGGCGGGATCGGCCATCAGCACCTGGCGCTTGTCCACCAGCGCGATGATCGAATAGCCGCCGGGAACGGGCACGGGATCGCTGATCTGGCCGCGCTCCAGCGAGGCCGCGGCGGCCGCCAGCGAATCCGGCAGCTGTTCGCCGCGCACCCAGCCAAGGTCGCCGCCCACGGCCGCCGTCGATGCTTCGGAGAATTGCCGTGCATAAGCGACGAAGGATGCGCCCTGGCGGATCTGGTTCACGATCCGATGGGCGTTCTGCACCACCTCGTCATTGCTGTCGGGCGTGGCGGACAGGAAGATTTCGGCGATATGCAGCTCTGTCGCGCCCTTGGAGGCGTTGAGCCGCTGGATCACCGCGTTCACTTCTTCCTCGCCGACATTGACGAAGGGCTCGACGCGGCGGCCCAGCAGGCGGCGCCAGGCAAGCTCGCCCTCGATCTGGCGGCGGAGCGACGCGGCGGAGGCGCCCTGTTCGCGCAGATAGGCGGCGAACTGATCGGGCGTGCGCTTGAAGTTGCCGGCCACGCGGGCGAAGGTCTGGTCGATCTCGGCCGACGTGATCGTGATCTCGTTGGCCTTGGCCTCCTGGATCTGCAGCGTCTCGTCGATCAGGTTGCGCAGCACCTGCAGCTTCAGCCGCTCGCGCTCATCGTCGCTCACCTTGCCGCCATTGGCCGCCACCACAAGCGCCAGCCGCTGATCCACGTCCGTGTCGGTGATGATCGTGCCGTTGACGATCGCGGTCGCCTTGCGGACCGATGGATCGGACGGGCCGAAGATGGTCAGGTCCTTCGGCAGGTTGAGCGCGGAAGCCGGGGCCGCGGCATCATCTTCCACCGTTTGCGCCGGCAGCGCCGACATCGACAGGCCTGCAAGAACCGCGGCGGCAACGCCCAATCCGGGCCGGAAACGCAGCAACGCCTTGCGATTGTTCCTGAACTGCGCCTTCACTCTCACCCCATCGAATACTGGTATCGGAAAACAGGTCGCTTCAAACGCATATTTTGCGCAGCGGCGGCTGAACGCAGGCTTAGCGGCCCAAATTCTTCAGCGCTACCCGCAACAGGAAGGTATTGCCGCGGCGGGCATCGCCGGTGGCGTCATAGTCGCGCCGCCACGTCACGCCAAGCTCAATGCACTCGTCGTCGTAAAGGAAGCCCAGCCGGTGGCGGACGGGCTCGAACCCGTCGGCCTGCGACAGGGGATCCTCCTGCCGGCCGGTGAGGTCGATCACCGTCGATCCGAAGACCGACCAGTAACGCGCCAGCTGCAGCCGCGCGCCCAGCCGCACTTCCTCGCGGTCGCGCAAATCCTCGATCGAGGGATCGATGTCGCGGTTGAGGCGCAGATAGGCGGCCGTCACATAGGTGCGGCTGCTGCCCAGCGTCAGGTCCATCTCGTTACGGCGGATGGCGAGATTGTCCTTGTCCAGCCGATAACGGTGCGTGAACTCAACAAAATTGCTGTATTTCAATGTGGTGCGGCCGACGATGTCGGAATGGCGATCCGAAAGACCGGTGCCTTCGGGCAGGATCGACGGGCGGCTGTTCAGCCGATAGCTCTGCCCCACCACGCTGCGCAGCGAGAAGCGCGGCAGGTCCACCGCCCATTCCACGCCATAGGTGACGCGGCTGCCATCCTCCCACCGGTCGTAGCCGGGGAAGCGGTTGAGCGCGAACAGGTTCGAATCCTCGAGGTCGACGGCGCGGGCATCCTCGTTGGGGATGTCCAGATTCTTGGTGCGCGGCGTCGCCACCATCTGCACGCGCGGCGTGATCTGCTGCGTCCCGCCCAGGAACTCGCCCACGAACGGCCAGCGCATGTCGGCGGCGAGCGCGCCGATCGCGCGGCCTTCCCAGCCGGCCTTGCCGCGATAGCTGGGCGTCAGCGTCGATAGGACATCGTCCGTATGGTAGATGTCGGCGCGGCTATAGGCGGTCAGCGTCAATTCCTGGCCCAGCCCGGTATATTGGCGCAGGTCCCAGCGCGCGCCGGCGAAGGCGCGCTGCGTATCCTGGCCCGCCGTGCGCAATATGGCGAGGCTGTTGGCCTGGATCTGCACCTTGCCGCCCAGCAGCGGATCGTCCAGCCGCAGGCGATAGTCGATCGCCGGCAGCGCGATCGGCTGGTTGCCGCCCTTGTCCTCGGCGCGCAGGCTCTGCACCGCCCAGCCCGCGATCGACAGATAGCTGTCGGCGTCGATCCGCTCGAGGTTGAAGGTCGAACGCAGCCGATCGTCGCGCGATATGTCGTAGCGGCGCAGGAAGGTCTTGTCGGTAGTGACGCGGGTGGAGGCGCTCAGGCTCCATTGCGGATCGAACTGGAAGCGACCGTTCGCCTCGAAATAGCCGCGTATGTCGCGGCTGCTGTCCGCCGTCGGATCGTCGACGATGCTGGGCGACTGCCGCCGGCTATATGTCAGGAACCCGCCGACGCTATAGGCGCCGAGGGAGGTCAGCTCGCGATATTGCGCCTCGATCCCCGGCAGCACGCTGGAATAGATGTGCGGCGTCAGCGTCACGTCCCGGTTGGGGGCGAGCTGGATGTAATAGGGCGTCGCGATCTCGAAGCCGTTGGTGCGGCTGTAGTTGACGTTCGGCATCAGCAGGCCCGAGCCGCCACCCTCGCTGCCGTCGGGGTGGGAGAGGCCCGGCAGCCAGATCAAGGGCTGGCCGAACAGGGTGAGCTTCGCATCGTCGTAGGATATGCGCCGCTTGACCGGATCGTGGACGACGCGGACGGCGGTGATCTTCCAGCTCGGATTCTTGGGGCATCCATCCGGGTTGGTGACGTGGCAGGGCGTGTAGGCGGCGTGATCCAGCGTCGATACGCCGTTCACCCGCGTGCCCATGTCCGCCGCCAGCCGGCCGCCATCGTCCAGCACCAGCAGCAGATTTTCGATCACGCCGTCCTTCAGCGTGTCGGTCAGCCGCACATTGTCGCCATAAGCGGTGTCGCCGGCGGGATTGACGACGGCGACATTGCCCTCGGCCGTCACCTCGCCCGTCTTGCGGTTCCACGACACCTTCTCCGCGCGCAGCCGGCTGCCGGCGCGCAGCATGCGCACGTCGCCGGTGGCGGTGACGATATCGGCGTCATCGTCATATTCGATCTGGGCGGCGCTGAACGTCACCTCCTGATCGTTCGCGGGAAGCGGCGTGCCGCCGGCGGGCGGCGGGCCTTGTTCGCGATCCTGCAAATCCTGCGCGAGCAGCGGCTGGGCCCACATCAGGGCCAGCGGCAGGGCTGTCAGGCATATCGGCTTGAACTGGATCACGATCCCCCACGCGAAAGCCGGAACGAACGGCTGAGCGCCCGCCTATCGCACCCTCCATCGCCCGCTGCAACACACCCTTTGCGTGCCCCGTCGCAGCCCGGCGTTCGGCGGGCGAAAATCGGCGATCGCCGTCGCCATCTTCAATCTGCGGCGATCAGCCTCTAGATGGGGCAAGACTCAACAGAAGGATGCATGTTCCGATGCAGGTGCGTTTTGCCGCCGTCCGCCCCGAGGGCGATCATGTGCTCGCCCTCATTGTGGCCGGCGGGGCCGATCCCGCGGCGCGCGCCGGGCTGGAGGGCGCGGCCCTCGCGCTTGCCCGCCGCGCGGCGGAAGGCGCGCGCTTCGAAGGGGATGCCGGCGGCCTGGCCGAGGCGGTCCTGCCGGAAGGCGACGGCGTTCGCCGCGTGATCCTGGCCGGCGCCGGCAAGGGCGGCGATGCCGATCCGTCGGGCTTCGAAAAGGCGGGCAGCGCGCTCGTCGCCCGCCTGCTCACCTCGGGCGAAACCCGCCTCGTGATCGATCTTTCGCCGCTTGGCGATGCGGAGGCCGGCAAGGCGGCCGCGCAGGTGGCCTTCGGCGCGTTGCTGCGCGGCTGGCGCCACGACGTCTATCGCACCAAGCTTCCGGCCAAATCGCGCCCGAGCCTGGAGGAAATCGTGATCGTCGGCGCGGGCGAGGGCTTCGCGGCGCAGGCGGAGGCCGCCTGGGCGCCGCTGAAGGCGCTGGCGGACGGCATCGCCTTCAGCCGCGAGCTGGTGAGCGAGCCCGCCAACATCATCTACCCCGAAAGCTTCGTCGCCCGCTGCCAGCCGCTCAAGGACCTCGGCGTGGAGATCGAGGTGCTCGATGCCGATCAGATGGCGAAGCTGGGCATGGGCGCGCTGCTGGGCGTGGCGCAGGGCTCCGTCCGCCAGCCGCGCCTGCTGGTGATGAAGTGGGACGGCACCGGCGGCACCCGTGAACCGGTGGCCTTCGTCGGCAAGGGCGTGACCTTCGACACCGGCGGCATTTCGATCAAGCCGGCCGGCGGCATGGAGGATATGAAGTGGGACATGGGCGGCGCCGGCGCCGTCGCCGGCGTGATGAAGGCGCTGGCCGGGCGCAAGGCCAAGGCCCATGTCATCGGCGTCTGCGGGCTGGTTGAGAACATGCCGGACGGCAATGCCCAGCGCCCCGGCGATGTCGTCACCAGCATGTCCGGCCAGACGATCGAGGTCATCAACACCGATGCCGAGGGGCGTCTGGTGCTCTGCGACGCGATCACCTGGGTGCAGAAGACGCACAAGGTGAAGACGGTGATCGATCTCGCCACGCTGACCGGCGCGATGATCATCGCGCTGGGCCATGAGCATGGCGGCCTGTTCAGCAACAGCGACGAGCTGGCCGACCAGCTTCTCGCCGCCGGCCGCGCGACGGCCGAGAAGCTGTGGCGCTTCCCGCTGTCGGACGCCTATGACAAGCTGATCGAAAGCCCGATCGCGGACATGAAGAATGTCGGCCCGCGCGATGCCGGCTCCATCTCGGCCGCGCAATTCCTCCAGCGTTATGTGGAAGATGGCGTGCGCTGGGCGCATCTCGACATCGCCGGCATGGTCTGGGCCGCGAAGCCTGGCACTTTGTGGGACAAGGGCGCCACCGGCTATGGCGTGCGCCTGCTCGACCGGCTCGTCGCCGATCGCTTCGAAGGCTGACCGGGATAGCGGGGGGAGGCTGCGTGCAGGTTGATTTCTACCACCTGGCCTCCAGCCCGATCGAACGGGTGCTGCCGCGCATCGCCGAACGCCTGCTGGCGGATGGCGCGCGGCTGCTGGTGGTCTGCGCCGACGATGGGCAGGCCGCCCGGCTGGACCAGCAGCTCTGGACCTATGCGGCGGACAGCTTCCTCCCCCACGGCCGCGCCGGTGATGGGGGGGAGGCGCTGCAACCCGTGCTGATCGCCGCCACGGCCGATGCCGCCAATGGCGCGCGCAACATCGCGCTGGCGGACGGCATCTGGCGCGACGAGGCGCTCGCCTTCGACCGCGCCTTCCATCTTTTCGACGACGGCTCGATCGATGCCGCGCGCGCCGCCTGGAAGGCGCTGGCCGGACGCGAGGATGTCGTCCGCAATTTCTGGAAGCAGGACGAAAGCGGGCGCTGGGCGAAGGCCGCCTGATCGTTCGCGGCGGCCCCGGCTTGCTTAACGACGCCTCAAAGACTAGAGAGCCGCCACTTTCCACACCCCAAATATCATGGAGCACGCTCGGCCATGGCGACCGAACGCACCTTTTCGATCATCAAGCCCGACGCCACCCGTCGCAACCTGACCGGCGCGATCACCGCCAAGCTGGAGGAAGCCGGCCTGCGCGTCGTCGCTTCGCGCCGCATCCAGATGACGAAGGAACAGGCTGAAGGCTTCTACGGCGTCCACAAGGAACGCCCCTTCTTCAACGATCTCGTCAGCTTCATGATCTCCGGCCCCGTGGTCGTGCAGGTTCTGGAAGGCGAGAACGCCGTCGCCCGCAACCGCGAAGTGATGGGCGCCACCAACCCGGCCAATGCCGAACCGGGCACCATCCGCAAGGAATTCGCGGAATCGATCGAGGCCAATTCGGTCCACGGTTCCGACAGCCTGGAAAATGCCGCGATCGAAATCGCCTTCTTCTTCAAGCCGGAAGAAATCGTCGGCTGAACCGGATGGGCCGGGTGATGGCGCCCGGCCTGGCCTTGCCGCCTTCCCGCGGGGGCGCAGCAAAGGCGATCCGAACGAAAAACGGCCGGCCCGGCACGCGTCGGGCCGGCCGTTTTCGTATTCCGCGAAGCCCGCCGGAAAGGATCGCCTTTTCGATCGGTTAACCCTCCCTTGCTAGCTTTCCCGCCGCCGGCCGTGACGGGGCCGGTGCGATAGGCGCCTTGGAGGGGCATGAGGCATATCGAACTTCCGCCGGTGATGGACGGGCAGGCCGTGGCTCGGCTGGCGCCGTTGCTGCGCGCGGCGATGGATGCAGGCGAAGCCGTCACGCTGCACGGCAGCGGGGTCGTCCAGATCGGCCAGGCCGGCCTCCAGATGCTGCTCGCAGCCGCCCGCTCGGTAGAAGCCCGTCTCGAGGCCCCGTCCGAATCGCTGGCCGGCATGGCGGCGCTCGCCGGCCTGCAATCCCTGCCGCCCTTCGTTCCGGCCCAGGGCGTGGCGGCATGACGAACGAAGAGATACAGGGCCTCTTCTTCCAGGAATGCGACGAAGGGCTGGCCGCTGCCGAAGCGGCGCTGATGGCCTGCCGGACGGGCGGCCACGACGGTGAAACCATCAATCAGATCTTCCGCGCCGTCCATTCGATCAAGGGCGGGGCGGGGGCTTTCGGGTTTTCCGCGCTCCAATCCTTCACCCATCATTTCGAAACCGTGCTCGATCTGGTGCGCGGCGGCGATCTTGCTCTGTCGGATGATGTGCTCACGCTCATGTTCCGCGCCTTCGACAGGCTGGCGGATCATGTCGCCGCCACCCGCGCGCGGCTGGCCCCGCCGGACGACGGCGAAATCCTGGCGCTGCTCCGCGCCGCTGGATCGCCCGCGCCGTCGCAGCCCGTGCTGGCGGTTTCCGCGGCGCCCTGCGGAGCGGCCGACGTCACCGGCCTCAGCTTCGATCTCGATGCCCTGCTCGGCGATCTGGAGCGGGATTCGCCGACCAATACGCCTTCGCAGCCATGGCTGGTCCGCTTCCGCCCCGGTCCCGGCGCGCTGCGCCATGGCCATGAACCGCTGCTTCTGCTGCGCGAGCTGGCGGCGCTCGGCGGGGAGCTTCTGTCGGTCGATCATGCGGATATCCCGGCGCTCGACGCGCTCGATCCGCGCGGTGCCTATCTGGGCTGGACCTTCCGGCTGCCCGCCGACGTGCCGCGCGCCGCGATCGCGGAGATATTCGAGTTCGTCGCGGGCGAATGCGATCTCGCGATCGAGCGGGCGGACGCTGCGGCCCTTCCGGCTCCTGCGCCGGCAGCCCACGTCGTTTCCCTGCCGCCCGTGCGTCCGAAAGCCGCCGCTTCGTTCGCCGCGCCGCAGACGATCCGGGTCGATCTCGACAAGCTCGACCGCCTCGTCGATCTGATCGGGGCGCTCGGCCTGGCCCAGACGCGGCTGGGGCTGCGGCTTGGGGGCGAGGGACTGGCCGGCATCGCCGAAATGGCCGATCTCGATCGGCTGGCCCGCGATCTCCAGCACAGCGCGCAGGCGATCCGCACCCAGCCGGTCGAGGCGGTGTTCAGCCGCGTCCACCGCATCGTCCGCGAGCTGGAGGCGCAGACCGGCAAGCGCATCAGGCTGGAGGTGGAAGGCGAAGATATCGAGCTTGATCGCACCGTCATCGAACGGATCGGCGAGCCGCTGACCCATCTGATCCGCAACTCCGTCGATCATGGTATTGAGCTGCCGGCCGATCGCGTCGCCGTGGGCAAGCCGGCCGAAGGCGTCGTCCGCCTCGCCGCCGTGCACGGCGAGGGCGAGGTGCTCATCACCGTCGAGGATGACGGGCGCGGCATCGATCGCGATCATGTCCGCGCGCTCGCCGTCGATCGCGGCCTCGTGCCCGCCGACGCGCGGCTGAGCGAGGAGGAGGTGGACGAGCTGATCTTCGTCCCCGGCTTCTCCACCGCGCGGGCGCTGTCCAGCATTTCCGGGCGCGGCGTCGGCATGGATGTCGTCCGCCAGAATGTGCGGGCGCTGGGCGGCCGGGTCGTCATCCGATCCCGGCCGGGGCAGGGCACCGCCTTCACCCTCGCGCTGCCGTTGCCGCGCGCCGTAGCGCCGCCATTTCAAGGCTTGATGGCGCCGCCGCCGATCCTGCACAGGGCGCACGGGTGATCGCGGATATGGAAAGGCGGGGCAGGGTGGCGTTGTTGGTGGATAGCATTGGCGATCGGCGGCGGTCGGCGGCCCGGCTTGTCGATCGGTCCGCCCGCCGGCGGGCCTGATCGCGATGTTCCGGAAGTCATCCGGTGGCGGCCCGGCGCTTTCCCCCGCCGATTTCGCGGCGATCGCGACGCTTGCCCACAGCCATGCCGGCATCGTCCTCGGCCCGGAAAAGGCCGCGTCGGTCGCCGTCCGCCTTTCCGCCCGGCTGCGTGCGCGGGGGTGCGAAGTCTTCGCCGATTATGTCGCCCTGATCCGCACCGACAGCGAGGAACGCGCGCTGGCGATCGAGACGCTGGCCGATACGGGAACCGCCTTCTTCCGGGATGACGGCCATTTCCGTCATGTCGCCGAGCATCTCCGCCCGGCCATCCTCGATCGGGTGGCGCGGGGCGATCGGGTGCGCTTGTGGTCGGCCGGCTGCGCCACGGGCGAGGAAGCCTATTCGCTCGCCCTGGCGCTCCTCGGCCCCGCATCCGCCGACGCCCGCGCGATCCTGGACGGCGATGTCCTGATCCTCGCCACCGATCTCAGCCGTCAGGCGCTCGATGCCGCCCGCCGCGGCCTTTATCCGGCCGCCGCCAATATCCCGCCACCCCTTCGCGCTGCCTGGACGGCCGCCGTCCCCGCCGGGATCGAGATCCGCGAAGCCGTGCGCAACCTCATCCGCTTCCGCCAGCTCAACCTGCTCAACGCCTGGCCCGTCAGCGGCCTGTTCGATGCGATCCTCTGCCGCAACGTGATGCCCGATTTCGACGAGCCGACCCGCCACCGCCTGATCGGCCGCCTGGCGGACCAGATCGTTCCGGGCGGCCATCTCTACATCGGCGTGGACGAACCCCTCGCCAGTCCCGCCGCCGATCGTTTCGCGCCCGCCGGCCAGGGCATCTTCCGCAAGCGCGCCTAGGGCTTTCTTAACCACGCCCGGCCGAAAAGGGTGCGAAGGCGGAAGGGTGCAGCGCATGTCCAGGAAGATTCTCGCGGTAGACGATTCGCCGAGCATGCGGCTCCTGCTTCGCGCCACGCTCAGCCAGCGCGGCTATGGGGTGGCGGAGGCGGAGGACGGCCTGGCCGCGCTCGCCTGGCTGGAAGGCAATATGCCGAGCCTCGTCATCACCGACATCAACATGCCCCGCCTCGACGGCTTCGGCCTGATCGAGCGGCTGCGCGCCCGCGCCGATTTCGTCGATACGCCGATCCTCGTCCTCACCACCGAAAGCGGGGAGGACAAGCAGGCCCGCGCGCGGGCGGCCGGCGCCACGGGATGGATCGTGAAGCCCTTCGATCCCGAACGGCTGGCCGCTGCCGTCCGCCGCGTCGTGCACTGAAAAGGGGGGAGCCGATGTCGCAGGCCCGCGTCCTGGTGGTGGATGATTCGGTGACGATGCGCGCGCTCTTCGCCAGCGTGCTGGACAAGGCCGAGGGCGTCGAGGTGGTCGGCCATGCCGGCGATGCAGACGAGGCCCGCCGCCAGATCGAGGCGCTCGCCCCCGACGTCATGACGCTGGATGTCGAGATGCCGGGCATGAGCGGCCTTGATTTCCTGGAAGAGGTGATGCGCGAGCGGCCGATGCCGGTGGTGATGCTTTCCTCCGTCACGCAGAAGGGCGCCGCCGCCTCGCTCCGCGCGCTGGAGCTGGGGGCGGTGGAATGCTTTCCCAAGCCGCAGCAATCCTCGCTGGAGGAGTTTACCCGCCTCGCGCCCAAGCTGATCGCACTGGTCCGCGCCGCGGCCGCCGGCCGCGTGCCGACCGGCGAGCGCCGTCCCTATGTCCGCGCGACCGAGGAGCCATTCGACTGGAACGGCCGCATCGTCGCGATCAGCGCCGGCACCGGCGGGGTCGATGCGCTGCTCCGCATCCTGCCGGAGCTTCCGTCCAACTGCCCGCCCACCATCATCCTGATGCCGCTCGATCCCGATTTCGTCGATCCGCTGGTGGCCCGCCTCGCGCTGGCCACGAAAGCGGAAGTCTGCCTCGCGCAGGACGGCCTCACGCTCCGGCAGGGTCATATCTATCTGGCAGCCGATCCGCGCTTCCACATCGTCGTCGATCGCTGGCCCGATGCCTCGATGCGGCTGATCTCATCCGATCCGGTGGCGGGGGCCCGGCCATCGGCCAGCCTGCTTTTCGCGACGCTCGCCAAGACGGCGAAGGCCGATTCGATCGGGGTGATGCTCACCGCGCTCGGCACCGACGGGGCGGCGGGGCTGAAGGCGCTGAAGGCGGCCGGCGGCACCACCATCGTCCAGGACCCCGCCACCGCCATGGTGCGCGAGGCGCCGTCCGCCGCCATCGCGGCAGGTGCCGCGGCCGCGGTCGCTGCCCTCGACGATATCGGCCTGCTGCTCCGGTCCGAATCGCAGCGTGCGCAGGCGGCCGCCTGATGGAGGGGGAGGAGGATCGCCGCATCCTGCGGCTGCTCGCCGACGAGCTGGATGCCGTCTGCGGCCGGCTGGAAAGGCTGGGCGGCGTGCTGTGCGACAACATCACGCTCAACGCCGAACTCATCGTCGAACTTCAGGCACTTGACGATATCGGCCAGCGCCAGGCCGCCATCGCCCGCATCCTGCGTGCCGCCGATCTTCCGCAGGCGGCGCAAGGCATTACGCTGGAAAGCATTCGTCGGCGCCTGGGCACGGCCTGCCCCGGAAACGGAAATTCCCCTTAACCCCCGTTTAACCTTTTGCGTTCATCAAGCGTGTGGTTAATCATCTATCGCGGGCCGGAAAGGGCGTTTCCGGCAGCGAGGGGGACGGATCGCTATGCGCGTGCTGCTGATCGAGGACGAACCGACGACCGCGAAGAGCATCGAACTGATGCTCAACGCTGAAGGCTTCAATGTCTACACCACGGATCTGGGCGAGGAAGGCCTCGATCTTGGCAAGCTCTATGATTACGATCTGATCGCTCTCGATCTGAACCTGCCGGACATGCACGGCTATGACGTGCTGAAGAAGCTCCGCGCTTCGCGGGTGCAGACGCCGGTGCTGATCCTGTCCGGCATTTCGGAGATGGATTCGAAGGTGCGGGCGCTGGGCTTCGGCGCGGACGATTACGTCACCAAGCCCTTCCATCGCGAGGAACTGATCGCCCGCATCCATGCGGTCGTCCGCCGGTCCAAGGGCCATTCGCAGTCGGTGATCCGCACCGGCAAGCTGGCGGTGAACCTCGATGCCAAGACCGTGGAGGTCGATGGCGCGCGCGTCCACCTGACGGGCAAGGAATATGCGATGCTGGAGCTGCTTTCGCTCCGCAAGGGCACCACGCTCACCAAGGAAATGTTCCTGAACCATCTCTATGGCGGGATGGACGAGCCGGAACTGAAGATCATCGACGTGTTCATCTGCAAGCTGCGCAAGAAGCTGAGCCTCGCTTGCGGTGGCGAGAATTATATCGAGACCGTCTGGGGCCGCGGCTATGTGCTGCGCGATCCCGACGAAGCGAGCATCGCCCAGGTCGCCTGATCCGGGCCGGATGGGGGGCGGCTTTTCCGCTCCCTTCGCTCCCGCGCCTCTCCTTGGAAAAGCTTTCCGCCGTCGGCCTTTGGCTGGCGGCGTCGTGCTGCTGCACGCTCCCGCAATCCGCGTCCGCTTCGCGCATCACATGCCATCCCGGCAGCTTGGCGGCATCGGCCGGCTCATTTAGTGAATGAACGAAACTAAATGAGGAGAGGCGAATCATGGACATGGACCGGGCGAAGGATTTCTGCCGCAGCTATGGCGATGCGATGGCCAGTGGAAAGGCGGGTGCGCTCGCCGATCATTATGGCTTCCCTTATGTTTCCTTCACGGGCGGCTATATTTCCCGGTTCGAGGATCGGGCCGATGCCGATGCCATGGTGCAGGCCCATCTCGATCGCTTCCAGCGCAGCGGCCTCGGCCTCGACATCCGGCTTGCCGATTACCGGGTGGAGCCGGTTTCTGGCACCGGTGCGCTCTGCCACCTGCGTTGGGAGATCCATCCCGAAAAGGGCGAGGGCTGGGCGTGGGACAATGTCTATGGCCTGCGCCAGACGGCCGATGGCCAGCATTTCGAATTCAATGTGTCGGACAATGAATTCGGCGAGCTGCTCGCCCGCTACCCGGATTTCATGAGCGTCTGACCGGATTTGCGGCACTGCTCCCTTGCGGGTGGTGCCGCCCCATGCGCGCGCGTTCCAAACAGGCTCTTGTGCAATGCAGCAAAGCGTTGCAGTCTTCCTGTAACAGAAAGGACGCGCAAAGCAGCCTATGGGGAAGAGAGCCGCTTTCGACGAGATCAGAGGGCATGAGGGCGGGGACGCCGCACGGCCCGAATTCGCCGCGCTGGGGAGCTGGATCAGGGATACGCCCCCCGCCGAGCTGAACCGGCGGCAGCAGGCGGCCGAAGCGGCCTTCCGCCAGCTGGGCATCACCTTCGCCGTCTATGGCGAGGCGGAAGCCGCCGAACGGATCATCCCCTTCGATATCGTGCCGCGCGTCTTCACGGCCCCTGAATGGGCCAGGCTTTCCGAAGGGCTGGTGCAGCGGGTGGTGGCAATCAACGCCTTCCTCGACGATGTCTATGGCGCGCGGCGGATCATCGCCGATGGCGTTGTGCCGCCCGAGCTGATCCTTGCCAACCCGCAGTTCCGGCCGGTCCTCGCCGGCGCCCGCCCGCCGCACGGCATCTTCGCCCATATCTGCGGCATCGATCTCGTCCGCACCGGGCCGGAGGAATTCTTCGTGCTCGAGGATAATGCCCGCACGCCCTCGGGCGTCTCCTACATGCTCGAAAACAGGGAGGCGATGCTCCGCCTCTGCCCGGAATTGTTCGAGCTGTTTCCTGTGGCGCCGGTCGACGATTATCCCGATGCGCTGCACGGAACGCTGCGCTCGGTGGCGCCCAGGGGGCGGTCGAGCAACCCGGTCTGCGTGCTGCTGACCCCCGGCCATTTCAACTCGGCCTTCTACGAACACAGCTTCCTCGCCGATTCCATGGGGATCGAGCTGGTCGAGGCGGCCGATCTGGTGGTGGACGACGATATCGTCTGGATGAAGACGATCGAGGGGCTGGTGCGGGTGGACGTGATCTATCGCCGCCTCGACGACGATTATCTCGATCCGCTCGTCTTCCTGCCCGAATCCGTGCTCGGCGTGCCGGGGCTGGTATCCGCTTATATGGCGGGCAACGTCACGCTGGTGAACGCGCCGGGCACCGGCATCGCCGATGACAAGGCGATCTACAGCTACATGCCGGAAATCGTGAAATATTATACCGGCAGCGAGGCGAAGCTGCCCAATGTCGAAACCTGGCGCTGCCGCGAGCCCGATTGCCTGCGCTACGTGCTCGACAATCTTTCCGATCTGGTGGTGAAGCTGGTCGACGGATCGGGCGGCTACGGCATGCTGGTCGGCCCCACCGCCACCCGGCACGAGATCGAATGCTTCCGCGCCGCCCTGGTGGCGGAGCCGCATCGCTACATCGCCCAGCCGACGCTGGCGCTTTCCACCGTGCCGACGCTGACCGAGCAGGGCGTGGCGCCGCGCCATGTCGATTTCCGGCCCTTCGTCCTGTCGGGCGCCGACGGCGTCACCATCGTTCCCGGCGGCCTTACCCGCGTGGCGCTCCGCGAAGGATCGCTCGTCGTCAATTCCAGCCAGGGCGGGGGCACCAAGGACAGCCTGATCCTGCTCGATCGGCCGCAACGGGGAGGGCGCTGATGCTCAGCCGCACCGCCGCCTCGCTCTACTGGCTGGGCCGTTATGTCGAACGCGCCGAATTCACCGCGCGGCTGATCGAAGCGACGATCCGCCTCGATGCGCTGTCCCCCCGCCCCGCGGGCATGGGGGCCTGGGAAAGCGCGCTCGCCGTCGCGGCGGCGGACCATGGCTTCGCCGCGACCGGGGAGGGGCTGAACCCCGCCAACGTCGCCCGCTATCTCACACTTTCCAACGATAATCCCAGCTCGATCCGGTCCTGCCTCGATAGCGCGCGGGGCAATGCGCGCGCCGTCCGCACCGCGCTCTCGCGGGAGGCGTGGGAAGCCATCAACCGCGCCTGGCTGGGTCTGCGCGATCGTTCATCCACCGGCGGCACCCATGCGACGCTGGCGCTGGTCGATGCGGTGAAGGCGGAAACGCGCGGTTTCGAAGGGGCGCTGCACCGTATGCTGCGCAACGAGCCTTCGTGGTTCATCAGCCTTGGCGCCGCGGTCGAGCGGGCGGACAACACGGCGCGCCTGATCGACGTCAAATATCACCTGCTTCTGCCCGAGGGCGAAATGGTCGGCGGCGTGATGGATCGCGACCAGTGGACCACCATTCTCCACACGGTATCGGCGGTCACCGCCTATCGCTGGCTCTATCGCGATGGCCTGCGCCCGGTGCAGGTGGCGGAGCTGCTGATCCACCGGCGGGAACTGCCGCGTTCGCTGGCGGCTTCGGTGGACGAGGTCGTTTCCCACCTCAACCTGCTGGGCAAGCGCACGGGGTTGCAGGGCGAGGCCGATCGCATGGCGCGGGCGCGCCAGGCGACGATGGCGCGCGACAGCATCGATCGGGTCATCGCCGGCGGGCTCCACGAATATCTCTCCGCCTTCATCGTGGAGAATTCCGCGCTTGACCGTGCGATCGGAAAGCAGTTCCGCTTCGCCTGACATGCGGCTCTTCGTCCATCATCGCACGGATTACCGCTTCAGCGAGCCGCAGGATCGCGTCGTCCAGCTGCTGCGGCTCGTGCCGGGCAGCCATATCGGCCAGAATGTCGTCGATTGGCGGATCGACGTGGATTGCAACGCGCGGCTCCGCCCCGGCCGGGACGGTTTCGGCAATGAAACGGCGATGCTCTATATCGACGGGCCGGTCCATGCGGTCAGCCTCGCGGTGATGGGGGAGGTGCTGACGCAGGATCAGGCCGGCATGGTGGCGGGGGCCGCCGAAACCCTGCCGCCCGTCCTCTATATCCGCGCGACGCCGCTGACCGCCGCGTCGGAATCGATCCGCGCGCTCGCGGCCGAGGTGGAGGGCGCCGACGGCACGGCCCTCGATCGCGCGCACCGGCTGATGGCGCTGGTCCATCGCCGGATGCGCTTCGTCCCCGGCCGGCGGATCGATGGGCGCAATGCCGCCACCGCTTATGCGGAAGGGGAGGGCAATGCCGCCGATCTGGCCCACGTGCTGATCGCGGCCGCCCGCCGGCTCGGGCTGCCGGCGCGCTATGTTTCCGGCCATGTGCTGCGCCCCGCCCACCAGCATGAATGGCATGAGGCGGCACATGCCTGGGCGGAGCTGCACATCGCCGATTTCGGCTGGATCGGCTTCGATCCCACTGCCGATCGCTGCCCGGACGACCATTATGTCCGCGTCGCCATCGGCCTCGATCACCGCGATGCCGCCCCCGTTTCCGGCACCCGCACCGGCGGCGGCAGCGAGGTGCTGGATGTCGGCGTTCGGGTTGGAATCGAGGGCTGACGATCCTCGACGGGAGGAAATGGCGTGACCTACTGCCTCGGCATCCTGCTCCGTGACGGGCTTGTCCTGATCTCCGACACCCGGACCAATGCCGGGATCGACAACATATCGATCTATCGCAAGATGCACGGGCTGGCGGACACGCCCGACCGGTTGATCCTGTGCATGAGCGCGGGCAACCTCTCCGTCACCCAGAACGTCCTCGGCCAGCTCGCCGAAGGGCTGCCGCCCCTGATGGCGGACGACCCGCCGCGCCGCATCGAAGACATGCCGAGCATGTTCCGCGCCGCCCAGCTGGTCGGCGAAGCGGTGATGATCGCCGGTCGCGAGCTGAAGCCGGCGCTTGCCGCAGCGGGCGTCCCCTCGGGCATCTCGCTGCTGGTGGGCGGGCGGATCGGCGGCGGCCCGCTGGCGCTCTTCCTGGTCTATGACGCCGGCAATTTCATCGAATGCGGCCAGGATACGCCCTTCCTCCAAATTGGGGCCACCGCCTACGGCAAGCCCATCCTGGATCGCGCGCTCGCTTATGATTCGCCGCTGGACGAAGCGGTGAAGGTCGGGCTGCTCTCCTTCGACAGCACGATCCGATCCGACCTTTCGGTAGGCTTGCCGTTCGACATGGTGGTGATGCCCGCCGATCCGGCCCTGCCGGTGGTGCGCCGCCGGCTGGAAAGCGACGACGCCTATTTCCAGGAGCTGTCGGCCCGCTGGTCGCAGCTTCTCAACGAAAGCCGCACGGCGGTTCCCGATCCGCCCTTCCTGGCCGAAGCCGGCATTTCACCGCGCGCATAAGAAGGGCCCGGCCTCGCGAACGAGACCGGGCCTTTCTTTCCGTCGAGCGGCGCCGGGATCAGCGCTGGGCGAGCGGCACGTAATCGCGCTGCGCGGCGCCCGTGTAGAGCTGGCGCGGGCGGCCGATCTTCTGCTCGGGATCGGCGATCATCTCGTTCCACTGCGCGACCCAGCCGACGGTGCGGGCCAGGGCGAACAGCACGGTGAACATCGTCGTCGGGAAGCCGATCGCCGACAGGATCACGCCCGAATAGAAGTCCACGTTCGGGTAGAGCTTCTTCTCGATGAAATAGGGATCGGTGAGCGCGATCTCCTCGAGCTTGCGGGCCACGTCGAGGATCGGATCCTGCTTGCCCAGCTTGTTGAGCACCTCGGTCGCCGCCTTGCCGAGCACCTTCGCGCGCGGATCGTAATTCTTGTAGACGCGGTGGCCGAAGCCCATCAGGCGGAACGGATCGTCCTTGTTCTTGGCGCGGGCGATATATTCCGGAATGCGATCGATATGGCCGATCTCGCGCAGCATGTTGAGCGCGGCCTCGTTCGCGCCGCCATGGGCGGGGCCCCACAGGCAGGCGATGCCGGCGGCGATGCAGGCGAACGGATTGGCGCCCGAGGAACCGGCGAGGCGGACCGTCGAGGTCGAGGCGTTCTGTTCGTGATCGGCATGCAGGATGAAGATCTTGTCCATCGCCGCTTCCACGACCGGATCGATCTCATATTCCTCGGCCGGGACCGAGAAGGTCATGTTCAGGAAGTTGCCGGTGTAGGACAGGTTGTTCTTCGGATAGACGAAGGGCTGGCCGACCGAATATTTATAGGCCATCGCCGCGATCGTCGGGATCTTGGCGATCAGGCGGTGGCTGGCCACGAGCCGCTGGTGCGGATCGGAGATGTCCGTGGAATCGTGGTAGAAGGCCGAGAGCGCGCCAACCACGCCGCACATCACCGCCATCGGGTGGGCATCGCGACGGAAGCCGCGATAGAATTGGGCGAGCTGCTCATGCACCATGGTGTGGCGCGTGATGTGGTTGGAGAACTGCTCCAGCTCCGACTTGGACGGCAGTTCGCCGTTCAGCAGGAGGTAGCTCACCTCCATGAAGTTGGACTGTTCGGCAAGCTGATCGATCGGGTAGCCGCGGTGGAGCAGCACGCCCTGGTCGCCATCGATGAAGGTGATCTTGGATTCGCAGCTTGCGGTGGAGGTGAAGCCGGGATCGTAGGTGAAGGCGCCGGTGTTGGCGTAGAGCTTTCGGATGTCGATCACATCGGGACCGACACTGCCGGACAGGACCTTATATTCGGAGTCCTTGCCGCCGATTTCGAGTTTGGCGCTATCGCCCATGGGTCTTTCTCCTACTAATCCAGTCAGACGCCCGTCTGGGCCAGCCTGTCGGCCAGGCGGCCGAGGCTCTCTTCGCGACCGAGGAGGGCCAGAACGTCGAAAATCCCCGGCGATGTCGCCCGGCCGGTGAGCGCCGCGCGAAGCGGTTGCGCCACCTTGCCCAGCTTCAGGCCGGCCGCCTCCGCAACCTCGCGAACCGCCGCTTCAAGTGCAGGGGCGTTCCACTCCGCGACCGAGGCTATCGCTTGCTCGGCCGAAGCCAGGACCGCGATTGCGGCGGTGTCTAGCAGGCTCGCGGCGGCTTCGTCCACGTCTATGGGGCGTGTGCGAAACAGGAAGGTCGAAGCCTCAGCCAACTCCGCCAAATCCTTGGCCCTTGGCTGAAGAACGGGCATGGCGCGGCGCAGCAAATCCATGTCCGCATCGCCAAGCGGACGGCCGATCAGCGCATCGACTCGGGGACGGATCAGCTCCGCCAGACGGGCCGGATCGGCCTCGCGGATATAGTGGCCGTTCAGATTTTCGAGCTTCTTGAGATCGAAGCGCGAGGGCGATCGGCCGACGCCGGCAAGATCGAACCATTCGATCGCCTGGTCGCGGCTGATGATCTCCGCATCGCCGTGGCCCCAGCCGAGCCGCAGCAGATAATTGTTGAGCGCTTCGGGCAGGATGCCGAGATCGTCGCGATAGGCATCCACGCCCAGCGCGCCATGCCGCTTGGAAAGCTTCGCCCCATCCGCGCCGTGGATCAGCGGGACATGGGCGTAGACCGGCTCCGGCCAGCCCATCGCCCGGATGATACCGAGCTGGCGGAAGGCGTTGTTGAGATGGTCGTCGCCGCGGATCACATGGGTGACGCCCATGTCGTGATCGTCCACCACCACGGCGAGCATATAGGTGGGCGTGCCGTCCGAACGGAGCAGGATCATGTCGTCCAGCTCGGCATTCTTCACGGTCACCGCGCCCTGGACGCGATCGTGGATCGTCGTCTCGCCCTCCCGCTCGGCCTTCAGGCGGATGACGAAGGGGGCGCCTTCCGGCGCCTCGGCCGGATCGCGATCGCGCCAGCGGCCGTCATAGCGCAGCGGCTGCTTGGCGGCGCGCTGCTGTTCGCGCAGCTCGGCCAGTTCCTCGGCGGTCGCGTAGCATTTATAGGCATGGCCCGCCGCCAGCATCTGGTGCGCGACCTCGGCGTGGCGCGCGGCGCGGGCGAACTGGAACACGGGCGGCTCATCGCCTTCCAGCCCCAGCCAGGCGAGGCCGTCCAGGATCGCATCGATGGCGGGCTGGGTGGAGCGCGCGCGATCCGTGTCCTCGATCCGCAGCAGGAAGCGGCCGCCATGGTGGCGGGCGAAGAGATAGTTGAACAATGCGGTGCGGGCACCGCCGATGTGCAGGAAACCGGTCGGCGAAGGCGCGAATCGGGTGACGACGGGACGGGTCTCGACGGGTGCTTCGGTGCTTGCGCCCACGCGCGCTTTCTCCAAGGATGGCGGCCGATGGCCAGCGAATTCGGCACCGCCCCTAGCATGGCTTCCCCCGCGCTACAAACCGGGCGGGGGCGATTGTGGAGCATGGGGATCGGCCGCGCTTTCCCGGCGCTGGAAGTGGGCCTGGACAGGGAGCGGGACCAGCTTTTCCTGTGGCTTCCGGTGGCGCTGGGTGCGGGAATCACGGCCTGGTTCCTGTCGCCGGGGAGCAGGCAATGGATCGCCTTCGTGCTGGCGGCGCTGGGAGGCGGCCTCGCCTGCGCGCTCCTGCCGGGCGGCACCCGCGCCCGGCGGATCGGCATCATCGGCGGCCTTGCCCTCGCCGCGGGATGCGCGCTGATCTGGTGGCGGGCGGAACATGTGGCCGCGCCCCGGCTCGAAAGGCCGGTGGTCGCGGCGTTCACGGCGCGGGTCATTGCGATCGATCAGCTGGCGGCGCGCGATATCGTGCGGCTGACGCTCGCATCGCCGAGCGACCGGGAGCTGCCGCCCCGGATTCGCGTCAATGTCGCCGCCGCCGATCTGGCCGGGGACGTCCTTCCGGGAAGCCGTGTCGCCTTGCGGGCCAGGCTGATGCCGCCGCCGCCGCCGGCAGTGCCCGGCGCCTATGATTTCGCGCGGGTCGCGTGGTTTCAGGGGCTGGGGGCGACGGGGCGGGCGCTGGGGCCGGTGGAACGGGTGGGCGATACGGTGCCGCGAGGCTTCTGGCAGACGTTGATGGCGTGGCGCGGGGGGCTTTCCGCCCATGTTCAGGCCCAAGTGGCGGGAAGCGCGGGCGGCATTGCCGCGGCGCTCGCCACCGGCGACCAGGGCGGCATCGCCGAGGCGGATGCCGATGCCATGCGCCGATCGGGCCTTGCGCACCTGCTTTCGATCAGCGGCCTGCATGTGACGGCGATGATCGGCGCGACCATGTGGATCATGCTGCGGCTGCTGGCGTTGAGCCCCGCGCTGGCGCTGCGCGCGCCCTTGCCGCTGATCGCGGCCGGCGGCGGCGCGCTGGCGGGCATCGCCTATACGCTGCTGGCCGGGGCCGAGGTGCCCACCGTCCGTTCCTGCGTGGCGGCGCTGCTGGTGCTGGTGGGGATCGCGATGGGGCGCGATGCCATCACGCTGCGGCTGGTGGCCGCCGGCGCGATCACCGTCCTGCTCCTCTGGCCGGAGGCGCTGGCGGGGCCGAGCTTCCAGCTGAGCTTCGCCGCCGTCACCGCCATCATCGCCCTCCACGAACATCCCCGGGTGCGCGCCTTCCTGTCGCGGCGGGACGAGGGGATATTGGCGGGGTGGGGACGATCGCTGGCGGGGCTGCTGCTGACCGGCCTCGTGGTCGAGGCGGCGCTCGCGCCGATCGCGCTCTTCCATTTCCATCAGGCGGGCCTCTACGGCGCCTTCGCCAATATCATCGCGATCCCGCTCACCACCTTCATCGTCATGCCGCTGGAGGCGTTGGCGCTGATCGCCGATCTGGGCGGGCTGGGCGCGCCCTTATGGTGGCTGGCGGGCAAGGCGCTGGCATTGCTGCTGGCCATCGCCCATGCCGCCGGATCGGCGCCGGGGGCCGTGAAGATGCTGCCGTCCATGCCGGGCGGCGCCTTTGCGCTGATGATCGCGGGCGGCCTGTGGATCGCGCTGTGGCGCACGCGCATGCGGTGGATCGGCCTCGCGCCGCTGGCGGCCGGCGCGGCCTGGGCGCTGGCCACGCCCGCGCCCGACCTCATCGTCACGGGAGACGGGCGGCATCTGGCGCTGCGCGATCCGGATGGCGGCCGGCTGGCGCTGCTGCGCCCCCGCGCGGGGGATTATGTCCGCGATCTGCTGGGGGAGGCGGCCGGCGTGGACGAAGCCGGGATTGCCATCGACGATTGGCCGGGTGCCCGCTGCGGACCCGATCTGTGCGCCGTCACGATCGACCGCAACGGCCGGCGATGGGCCTTGCTCGCCACCCGATCACCCAATTTCGTCGACATCGCGGCGATGAACCGGGCCTGCGCCACGGCGGATATCGTCGTCAGCGACCGGCGCCTGCCCCGAAGCTGCCGTCCGCGCTGGCTGAAGATCGATCGGCCCTTCCTCTCCCGGACCGGCGGTGTCGCCATCGACCTCGCGCGCGGCCATATCCGTTCGGTCGAGGCCGGGCGGCGGGGCAAGCCATGGGCCGAATCCGCCGCGGCCCCTTATCGAAACCCAATACCGGCCGAGCGCCGAGCGAGCGGCCCCGCAGCCGTGGCTTCGGGCAATCAGTAGCGACGGATCAGCCCGGCCAGCCGGCCCTGCACGCGGACCTGGTTGGGGCGATAGCGCATCGGATCATAAGCGCGGTTCGCCGGATCGAGGCGGACCATCGCGCCTTCGCGGCGGAAATATTTGAGCGTCGCCTCGCTGTCGTCGATCAGCGCCACGACGATCTCCCCGTCGCGGGCCACATCGGTGCGGCGGATCAGCGCGAAGTCGCCGTCCAATATGCCGGCCTCGACCATCGAATCCCCGGAAACCTCGAGCGCATAATGCTCGCCCGGCCCCAGCAGGGCGGCCGGCACCGAAAGCGACGTCTGCCCTTCCAGCGCCTCGATCGGCAGGCCGGCGGCGATGCGCCCGTGTAGCGGCAGCTCGATCACGTCGTTCGCCGCTTCCGGCAAGATCTGCGCGGCGGGCTTCAGCATCGCCGGCCGCGAGGGCGCGGCCTGCGGCGCGGGCTTCGCGTTCGGCGCCCGTTCCGGCATGCGCAGCACCTCCAGCGCGCGCGCGCGATTGGGCAGGCGGCGGATGAAGCTCCGTTCCTCGAGCGCGCTGATCAGGCGATGCACGCCGGATTTGGACTTCAGGTCCAGCGCGTCCTTCATCTCCTCGAACGAAGGCGAAACCCCCGTTTCGGCCAGCCGATCATGAATGAAGCAGAGCAGTTCATGTTGCTTGCGCGTCAGCATGGCGGACCCCGATAAGGAACGAACGGGGAACGTGTAGGAAACGTAACGCTTCCTGTCAAGCGATGGTAAGTATCCTGGCAATATCGCCGACATGCGCGGGCGGCGCATAAGCGGGGCGGACGATCAGCAGGTCCGCATCGGCCAGCCCCGACAGGCCGGCGCTGTCCTGCACGGGCAGCGCCCTTGCCCGCGCGCCCGCACGGCATCCGCGCAGGAATTCCATGCGATTGCCGGTGGCGGGCAGGGGGCCGGCGAGGCGCATGGCCACGGCGCGATCGAACGGATCGGCCGCCCCGCCGAGGTGCCGGATCAGCGGCAGCAGGAACAGCCGCGCCGTCACATAAGCGGAAACCGGATTGCCGGGCAGGCCCAGCACGATGCCGTCGCCCAGGCGGCCGGCCATCAGCGGCTTGCCCGGCTTTACCGCGATCCGCCAGAAATCGATCGCGGCCCCCGCGGCGATAAGCGCGGGCCGCACGAAATCGCGATCGCCCACCGATGCGCCGCCGGTGGTGACGATGATATCGGCATGGCGGGCGGCGGCGATGGCGGCGGCCGTGGCATCGGGATCGTCGGGGACGATGCCATGATCTTCCACCTCGGCCGGCACGCTGGCGGCGATCAAGGCGGCCAGCATCGGCGCGTTGGAGGAGGGCAATTGCGATCCCGATGTGGGCGCGCCCGGCGGAACAAGCTCGTCCCCGGTGGATATCAGCGCCACGCGCGGCCGGCGGCGGACGGGAAGCGCGCCATGGCCGGCGGCGGCGGCGAGCCCGATGGCGGCCGGGGACGCCCGCCCGCCGCGATGGAGGAGGATGGCGCCTTCGCCGAAATCGGCGCCTTTCCGGCGTATATGGGCACCGGCATGCGGCGGGCCTTCGCCGTTCAGCGCCATCCGGTCGCCCTCGCGCGCGGCCTCTTCCTGCACGAGGACGGTATCGGCGCCCGTGGGGATCGGCGCGCCGGTGAAGATGCGCGCCGCCTCGCCGGCCTGGATCGCGAAGCCGGGCAGCGATCCCGCCGCGCTTTCCCCGACCACGCGCCAGGGGCCGGGCATGTCGGCGAAGCGGATCGCATATCCGTCCATGATCGAAAGATCGGCGGCGGGCTGGGTGCGCCGCGCCGCCACGTCCCGCGCGATCCAGCGGCCGGCGGCCTGATCGAGCGGCGCCAGTTCCCCGGCGAGCGGGGCCGCCAGCGCCAGCAGCCGCCTTTGGGCCTCGGCAAGGGGGATGAGGCCGGCCGCCATCGCTATTTCGCGGCCCAGTCCCCGGATCGCCCGCCCGATTTGGCGAGCAGCCGGACGCCTTCGATCCGCATCTCGCGATCGAGCGCCTTGGCCATGTCGTAGATGGTGAGGAGCGAGACGGAGACGGCGGTCAGCGCCTCCATCTCCACGCCGGTCCGGTCGGTGGTGCGGGTGGTGGCGGTGGCGGTCACGCCGTCGTCATGCACCTCAAGCTCCACAACCACGCCGCTGATCGGCAGGGGGTGGCACAGGGGAATGAGATCGCTGGTGCGCTTGGCCGCCATGATGCCGGCGATACGGGCGACGGCCAGCACATCGCCCTTGGCGACGGCGCCGTCGCGGATCGCGCGCGCGGCCTCGGCGGTCATCACGATCCGGCCGGTGGCGGTGGCCACGCGCCCCGTCACCGCCTTGGCGGAGACATCCACCATGCGAGCGGCGCCGGCCGCATCGATATGGGTGAGGCGCGTATCGCTCATTGCCCGGTCAGGAGCTTGCGCGTCGCGGCTTCCACGTCCGGCTGCCGCATCAGCGATTCCCCGACGAGGAAGCAGCCGACGCCATGTTCGGCCATCGCGTCCAGATCGGCCTTCGTGCCGAGCCCGCTTTCCGCGACGAAAGTGCAGCCGGCGGGCGCGCGGGCCGCCAGTTCATAGGTCCGCGCGAAATCCACGGTGAAATCCCGGAGATCGCGGTTGTTCACCCCGATCAGCCGCGATTCCAGCCGCAGTGCCCGATCGAGTTCGGCGGCATCGTGCACCTCGACCAGCGCGTCCATGCCATGATCGATGGCGGCGGCCTCGATCTCGGCCATCTGGCCGTCATCGAGGGCGGCGACGATGATCAGGATCGCATCCGCGCCCAGCGCGCGCGCTTCCGCCACCTGCCAGGGATCGACCATGAAATCCTTGCGCAGCACCGGCAGCCCGCAGGCCGCCCGCGCGGCCACCAGATAGCTGTCATGCCCCTGGAAATAGGGCTCGTCGGTCAGCACGGAGAGGCAGGCAGCCCCGCCTGCCTCATAGGCACGCGCATGGGCCGGCGGATCGAAATCGGCGCGGATCAGGCCCTTGGACGGGCTTGCTTTCTTGATCTCCGCGATCAGCCCGAAGCCGCCTGCGGCAACCCTGGCGTCCAGCGCCTTGCGGAAACCGCGCGGGGCCGGCTGTGCGGCGGCGCGGGCCTCGATGTCCGCCAGCGGGGTGGCGGCCTTGCGACGGGCGACTTCGGCCCGCTTGGTATCGCAGATTTCGATCAGCTTGTTGGTCATGACAGGCATTCCCTAACGGCATTCGGCCGGGATCGGGAACGCCTTTTTCCGGGGAGGCGGAAAAGCCCTGCTTTAGAAAGCGATCCAGCGATCCAGCAGGGCCGCCGCCCGGCCGCGATCGATCGCCTCGGCAGCGATCGCCACGCCGTCCCGAAGGTCGCTGGCCTGGCCGGCGACGATCAGCGCGGCCGCCGCGTTCAGCAGCACCGCATCGCGATAGGCGCCGGGCTCGCCTGCCAGCAGGCGGCGGAGCGCGGCGGCATTGTAGGCGGCGTCGCCGCCGCGCAGCGCCTCCAGCGGATGGCGGGCGAGCCCGGCATCCTCGGGCGCCAGCCGCAGCGTCTCGTCCCCGCAGGCGCCGATGCGGATCGCGCTGCTGGGTCCGGCGATCGAAAGCTCGTCCAGCGGCTCGTCGCCCGCCACCATCATCGCCGATTCGGTGCCGATCAGGCGCAGCGCCTCGGCATAGACCGGCAGATAATCCGGCCGCGCCACGCCGATCAGCTGGCGGCCCACCCGCGCGGGATTGGCGATGGGGCCGATCAGGTTGAAGATGGTCCGCCGGCCGATCGCGCGCCGCACGGCGGCCAGATGGCGCAGCGCGGGATGGTGGATCTGGGCGAAAAGGAAGGCGATGCCCAGTTCCGCAAGGCTCGCTTCGGCGGCGGCGGATGCGCGATCGAGATCGAGGCCCAGCGCCTCAAGCGTATCGGACGATCCGGCCTTGGACGATGCCGCCCGGTTGCCGTGCTTGGCCACCGGCACGCCGCAGGCCGCGACGACGATGGCGACGGCGGTGGACACGTTCAGGCTGTGCGAGCCATCGCCGCCGGTGCCGCATACGTCGATGGCGCCGGCGGGCGCGGCGACCGGGATCATCCGTTCGCGCAGCGCCATGGCGGCGGCCGCGATCTCGACGCTGGTTTCGTCGCGCTCGGCCATCACGGTCAGGAAAGTGCGGGCGGCATCGTCGGAAATTTTGCCGTCCAGCATGTCCGAAAAGGCGGCGAAGGCGGTCGCGTGGTCGAGCGGCCGGTCCGCCTCCGGCAGCAGGATCGTCGTCGTCATGCCGGCAGCCGGGCGTCGATGCCGGCAAGGCGCAGGAAATTGGCGATCAGATCATGGCCATGTTCGGTGGCGATGCTCTCGGGGTGGAACTGCACCCCATGGATCGGCAGCTCGCGATGGCGGAAGCCCATCACCGTGCCGTCCGCCGTGCGGGCGTTCACCACCAGATCGGCGGGAATATCCTCCACCACCAGCGAATGATAGCGGGTGGCGGTGAAGGGGGATGGAAGGCCGGCGAAGACGCCGCTGCCATCATGTTCCACCGCGCTCGTCTTGCCGTGCATCAGCTCCGGCGCGCGCGTTACCCTGCCGCCGAAATGCTGGCCGATCGACTGGTGGCCCAGGCACACGCCGAGCAGCGGCTTGCCGGCCGCGGCGCAGGCCCCGACCAGCTCCAGCGATATGCCGGCTTCGTTGGGCGTGCACGGGCCGGGCGAGATCAGGAAGCCGGTCGCGCCGCTTGACATCGCCTGGCCGACGCCGATGGCGTCGTTGCGGACGACCTCCACCTCGGCCCCAAGTTCGCGCAGATAATGCACGAGGTTCCAGGTGAAGCTGTCATAATTGTCGATGACGAGGATCATGGCCCCGCCGCTTTAGGCAGGCCGGCGCGGTTGGGGAAGGGCTTTGTGCCCGCCCTCGCGCTTCAGGCCGCGGTGGCCTGCATCAGCGCATAGCCGCCGAGCGCGATGGCGCTGCCGGTGGAGACGCCCACCAGCAGCCATCCGCAGAGCTGCACCATGCGGGGATTGGGGCGATCGGCCTTGCGGTTGCGGCTCGCGCTCGACAGCACGAAGCTCGTCAGCAATCCATAGGTCAACGCCGCAACTTCCACCATTACTCTTACCCGCCCAGCTCTTCGCACCTGCAAAATCGCGGGCCTCCGGCTAAGGAATGGTTAACGTCGAGGCAAGCGGACTATTGGCCGAACCCCGCATCTCCGGCACGGCTCATCGCCTCGCGCGCGGCGGCGATCAGCGCGCCGGATTTCGCCTCGCACTCGCGCTGCTCATAAGCGGGGTCGCTGTCGGCGACGATGCCGGCGCCGGCCTGCACGTGCATCACGCCATCCTTCACCACGGCGGTGCGCAGCACGATGCAGCTGTCCATCGATCCATCGGGCGAGAAATAGCCGACGCCGCCGGCATAGGCGCCGCGCGTCTCCGGCTCCAGCTCGGCGATGATCTCGCACGCGCGGACCTTGGGCGCGCCGGATACGGTGCCGGCCGGGAAGCCCGCGAACAGCGCGTCCAGCGCATCCTTGTCGGGCGCGAGCCGGCCGACGACGTTGGAGACGATGTGCATGACGTGGCTGTATTTTTCGATGGTGTAGCTGTCCGTCACCGTCACGCTGCCGGCTTCGGCCACCCGGCCGACATCGTTGCGGCCAAGGTCCAGCAGCATCAGATGCTCGGCGCGTTCCTTGGGATCGGCCAGCAGCGAATCGCGGTTGGCGGCATCTTCCGCCGCCGTTCGCCCGCGTGGACGGGTGCCGGCGATCGGCCGGATCGTGACCTCGCCGGCGCGGGCGCGCACCAGTATCTCCGGGCTGGAGCCGATGATAGCGAAGCCCGGCATGTCGAGGAAATAGAGGAAAGGCGAAGGGTTGATCCGCCGCAGCGCGCGGTAGAGATCGAAGGGCGGCAGCGGGAAGGGCGTGGAGAAACGCTGCGCCAGCACCACCTGAAAGATGTCGCCGGCGGCGATATAGTCCTTCGCGCGCAGCACCATGTCGCGATAGCGCTCGGGCGCGACGGCCGGCTGCGGCGCGACTTCGGGCAGATCGGCGGGCACGGCCGCGCGCGGCGGCAGCGCGGCGGCGAGGCGCGCGGCGGCGGTTTCGATCCGTTCGACCGCGCCGGCGACGGCGGCATCGCCGTCCAGCCCCGAATCGGGCCAGAGCGGCGCGATCAGGAACAGTTCGTCCGCCAGCCGATCGAACACCAGCACCAGCGTCGGCCGCACGAACAGCATGTCCGGCAGATCGAGCGGGTTGGCCGGCGGGCGGGGCAGCTTTTCCACCAGCCCGACCGTTTCATAGGCGAAATAGCCGACAAGGCAGGCGAGGGCGGAAGGCAGGCCTTCGGGCACGTCCATCCGGCAGGCGGCGACCAGCGCGCGCATCGCGGTGAGCGTGTCCTCTGCGCAGGGCTCGAAGGCGTCGCGGTCCGCCAGCCACCGCCGGTTGATCGCGGCCCTGGTGCCTTCGGCGCGGAACACCAGGTCGGGCGCGAGGCCGAGCAGCGTATAGCGCCCCCGCGCCGCGCCGCCTTCCACGGATTCCAGCAGGAAATCGCCCCGGCCCGGCTCGATCAGCTTGAGCGCGGCGGCGATCGGCGTGTCGACGTCGGCGATCTGCCGCCGCCAGACCAGCGCGGGCCGCCCCGCGCGAAGGCTGGCCGCGGCGGCCCGGTCGGCGGCCTGATGGTCGCCGGCTCCCCTGTCGCCCGCCGGGTTCACTGGCCCTGGCCGCCCAGTTCAGCCTTGAGGGTGGCGATCGCCTGATCGTTGCGCTTCACGCCCACGTCGCGCGAGGCGGCGGCGATGAACTGCCGGGCATATTCCTCGCTGGCGATGCGGCGGAACTGATCGCGCAGCGAATTGACGAGCGCGGGCTCGTTGCGCGCGTCGCCGGGCACGATCTCGCCGAGCTGGACCAGGAACCAGCCCGCATCGTTGGGGGCCGCGATCAGCCGGATCTCGCCTTTCTTCATGCCGAACATCAGCTTGAGCGGGGGCGGAGCGGGGCGGTCGTTGCGCAGCAGCTCGATCTGCCGCGCACCGGCCTTGGCGGGGGCGGGCAGCTTGATCGGGGCCTGCGCGATGGCGTCCGCCAGCGGCGTGCCGGCCTTGGCCTTGGCGAGGATCGCATCGGCGATGGCGCGGGCCTGCTTGGCGGTGCGATCGGCGCGCACGGCGGCGGCGACCTCGTCGCGCACCTTGTCCAGCGGGGCCGGCGCGGCGGGCACGACCTGCGAAACCGCGACGAGCGCATAACGCTGGCCGGCGCCGATCGTCTCGACGACGGGATCGTCGTCCGTGCCCATCTGGTTGGCGGAACGCAGCAGCAGCGGCAGCTCGGGCGGCGCCTTCCATTCGGGCTGGTCGGGCGCGCGGCCGTCGGAGAGGAGGGCCGGCGTGGTGACGATGGCGAGCTTCCGCTCCTTCGCCAGATCGTCGAAGCTCGCGCCGTCGGCGATCGCATCCTCGATCGCGCCCACCATCGTGCTCAGCGCCTCGTCGCGCTTCTGCCTGGCGAGCGATTCGGCGATCTCGCCGCGCACGGCGGCGAGCGGCCGTTCGGCCTTGGCGTTCACCGCATCGACCTTGACGACATACCAGCCGAGATCCGCCTTGATCGGGCCGACCACGCCGCCCTGCGCGGCCGCGAACACGGCGTCGGCCACGGCGGCGGACGCATTTTCGGCCAGCTTCGCCCTGGCGATGTCGGTCGTGATCGCCTCGCCCCCGGCCTGGCGGGCGGCATCGGCGATGGCGGTGCCGGCCTTCACCTTGGCAACGAGATCCGCGGCGGCCTTCTGGTCGGGCAGGATCACCTGCGCGATCGATCGCGTCTCGCTGGCGCCGTAGGTCGCGGCATTGGCCTTGTAGAAGGCGTCGATCTCCGCATCGGTCGGCGCGGCGGGCGCCGCCACGTCATTCTCGCCGAACAGGGCGTAACGGATCACGCGGCGCTCGGGCACGGTGAAGCGGCCGATATTCGCCTTGTAGAAAGCCTCGATCTCGGCGGGCGTCGGCGCCGGGCCGGCCGGGATCGCGGCGGAAGGCACGATGCCGATCAGGCCGGAACGCTGTTCCAGCAGCAGCGAGGCGTTGGGCAGGATCAGCCCTTCGGGCATGCGGATGCCGCTGTCGATGGGCGAGAGCAGCTGGTTGCGGATCAACTGCCCGGCGATATCCGCGCGCAACTGGCGCTCGCTGATCTTCGCCTGGGCCAGCGCCGCCTGCATGGCGCCGCGATCGAACCGGCCGGTAAGGCCGAAGAAGGCCGGCGTGCTGGCGATCTCGCCATCGATCAGGCGATCGCTGGCGGAAATGCCCTGCTTGCGGCCCCAGGCTTCCAGCGCGGTGAAGGAAATCAGCTGGTCGATCACCTGATCCACTCCGCCCTGCGCGGTGAAGGCGGCCATGCTGAGTTCGGGATTTTCGCGCTGCGCCTGCTTCAGCGCCAGATCGGTGCGCTGGCGGGCCTCGTTCGCGCTCAGCTTCCGGCCGCTGATCGTCGCGATCTGGGTGCCGCCGGAACTGCGGCCGTTGATCCAGCTCGGATCGATGCTCGTCACCGCAAAGGCGATCAGCACCAGCGCGAACAGCGCCAGTGCGGGCCAGGAAGTCAGTGCGCGACGGAAGAAGGAAATCATCTCTGGTCCCGGGGCCATTGCCGAAGATGCCCGCCATAGAGGCGCGGGCTTGCGCCATCAAGCGGCGGGGCGCTACGGGCAGCGCGGTTTATGTGGATGAGAGGGGATGGCGATGGCGCTGCGCAAGCTGGTGGCGGGCAACTGGAAGATGAACGGATCGCTGGCCGCGCTGGCGGAGCTTGATGCGATCGCGGCCGCCGCTGCCGCCCATCCGGGGCTGGACGTGGCGATCTGCCCGCCTTTCCCGCTGATCCAGGCCGCCGTCCAGCGCCAGCCCGCGCTCGCGATCGGCGCGCAGGATTGCCACACCGGCACCAGCGGCGCGCATACCGGCGATGTCGCCGCCGCGCTGATCGCCGATGTCGGCGGCCGATATGCGATCGTCGGCCATAGCGAGCGCCGCGCCGACCATGGCGAGGATGACGCGCTGGTCCGCGCCAAGGCCGAGGCCGCGATCGCCGCCGGGCTCGTCGCCATCGTCTGCGTGGGCGAAACGGAGGCCGAGCGCGATGCCGGCCGGGCCGTCGCCGTCGTCGAAGGCCAGCTCGACGGGTCCGTGCCCCCGGCCGGCACGGGGGCCACGCTGGTCGTGGCCTATGAGCCGGTCTGGGCGATCGGCACCGGCCGCACGCCTTCGGCCGGCGATGTCGGCGAGATGCACGGCGCCATCCGCGCCCGCCTGCAGACGCTGCTGGGCGGGGAGGGGGCGAAGGTCCGCATCCTTTATGGCGGTTCGGTGAAGCCCGCCAATGCGGCCGAGCTGATGGCGGTCGCCGATGTCGACGGCGCGCTGGTGGGCGGCGCCAGCCTGACCGCCGAGCAGTTCGTGCCGATCATCGCCGGGGCCGCCGGCTGATCGGGCCTCGGCTCTCGGGCTTCGACATCGCCTCGACATTGGCCGGAATATCGGCCTGAACATTGGCGGCCCATGGGCGTTGTCGTCGGGGTCGTCATCAGGAAGGTCGGCGCCCATGTTCCATAATGGAACAAATTTGGCGCAGACTCCCAATGGCTTATGTGGCCACCTGCGGGCACTGTCACCCGCAGGCGGCTCGTTTTCGTAAAATTCCGGCGCCTGGCATCCTGTATCGTCGCGTTTCGTAACATAATGGGAAGAGTTACGGCGAGGGGAGCCGATGCTCGATCTGTTTCGACCGTTCTTCGATGGCAGCTACGCACCGCACGGCTATTGCCTCCTCTGGCAGCCGGAGCTGATCTGGACGCATGTGATCGCCGATGCGCTGATCGCGCTGGCCTATTTCTCCATCCCCCTCGTCCTCATATCTTTCGTGCGGCGGCGTAACGACATCGTCTTCGGCAAGGTATTCTGGCTGTTCGCGCTGTTCATCACGGCTTGCGGCCTCACCCATGTGATGGCGATCTGGACGCTCTGGGACAGCGTCTACGGGCTGGAGGCGATCGTGAAGGTGGTGACGGCGGGCGCCTCCGTCGCCACGGCGGCGACATTGTGGCCGCTATTGCCCAAGGCGCTGGCCCTGCCTTCGCCGGCCGCGCTCCGGGCCGCCAATGCGGAGCTTGCGGCCACCATATCGGAACGCGACGCGGCCCTCGCCCGGATGCGGGAGGAGATGGCCCAGCGCGAGCAGGCCGAGGCCGCGCTGCTCCAGTCCCGCAAGCTGGAGGCGCTGGGCATGTTGAGCGGCGGCATAGCGCATGATTTCAACAACCTGCTCCAGGCGGTGGGCGGGAATCTCGAACTGATCGAGCGACGCTCCACCGAGCCGGATCGCGTCCAGCGCTGGAGCCGCAACGCGCACAAGGCGGTGCAGCACGGCAAGGCGCTCACCAGCCAGATGCTGGCCTTTTCGCGGGTGCAGAAGCTGGTGATGGCCACCGTGTCCGTGGCCGCCGTGCTCGATAATGTGTCCGAGCTGCTGAAAGGCTCGATCGGCCCGTCCAACCGGCTGGAGATCGTGCCGATCGACGAGGACCTCGCAGTCGCCACGGACAAGGCCCAGCTCGAGCTGGCGATCCTCAACCTCGTCATCAACGCGCGCGACGCCATGCCGAAGGGCGGCACCATCGCCATATCGGCGGAAGGCCGCACAGGCGATGTCCATGCCGATCTGCCGGTCGGCGACTATGTCGAGATCAGCGTCCGCGACAACGGCGTCGGCATGTTGCCGGAGGTGCTGGAACGCGCGCTGGAGCCCTTCTTCACCACCAAGGTCGTGGGCGAGGGGGCGGGCCTCGGCCTCAGCATGGTCTTCGGCGTCGCCCGCCAATCGGGCGGGACCGTCCAGCTCGATTCGACGCCGGGCGCGGGCACCACCGTCAGCCTGATCCTGCCGCGCGTGCCGATGCGCGCGGTCGGGGAGGAGGAGGGGAATGTGGCCGAAACGGTGGCGGAGGGCGGACGCTCGCTCGCCGGCCGCAGCATCCTGCTGATCGACGACGATGACGGCGTTCGCGAAACGCTTGTCGAGGCGCTGTCCGAAGCCGAGGCGAAGGTTGTCAGCGCATCATCGGGCGATGTCGGGCTGCAGCATCTCCGCCGGATGCGGCCCGATCTCCTGGTCGTCGATTTCGCCATGCCCGGCCTCAGCGGCGCGGAGGTGGCGTCCCTGGCGCGGGCGACCCATGCGGGATTGCCGGTGCTGATCGTCACCGGCCACGCCCGCACGGCGGAAGTGGATGCCATTGCCGGCCCGCGGGTGACGGTGCTGCAAAAGCCGTTCAGTGCGGACACGCTGATCCGCACGGCCAACAGCATGATCGCGGAAAGCCGGCGGGACTGATCCCGCCCGCTCGGCCCTCAACCCGATATGGTGAAGCCGCCGTCCACGGGCAGCGTCTGCCCCGTGATCCAGGATGCGCCGGCGCTCGTGAGGAACAGCACGGCCGCGGCGATATCCTCCGGCTTGCCGAGCCGGCCGGCCGGCGTGCGCGCCAGGGTGGGTTCGGCCCATTCGGGATTGGCGAAGGTGCTGGCCGTCATCCGGCTTTCGGTGAGGCCGGCGGCCACCGCGTTCACGCGGATGTTGCGCTTGGCCCATTCCAGCGCCAGCACCCGCGTCAGCCCCAGCAGCCCGGTCTTCGCCGCGCCATAGCCGGGCACGATGCCGATCCCGAAATAGGAGCTCATCGAAGCGATGCCGATGATCGAGGCGCCGCCTTCCAGCCTGCTTTGCGCCAGCGCGTCGGCGCAGCCATGGGCCATGCGGAAGGCGGATGTCAGGTGCATCTCGATCGCGCGGGCGAAGATATCGGGCTGATATTCGTCCAGCCCCAGCGAAGGCAGCGCCATGCCGGCATTGTTGACGAGGATGTCGAGCCCGCTTTCCCGCGCCGCCGCCGCGACTTCCGCCACGCTCGCGGGGTTTTCCACGTCCAGCCGGTGGTAGCGATAGCCGGAAAGGTCGTCCCCATAATCGTCCACGCTGGCGCGGGTGCCGGTGATCGTCACGTCGGCGCCGGCGGCGCGGTAGCCGGCGGCGATCGCCGCGCCGATGCCGCTGGTGCCGCCCGTCACCAGCACCCTGGCGCCGGAATAATCATATCGTGCCGTGTTGGGCATCCGTCCCTCCTCATCCAATGCCGCTTTCCTAAGCCCCTGCCGGCGGGCTGGCGAGGCGGGCGGGCGGCGGGCGCAAGCCATTGCCGCAATCCGCAAACGAAAACCCCCGCCGGTCGCCCGGCGGGGGTCTGTCGTCGATCGGCCCGGTCCGGGGACCGGACCAGGCCCGAAGGCTCCGGCGATTAGGCCGAATAATACATGTCGTATTCGACGGGGCTGGGGGTCATCTCCCAGCGATAGACCTCGGCCCACTTCAGCTCGATATAGGCCGCGATCTGATCCTCGCTGAACACGCCGCCCTTCAGCAGGAAGGCGTTGTCGGCTTCCAGGCTCTCCAGCGCCTCGCGCAGCGAAGCGCAGACGGTGGGGACTTCCTTCAGCTCTTCCGGCGGCAGGTCATAGAGATTCTTGTCCATCGCCTCGCCGGGATGGATCTTGTTCTCGATGCCGTCGAGGCCCGCCATCAGCAGCGCCGAATAGCAGAGATAGGGGTTGGCCATCGCATCCGGGAAGCGGAACTCGACGCGCTTCGCCTTGGCGCCCGTGCCGTAGGGAATACGGCAGGAAGCCGAACGGTTGCGCGACGAATAGGCCAGCAGAACCGGCGCCTCATAGCCCGGCACCAGCCGCTTGTAGCTGTTGGTGGTCGGGTTGGTGAAGGCGTTGAGCGCCTTGGCGTGCTTGATGACGCCGCCGATGAAATAGAGGCACATGTCCGACAGGCCCGCATAGCCGTTGCCGGCGAACAGCGGCTCCTTGCCGTTCCAGATCGACATGTGGGTGTGCATGCCCGAGCCGTTATCTTCCTTGATCGGCTTGGGCATGAAGGTGGCCGTCTTGCCATAGGCCTGGGCGACCTGGTGGACGACATATTTGTAGATCTGCATGCGGTCCGCGGTCGTCACCAGCGTGCCGAAGGTCAGGCCCAGCTCGTGCTGGGCGGCGGCCACCTCATGGTGGTGCTTGTCGCAGGGCAGGCCCATTTCGAGCATGGTCGAAACCATCTCGCCACGGATGTCGACGGCGGAATCGACCGGCGCGACGGGGAAATAGCCGCCCTTGGCGCGCGGGCGGTGGCCCAGATTGCCGCCTTCATATTCGCGGCCGGTGTTGCCCGGCAACTCGATATCGTCGATCTTGTAATAGCTGGTCGAGTAGCTGTTCTCGAACCGCACGTCATCGAACATGAAGAATTCGGCTTCCGGGCCGACATAGACGGTGTCGCCGATGCCGGTGGACTTGAGGAACGCCTCGGCGCGCTTCGCGGTGGAGCGCGGGTCGCGGGCGTAGAGCTCGCCGGTCGAAGGCTCGACGATGTCGCAGACCAGGATCAGCATCGGCGTGGCCGAGAAGGGATCGATCCACACCGCGTCCAGATCCGGCTTCAGGATCATGTCGGATTCGTTGATCGCCTTCCAGCCTTCGATGGAAGAGCCGTCGAACATGAAGCCGTCGGTCAGTTCGTCCTCGCCGACAACGCTCGAAACCATGGTCAGGTGCTGCCACTTGCCCTTGGGATCGGTGAAGCGGAGGTCGACCCATTCGATCTCCTTGTCCTTGATAAGCTGCAGAACGTCAGAAGCCTTATTGGCCATGTCTCGTCGCCTTCTGATTAAATCCCTAGGAAATTCGGCGGGCCCCACGCCCGCATGCCCCTGGCTCGCCGCGTGCCGATCCTGCCGATCAGATCGCGTCTACGCCCTTCTCGCCCGTGCGGATGCGCAGCGCGCTCTCCACCGGGATGACGAAGATCTTGCCGTCGCCGATCCGCCCCGTCTGGGCGGCGCTGGCGATGGCTTCCACCACGCGTTCGGCGAGGTCGTCGTCCACCACGACCTCCAGCTTCACCTTGGGAAGGAAATCGACCACATATTCCGCGCCACGATAGAGCTCGGTATGCCCCTTCTGCCGGCCGAACCCCTTCGCCTCGGTCACGGTGATGCCGGACACGCCCACTTCATGCAGCGCTTCCTTCACCTCATCGAGCTTGAACGGTTTTATGATCGCTTCGATTTTCTTCATTGGGCGTTCCCTCCCGCTCGAACGCTGCCGCGCGTTCTTCAATAAGCGTGCCAAATGGTGCGGCGCAAGAATGCGTCGCGAATCCGCCCCAGACTTTCGCTGCGTTGCCGCAAGAAGTGGCAGAGTGAGACATTATGCCCGAATCTTGGGCAGGCTTCGCCTGAAAAATCGGCGATGATGATCGCGCCGGACGCGATGGCTTCGATTCGGCCGGGAGGATGATGTGAGTCGGGATTGGCTGTCCGTCGCGACGTTGAAGGAGGCCACGATCGTGCAGCGCATGATCGGGGAACGGATCGAGACGGCGGACCGCCTGCCGCCCGCGCCGCGCGTCGCGGGGGCCGATGTTTCGATGAAGTGGCGGGACTCGATGGGCCCCGTCCACGCCGCCATCGCGCCGGTCGACGGGCCGGCCGCCACCGCGACGGCGATCCCGCCCTTTCCCTATGTGCCGGGATATCTCGGGTTCCGCGAGGTGCCGGTGCTGGCGATGGCCTGGGACCGGATGGCGGCATCGGGCGGGCCGGTGCCGGACCTGCTGATCGTGGACGGCCATGGCCGCGCCCATCCCCGCCGGGCGGGCGTGGCCAGCCATCTGGGCGTCGCGCTGGACGTGCCGACCATCGGCTGCGCCAAGACCCTGCTCTGCGGCGTGGTGGAAGGCGAGGTCGGCCCCGATCCGGGCGACCGCGCGCCGGTGGTGCATGGCGGCGAGGTGGTGGCGATGGCGCTGCGCATGCGGGCGCGGGCCGCGCCGGTCTATGTCGGCATCGGCCATCGCGTGTCGCTGGAGACGGCGGTGGACTGGGTGCTGCGCCTGGGAGGAGGGCGCCGGCTGCCCCTGCCGGTGCGCCTGGCGCACGACGCCGCCAATGCCGCGCGACGGCTTGCCGAGGCGGAGCGAAGTTGAGGAAGTTGAGGATTGCGGAGCATATTCCACGGCCCCCTGAAGCGGCGATAAATATATTTATTCGCAACTGCTTGTGCAGATAACTTCATGCACGATACCAGGTTGCTGCCGTTGGATAGTCCCAACGGCCGGACGGGATGGCGGAGGCGGAAGGCATGCCCGCAGGATAATCTCCGGCGGCGGTGTAGGACAGCGCCTGCTATCCCGTGGGAATGGTGACGAGGGGCGCGCTGGCGCCGCCGCTGGTGTCGTTCAGCGACAATAATATCTGGGCGAGCAGGAACATGCGCTTCGATGCCGCATCCTTGCCGTCGATCCAGAACCAGCGGCCGCGATAGCGGACGGCGACATGGGCGTCGGCGGGCTTGCGGCTGCCGCTGTGGATCGCGACCAGGGCGGAAGGAGCGCCGGCATCCGCGACCGGCGTGCCCGCCCGCCCGTCATCATCCCCGGCCGGCACCTCCACGCCCTGCGCCATTTCGGCGAATATCTCGAACATGGAGCGGGTGCCGATGGTCAACTGATCGGGGGCGATCTGGGCCGCGCCGAAGGCGATGCCGAATTCGCCCCTGCGATCGCCCGGCAGCTTCAGGGTGCGGACCAGATAGTCGATATCGGCTTTCTCATCATCGCTGAGCGTGGGCGATATCCGCGCGGAGGCGCTGAATTTCCTGCCATCCTCATGTTCGACATGAAGCTGGAGCGCGCGGTTGCGCTGGAGCCGGCCCATGACGGCGATGACCCGATCGAAATCGCTGTCGGCGGTATGCGCGAACAGCGGATCGCGGCCGCCATTGCTGATGCCGTTGATCGACCGGGTCGCGAGCTTGAACAGGATATCGGCCGACCAGCCGGATTCGATCATGCCCAGCAGCGCGGCCGGCGGGATCGGCGAAAGCAGGCTGCGGGCGAAGCGATCGCCCGCCAGCGGTGTATAGGTGATCGTGGGCGTTTCGCGCAGCAGCACCGATCCGCCGATCCCGCCATCCGCCTCGTCCACCGGCGGCCCCAGCGCGATATCGGCGTGCAGCGATCCTTCGCGGGTATATTGGCTGATGACGGAGCTGACCTCCAGGAACAGCGGCGCATCGCCATAGCGCATGGCGACGATGTTGAGGAGGAGCTGTTCCTTGTTGGTCTCGCGCAGGTGGGTCGCATAATCCGACCGGTCTATGCCCATGCGCTGCGGGCCGATGCTGGCGCAGCCGCCCAGCGCGGCCGCGACGGCGACCAGCAATGCCGCGCCCGCCATCCGCCGTGCCGCCCATGAAGCCGGCTGCGTCACCATCCCGCCTTTCGCCAAGCGGCGCCAAGCGCCATCGCCGGCTGCGATCGTCCCGCAGGCGGGGGTGGGCGGCTATCGGGATAAACCCGGAGTCAGGCTCCGGGCATTCCATGGGCGGCGGTGGCCGGGGGCGTCAGGCCGCGTAGGGCGGCGCGTTCAGGCCCCTGGGGCTGAGCGTGAAGATCTCGCACCCATCCTCGGTGATGCCGATCGAATGTTCGAACTGGGCGGAGAGCGAGCGATCGCGCGTCACCGCCGTCCAGCCATCGTCCAGCACCTTCACGTCGGGCCGGCCGATATTGATCATCGGTTCGATGGTGAAGAACATGCCCGGCCGCAATTCCGGCCCGGTGCCGGGGCGGCCGGCATGCACCACTTCCGGCGCATCGTGGAACACGCGGCCAAGGCCGTGGCCGCAGAAATCGCGGACGACGCCGTAGCGGTGCTTTTCCGCGAAGCTCTGGATGGCATGCGCGATATCGCCCAGCCGGTTGCCGGGCTTCGCCTGCGCGATGCCGAGCATCAGCGCCTCATAGGTCACGTCCACCAGCCGGCGCGCCTTGATCGGCACGTCGCCGACCAGATACATGCGGCTGGTGTCGCCATGCCAGCCGTCGAGCATCGGCGTGACATCGATATTGACGATATCGCCGTCCTTCAGCGTCTTCGGGCCGGGGATGCCGTGGCAGACGACATGGTTGATGCTGATGCAGCAGCTGTGCGTGTAGCCGCGATAGCCGAGCGTCGCGGGCACGCCGCCGCCATCCAGCGTCATCTTGCGGACGATATCGTCCAGTTCCTGCGTGGTGACGCCGGGGCGGACGTGCGGCACAAGCGCATCGAGGATCTCGGCGGCCAGCCGGCCGGCCTTGCGCATGCCCTCGAACCCCTCGGGCCCATAGAGCTTGATCGCGCCGTTGCGGGTGACGGTATCGCCGTCCTTCACGTTCACATAGCTGTCCATGCCGGCCATATAGCAAGCGAGGGCCGCTTTTGCGAGGCTGGGCACGGAAAGCATTTCCCCAGCGCCTGTTACTTGCATTATGCCACGGCCGATGAACGAGGATCGTATCTGGACCGCCGCGCTGATCGTGATCGGCGACGAGATTCTGTCGGGCCGCACCCAGGACAAGAATATTTCCCAGGTCGCCTTGTGGCTGAACCTGCAGGGCATCCGCCTGGCCGAGGTGCGGGTGGTGCCGGACGTGGAGGCCGCGATCGTGGCCGCCGTGAACGAGCTGCGGGCCCGCAACGATTATCTGTTCACCACCGGCGGCATCGGCCCCACCCATGACGACATCACCGTGGATGCGATCGCCGCGGCGCTCGGCCGGCCGGTGATCGTCCATCCCAAGGCGAAGGCCGTGCTGGAGGGATATTATGCCACGCGCGGCGGCCTTACCGAGGCGCGGCTGCGCATGGCGCGGGTGCCCGAGGGGGCCGAGCTGATCGAAAACCGCATGTCCGGCGCGCCGGGGATCAGGATCGGCAACGTCATCATCATGGCGGGCGTGCCGCATATCGCCGGGCTGATGCTGGAGGCGCTTTCCGGCAAGCTGGAAGGCGGGCGGCCGCTGATTTCCCGCACGCTGGGCTGCTGGGTGGCGGAAAGCGAGGTGGCGGACATGCTGGGCGCCACCGAGGCCGCGCATCCCGGCTGCCAGATCGGCAGCTACCCCTTCTTCCGCGACGGCACGGTGGGCGCGAATTTCGTGATCCGATCGACCGACGAGGCGCGGCTCGACGCCTGCGCGGACGATCTGGCCGCGCGGCTGCGCGAGGCCGGGCATGACGTGTTCGCCGGCGGCATCTGAGGGGCGATGGCCCGCATCCTGATCGGGTGGGAGCTGGGCTCCGGCCGGGGCCATGCCGAAAATCTGATCGATCTCGCCACGGAAATGCGCGCGCGCGGGCATGATCCGGTGCTGGCGGTGCAGCAGACGGCGGCGATGCCGGCGGGGTTCGAAATCTGGCAGGCGCCTTTATGGCCGGCTCTCATCACATCGCGGGCGCGGCCTTCGCGATCGGCGCCCGCCACCTTCGGGGACATATTGAGCGCGGTGGGGCTGGGCGAGGCTGGCGTGCTTTCCGGCCTGATCCGGGCGTGGGACAGGATATTGGCCGCGGTCAGGCCGGATGCGGTGGCGGCGGAGTTCGCGCCCGCGCTGCTGCCGGCGGCGCGCGGGCGGGTGCCCCTGCTTTCGTTCGGCACCGGATTCGCCCAGCCGCCGGCCGGGCTGGCCGCATTTCCCAGCCTGACCGGCGATCCGGCGGCGCGGGACGAGGCGGCGCTGCTCGCGGCCGCCAATCGCGAGATCGGGCTGGCCGGCGCCGCGCCGCTGCCCGCCTTGCCGGCGCTGTTCGCGGCGGATCGGGTGCTGGTGCAGGCCTTTCCCCTGCTCGATCCCTATCGCCGCTGGCGGCGGGAGGGCGAATATGCGCCGCCGCCCGTTTCGGCCGCGACGGGCAGCCTGCCGCCGCTGGCGGACGGGCGCGGGGAGGAGATATTCGTCTATCTCAACGGGGCGCAGACGGTGCGCGCGCCGCTGCTGGCCGGGATGGTGGATGCCGGCCTGCCGATCCGCCTCCACATGCCCAGCATCGCCGATGCCGACGCGGCGGTGCTGGAACAGGCGGGCATCACGGTCGAACGGCAGCCGGTGCCGATCGCCCGGATCGTCGAGCGATCGCGCCTGATCGTGAGCCATGGCGGCATCGGCCTTGCCGCCGCCGCGCTCTGCGCCGGGCTGCCGCACATCGTCCCCTCCTTCGATCTGGAAAAACGGCTGACGGGGCTGGCGCTCGCCGAAGCGGGGCTGGGGCGGCAGGCGGAATTCCGCGCGCTGGATCGGCCGGGCATGGCGCGGCTGCTGGCCGAAGGCTTTGCCGACAGGGCGATGGCGGCGCGCTGCCGCGATGCCGCGCCCGCTTTCCGCGCGGCGGCGGTGCCGGGCGGCGCCAGGGCCGTGGCCGATGCCGTGGAAGCGCTGATCGCCGCATAAAAAAGGACCCGGCCGTCGCAACGGTCGGGTCCAGTCCTAGGGATTCGATCGGAGAGGAGGATCGGTCCCCTTGCCCGGGGTGGGAAGGGGGTTCCCACCGGGCAGAAAGCATCTCTGTCAGCGTGGCGCGGCGTCGATCCGCGCCCAGAATTCCTCGGCGGTCAGGGTGGCCGGCGTGGGCGCGGCGTACCTGGGGGCCGCATCTTCGCGGCGGCGGGTTTCGCGCTGGCCGGCGGCATCCGGGCGGCGCGGAATGATGGCGGTATCGATCATGGCGGCCTCCTTTCCTACAAACACTACTAAAACGATAGAGAAAAAGGCGCAACCCAAAATACATTATCAAGGGGTGATAGATGGCCTTTGGCCGATCGATCCGATGCGCCCTTCCGGCGCGGCCGCCCGATGGGCTAGTCTGCCGGCCATGAACCCGATCTATGCCGAGATGCCGACGACGATCTTCGAAGCGATGTCGGCACTCGCGCGCGAGCTGGGCGCGATCAACCTCGGCCAGGGCTTTCCCGATGCGCGGGGGCCGGAAAGCGTGATCGAGGCGGCCGTCACGGCGCTGCGCGAGGGATCGAACCAGTATCCGCCGATGCCCGGCCTGCCGGAGCTGCGCCGCGCCGTCGCCGATCATTATCGCCGCCACCAGGATATCGACCTGGACTGGACGAGCGAGGTGACGATCACCTCGGGCGCGACCGAGGCGCTGGCCGCCGCGATTCTCGCCCTCGTCCGGCCGGGGGACGAGGTGCTGCTGATCCAGCCGATGTATGACGCCTATCTGCCGCTGGTGCTGCGGGCCGGCGGGGTGCCGCGCTTCGCCCGGCTCGCGCCGCCGGACTGGCGGATCGACGCGGCGATGCTGGACGCGGCCTTCACGCCGGCGACGCGGCTGGTGATCCTGAACAACCCGGTGAACCCGTCCGCCAGCCTGTTCGACGCGGCATCGCTGGCGCTGCTGGCGGAGCGCGCCGTCGCCCACGACGCCGTCGTCATCAGCGACGAGGTGTGGGAGCATCTGGTGTTCGACGGCCGCCGCCATCTGCCGATCATGGCGCTGCCCGGCATGCGCGACCGCACGGTGAAGATCGGATCGGCGGGCAAGATATTCTCGCTCACCGGCTGGAAGGTCGGCTGGATGTGCGCGTCGCCCGCGCTGAGCCGGGTGCTGGCCAAGGCGCACCAGTTCCTCACCTTCACCACGCCGCCCAACCTGCAGGCCGCCGCCGCCCATGGCCTCGCCCTGCCGGACGATTATTTCCACGAGATGCGGGCCGGCTATGCGCGGTCGCGGGATCGGCTGGCGGCGGGGCTGGCCGATGCCGGCTATCGCGTGCTGCCGTCCGCCGGCACCTATTTCCTGTCGGTCGACCTGCCGGGATCGGGCATCGCCGCCGACGACGTGACCTTCGCCGAGATCGCCGTGCGGGAGGCCGGCGTCGCCACCATCCCGGTTTCGGCCTTCTATGCCGAGGATGCGGTGCGCGGCGTGGTGCGGCTGTGCTTCGCCAAGCAGGACGAGACGATCGATGCCGGCATCGCCCGCATGGCCATCGCGCGCGGGCTGTTCGAAAGCTGAGGCGCGCGATCTACCGCGCCGCCAGCATTCGCACCGCGCTCACCTGATCGGCGCTGAAGCCAAGCTCCATCAGCCGCGCGGCCAGCGTTTCCGCGCCGCTGCGGCCGGCGCGCGCGGCGCAGACGAAGCCGCGCAGCGCCTCCAGCCGGGGATCGGCCAGCGGGCGAGGGGCCTCGATTCCGGTCAGCAGGCTGAACATGCGCCGCCAGCGCGAGGCGATGCCGCTGCCGGCGGCCCGGCGCGCCTCGTTGATGGCGAGGCCGATCACCTGCCATTCGCGCGCCGAAAGCGCGAGCAGGGGGGCATCGGTTTCGCGGGCCCCGGCAAAGCTGTCGAGGGATGATATCCAGCTCATCTTACGCTCCTGTCACACGCTGCGGGCGAATCGCGCGTCGGCCGGCTGTTTCGGCCTTGATGCGCCTTCCCCGGGCCGGAGGCTGTGACGCTTGCCACAGGGATCGCCCGCAACGCCGCATGCATGTCCGTTTGGAGGGCGCGCGTCGCGCCGCCGTCGACTAAATCGACCGAAATATCGACGGGAAAGGATCAATATGGCGTTCGAGGGCAAGGTTGCGGTCATCACCGGGGCGGCGAGCGGGATCGGCCGGGGGCTGGCGGAACGCGGGCACGCGCTTGGGCTGAAGCTGGTGCTGGCCGATCGCGACGCCGCCGCCGCCGAGGCGCTGGCGGCATCGCTGGAGGGCGCGATCGCGGTGCCCACCGACGTGGCCGATCCGGCGGCGCTGGCGGCGCTGGCCGACGCCGCCTGGGCGGCCTTCGGCGGGGTCGACTATCTGTTCAACAATGCCGGGATCATGGCGACGGGCTATAGCTGGGAGATCGATCCCGCCCGCTGGGACGCATCGATCGACGTGAACCTGAAGGGCATCCTCCACGGCATCCGCGCCTTCGTGCCGCGCATGATCGATCAGGGGCGCGGCCATATCGTCAACACCGCATCGGTCGGCGGCTTCGGCGCGAGCCCGCTGATGGCGCCTTATAGCGTCACCAAGTTCGCCGCCGTGGCGCTGACCGAATCGCTCCATGCGGAGCTGGCGATGCTGGGCGCGCCGGTGCGGGTGAGCCTGCTGGCACCCGGCCCGGTGAAGACCGCGATCTTCGAAAACCCGTTCGGCGGCGCGGTGAACCCGGCCACCCAGCGCTTCGTGGACGAACTGCGTCACATGCTGGACAGCTATGGGCTGGAGCCGGGGCCGTTCGCCGACAAGGTGTATGAGGCGATCGCGGCCGGCGAATTCTGGATCGTGCCCCAGCCCGAGGCGCTCGATCCGATGCTGAAGGCGCGGACGGAAACCATCCTGGCCCGCCGCACCCCCGAATTTTCCTGGAACGGCGGCGAACCCGCCGACGCCTGAGGCGGGAACCCCAATGCGGGTGGCGGCATTGATTCCGCATGGCCGCCACCCGCCTGTTCCATGCATCGGACCTCCATTTCGGCCGCGAGGACGTCGCGGCCGTCGCCTGGTTCGCCGATCGCGTGCGGGTGGAGCGGCCGCATGCCGTGGTCATCACCGGCGATCTGACGATGCGGGCGCGATCCAGCGAATATGAAGCGGCGACCCTGTGGCTGCAGCGGCTGGACGTGCCGGTATCGATCGAGCCGGGCAATCACGACCTGCCTTATTTCAACCCGATCGCCCGGATCGCCGCGCCCTATCGCCGCTATGAGCGGTTGCGGCGCGCGCTGGAGCTGCCGCTGGACCTGCCGGGCATCTGGCTGGTGCCGCTGCGCACCACGACGCGGGCGCAATGGCGGTTCAACTGGTCATGGGGCGTGGTGCGCAGGCGTGCGATCGTCGAGGCGGTGGAGCGGCTCCGCGCCTGCCCGCCCGATCATATGGCGATCATTGCCTGCCATCATCCGCTGATCGGCAACGACATGCCCGACGGCCATGGCGAAACCCTGCGCGGCGAGAAGGCGCTGGAGGCGGTGGCGGCCGCCGGCGCCGAGGCGGTGCTGAGCGGCCATGTCCACCAGCCGTTCGACGCGCGGGTCGATACCGCCGCCGGGCCGGTCAGGCTGATCGGCGCCGGCACGCTTTCCGAACGCCTGCGCGACGCGCCGCCATCCTTCAACGAACTGCGCGTGGAGGACGGCCGGCTCGACGTATCGCTGCGGACGATGATGTAGCGGCTATTTGCCGGCCACGGCCGCCTTGAGCTGCGGTTCCAGCGCCTGCCAGTTGAAGGTCTTTTCCAGCGCCTTGCCGTTCAGCACGAAGCTGGGCGTGCCCTGGATGTCATAGCTTTCGATCGCCTTGCCGCGGATGGCGACGATGCGGTCGCGCAGGCTGAGATCGGCGAGGCAGGCCTTCACGCGCGGCGCGGGCAGGCCGTTCTTCGTCGCCCATTCGTCCAGCTTCATCGCCTGGGCGAGCGCGGTGTGGAGCTGGGCCGGGGGCGTGGCGCTCAATCTCTCGCCCGTCGCCTCGTCCGGCGCGCGATCGAGGATGGCCTGCTGATCGGCGAACATCTTCTCGCCCAGCGCCACGGCGGCGGCGGGCGTGGCGGTGCAGCGCACCAGCATCCCTTCGGTAAGATCGATCGGGTTGAGCGCGAACTGGCGGAATTCCAGGCTCACCTTGCCGGTGGCGATATAATCGCGGCGGACGATGGGCATGCCTTCCGCCATGAAATGCGCGCAATGCGGACAGGTGTAGGATGCATATTCGATCAGCTTCACGGGCGCCGCCGGATTGCCGATCAGCCAGCCGCCCTCGGGCGTGGCGGCGATGCGGCGGTTCCAGTCCGGCGCCTTGGCCGGGGCCGCCACGGCGGTGGCGGGCGGCAGGGCGGCGGACGCGCCGATGGCGGCGAGCGAGGCGAACGCCGTCAGCACGGCGCGAAACTGGATCATCTATTTGTTTCCATCATCGATAACAGGCGGGCCTTTGGTGGCGGTGATCGCGTCGGCCAGCGATTCGAGCACGGCGCGCAGTTCCGGATCGGCGATCGTCCGCAGGCTGTCGCCCAGCTCCACGGGCATCAGATCGGCCGGCAGCGGCTTCAGCGAAGGCGGGGCGCGGCGGGGCTGGGGCCTGGCGGTGATTCCCTGCCGGATCGCGACGCGGGCGACGGCCGGATAGCCGAAGAAACGGTTCACCCGCTCCACGATCTCGGGCGCGACATGCTGCATCATCGCCGCATGCGCGCCTTCCACCGTCAGCGTCAGCACCCCTTCGGCGCGCTTGCCCTGCGGGAAGCGGATCGATTCGGGAGCGGAAACGCCGGCATAGCGCGGGCCGACAATCTCCCCCCAGCGGCTGACGACCGCGGACTGGACGAAGCCGAAACGGCGGAAGGAGGCGCGGCCCACATCGGGCACCATATCCGCCACGGCGCGCGCGCGGTTCTGGCGCGGCGGCGCTTCCTCGGCGGATCGCGTGCGGCGCGTGCTGGGCGTTCTGGTCTTCCGTTCCGTCATCGGCTTTCCCATGCCATAGCGCGGCCATGCCCGTCGACAGCGCCGTCGCGAATCCGATCGCTTATTCCACCGCACCCCCGATCGCCGCCGGCCTGCTGGCCTGGTATGACCGGGCGGCGCGGCGCTTGCCATGGCGCGCGCCGCCGGGCGATCCGCCTGCCGATCCCTATCGCGTCTGGCTTTCCGAAGTGATGCTGCAGCAGACGACGGTGGCGGCGGTCGGCCGATACTTCGCCGAATTCACCCGGCGCTGGCCGACCGTGGAGGCGCTGGCGGCGGCCGACGATGCCGAGGTGATGGGCGCGTGGGCGGGGCTCGGCTATTATGCCCGCGCCCGCAACCTGATCGCCTGCGCGCGCGCGGTCGCGGCGGCGGGCGGGCGCTTTCCCGACGAGGAGGCCGGCCTGCGGGCCTTGCCGGGCATCGGCGATTATACCGCCGCCGCCATAGCCGCGATCGCCTTCGGCCGGCGGGCGGTGGTGGTGGACGCCAATGTCGAGCGCGTCGTTGCCCGGCTGTTCCGCATCGAAACGCCGCTACCGGCCGCCAAGCCCGCGATTCGCGCGGCGGCGGACGGCATCACCCCCGACATGCGCGCCGGCGATTTCGCGCAGGCGATGATGGATCTGGGCGCCACCATCTGCACGCCCAAGCGGCCGGCCTGCGCGATCTGCCCGCTGATCGATCATTGCGCGGCCTTCCGCGCAGGCGATCCCGAACGGTTCCCGGCCAAGGCCCCCAAGGCGGCGCGGCCGGAGCGCAAGGGCACCGCCTTCTGGCTGGAGGCGGAGGGCGCGGTGCTGCTGGTCCGCCGGCCGGACAAGGGGATGCTGGGCGGCATGCGCGCGCTTCCGACCGGGCCGTGGACCGATGCCGATCCGGGCCTTGCCGGCGCGCCCCGATCGGCTGCGTGGCGATCGGCGGGGAAGGTGGCGCATGTCTTCACCCATTTCGCGCTGGAGCTGGATGTCGTCACCGCCGTCGCGCCCGGCCGCGATGCGGGGGAGGGGGAATGGTGGCCGGTCGCCCGCATCGGCGAGGCCGGCCTTCCCACCCTGTTTGCAAAGGCGGCGAGGCTCGCCCAGAAAGCGCGCGGAAAAGACGGAGAGTGACGGGCATGCACATGGCACCGGGTTTCACGGGATCGCCCCTCGAACGGATCGACAACGAACGCGATCATCCCGGCCTGCTGGCGGCGCGGGCCGGGGACCCGGCGGCGCTGCTGCTCCGCATGGAGGGGCTCGATCCCGTCGCCGCGCCGGATGGGCGGCTCGAATGGGCGCCGCTTGCCGAGGCGCCGGCCGGGGTGGAGCTGGCGCTGCTCGGCCTGATCGACGGGCGGCCACGCTTCGTGGCGCTCGATCCGGCGGCGACGGGCAGCGGCCACAACCTGATCTGGCGGCTGCTGGATGGCCTGCCCGATGGCGAGGCCGGCACCTATGCCGCCGCGCGCAGCCTGGTGGACTGGCACGCCCGCCATCGTTTCTGCGCGCGCTGCGGCAATGAGACGCAGACGATGCGCGCCGGCTGGGCGCGGCGCTGCGGCGCGTGCGGGGCGGAACATTTCCCCCGCACCGATCCGGTTGTCATCATGCTTGCCGAATATCGGGGCCGGGTGTTGATCGGCCGCCAGCCGCGCTTTCCCGCCGGGCGCTATTCGGCGCTGGCCGGCTTCGTCGAAGTGGGCGAATCGATGGAGGAGGCGGTCGCCCGCGAGCTGTTCGAGGAAGCGGGCGTGCGGGCGACGCGGGTGCGCTATGTCGCCAGCCAGCCCTGGCCCTTTCCCTCATCGCTGATGATGGCCTGCATCGCCGATGTCGAATCGGATGCGGTGACGCTGGACGCCAACGAGCTGGAACATGCCATGTGGGTGGGGCGGGACGAGGTGGCCGCGGCGCTGGCGGGGGACCCTTCGGCGCCCTTCATCGCCCCGCCGCCTTATGCCATCGCCCACACGCTGTTCGCGCGCTGGCTGGACGGGGCCGGAGCCTGACGGCCCCGGATCAGGCTTCCCCGCCGCGCGCCCGCGCCCTCGGATAGGTGCCGAGGATGCGGACCCATTTTGAATGGAAGGCCAGTTCCTCGAGCGCGCGGGCCACGGCCGGGTCCTCGGGATGGCCTTCGATATCGGCGTAGAATTCCGTCGCGGCGAAGCTGCCGCCCCGCTGGTAGCTTTCCAGCTTGGTCATGTTCACGCCGTTGGTCGCGAAGCCGCCCATCGCCTTGTAGAGCGCGGCGGGGATGTTCTTCACCTCGAAGATGAAGGTGGTCATCACCGGCCCGGCTTCCCGCACCGGCTGCCCGTCCAGAGCCAGGATCACGAAGCGGGTCATATTGTGTTCGGCATCTTCCAGCCCGTCGGCCAGGATATCGAGGCCGTAGAGCTGGGCGGCGGCCGGCGGCGCGATGGCGGCGGTGCGCTTCGCGCCGATCTCCGCCACCATGGCGGCGGCGCCGGCGGTGTCGGCATAGCTGATGGGGCGGAGGCCCCGCGCGCGCAGCCAGTTGCGGCACTGGCCCAGCGCCTGCGGATGGCTCATCACCTCGGCCACGTCCTCCATCGCGCCGGTGCCCATCAGCGCGTAGCGGATCGGCAGGAAATGCTCGCCGGTGATGACGAGGCCCGATTCCGGCAGCAGGAAGTGGATGTCGGCCACCCGGCCGTGCAGCGAATTTTCGATCGGGATCATCGCGCGATCGGCGCGGCCCTCGCGCACGGCGTCGATCGCGTCCTCGAAGCTGAAGCAGGGGAGCGCCAGCCCCTCGGGAAAAGCCTGCTCCACCGCGATGTGCGAATTGGCGCCCGGCGCGCCCTGGAAGGCGACGGCGCGGGCGGGATCGGCCGCAGCGGCGGCCATCATCTGCGCGACGAGCGCGCGCGCGGGGGCAGGATAGCTTTCCATGTCGGCGGCGCGCTTAGGCCGGCCCACGCCCCGCCGCAACCCGATCCTTGGCGCGGGGACGGATAATGTCGCCGCCGCCGGCTTTTTGAGAATGATTCGCACAGATAAGCCGCGCTTGCGGTGCGAGACTCTCGAAACTAAAGGAAACCCGCTTTTGACCGCGCAGGGGAAGCGCGGCCCCCGAGGAGGTTTCGAAAAGGCATGGACAACCGTTTCAACACCATTGCTGGCTGGGCGCTGGCCGGCGGTATCGCGGCGCTCGGGCTCTCGATCCTTACGGGTGAATATTTCAAGGCCGAACGCCCCGAAAAGATGGGCTATGTGGTCGAAGGCGTCGAGGATGAAGGCGGCGAGGCGGCCGAGGCCGAAAAGCCGATCGCCTTCTATCTCGCCAGCGCCGACCCGGCCAAGGGCGCGGACGTGTTCAAGAAGTGCGCCGCCTGCCACAATGCCGACAAGGGCGGCAGCAACGCGCTCGGCCCCAACCTCTGGGGCGTGCTGGGCGAGCCGGTGGGCCAGGGCGCCCATGGCTTCGCCTTCTCCGAGGCGCTGAAGGGCAAGGGCGGCACCTGGGACTGGCAGAATCTGAGCGACTGGCTGCACAATCCGAAGAAGTTCGCGCCGGGCACGAAGATGACCTTCGCGGGCCTTTCCAAGCCCGAGGATCGCGCCAACATCATCGCCTATCTCAACCAGCAGAGCGACCATCCGAAGCCGCTTCCCGCCGTGCCGGCCGAAGCGGCGGCGGCACCCGCCGAAGGGGCGGCGCCCGCGGAAGGCAATGCTTCGGCCGAAGCCCCGGCCGCCGGCAACGAAGCGGCCCCCGCCGCCGCGCCCGCCACGCATTGATGCCGCGCGGAGGGGCCTGCCGCCCCTCCGTCCGCATGCCGCCGCCTCAACATGGTTGGGGCGGCGTTTTCATTTTCTGCCATCCCGCGATCGATCGGGCCGCAAAGTCCGCGTGCCCGCCGGTGCGTCCGCCGTCGCGGCCGATGGCGCCTTTGCGCGATAAGCCGTTGAAGCCGGCCGCGCGCCGCGCCATGATCGCGCAACAGGGCCACCAGGAGTTTCCCCAAGTCATGAAGATCGATTTTCGCTGGGCCGTCGCCGCGCTCGCGCTCACGGCTGCCGGTTGCGGCAAGCAGGACGCCACCGACAATGCGGCCGCGGCCGGCAACGCATCGGCCGCCGCCACCGCGCCCGCCGGCAAGGACTGGACCGAAACGGTGGTGAAGACGCCCGAGGGCGGATTCCGCATGGGGAATCCCGATGCGCCGGTGAAGCTCGTCGAATATGCCTCGCTCACCTGCCCGCACTGCGCCGACTTCTCCGAGCATGGCGTGCCGAAGCTGCGCGAGGATTATGTCCGCACCGGCAAGGTGAGCTGGGAATTCCGCACGTTCGTGCTGAACCCGGTCGATGTCTCGATCTCGCTGCTGGCGCGCTGCCAGGGCGAGGGGCCTTTCTTCAAGCTGGTCGAGCAGACCTATGCCGAGCAGAAGAACTGGGCGCCGAACATCAGCAAGATCAGCAATGCGGAAATCACCCGCATCCAGGGCCTGCCCGAAAGCCAGCAGTTCGGCGCGCTGGCGACGGCGGCGGGCATGGACGAATTCTTCCGGGCGCGCGGCCTTTCCAAGGAAAAGGCGGATCAGTGCCTGGCGGACAAGGCCGGCCTCGATCAGATCCTGGCGATTCGCGAACGCGGGGCCAATCAGGACAAGATCACCGGCACGCCTTCCTTCCTGATCAACGGCAAGCTCGCCGAAGGCGTGTATGACTTCAACTCGCTTTCGGCCGCGCTGAACACCGCGCTGGGCGGCTGAGGCCTCGGGGCCGGGGGGGCATAGACCGCCATGCGGATCAGGCGGCTCAAGCTTTCGGGCTTCAAGAGCTTCGTCGAACCCTCCGAACTCCGCATCGAGCCGGGGCTGACGGGAATCGTCGGCCCCAACGGCTGCGGCAAATCCAACCTGCTGGAGGCGATCCGCTGGGCCATGGGCGAAAGCTCGGCCAAGTCGATGCGCGGCGGCGGCATGGAAGACGTGATCTTCGCCGGCACCACCCAGCGGCCGGCGCGCGATTTCGCCGAGGTTTCCATCCTGGTCGATCGCGCCGCCACGGGTGACGGGCAGGAAGGCGAGGTGGAGATCGTCCGCCGCATCGAACGCGGCGCCGGTTCCGCCTATCGCATCAACGGCCGGGATGTCCGCGCCAAGGATGTGGCGCTGCTGTTCGCCGACGCGGCGACCGGCGCCCATTCGCCCGCGCTGGTCAGCCAGGGGCGCATCGCCGCCGTGATCGCGGCCAAGCCCACCGAGCGGAGGCAGATGCTGGAGGAGGCCGCCGGCATCGCCGGCCTCCACGTCCGCCGCAAGGATGCCGAACAGAAGCTCCGCGCCACCGAGGCCAATCTCGTCCGGCTGGACGAGCTGCTGGCCGACATGGACGTCCGCGCCAATGCGCTGCGGCGGCAGGCGCGCGCGGCCGAGCGCTATCGCCAGCTTTCCGATCAGATCCGGCTGGCCGAGGCGCGGCTGATCTATGCCCGCTGGCGGGAGGCGGCGGCCGCCGCCGATGCCGCGAAGGCCGAGGCGGCCGCCGCCGAAGCCGCCGTCCATGCCGCTGCCGAGGCCCAGCGCGCCGCCGCCGCCCATCTGGCCGAGGCGGTGCGTGCGGTGGGCGATGCGCGGGCCAGGGCGCAGGCGACGCGGGAGGCGGCGGCGGAGGCCGGCCACCAGCTCACCACGTTGCGGGCCGAGCGCACGACGCTGGAAAGCCGCCTTGCCGAGCTTGCCCGCCAGGGCGAGACCCTGGAGCGGGATCGGGCGCGCGAGGATACGCTGGCGGTGGATGCCTCCGCCGCGCTCGCCCGGCTGGCCGAGGAGGACAAGGCGCTCGCCGCCGCGCGGGCCGGCGCCGATGCCGAGCAGGCGGGCTTCGCCGCGCGGGTAAGCGAGGCCGAGGGCGCCGCGCGCGACGCGGAAGTTGCGCTCGCCCACGCGGTTGCCGAGCAGGCGGCGGAGCAGGCCGAGGTCCGCGTCGCCCAGGCCGCGCTGGCCGCCGCCCGCCAGCGGCTCCAGCGCGCCGAGGCCGAGCGCGCGCGGGCCGAGGCCGATGTCGCGGCGCTGCCGGATGCGGAGCCGCTTCTCGCCCGGCAGCAGGAGGCGCTGGCCCGGCGCGATGCGGCGCAATCCACCGCCGCCGACGCCACGGCCGCCATCGCGACAGCCGAGGCGGAGCGGGATGCCGCCGCCGCCCGGCGCGATGGCGCGGAAAGCGAAGCCGCCGCCGCCCGCGCGGCGCTGGCGGCGCTTGAAAGCGAATTCCAGGCGCTGACGCGGGGGCTGGCTTCCGATGCCGGCGGCGATCAGGCGCTGGGCAAGGTGCGTGCCGCCCCCGGCTATGAGCGGGCGCTGGCGGCGGCGCTTGGCGACGAGCTTTCCGCGACCGTCGGGCCTGCCGGCAAGCGCCGCTGGGCGGGGGCGGATCGCCATCCCTCCGATCCTGCCCTGCCGGCCGGCGCGGAGGCGCTGGCGGCCTGGGTGGAGGCGCCGGCCGAACTGGCGCGGCGGCTGGCGCAGGTGGGCGTGGTGGATGCGGATGACGGCGCGATCCGCCTTGCCGCCGGCCAGCGCCTCGTCACCCGCGACGGGCGCATGCGGCGCTGGGACGGCTTCGTCGCCGAGGATGTCGGCGCGGCGGCCGCCGAGCGGCTGATCCGGGTCAATCGCCTCGCCGCGATCGAGCAGGCGCTGCCGCCGGCGCGCGCGGCGGTGGAGCAGGCTGGCGTGGCGGTGGCGGCGGCGCAGGCGGCGTTCGCCGCCGCCCGTGCCGCGATCGATGACGGCCGCCGCCGGCTCGCCGATGCCGAGAATGCGATGCGGGCCGCGGTGCGCGATGCCGATCAGGCGGGCACCGCGATCGAGCGGCTGGCCGGCCAGCGGGCGACGCTGGAGCAGCGCGCCGAGCGGGCGGCCGCCGAGCGCACGGAGGCGGCGGATGCGGCCGCCCAGGCCGAGGCGGGCGTGGCGGCCCTGCCGGATGGGCTGGCGACGGCCCGCAAGGTCGATCAGCTCCGCCAGGCCAATGATGCCGCCCGTTCCAGCCTGGCCGATCTGCGCGCCGCGCTGGCCACGCTCCGCCAGCGGATCGAGGCGGATGCCCGCCGGCTGGAGGCGGTGCGTGCCGAATCGAAGAGCTGGCGATCGCGCGCGGGCGATGCCGCCCGCCGGATCGACGAGATGGCGAAGCGGGCCGATGCGGTGGCGAAGGAGCAGGCGGCGCTGGCCGAGGCGCCCGCCCGGCTGGATGCCCGCATCGCCGCGCTGGAAGAGGAAGCGGCCGGGGCGGAAGCCGCCGCTGCCGAAGCCCGCGAGGCCGAGCGCGTGGCCGAGGATCGGCTCCGCCAGGCCGAACGGGCGGCGGCGGAGAGCGGCGAGGCGCTGGCCGCCGCGCGCGAGGGGCGGGCAGGGGCGGCCGCCCGGCACGAGAATCAGGAATTGCGCCGCGTGGAGATGGGCCGCATCTCCGGCGAGCGCTTCGGCTGCCCGGCGCCGGTGCTGCCCGAGAAGATCGGCTTCGCCAGCGGGGAGGTGGGGGATGCCGCCGCCCAGTCGGCCACGCTGGACCGCCTGACCGCCGATCGCGAACGGCTGGGCCCCGTCAACCTCGTCGCCGAAACCGAGCTGGCGGAGCTGGAGGAAGCGCGCGCCACCGGCCAGGCCGAGCGCGATGAGCTGGGCGAGGCGATCCACCGCCTGCGCGGATCGATCGGCAGCCTCAACCGGGAGGGGCGGGTGCGCCTGCTGGCGGCGTTCGAGGCGGTGGACCAGCATTTCCGCCGGCTGTTCACCACGCTGTTCGCGGGCGGGGAGGCGCATCTCGCGCTCACCGAATCGGATGATCCGCTGGAGGCGGGGCTGGAGATCATGGCCCAGCCGCCGGGCAAGAAGCTGGCGGCGCTCACCCTGCTTTCCGGCGGGGAACAGGCGCTGACGGCGGTGGCGCTGATCTTCGCCCTGTTCCTCACCAATCCCGCGCCGATCTGCGTGCTGGACGAGGTGGACGCGCCGCTGGACGACGCGAATATCGAACGTTTCTGCGACCTGCTCGATCGGATGACGCAGGAAACCGAGACGCGCTACCTGATCGTCACCCACAATGCGGTGACGATGGCGCGGATGCATCGGCTGTTCGGCGTCACCATGGTGGAACGTGGGGTCAGCCGGCTGGTATCGGTGGATCTGGGCGGGGCGGAAAGGCTGCTGGCGGCGGAATAGGCCGCCCTTGTCTGGCCGCCGCAAGCGCCCATCTGCCCCTTTGGAAACAGCCTTGGAGCATCGGCATGAGCGACCAGCCCACCATCGCCCTGAACGACGGCCGCGATATTCCGCAATTCGGCCTGGGCGTGTTCCAGATGCCGCCGGCCGATACCGAGCCGCTGGTCGCGGCGGCGATCCGGCTGGGCTACCGATCGGTCGATACCGCCGCTTATTATCGCAACGAGGCGGAGGTGAGCGCCGCCGTCCGCGCTTCGGGCAAGCCGGTTTTCGTCACCACCAAGCTGTGGATGGCGGACATGGGCTTCGATACGGCGCTGGCCGCGCTCGACCGCAGCCTCGCCAATCTCGGCACGGAGAGCGTGGACCTCTATCTCATCCACTGGCCGGTGCCGTCGCGCGACCTCTATGTCGAAAGCTGGAAGGCGCTGATCCGCGCGCGGGACGAGGGCAAGGCGAAGTCGATCGGCGTCTCCAACTTCGCCATCCCCCATCTCGAACGGATCATCGGCGAAACCGGCGTGGTGCCGGCGGTCAACCAGGTGGAGCTGAACCCCGGCTTCCAGCAGCGCGAGCTGCGCGCCTTCCACGCCGCGCACGGCATCGCGACCGAAAGCTGGGCGCCGCTGGGGCGGGGCCGGCTGCTGGACGATGCCGTCATCGCCCGGATCGCCGCGCGGCACGGCCGCACGCCCGCGCAGGTGCTGACCCGCTGGCATATCGAAAAGGGGCTGATCGTTTTCCCCAAGACATCCAGCGAGGCGCGGCTGCGGGAAAATCTGGGCGCGCTCGATTTCCGGCTGGATGCGGAGGACATGGCCGCGATCGATGCCCTGGACAGCCCGGATGGGCGGCACGGCCCCGATCCCATGTCGATGTAGCTCACCCTTCCGCCAGCGCCAGCGCGGCGCCCAGATCGGCCACGAACCTTTCATATTCGGCGCGCGCATCGGCCTTGTCGGCGATCCGCAGCAGGAAGCTCGGATGGATCGTCACCCGGCCGAGGCCGCCGTCCGCCAGCTCGATCGTCCGGCCGCGTGTGCCGCCGATCGTTACTATCTTGCCGATCAGCGCGCGGGCGGCCGTGGCCCCCAGCGCCAGCGTGACGCGGGGGCGGACCAGCGCCCGTTCGCGATCGAGCCACCAGCGGCAGGCCGCGATCTCGCCCCCGTCCGGCTTCTGGTGCAGCCGCCGCTTGCCACGCGGCACGAACTTGAAATGCTTGACCGCGTTGGAAAGGTAGACGCGATCCCGGTCGATGCCGGCTTCCGCCAGCGCGCGATCCAGCATCCGCCCCGCCGGCCGACGAAGGGGCGGCCCTGCCGATCTTCCTGATCGCCCGGCTGCTCGCCCACCAGCATCAGCGCGGCATCGGCCGGGCCTTCGCCGAACACCGTCTGCGTGGCGTTGCGCCAGAGGTCGCAGCGGCGGCAGCCGGCCGCCGCCTCGCGCAGGCTTCGCCATTCCTTTTCGGGCCGATCGGCCATGCCCTTTCCCGTGCTTCCAGGGGCGTTCCATGCATCCAACGCGGGGCGGAGCGCTATTCTCCCCCATCGGCGCGGTTGAACCCGGCGGGTTGAATCTGTAGAGGCGACGTCCATATCCGGCCGCGAAGCCGCAAGCCTTGCCGAAAGATCGATCGCCGATGCTGTTCACCTTCCTTCTCGTTGTCCACGCGATCATCGCGGCGGCGCTCGTCACCGTGATCCTGATGCAGCGTTCGGAAGGCGGCGGCCTGGGCGTCGGCGGCAGCCCCACCGGGCTGATGAGCGCGCGCGGCGCGGCCGATTTCCTCACGCGGGCGACGACGATCCTCGCCACCTTGTTCATCGTCATGTCGATCGGCCTGGCCGCGATGGCGACGATGCAGCGCGCCCCGCGCGAGATCGATCAGTCGCTCGCCCGCCAGCCCGCGCCGCAGGGCGAGGCTCCGGCCGCCGCTCCCACGGCGCCGGCGGTGCCCGCCAATGACGCGGCGGCGCCTGCCAACAGCGCGGTTCCGCTCGCGCAATGATCCCGGCGCCCGGATGACCGGGCGTCCGTCCATCGCATAACCGGCCTTCACGCGTCGGCGGCTTCGCTGGCGCGCTCGGTCGTTTTTTTGGAGTTCCTGCCTTGCTCCCTACCTCCACTCGCGGCTAAGCCATTTCTCCCATGGCGCGGTACATATTCATCACCGGCGGCGTGGTCTCCTCGCTCGGCAAGGGTCTCATGGCGGCAAGTCTTGCTGCCCTCCTGCAGGCGCGTGGCTATCGGGTCCGCATTCGGAAATTCGATCCCTATCTCAACGTCGATCCGGGCACGATGAGCCCGTATCAGCACGGCGAGGTCTACGTGACGGACGACGGGGCCGAGACGGACCTCGATCTCGGGCATTATGAACGCTTTACCGGCGTTCCTTCCCGCCAGTCCGACAACATCACCACGGGCCGGATCTATCAGAACATCATCGCCAAGGAACGGCGCGGCGACTATCTGGGCGCCACCGTCCAGGTGATCCCGCACGTGACGGACGCGATCAAGGAATTCGCCCGCGCGGAGACGGACGACCTGGATTTCGTGCTGTGCGAGATCGGCGGCACGGTGGGCGACATCGAATCGCTGCCCTTCATGGAGGCGATCCGCCAGCTCCGGAACGATCTGGGCCGGGGCAATTCGGTGTTCGTGCACCTGACGCTGGTGCCCTATATCGCGGCGGCGGGCGAGCTGAAGACCAAGCCGACCCAGCATTCGGTGCGCGACCTCACCTCGCTGGGCATCCAGCCCGACGTGTTGGTCTGCCGTTCGGATCGGCCGCTGCCCGCCAGCGAGCGCGCCAAGATCGCCCTGTTCTGCAACGTGCCGGCCGATGCGGTGATCCCCGCGCTCGATGCCAGCACCATCTACGGCGTGCCGCTGCAATATCATGCCGAGGGGCTGGACCGCGCGGTGCTGGCCGCCTTCGGCATCGAGGCGGCGGGATCGCCCGATCTTTCGCGCTGGGACGATATCGTCGATCGCATCGTCAACCCGGAAGGGGAGGTGACGATCGGCGTCGTCGGCAAATATACCGGCCTGCTCGACGCCTATAAGTCGCTGCACGAGGCGCTCGTCCACGGCGGCATCGCCAACCGGGTCAAGGTGAACATCCGCTGGATCGATTCGGAGCTGTTCGAGGCGCCGGAATCGGACATCGCCGCCAGCCTGGAACCGTGCCACGCCATCCTCGTGCCCGGCGGCTTCGGCGAGCGCGGATCGGAAGGCAAGATTTCCGCCGTCCGCTTCGCCCGCGAACGCAACGTGCCCTTCTTCGGCATTTGCCTGGGCATGCAGATGGCCTGCATCGAAGGCGCGCGGAACCTGGTGGGCATCGCCGATGCCTCCACCACGGAATTCGGGCCTACCGAGAATCCGGTTGTCGGCCTCATCACCGAATGGAAATCGGCGCGCGGCATGGAAGTGCGCACGGCCGACGGCGATCTGGGCGGCACGATGCGGCTGGGCGCCTATCCGGCGCGGCTTTCCGGCAACAGCCGGGTCGCCTCGATCTACAATGCCACCGACATTTCGGAACGGCATCGCCATCGCTACGAAGTGAACATCAACTATCGCGAGCCGCTGGAAGCCAAGGGGCTGATCTTCTCCGGCATGTCGCCCGACGGCGCCCTGCCCGAGATCGTCGAGCGGCCGGACCATCCCTGGTTCATCGGCGTGCAGTTCCACCCGGAGCTGAAGTCCAAGCCGTTCGATCCGCACCCGCTGTTCGCCAGCTTCGTGGCGGCGGCGCTGGAGCAGAGCCGGCTCGTCTGACGCCGGGCGCGGGGGCCGGCCGGAAAGGACGGTTCCCGCGCTTTCTCAAAAACGCCGCGTAATTCCCAGATAAAGCTCGATATCCGGCGTCGCGTGGTTCAGCCCCGCATTGGCGCCGGCATCGAACTGCATATCCTCGCCCGATTGCAGGGCGAAGGAGAGCCCCGCCAGCAGCTGCGTCGAATGGCCGGCGGGATCGCGATCGCGATAGGCGGCCATCTCGATCGTTGCTGAAACCGCCTCGCTCATCGCCACGCCCAGGCCGGCGGCGGTGCCGTAGGAAAGGTGACGGCCGTCGCGGTCCTCGTCCACGGCGGCGTCGATTTCCGGCGTCAGCGCGATCTGGAAACGATCGGAAAGGTCGTAGCTGAGCGGCACCAGGAGGCCCGCGCCCCAATCGCCTGCGCCGATGGCATGGCCGCCGGCCGGCAGCGTCGCATAAGGCTGCACCGCGATCGCGAAGCCGCCGCCGTCCGGCCGGGCGAGGTTGCGGCGGATGGCCAGGGTGACGTCGCCGGCACCAGAAGCCTTGTCCACCGCGCCGGTCGCCCTGTCGCGCGTGCGGACGTGGCCGAAGGCCGTCCAGCCCAGTTGCGCCTCGATATGTTCGCCAAGGCCCACGCGCAGCAGGAAATCGCCCGCGCTTATCGTATCGGTGCGGCTGTCCGCCTGGCGATCCATCGTCCAGTCGCCGATCCCGGCCTCGATCTGCACCCGGCCCGGATCGAGCGTGCAGGCCGGGGTGCCGATTCCCGGCCGGTCGGGGCAGAGATCGCGGCCTTCCCCGGCGACGGCGGGGCTGGCGGCGATCGCCCCGAGCAGCAGAACGGCCAAAGCGGGGCGGTGCATCATGCGGAAGGCCTGTTTCCGGTTGGGTGTCACCCCATCATAGAGGAAGCTTGTCGGCGGCGGCGGCCGACGCGGTCTTTCGGGCGGCCTTCGCGGCCTCGCCATAGCTGTGCCAGGTGAAGATCGCCGCCGCGCCGCGATGCGGCCGCCATTTTTCCGCGATCTCGCGCGTCAGCTTTTCCGAAGGGCGATCGGCGAGGCCCATCAGCCTTCCCACCTCGATCTGGACGGCAAGATCGCCCGCCGGCCACATGTCCGTCCGCCCTTCCGCGAACAGCAGATAGATCTCGGCGGACCAGCGGCCGATGCCCTTGATGTCGACCAGCTGGGCGATCGCCTCCTCATCGTCGTCGGGCAGGGATTCGAGGTTCAGCCGGCCGGAGGTGACATGATCGGCAAGGCTGCGCGCATAGCCGCTTTTCTGCCGCGAAAGCCCCGCCGCGCGCAGCGTCTCGTCCGATGCCGCGGCCAGCGCCGCCGGGTCCGCCGCCGATCCCAGCGCGGCCTCCAGCCGGTTCCACACGGCGTTCGCGGCATGCACGCTCACCTGCTGGCCGATGATCGTGCGCAGCAGCGTCTCATAGCCGCGCGCCCGGATGCGCGGCTCGGGATAGCCGATCTCGCCCAGCCGCACCGCGAAGGCATTTTCGAAGCCTGCCAGTGCATCCAGCCCCGCCTTCAGCTGTTCCGCCGTCAATCCCATGTCGCGTCCGCCCTTGATTTCGCTGGCTTGGACAGACATAGCCGCCCGTAAACAGGCTCGCATGAGCGAGGGGAGAAGCCATAATGCCGAAGCTGTTCGTCGTCACGCGCGAAGGGGAAGAGAAGGTCGTCGATGGCCAGGTTGGCCTGACGGTGATGGAAAATATCCGCGACAACGGCTTTGACGAGCTTCTGGCGCTGTGCGGGGGCTGCTGTTCCTGCGCGACCTGCCATGTCCATGTCGACGCGGCCGATTTCGACAAGCTCAAGCCCATGGGCGACGACGAGAACGACCTGCTCGACAGTTCCGACCATCGCGTCGCGACTTCGCGCCTGTCCTGCCAGATCCCGTTCACCGAAGAGCTGGACGGGCTGCGCGTCACCATCGCACCGGAGGATTGATCCTATGCCTGCCGCCCGCATCTACCAGCGGTCGAAGAACGCCATGCAGTCCGGCCGCGCCCGCGCCGGCCAGTGGGTGCTGGAATATGAACCGCGCGAGGCGAAGCGCCCCGATCCGCTCACCGGCTGGGCCGGATCGGGCGACACGCGCGAGCAGGTGAGGCTGGTCTTCCCGTCGCTGGACAAGGCGCGGGCCTATGCGGAGGCCGAGGGCCTTACCGCGTCGGTCGTGCCGGCCGCGCCCAAGACGCTGCGCATCCGCACCTATGCGGAGAATTTCCTTTAAGTGATCGGGCCGTGGCGGGCGCTTCGCGAGCCTCGCCCGGCCGGATGCACCGGAAACTTCCGTTCGTGTCGAGCCGGGTCGAAAGGCCCGGCCCGAGCGGGCAGGGGCGGCTGCCGGCGTCATGGGATGCCGGCGGGTGCGGCATTTCATCCGATTCCGGCGGAACAATCCCGAGATTGCAACCGCTTTTCCCACATGCCCGGTTCCCGTTCGCTGCAACCGACCTTATGGTCGAGCGTTACGCCACCGGATCGATACGGGCGAATAGGGAGAAGATGATGCGCTACCTCACGATATTGCCGCTCGCCATGGCGGGGATGCTGGGTGCCTGCGCCACCAGCGGCGCGGGCGGCGGCGCGGAGCCGCCGGCGCCGGCCGCCACCACCGCCAGCGTCGCGCTGGCCGGGCCGGACGGGGCGTCGCTGGGCAGCGCCACGCTCACCCAGCTTGACGGCGGCGTCCGCGTCGCGGTGGAGGGCCAGGGGCTGCCGCCGGGCGCCCACGGCCTGCACCTCCACATGGTGGGCCTGTGCGAGGGGCCGGGCTTCGTCAGCGCCGGCACCCATTGGAACCCCACCCACATGGTCCACGGCAAGGATGCGCAGGGTGGCCCGCATTGGGGCGACCTGCCGAACCTGATCGTCGGCACCGACGGCGCCGGCCGCGTCGAGGCGACCATTCCCGGCGCGCGGCTGACGGGCGGCGACAATCCGCTGATCGATGCGGACGGCGCGGCGCTGGTCGTCCACGCATCGCCGGATGATTATCGCACCGATCCCACCGGCAATAGCGGTGGCCGCATCGCCTGCGGGGTGGTCGTTCCCAACTGATCTTCCGTTCACGGGCGGCCCTGGGCTCCGGGCGGCTTCTCCGCGAAGCCGCTTTGGCCTAAGGCCGCCCGGTTCGTTTCCGGGAGATCGCCCTTGTCCATCGATGCTTCGTCCAGGCCCGCCGTGCTGTTCGTCTGCCTCGGCAATATCTGCCGTTCGCCGCTGGCGGAGGCCGCCTTTCGCGAGGAAGCGGCGCGGATCGGCCTGGATGCGGAGATCGATTCGGCCGGCACGGGCGACTGGCATCTCGGCCACGCGCCGGACAAGCGCGCCCAGGCGGTGGCCCGGCGCAACGGCATCGACATTTCCGGCTATCGCGCCCGCCAGGTGACGCCCGACGATTTCAGGCGGTTCAGCCATATCGTCGCGCTCGATGCCAACAACTTCGCCGATCTGCGCGCGCTGAGCCCGGCCGACGCGACGGCGGAGCTTTCGCTGCTCCTCGATCATGTGCCGGGCCGGGAAGGGCAGGCGGTGGCCGATCCCTATTATGGCGACGAGGCGGGTTTCGACATCACCTGGGCGGATGTCGTGGCCGGCGCGCGCGGGCTGGCGGACCGGCTGAAGGGCTGAGACAGGGTTTCAGCGGCTTTCAATCCAACGGGTAGCGGGCCGCGATCTCGTAGGTCGCGCCCTCGCTGCCCAGCCGGCTTTCGTAGAGGCAGAAATTGTCGATCTCCTCGGCCGGCCCGGAAAGCCCGGCGGCCTGCGACAGCATCGCTTCCACCGGCCCCGCATGCCGGCCGAAGCGGGCGATGGTGATGTGGGGCAGGAAGGCCCGCGTGTCGGGCGCGATGCCGACGCGGGTGAGCGCCTGATCCACCTTGTTGTGGAGCGCCGTCACCTCATCATGCGGGGTCACGCCCGCCCACAGGCTGTCGATCCGGTCGCGCCGGTCGAACTGGCCGAGCCCGTCCAGCGCCAGCAGGAAGCGCGGATGGTGGATCGCGCCCAGCGCCGCGGCCACGTCCTCCGCCACATGCCGGTCCACCTCGCCGATGAAACGAAGGGTCAGGTGGAGCTGCGCATCATCCTGCCAGCGCGCGCCGGCGATGCCGCCCATGATGCCGCGCAGCGCCTGCCGCATCGCGCGCGGCGGCCGGATGGCTACGAACAGCCGGTGCATGGGCTTCTCCGCAATATCATGTTACAGGTGTCTCCGTTGAAAAGGCGCGGCAATCCGCCGATATTGGCCCTGAGCGGCGCGAATTGCGACCGCGGATATGGAGTTTGATGGCGATGGCAAACTGGTCCGACCCCCGGACGACCGCAGCGGCGAGGCCGACGGCCGCCGGCACGCGCGACGCCGCGATCGACGCGGGTCTGCGCTCCTACATGCTTTCGGTCTATAATTACATGGCGTCGGGCGTGCTGCTCACGGGCATCGTCGCCTATCTGTTCGCGCGTTCGGGCATGGCGGAAGCCGTGTTCTCGGGCGGGCCGCTGCGCTGGGTGATCATCCTCGCGCCGCTGGCCTTCGTGATGGTGCTGAGCTTCGGCATCAACCGGCTGTCGACCTTCGCGGCGCAGGCGCTGTTCTGGGCCTTCGCGACGGTGATGGGCCTTTCGATGTCCACGATCTTCCTGATCTATGGCGGCGTCGACATCGCCCAGGCCTTCTTCGCGACCGCGGCCGCCTTCGCCGGTCTCAGCCTCTACGGCTACACCACGAAGCGCGACCTTTCGGCCTTCGGCACCTTCCTGATCATGGGCGTCGTCGGCCTGATCGTGGCGAGCCTCATCAACCTGTTCGTGCAGTCGAGCGGGATGGCGCTGGTGATCAGCTTCCTCGGCGTGCTGATCTTCGCGGGCCTCACCGCCTATGACACGCAGAAGATCAAGAGCATGTATTTCTACGTGGCCGGCACCGACATGGTCGGCAAGACGGTCATCATGGGCGCGCTGTCGCTGTATCTCGACTTCGTGAACATGTTCACCTTCCTGCTCCAGCTCATGGGCAATCGCGACTGATCTTGGCCGCGAGGCGCATGGAAAAGGCCCGGTGGAGCGATCCGCCGGGCCTTTTTCTTGTGCGGGGGAGGGCCGAGGTTCAGGCCGCGGCGGCCGCCGCATCGTCCAGTTCGGCGGCGCGGGCATAGGCCGGGCGCGCCTGGATGCGATCGACATAGCGGCGGAAGGACGGGCGCTCCTCGATCGATTTGAACATCAGGCCGAAGGCGATCTGCGATCCGGCATAGACGTCCGCCGCCGTGAAGCTTTCCCCGCAGAAATAGGGCCGTTCGGAGAGCAGGACATCGAGCACGTCGACGACATTCTCGTAGCAGCCATAGCCCACGAAGGCGCGCTGCTCGGGCGTGGGCACCGCCTTCAGCGTCTTGTCCGTCACCGCCGCCTCGATCGGGCCGGCCGCGAAGAACAGCCAGCGATAATAATCCGCCCGCTCCGTGGTGGGCGGCGCCAGGCCGGCGGCGGGGAAGGCATCGGCCAGATAGGCGCAGATCGCCGCCGCCTCGGTGACGACGGCGCCGCCATGGCGGATCGCGGGCACCTTGCCCATCGGGTTGATCGCCAGATAATCCGGCCCCTTCATCGCGGGGCCGTAGCCGACGACCTCGGTGCGATAGGGGGCGCCGACCTCCTCCAGCATCCAGCGGACGATGCGTCCGCGTGATTGCGGGTTGGTGTAGAATATCAGCTCGCTCATCCCAGCCTCTCCTTCAGGAACCGGATCGTCCGGTCCCAGGCAAGATCGGCCGCCGCCTTGTTGTAGCGTTCGGCCGAGGTGTCGTTGTTGAAGGCGTGGAAGGTGCCTTCGTAGAAATAGGATTGCACCGGCATGCCGGCCGCCTTCAGCGCCTCGATCCAGGGCTTGGCGGTGGCGTTCACCCGCTCATCCGTGCCGGCATAATGGAGCAGCATCGCCGCCTTCACCCTGGCGGCTTCGGCCGGATCGGGGGCGGGGCCGTAATAGGGCACGGCCGCGCTCAGCGCCGATCCCGCCGCAACGGCGATCCGGTTGGCCATGGCGCCGCCCCAGCAGAAGCCGACCGCGCCGACCTTGCCGTTGCCGGCCTTGTCGGTCTTCAGCCAGCGCACCGTGGCGGCGCCATCCTGCACGGCGGCCGCGAGATCGAGCGCGCCGATCATCTCGCGCGCCTTCGCCTCGTCCGCCGGCGTGCCGCCCGCGGGCGAAAGGAAATCGGGCGCCACCGCCAGGAAGCCTTCCAGCGCCACCCGGCGCGTCACGTCGCGGATATGATCGTTGAGGCCGCGATTCTCGTGGATCACCAGCACGGCGGGCAGGGGGCCTTTGGCATTGGCGGGGCTGGCGCGGTAGCCCGTCATCGTCCGGTCAGTGCCGGTCTTCCAGCTCGCCTCGCCGGTCTTCAGCCTCTTGTCGTCGGCGGGCACGATCGCGGCGGCGGCGGGATCGGCGGCGATGGCGGCCGCCAGCGCGTTGGCGGCGGCGGCGCTCCCGGCCAGCGTGGTCAGTTCCGCCAGGAAGGCGCGGCGGTTGTGATGATCGTGGGTGAAACGGTCGTAGAGCGCGATCGCGCGGGCACGGAGATCCTTGTCGGTCATCGCCTCTCCCTCCATCCCATCCGGGGCGGCATGGTGTAACCCGCCCCGGGGGATGAAGGCCAGCGCTTCCGAATGTCGGGGGGCGGACTCGCCGAATCCCCCCGAACGCGCCCTTATTGCGGCTTGGCCCGATATTTATCGAACCAGGCGAGGATCGCCGATGCCTTGGAGGCCGATTGCGACGGGCGGGCGGCGATGCCGCCATGCGACGCTTCCGGCACCTTCACCAGCGCGGTGGGGATGCCGCGGAGCTGGAGCGCCGAATAATATTGCTCGGCCTCGCTCACCGGCGTCCGATAATCCTCGCTGCCGACGACGACGAGGGTCGGCGTCTTGACGTTGCCGACCAGCGAGAGGGGCGAGCGGTTCCAATAGGCCTGCGGGTCCTCCCACGGGAACTTGCCGAACCAATATTTGGCGAAGAAGGGCGTCATGTCCGCCGTCAGCACGAAGCTGGCCCAGTCGATCACCGGCTTCTGGGTGGCGGCCGCCTTGAACCGGTCGGTCTTGCCGACGATCCAGGCGGTCAGCACGCCGCCGCCCGATCCGCCGGTGACGAACAGATTGTCGGCATCGATCGATCCGGTGGCGATGGCGGCATCCACGGCGGCCATCAGGTCGCCATAGTCGTCGCCGGGATAGGCGTGGTGGATCAGGTTGGCGAATTCGGCGCCATAGGATGTCGATCCGCGCGGGTTGACGTAGAGCACCGCATAGCCCGCCGCCGCATAAAGCTGGTTGTCGCTGGCGAAGGCCGGGCCGTAGGCGGCGAAGGGGCCGCCATGGATTTCCAGGATCATCGGATATTTCTTCGCCGGATCGAAATCGGGCGGCGTCACCAGCCAGGCATCGATCGCGCGGCCGTCCGCCGCCTTCACCGGGATCTGGCGCACCTGGCCCAGCGCCTTGGCGCCCAGCAGCTCCTCGTTGAGCCGGGTCAGGCGCCGGCTCTTGCCGCCGGATGCGATGGAAACGTCCGCCGGGCGCTGCGGATCGCCGCTGGTGAAGGCGACCGCGCCGTTGCGGGCGACGCTGAACGATCCGCCGGAATAGGGGCGGTCGATCTGGCTGCTGGTCATGCCGGTGGCGACGGTGGTGAGCTTGCCGTCCAGCGTCACGCGGGCGACGCGGGTCGATCCGTGATCGTCATATTGCACATAGAGCGAGCGCCCGTCCGCCGCCCATTCGGCATCGTCGATGCTGCGGTCCAGCGCGGTGGTGATCGCGCGCGCATTGCCGCCGTCGCGATCCATCACATAGAGGAGCGCGTTCTCATAACCGCGATATTTGTCGTCATAGCCCAGATAGGCGATGCGCTTGCCGTCCGGCGACACCACCGGCCGCGCATCAGGGCCGAGGCGGTCGGTGAGCGCGGTCAGCTTCGCCGTCGCCACGTCCAGCGCGTAGATTTCGGGATTGTTGGGCTCGCGCTGCCAGTTCTTGCTGCGATCGGCGCTCAGCAGGATGGTCCGGCCGTCCGGCGTCCAGGACAGCGGGCCATCATGGTTGAAGGCGCCGAAGGTGAGCTGGCGCGGCGCGCCGCCATCGGCGGGAACGACGAAGACATGATCGTAGCCCGGCTTCAGATAGCCGGCGCCGTCCGCGCGATAGACGATGGAGGAGATCACCTCCAGCGGCGGCGCCCATTTCGCGCCTTCGGGCTTGGCGGGCGGCGTGCCAAGCTTCATCCCTTCGTCCGGCACGGACATGATGAAGGCGATCCGCGTTCCATCCGGCGACCAGGAAATGGCGCTCGGGCCATCGGGCAGGGTGGCGACGCGGGCGGTGGCGCCGGTATCCATCCAGCGGACGAAAAGCTGGGCAGCGCCGCCTTCGGCCGTGGAGACATAGGCGATGCGCTTGCCGTCCGGCGACCAGCGCGGCTGGCTGTGCGATCCGGTGCCGGCCACCAGCGGGGTCTGCGCGCCCGTCTTCGCATCCACCAGCCAGATCGTCGCGCGGGCGCGATCGGTCATCACGTCGTTGGACCGGCGGACATAGGCGATCATCGCGCCGTCCGGGCGGATCTGCGGATCGGTGGCGACCTCCAGCGAGAAAAGGTCGCTGCCCTGCAGCAGGCGCGACGGCCCTTCGGCGGGCGCGGAGATGGCGGGCACGGAAACGAGGGCGAGCGCCGTCGCGGCGGCCAGGCGTAAGATCATGATATTCTAGCCCCTTAAGCTGATCGCCTTGCCTCGCGCTTTTTGCGGCCGGCCGCAAGGGGGCAGGGTGGCCGCCGCCCGTGATAATGCCGATTCGTCTGATCGGGGCGGACGCGCTATAGGCGCCGCCAAGAATCACCCTTCATCTCCATTCTGCTCGGGAAAATCGCCCCATGAAGTTCTTCGTCGATACCGCCGACACCCAGGAAATCGCCGATCTCGCCGCCACCGGCCTGCTGGACGGCGTCACCACCAATCCCTCGCTGATCGCCAAGTCGGGCCGCAAGTTCCTCGAGGTGGTCGAGGAGATTTGCGGTCTGGTGGACGGCCCGGTCTCGGCCGAGGTCGTGGCGCTCGACTATGACACGATGATGAAGGAAGCGGCGATCCTGCGGAAGATCGCGCCCAACGTCTGCATCAAGGTTCCGCTGACGGTCGACGGCCTCAAGACCTGCAAGAAGCTGTCGGACGACGGCTGCATGGTCAACGTTACGCTCTGCTTCTCGGCCAACCAGGCGCTGCTGGCGGCCAAGGCGGGCGCGACCTTCATCTCGCCCTTCGTCGGCCGGCATGACGATATCGGCTTCGATGGCATGCAGCTCATCTCCGATATCCGGATCATCTACGACAATTATGATTTCGCGACCGAAATCCTCGTCGCCAGCGTCCGCCACCCGATCCACATCCTCGAAGCCGCCAAGATCGGCGCGGACGTGATGACCGCCCCACCGGCGGTGATCCGCGCGCTGTTCAACCACCCGCTGACCGACAAGGGCATCCAGGGCTTCCTGGCCGATTGGGCCAAGACCGGCCAGACCATCGGCTAAGGTTTCTGTCGCTGCCCACAGCCCCGCAAGGCATGGTTGTGGGCAGTAGCTTTTTAACCAAGTCTCTGTAAGTTTGGCTCTCATGGGCCAGCTTCTCGATTTCGAAGGGCATGCGGTCGCGTCGCTCCGGCGGCGCGTGGCGGAGGTGGAAGAGGCCAATCAGGACCTCATCGCCTTCGCGCGCGGCCATTCGGGCGCCGTCGCCGCGATCCATCAGGCGGTGATCGATGCGCTGGAAGCCGACGGGCTCGATCATCTCATCCACGTCATCACCCAGGCCTGGCCGCACACGCTGGGCCTCGATGCGGTATCGCTCGCCTTGTTCGTCGAGGATGGGGCGATGCGCGCCGATGCGTCCGGGCTCCAGATCGTCGATCGCAGGCTGCTCGAACGCGCCGTCGGCGATGGCGAAGGGGTGGTGCTGCGCGGCGTGGAGCGGGGCCATCCGCTGTTCGGCCCGGCTTCCGATCTCATCCGTGCCGAGGCGCTGATCCGGCTGGATGGCGCGCCGCCGCAGCCCTCCGGCCTGCTGGCGCTCGGCCAGCGCCGCCCGCAAGGCTTCGAGACGCGGCACGGATCGGAATTGCTGCTCTTCCTTGGCCAGGCGGTTTCGCGCATGATCGGGCGGTGGTTGCCCTAAGCCTTCAGGATCATCCCGCCCGCATGCTCGCGGCCGATTGGGGAAAGCATCTCGCGCTGGATCGCCGCCGGTCGGCGCATACCGTGCGCGCTTATGTGGCGACGGCGCACCGGCTGATCGCCTTTCTGGGCCAGCATCGCGGGCAGGCGGTGGATGCGGCGCTGCTCGCGGCACTGGAACCGGCCGATCTGCGCGCCTTCCTCGCGGCGCGGCGGGGGGATGGCATCGGGAATCTCTCCGCCGCGCGGGAGCTTTCGGCCGTGCGCGGCTTCCTGCGCCATGTCGCCGGCGATGCGCCCCGCCTGCGCGGCCCCCGCGTCAAGCGCGGCGTGCCGCGTCCCGTCGCGCCCGCCGATGCGGTGGCGCTGGCGGAGGAGGCGGCCGAGGATGCGAGCCAGCCCTGGATCGCGGCGCGCGATCTCGCCGTGCTGCTGCTGCTCTACGGCTCCGGCCTGCGCGTGGGCGAGGCGGTGGGCCTGACCGGGGCGGTGCTGCCGCTGGGCGATGCGATCCGCGTTACCGGCAAGCGCGGCAAGACGCGCATCGTGCCCCTGCTGCCGCGCGTGCGCGAGGCGATCGAGGATTATCTGGCGCAATCCCCGTGGGGCGCCGCGCGGGACATGCCGCTGTTCCGGGGCGCGCGGGGCGGGCCGCTTTCCGCCGATATCGTCCGCCGCGCGGTGCGGGGAGCGAGGGGGCGGCTGGGGCTTTCCGGCAGCGCGACGCCGCATGCGCTGCGCCACAGCTTCGCCACGCATCTGCTGGGGCGCGGCGTGGACCTGCGTTCGCTACAGGAATTGCTGGGCCATGCCAGCCTGTCCTCGACCCAGGTCTATACGTCCGTCGATGCCGCGCATCTGATGGACGTCTATCGCAACGCCCATCCCCGCGCCTGAAAGCCGGCCGCTATCGGCTGGGCCGCCAGGTCAGCACCCGCCAGAAATACCAGAGCACCAGCAGCACGATGATCGCGGTGGAAAGCGGCCCGATATATTCATCGACCATCGCGTAGCGCTGGCCCAGCACATAGCCGGCGGAGGCGAGCAGCGACGTCCAGCCCAGCGTGCCGAGCGTGGACCAGAACAGGAAGCGGCTGAGGCTCATCTTCAGCAGGCCCGCCGGGATCGACACCAGCGACCGGATCGTCGGCAGCAGCCGGCCAAAGAAGACGAAGGCCGCGCCGTGGCTGCGAAACCATTTCTCGCCGCGCTGCACCTCGGCCCAGTCCATCGTCAGCCAACGGCCGAAGCGGTCGATCAGCGGCTTGAAGCGCTGGAGGCCGAGCGCGCGCGCCAGCAGATACCAGAAGGTGTTGCCCAGCATCGCGCCCGCCGTGCCGCAGGCGATCACGCCGGGCAGGGTCAGCGCGCCCTTGGCCGCCTGCAGCCCCGCCAGCGACATGATCACTTCCGAAGGGATGGGCGGGAACACCGTCTCCGCGAACATCAGGAAGGCGACGCCCAGATAGCCCGATTGCTCGATGAGCTCGCGGACCCAATCACCCACGGGTGACGCCCCGGGCCGCGAGCTTCGCCTCGATCGCGTCCCAGATGACGGCCGGGGTATCGGTGCCGTTGAACCGGTCGATGGCGACGATGCCGGTGGGGGAGGTGACGTTGATCTCGGTCAGGTGCCCGGCGATCACGTCGATGCCGACGAACAGCAGCCCGCGCCGCGCCAGTTCCGGCCCGATCGCGGCGCAGATCTCCTGCTCGCGCGCCGTGAGGTCGGTCGCGTCCGCGCGGCCGCCGGCGGCGAGGTTGGAGCGGATCTCCCCATCCTTGGGCAGGCGGTTGATCGCGCCGGTGGGCTTGCCGTCCACCAGCACGATGCGCTTGTCGCCCTTGGCCACGTCCGGCAGGAAGGCCTGCACCATGAACGGCTCGCGCCACACCTGCCCGAACAATTCGGTCAGCGCGGCCAGGTTGGCGTCGTTGCGGCCGACATGGAACACCGCCGATCCCGCATTGCCGTAGAGCGGCTTCACCACGACCTCGCCATGTTCGGCGTGGAAGGCGCGGGCGTCCTCCAGCCGGCGGGTGATGAGGGTGGGCGGCATGAACTCGGCATAATCGAGCACGAACAGCTTTTCGGGCGCGTTGCGCACCGATTCCGGGTCGTTCACCACCAACGTCCGGTGGCGGATGCGCTCCAGCAGATGGGTGGCGGTGATGTAGGCGAGGTCGAAGGGCGGGTCCTGCCGCATCAGCACCACGTCCACATCCTCGGCAAGGTCCAGCACCACCGGATCGCCGGCGGAAAAATGGTCGCCTACCACGCGCTGCACCGTCACCGGCCGCGCGGGCGCCGTGACGCGGCCGTCGCGATAGCTGAGGTCGCCCGCATTGTAATGGAACAGCCGATGGCCGCGCGCCTGCGCGCCCAGCATGATCGCGAAGGTGGAATCGCCGGCGATATTGATGGTTTCGAGCGGGTCCATCTGGACCGCGACTTTAAGCGACATGGGGCTGCCTCGCGCTGGTTCGGCCGGTCAAGTAAGCGAGCGCGCGGCGAAAGTCACCCATGCCATGCATTCTCGATGTGTCGCGGCCATGCGCGGGGGCGGAGCAGGATCACGTCGATGCGGATGGCGTCGTCCGGCCGGGCGTGGCGGGGGGCGAGCATCTCCGCGGCGCGGGCCACGCGGGTCAGGCGGCGGTGGTCGATCGCCAGCGCCAGATCGGCCTCGCTGGCGCGCGTCTTCACCTCGATGAAGGCCAGCGTGCGGCCGCGCCGGGCGATCAGGTCCACCTCGCCCACCGGGGTGCGGGCACGGGCCGCGATTATCCGCCAGCCGCGCAGCCGCAACCACCAGGCGGCGATCAGCTCGCCGCGCCTGCCGCGCCGTTCCGCCGCCTGCCGGCTCATCCGCCGTCCTTGAGTTCCATGGCGCGGGCATAAAGCTCGCGCCGGGGCAGGCCGGTGGCCCTGGCCACCTCGCCGGCCGCCTTGGCGACGGGCAGGCGGGCCATCGCATCGATCAGCGCGGCATCCACATCGCCGGCCTCGGGCGCCGGCGCCTCGCCCGGCGGGCCGACGACGATCACGATCTCGCCCTTGGGCGGGGCATCGGCATAGCGCGCCGCCAGCGTGGAGAGCGTGCCCGTCACGCATTCCTCGAAAGCCTTGCTGATCTCGCGCGCCACCGCCGCCTCGCGGTCGCCGAGCCCGTCCGCCAGCGCCGCCAGCGCCGCGCCCAGCCGGGGGCCGGATTCGTAGAGGATGAGCGTCGCGCGGACGCCCGCCACCTCGGCGATCGCATCGGCGCGCGCTTTCTCCTTCGACGGCAGGAAGCCGAGGAAGAAGAAGCGGTCGGTGGGCAGCCCCGCCAGCGTCAGCGCCGCGATCGCCGCGCAGGGGCCGGGGATGGTCGTCACCATATGCCCCGCCGCCCGCGCGTCGCGCACCAGCTTGAAGCCGGGATCGGAGATCAGCGGCGTGCCGGCGTCGGACACCAGCGCGATCGCCTCGCTGCCCATCCGGTCGATCAGGCCGGGGCGCACCTGATCGGCATTATGATCGTGATAGGGCGTCATCGGCCGCTTCGTGCCGATGCGCTGGAGCAGCTTCGCGGTGACGCGGCTGTCCTCCACCGCGATCAGATCGGCCCGCGCCAGCACCGATGCGGCGCGGGGGGAGAGATCGGATAAGTTGCCGATGGGCGTGGCGACGATGTAGAGGCCGGGTGTCAGGGCCTCGTCAGGGGGCTGTTGCATGGGATGATGTCATGGCAGAGGCCGGGTCGAGGTCGCAACCACGCCGAAATTTTCTTCGTCTGGCGGGAATGGGCCTCGCGCTGTTCCTGGCGGGGTGCCAGGCCATGGTGCCCAAGACGACGCCGCCCGCCACGCCGGCCCCTCCCAAGGAGGAAACCCGCCCCGTCGGCCCCGGCCTGCCCACCGATCAGGAACGGCATCGCGTGGCGCTGCTGGTGCCGATGACGGGGCCGAACGCCGCCGTCGGCCAGTCGATCGCCAATGCCGCGAACCTCGCGCTGCTCGATACCGGCGGGGCGAAGGTGCGCATCACCACCTATGATACCGCCACCGGGGCGGCTGTCGCCGCGCAGAAGGCGCTGGCCGATGGCAACCGCCTGTTCCTGGGGCCGTTGCTTGCCGATGACGTGCGGGCGATTTCCGCCCCGGCGCGCGCGGCCGGCGTGCCGGTCATCAGCTTTTCCAACGACGCCACCGTCGCGGGCAACGGCGTCTACCTCATGGGATTTTCGCCGGCCCAGTCGATCGATCGCGCCGTCCGCTTCGCGCGGACCAAGGGGATCAGCAAGTTCGCCGGCCTGATGCCCACCGGGCTTTACGGCCGCAATGCCTCCAACGCGCTGATTCATGCGGCGGAAGGGGCGGGCGGCAGCGTGGTTTCGCTGCAGACCTTCGATCGCAGCCCCAAATCGCTTTCGGCCGCGATCGCCAAGCTCGGCCAGTCGGGCGACTATGAAGCCGTGCTGATCGCCGATGGCGGCCGCATCGCCATCCAGGCGGTGCCGCTGATCCGCAAGGCGGGATCGGGCGGGGCGGAAGCCCAGGTGATCGGCACGGAATTGTGGGCGACCGAAAGCACCCTCACCGCCAATCCGGCGATGGGCGGCGCCTGGTTCGCCAGCGTGCAGGAGAATATGTATCGCCAGCTCGCCACCAAATATCGCACCCGCTTCGGCAAGCCGCCCTACCGGCTGGCGAGCCTGGGCTATGATGCGGTGCTGCTCACCGTCCGCATCGCCGGGCAGTGGAAGGTGGGGGATCGTTTCCCGGTGAAGGCGCTGGCCGACAAGGACGGCTTTGCCGGCGTCGACGGCGCCTTCCGCTTCGGCGCGGACGGCATCGCCCAGCGCGCGCTGGCGGTGCACCAGATCGGCAGCGGCGGCATCACCACCGTTTCCCCGGCGCCGCGCAGCTTCGCGGAATAAGCCTCGGGGATTGGGGGGGGGGCGGCCGGGTTCAGCCCGCCGCCACCACCTCGCCCAGGATCGCATCCAGCAGGGGCATGCCCTGGGGCGTCACCGTCAGGCGCTGCGCATCGCGGCGGATGAAGCCCAGCTTCGCCAGCCGTCCGATCGCGGCCTCGTCCACCAGCGCGTCCGCACCCAGCCCGCTCCGCCGGGCGATGCGGTCGAGGTCCACGCCCTCGGCCAGCCGCAGCCCCATCAGCAGCGCCTCCATCGCGCGGTCGGCGGCGGGAAGCGCCTCCTCGCTCTCGATGCCGTGGCCGTTGCGGGCGACCGCCGCCAGCCAGTTTTCCGGCTTCTTGCGGCGGAAGGTGGCATGGCCATCCCGCCGCCCGTGCGCGCCGGGGCCGACGCCCAGATAGTCGCCATAGCGCCAGTAGGTCAGGTTATGCCGGCTTTCCTGCCCCGGCCGGGCATGGTTGGAAATCTCATAGGCCGGGATGCCCGCCGCCGCGGTAACGTCGCGCGTAAGCTCGAACAGGGTGGCGCCGTGATCGGGATCGGCCGGCTCCAGCTCGCCCTTCTCCACCAAGGTGGCGAAGCGCGTGCCCGGTTCGATGGTGAGCTGGTAGAGCGACAGATGGCCGGTGCCGAAGCCGATGGCGCGGGCCAGCTCGGCCCCCCATGCCGCCTCGCTCTGGCCTGGCAGGGCGTAGATCAGATCGAAGCTGACCCGGCCGAAATGGCGCTGCGCCGTCTCCAGCGCTGCCAGCCCCTCGTCCACGCCATGCGCGCGGCCCAGGAAATGGAGCATGCGATCGTCCAGCGATTGCAGGCCCAGCGACACGCGGTTCACGCCCGCCGTCGCCAGCCCCGCGAAGCGCGCCGCCTCGACCGAGGAGGGATTGGCCTCCAGCGTGATCTCCACGTCATCGGCAAAGCCCCAATGCCCCTCGGCCGCCGCGATCACCGCCGCCACGGTTTCGGGGTGCATCAGCGATGGTGTGCCGCCGCCGAAGAAGATGGAGGTGATCGGCCGGCCTGGCGCGACCGCCGCTTCATGCGCGAGATCGGCGATCAGCGCGTCCCGCCACGCCGTCTCGTCGATTTCGGCGCGGACATGGCTGTTGAAATCGCAATAGGGGCATTTGGAGACGCAGAACGGCCAGTGGACGTAGAGGGCCAGCGGTTCTTCTCCCTCTCCCCTTGGGGAGAGGGCAAGGGAGAGGGGGGAGCCTTCGGACCGGCTCGATGCCGGTTCGAAGGCTGCGGGCGTGGGACGCTCGCTGGCGCTCGCGCCCCCTCTCCCAACCCTCTCCCCGGGGGGAGAGGGCTTTTTGGGATTCGTCACCGTCAAAGCACCGCCGCGACCAGCTTGCGGAAAGCATCCGCGCGATGGCTCATCGCATGCTTGGCGGCCGGGTCCATCTCGCCGAAGGTGACGTCATGGTGCCAGGGCTGGAACATGGGATCATAACCGAATCCCTTGTCCCCGCGCGGCGGCCAGACGAGCGTGCCGTCCACCCGCCCCTCGAAGCTTTCGATATGGCCGTCGGGCCAGCAGATCGAAAGCGCGCAGATGAAATGGGCGTCGCGGCCGACATCGGGGCCGAGCTTGCCGAGATTGTCCTCGACGAGCTGCATCGCCAGCCCGAATTCCTTGGTCTCCCCCGCCCAGCGCGCGGAGAAGATGCCCGGCTCGCCGCCCAGCGCTTCCACGCACAGCCCCGAATCGTCGGCCAGCGCCGGCAGGCCGGAAAGATCGGCGGCCGCGCGCGCCTTCAATTCGGCATTGGCGATGAAGGTGGTGCCCGTCTCGTCCGGTTCCGGCAGGCCCAGCGATCCGGCCGAGACCGGTTCGATGCCGAAGGGGGCGAGCAGCTCGCGAATCTCGCGCACCTTGCCCTCATTATGGCTGGCGATCACCAGCCGGCCGGGGGCAAGCTTGCGGTGATGCGCGGTCACCGCGCCACCGCCCGGCGCTGGGCCGCGAATATCTCGCCGCAGCCGATGCGGGCGAGGCGCAGCAGGCGGAGCAGCGCTTCCTCGTCATAGGTGGCGCCTTCGGCGGTCGCCTGCGCCTCGGCGATGTTGCCATTGTCCAGCAACACGAAATTGGCGTCAGCATGGGCATTCGAATCCTCGATATAATCGAGGTCGAGCACCGGCGTGCCTTCGTAGATGCCGCAGGAGATCGCCGCGACCTGGGCGGTGATCGGGTCCTCCGTCAGCAGGCCCTGCTTCATCAGGCTGTCCACCGCGAGGCGGAGCGCCACCCAGGCGCCGGAGATGGAAGCGGTGCGCGTGCCGCCGTCCGCCTGGATCACGTCGCAGTCGAGCGTGATCTGGCGTTCGCCGAGCTTGGTGAGATCGACCACCGCGCGCAAGGAACGGCCGATAAGACGCTGGATTTCCTGGGTGCGGCCCGATTGCTTGCCCTTTGCGGCCTCACGACTGCCGCGCGTGTGGGTGGCGCGGGGCAGCATGCCATATTCGGCCGTCACCCAGCCCTGGCCCTTGCCGCGCAGGAAGGGGGGCACGCGCTCCTCGATCGATGCGGTGACGAGCACCTTGGTGTCGCCGAAGCCGATCAGCACGGAACCTTCGGCATGGCGGGTATAGCCGGTCTCGATCGAGATCGGACGCATCTGGTCGGGCGCGCGGCCGGAGGGGCGCATGGGCATTCCTTCGCTGGTGAACTCAAGCCAGCGCGTCTAGCCCCCCGCGCGCCGGGAGGCCAGAGCGAAGGTGGGTGGGGGAGGGCGCAGCGGATCCGCACCTTCCCTTCGCCCGTGCCGGCAAAGGCCAGCATCCATTGTCATTCCGCCAGATATTCGGGCGTGGCGGTAATGGATGCCGAAACGGGTCCAGCCTGACGGGCTGTTCCCCGAGGTGGGGCAGCGTCAGCCTTATTCCCCGAACATGCCCTTCAGCTTGGCGAAGAAGCCGCTGGCCTCCGGCGATTCCTCGCCGGTTTCCAGCGTGCGGAACTCCTCGAGCAGTTCGCGCTGGCGGGGGGTGAGCCTGGTCGGCGTCTCCACATCGACCTGGATCACCATGTCGCCATGGCCCCGGCCGTTCAGCACCGGCATGCCGGCGCCGCGCTGGCGGATCTGCTTGCCGGACTGGATGCCGGCGGGAATGCGCAGCTCGTGCCGCTCGCCGTCCAGCCCCGGCACCTCGATCGTGCCGCCCAGCGCCGCCGTGGTGATGGAGACCGGATAGCGGGCGAAGAGGGTGGTGCCCTCCCGCTCGAACAATTTGTGCCGGCTCACATGGATGAAGATGTAGAGATCGCCCGGAGGCGCGCCGCGCGCGCCGGCCTCGCCCTCGCCGGTCAGGCGGATGCGGGTGCCTTCGTCCACGCCGGGGGGGATGTTCACCTCCAGCGTCTTGGTGCGATCGACCCGGCCTTCGCCCCGGCAATCGGGGCAGGGCTCGGCGATCACCTGGCCCGCACCGTGGCAGGACGGGCAGGTGCGCTCGACCACGAAGAAGCCCTGCTGCGCGCGCACCTTGCCGTGGCCGCCGCAGGTGGGGCAGCCCTTGGCCGACGTGCCGGGCTTGGCGCCGGTGCCGCCGCACGGCTCGCAATTGGCCGCGACGTCGACGCGGATCTCCGCCTTCTTGCCGTGGAAGGCGTCCTCCAGCGTGATTTCCATGTCGTAGCGCAGGTCCGCCCCGCGCCGCACATTCTGGCGGCCGCCACGGCCGCCGCCCATGAATTCGCCGAAGATATTTTCGAATATGTCGGAAAAGCCGCCGAAATCCTGCGCGCCGAAGCCGCCAGGCCCGCCCGCGCCGCCATTCTGGAAGGCGGCATGGCCGAACCGGTCGTAAGCCGCGCGCTTCTGCGGGTCCTTCAGGCAGTCATAGGCTGCGCTGATCGCCTTGAACTTGGCTTCCGAATCCTTGCAGCCGGGATTGCGATCCGGATGGCACTGCATCGCCAGCTTGCGGTAGGCGGATTTGATCGTCTTGTCGTCCGCAGTCCGTTCGACTTCGAGCAGTTCGTAGAAATCAACCTCGGCCATTCAGCCCCCCGGCCAGAAAAACCGCCCCTTCCATGACGCGGGCGGAAGCGGCGATCCGCCCTCCGGCCGGCGTTGCCGCCGCCGAAGGGGGATGACCATCCATGCCATGCGAATGGAAGGGGCGCATCGCTTACGCCTTGTTGTTGTCGTCGACTTCCGAGAATTCGGCGTCGACCACATCGTCGGCCTTGGCTTCGCCGGCGTCGGCGGAAGGCGAGGCGGCGGCCGCCTGCTCCTTCTCGTAGATCGCCTGGCCAAGCTTCATCGCCACCTGGGCAAGCGCCTGGGCCTTCTCGGTCATCTGGGCGGGATCGCCGCCCTCGACAGCGGTCTTGGCCTCGGCCACGGCCGCCTCGATCTCGGACTTCAGCGCCGCATCCACCTTGTCGCCATGCTCCTCGAGCTGGCGCTCGGTGGTGTGGATCAGGCTTTCGGCGTTGTTCTTGGCTTCCGCCGCCTCACGCCGCTTCTTGTCCTCCTCGGCGAACTTCTCGGCATCCTTGACCATCTGGTCGATGTCGGCGTCGGAAAGGCCGCCGGACGCCTGGATGCGGATCTGCTGTTCCTTGCCGGTGCCCTTGTCCTTGGCGGTCACATGGACGATGCCGTTGGCGTCGATGTCGAACGTCACCTCGATCTGCGGCACGCCGCGCGGCGCCGGCGGGATGCCGACCAGATCGAACTGGCCGAGCAGCTTGTTGTCCGCTGCCATCTCGCGCTCGCCCTGGAACACGCGGATCGTCACCGCCTGCTGGTTGTCGTCGGCGGTCGAATAGACCTGCGACTTCTTGGCGGGGATGGTGGTGTTGCGATCGATCATGCGGGTGAACACGCCGCCCAGCGTCTCGATGCCCAGCGACAGCGGGGTCACGTCGAGCAGCAGCACGTCCTTCACGTCGCCCTGCAGCACGCCGGCCTGGATGGCGGCGCCCATGGCGACCACCTCGTCCGGGTTCACGCCGGTATGCGGTTCCTTGCCGAAGAAGGACTTAACGACTTCGCGCACCTTGGGCATGCGGGTCATGCCGCCGACCAGCACGACCTCGTCGATCGCATCGGCCTTCACGCCGGCATCGGCCAGCGCCTTGCGGCAGGGTTCCAGCGTGCGGTTGATGAGGTCCGCCACCAGCCGCTCCAGATCGGAACGGGTGATCGACTTCACCAGATGCTTCGGCCCGGTGGCGTCGGCGGTGATGAAGGGCAGGTTCACTTCCGTCGTCTGCGCGGACGAAAGCTCGATCTTCGCCTTCTCGGCCGCTTCCTTCAGGCGCTGGAGGGCGAGGCGATCCTTGGTCAGGTCGATGCCCTCGGCCTTCTTGAACTCGTCCGCCAGGAACTCGACGATCTTGGCGTCGAAATCCTCGCCGCCCAGGAAGGTGTCGCCGTTGGTGGACTTCACCTCGAACACGCCGTCGCCGATCTCGAGGATCGAGATGTCGAAGGTGCCGCCGCCAAGGTCGTAGACGGCGATGGTCTTGCCGTCATTCTTGTCGAGGCCATAAGCGAGCGCGGCCGCCGTCGGCTCGTTGATGATGCGCAGCACCTCGAGGCCCGCGATCTGGCCGGCGTCCTTGGTCGCCTGGCGCTGGGCGTCGTTGAAATAGGCCGGAACGGTGATCACCGCCTGGGTCACGGTCTCGCCCAGATAGGCTTCGGCCGTTTCCTTCATCTTCTGCAGGATGAAGGCGGAGATCTGCGACGGCGAATAATCGCTGCCGCCGGCCTGCACCCATGCGTCGCCGTTGCTGCCGCGGACGATGTGATAGGGCACCAGCTCGGTGTCCTTCTTCGTCACGGGATCGTCGAAGCGGCGGCCGATCAGGCGCTTCACCGCGAAGATCGTGTTGTCAGGATTGGTCACGGCCTGGCGCTTGGCCGGCTGGCCGATCAGGCGCTCGCCATCCTTGGCGAAGGCCACGATCGAAGGCGTGGTGCGCGCGCCTTCGGCATTTTCGATAACCTTGGGCTTGCCGCCGTCCATCACGGCGACGCAGCTGTTGGTGGTGCCCAGGTCGATCCCGATTACTTTAGCCATACTTATACCCTTCGTCCCCCGAAGTTTGCGGCGTATCCGCCGGTTCCCCTTGCCAGTGAAGCGAAAACCGGTCGGCTGTTGCTGTTCGGGGCTCGATATAGGCGGGCTTTCGGTTGCCGCAAGACACCCGGCTCGCCTAATGCGATCTGGTTGGAACGATCCGGCGCGGCGGCGATCGGATGGACGGAGAATATGCCATGGGTCGAGGGTTGCTGCGGCTGGCGCCGCTTGCGTTGATGGCACTGGCGGCGTGCCAGCCGGCACGGCCGGATGCGCCGGCGGTGAAGGATGCCTGGGTCCGCCTTTCGCCGGTGGCCGGGCGGCCGGCGGCCGCCTATTTCACTGTGGAAGGCGGCGTGCAGGCGGATCGGCTGGTCGCGGTGGAAAGCCCCCGCGTCGGCCGGATCGAGCTGCACGAAGGCGGCATGGCGGACGGCATGATGACGATGCGCCCGATCGACGGCGCCGACGTGCCGGCGGGCGGCACGGTGGCCTTCGCGCCGGGCGGCAACCATGCGATGCTGTTCGACGTCGCGGCCGATGTGAAGCCGGGCGGCACGCTGCCGCTCACCTTCCGCTTCAGGAGCGGCAAGGCGGTGAACATCGATGCCGCCACCCGCGCGGCCGGCGATGCCGCGCCCGACGGCCATGCCGGCCACTGATCGCCCCGGCGCCGGCCGGGCGGGGTAGGGGGATGGCGGAGCCGCCCGTCTCCCGCCCTTTGACGGCGGGCGAGCGCGCGCTCGCCGCCGGCATGTTCGGGCCGGCGATCGATTATGACGCGGTCCGGCTCCACCGCCGCAAATGGTGGCCGCTCCACCCGCCCCGCGTGGTGATGGCGCCAGACGGGCACATCTGGTTCCACCCCGAAAGCCCGATCTGGCGCGATGACTTCGCCCAGGCGCCGGTCGCGGCGCAGGGGCTTTTCATCCACGAGATGGCGCATGTCTGGCAGGCGCAGCGGCGGGGGCGGTGGTGGCTGCCGCTGATGCGCCATCCCTTCTGCCGTTACGGCTATCGGATCCGCGCCGGCTGGCCGCTCGACCGCTACGGGATCGAGCAGCAGGCGGAGATCGTCCGCCATGCCTTCCTGCTGCGCGCGGGATGCGTGGCGCCCGGCGGGGCGACGCTCGCCCAGTGCGAGGCCGCGCTGCCGGCGGACTGGGCCTTGCCGCGCGACGGCGCGGCTTGACCCTGGCGGGCGGCGATGGAATGAGCGCGCATCATGTCCAAAGCCACGCGCGGAACGCAGATGCTGGCGAAGGCCGGACTGGCCTTCACCGTCCATGCCTATGATTATGATCCCGGCGCCGATCGCGTCGGGCTGCAGGCGGCCGAGGCGCTGGGCGTGCCGCCCGGCCAGGTGCTGAAGACGCTGATGGCGCTGGTCGACGGCAAGCCGGTCTGCGCGATCGTGCCGTCCGATCGCGAAGTGGCGATGAAGAAGCTCGCCGCCGCGCTCGGTGGGAAATCGGCGGAGATGATGAAGCCCGCCGATGCGGAGCGGATCACCGGCTACAAGGTCGGCGGGATCAGCCCTTTCGGCCAGATACGCAAGGTGCCCGTCGCGATCGAGGAAGCGGCGCTGGGCCATGACGCGGTGTTCCTGAACGCCGGGCAGCGCGGGCTGCAGGTCCGTATCGATCCGCGCGATGCGGCGGCGCTGCTGAAGGCCAGGGCGGCGGCGCTCGTTGCCTGAAGGCCGGCCCGGCTGTTCCGGCCGGGGCATGCAGGATTGCCACACATGCCGGGCAAAAATGCGGATTGCCCCAAAATGGTCATGGTGCGGGGCAACAAAGCGCCTTGCCAGCGATCGGCTTTTGCTTTCGACTGGGGTGGCCTTGCGTAATAGAGGGAATGACGATGAGCGTAGCGGGTAAGTCGATCGAGAGCGGCGGGGTCGAACGCATCCCGAGTGCGCCGCGTTCGAACTTCGTTTCGGAAGAACTGGCCCGCATCAGCTCGCTGCTGATCGACGCCTGCCCGCCGGAAGCGATCGTCAGCTTCCATTATGAAAGTGCGCTCCACGTTCATATCGACGTGCGCAACCTGGAACATGTCACCATCGTCGAAGCGCTGCTGCCCACGCTGGGCGCCGGCATCTTCCACGATATCCAGCGCGGCAATTCGCCCCAGCATCCCTTCTTCCACCGGGTGAGCGCGCGGGTCGACCGCTGATCGGCGGGGCCACAGGCCCCGTCATATCCGGGCGATCAGGCGGGCGACGGAAATGTGGCCCGCTCCGTGTTCCTCGTCCTCGTCTCCCTCCGACCCATATTTGCTTTCCAGCGCGCGGCGGATCAGCTCTAGCTCCGTCTCGGTCAGATGCTCGATGCCGATGAACTGGTTGCGCGCGCTCCTCAGCGCGCGGATCAGCTCGTCCAGCTTGGCCTGCATCGCCGCCGCATCGCGATTCTGGGAATTCTGGATCAGGAACACCATCAGGAAGGTGACGATCGTCGTTGATGTGTTGACGATCAGCTGCCACGTGTCCGAAAATTGGAAGATCGGGCCGGTCAGCGCCCACGCCAGGATGAAACCGGCCGCCAGCGCGAAGGCCAGCGGTTGCCCGGCAAAGGCCGCGATGCGATTGGCGAACAGGGTGAACAGCCGGTTCATGGGGCACGTCCTTCGCAAGAGGGATCAGCGGAGCGCGGCTTTTTCCCCGCCGCTCAGCCGCAGGAACGCGACAGCGCCGTAAATGGCTGCCAGCGCCGCGATCCCGGCCAGCCGGCCGGCCACGTCGCGCAAGGGGGCGCCCATCTCATTGAGCCGCACGAAGGTTTCCATCCCCATGGTCGCGGGCGAAAGATGGGCCAGCATCGCCACCGGCACGGGCATCGATGCGATCGGCCAGGCGGCGCCGGTCAGGAAGAACAGCAGGATCGATGTCGGGATCAGCACCTGCAGCGCCCGGTCCGGCCCGTCGACGATGCTCCCCATCATCATGCCCAGCGCGCTGACCGCGAGCGCGAAGATCGGCACCGCCACGAATAGGGCGGGCACGTTGCCGGCGCGCGGCATATCCTGGAACCAGTATATCCAGCCGAAATAGAGGAAGGCGCCCATGATGCCGATCAGCGCGATCGCGCACCACGTGCCCAGGAAATCGGCGGTGCCCCACGGTGCCGGCTCTTCCCGCCGCCGGCCTGCCACCAGCATCGCCGATCCGAACAGCAGGGTCTGCTGCAATATGATCGCGGCGACGGCGGGAAAGACATAGTCGGCATAGCCTTCGCGCGTGTTGAACAGCGGCCGCTGCACGATCGCGATCGGCGCCTGGAGGTGCAGGCCCTGCGCCACATGCCCCAGCCGCTGCGCCGCCGCGCCGATCGCGGCCGCCTGCACCGCGCCGCCGATGTCGCGTGCGCGGATCAGGTAGGTGCCGTTCACCCAGATGCCGATGCCCGCGCCGGGCGCGCCGGTCAGCAGCCCGCGCTCCAGCCCCCTGGGCAGCATCAATATCCCGTCCGCCTCCCGGTCGCGCACCAGCCGTTCGGCCTCCGCCGCCGATGCCGCCTCGGCCACGATCCGCACCTCGCGCGCGTCCCCCAGGTTGCGGATGACCTGGCGGGTCAGCGGGCTGCGTTCCAGATCCACCACCACCACCGGCAATTGCCGGGCCGTCTGGTGGGCATAGGGCGCGGGATAATAGAATCCGTAGAGGATCACCGCGACGACGATGATCGACGCGAGCGCGAGCGTGGTGAATATGGTGCGGAACACGCCCGCGAAGGCGGCGCCGAACCCCATCTCAGCCGCGCTCCCGCCGCCGCAGCGCCAGCGCGGTGACCGCCGCCGGCACCAGCAGATAGGCCGAAAGCACCGCGATCGTCGGCAGCGCCACCCGCACCGGCGCGCCGAGGAACTGGTCCATCTGCAACCGCAGATAATGGGTGAAGGGCAGCACCTGGCTCCACCCGCGGGCAAAGCCCGATCCGCCCGTCAGCGGCAGCGTGCCGCCGGAATAGGCCAGCGCCGATCCGGCATAGAGCGCGCTTGCCGAGAAGGCGACGCTCGCCTTGCCCGTCACCGTCACCAGCATGGCGGAGATGCTGGCCGTACCCGCGAACAGCAGCGCCTGGGCGAGGAGGGTGAGGAGGATGCTGCCGTTCATCGTCCAGCCGCGCACGCCCGCCACCCAGATCAGCCAAACCGCGCCCCAGCCGGCGAGCAGGATCAGATAGGGCGCCATCTTGCCCGCGAGCGCCGCCATGCCGCCGCCCGTTTCCGCCCGCCAGCGGGCGAGCGATTCCCCGTCAAGCTCGCGCCCGATCGCCATCACCGCCACGCAGGCCGTAAGCAGGTGGAGCACGGCGGGATGGATCAGCGCCTGCAGATACCATTCGAAGCTGGTCTGCGGGTTGAACAGCACCGTCGCCTGCACGCGCGGCGGATCGATGCGGATCGCCGGCAGGCCGCGCGCATGCAGCACATCCAGCCCGCGTTCGGCCACCACCGCTTCCACCGCGCTCCCGATCCCGTTCGCGGCGCTCGATCCGATGGTGAGGAAGGATGCGTTGAAGAGAATGTGGATGGCGGGCGTCGTATCGCGCGAAAGGCCGGCGCCCGCGTCGCGGGGAATGTGCAGCACCGCCCAGACCACGCCGGCCCGCACCATCCCTTCCGCCTCGGCCAGGGTCGCCGGCGTTTCGGCGATCGTCACCGCCGGCGCGGCAGCCACGGCCCGGACCAGCGCGCGGCTGAAGGCGCTGTGATCGTCATCGACGATGGCCACGGGCAGGTGGCGGGGCACGGCCGCGATCAGCATCGCCGCCACGATCATGATCGCGGCCGCCGGAAACAGCGTCACCATCGCCAGATCCCAGCGATCGCGCCGGAGATGGGCGACCTCGCGGGAAAAGGCCCTGGCGAAGCTCATCGCGGCCAGGCGAACAGCACGCTCATCCCCGGCCGCAGCCCCGCCACGGGGCGGGCGGGGCGCAGCTTCACCTCGAAGCTGCGAATGTCGAAGCCGGAAGACTGGCGCGTTGCCCGCCAGGTGGCGAAATCCCCCTGCGGATCGATATGATAGACGGTGAAGGGCACGCCCTTCAGCTTGAGCGCCGGTATGTCGCCGCGCATTTCCAGCCCTGGGGCGATGCCCTTGTAATCGTTCTCGCGGACATTGACCGCGACCCAGGGGTGGGCGGTGTCGATGATCTGGTAGATCGGCACCGCCGGGCCGACGATCTCGCCCGCTTCCGCCAGCTTCTTGCTGATCTCCCCGCCGATCGGGGCGATCAGTTTCGTCTCGGCCTGCAAGGCTTCGGCGGTGGATACGCCGGCGGCGGCGACCTCGACCTGCGCGCGGGCGACATCCTTCTCCTCCGCGCGGGTGCCGGATACGGCCTTCAGATATTGCTGGCGGGCGGCCTCCGCCTGGGCGGCGCTGGCATCGCGGGCGGCGTGGGCCTCGTCGCGCCGCTGGGCGGCGATCACCCCTTCGGCGAACAGATTGTCGGCCCGCCGCGCGGTGACGGCCGCCAGCCCCGCCGCGGCTTGCGCGGATTGCCATACGGATCTGAGCGCGCGGACATCCTCGGCCCGGTTGCCCTCGTTGGCCATCGCCTCCAGCGCCCGCGCACTCGCCAATGCGCCTTCGGCCTGCCGGCGGCCGGCGTCGATCTCCGGGCTGGTGAGCGTCGCGAGCAGCGCGCCGGCCTTCACCGTCTGCCCTTCCTCGGCGATCAGCTTCTCCACCCGCGCCAGCGCCTTGGTGGCGACGTTCACCTGATCGGCATCCACCATGCCCTGCAACTGCGGCGGCGCCGGCCGCGAGGCGAACCACAGGCCGACGGCCAGCGCCAGCGCGACGATCAGCAGCGCCGCGACCAGCAGGCGCCGGTCGCGCGGCGGCACCTCGGCGGGTTCGGCGGCAGGAGAGGCGCCGGGGGGCTGGCTGATGTCCGTCATGGCGCGCTGATCCGGTCGGCACGGGCGAGATAATCGGGAAAGCTGTCGCCGCGATTGCTGGCGGCGAGCAGGGCGGAAAGCGCCACCACATATTCATAGGCGGCGGCGATCCGCTGCGTGCGGGCCAGCGACAGGGCGGTGCGCGCGTCGATCAGCGCGGCGGCGGTGCCTTCGCCCTCACGGAAGGCCACCTCCTGCACGCGCAGATTCTCGTTCGCGGCCGCCAGGCTGGAATCGAGCGACAGGAAGGATCGCCGCGCCGTTTCGACGAGATTATAGGCACGGTTCGTTTCGATCGCGATCGTCTTGCGCGCGTCGCGGGCGGCATCGTCCGCCGCCTGCCGCCGCTCGCGCGCGGCGTTCAGGGATCGCTGGCGATCGATGTTGGATAGCAAGGTGTATCGCACGCCCACGCCGGCGATCCAGTCGGGATCGGTGGGCAACGCATTGTCGCGGTTGAAATTATAGGAACCGAAGGCGAAGGCCTGCGGCCGGAATCGCGACCGCGCCAGATCCTCGCCCGCGCCGGCCAGATCGCGGGCGGCATCGGCGGCGCGCGCCTGGGGATGGCCCTCGCTCGCGCTGGCCAGGAACTGGTCGAGCGGCTCGATCGGCCGGGCGTTCACGAACAGCGGCGTCGTCGGCCGCACGCCCGGCTGGGCATCCAGCAGGCGAGCGAGCGTATCGGACGCGGTCGCTTCCTCCAGCGCGGCCCGTTCCACCGCGCGCTGGGCGGCGTCGCGCGCCACCTGCACCTGCAGCACGCCGGCGCGCGGCAGCACGCCTTCCCGCTCCATCGCCCTGGCATTGGCCAGATGGCGGTCGAAGCCATCGCGCGTCTCGACCGCGCTCGCCAGCAGCGCCTGGGCAAGCTGCTGCCCGAAATAAGCCTGGACGAGCTGGATCTGCGAAAGGCTTTGCGCGCCGGCTTCCTTGGCGCGCGCCAGCGCCACCGTGGCGCCCGCGCCGCGCTGCACCGCCGGGATCGCGCCGCCGGTATAAAGGGGCAGGGCGGCCGTCACGCTCGGGCGGAACACCGTGTCGCGCACCCGATAGTCGAGCGTGTCGGGGATCAGCGACAGCAGCCCCGGCAGCGCCTGCTCGATCCGCCCGGTCACCTGCTGGACGATGCCGGCGAATTCCGGCGGGAACTGGCCCGGCAGGCCGTCCAGATAATCCGACGTCGCGTTGGCGAAGGCGTTCTTCTCCCCCGTCAGATCGACCGAAAGGCTCTTCTGATATTCGATCACCGATGCCGATGCGCTCACCACCGGCCGGTTGAGCGCCTTGAGCGCGGCCGCCTGCTCCTCGCTCGCGCGCACCTCATGCCCCGCGCCGCTCAGCGAAGGCGATACGCGCGCAAGCCGCTCCCGCGCGGCATCGAAGCTTATCGCCATCCGTGCCGTATCGGATGGCGTGGCGGCGGCGGAGGAAATCTGTTCGGCGGGGGCTGCCATCGCGGCCGGGAAGGGGCCGGCCGCCATCAGGCCCGCCATCGCTATCCCTCGTGCGGCCGGGCGAAGGGCCATTGTCGCGATGCGGGCGCGAGGCGACTCCATAGCGCGTGACATTAATGCAGGAATTCGCAGGCCGCCAGATAACAACGCGCCAGGTTTTTTCGGTTGAACCACAGCATGAAAGGGCGGATATTCCGCTCCGCATCGCGACCGCAGGACTCATCAGCCGGGGAGCGTGAACTATGCGCAGATCTTCGTGCCCAGTCTTTTCTGTGGTCGATCGGTTGCGATCATCCGGCCGCTTGCCGGAAAGCCGATACCTATTTTCCTCATCACCAACTGAATTGATCGGCGACGCTACGGCGCCGATGAAAATCTGTCATTGAAATGACCCTCGCCTGAAACCCGATCGGTTCCCGTCATGATGCGACCACCGGCAAGCGGTGGCGCCGCTCTTCCGTTCCCGTCTGTGTGAAGGAGTATGCGATGCCGTCACAATCGAGCCTCAGGCTGGCGATGCGCGCCCTGCTGGTGCGCGAAACCTTCGGCCCCGATTCCGCCGCCGGCCGCGCTGTCGATCATCTGGTGGATGATCTGGAAAGGCGCGAAATCGATGTCGTCATCTCCTCCACGGTGGAAGACGCGGTGGCGATCGTCTCCACCGATCCCTCGATCCAGTGCCTGCTGCTCGATTGGGAACTGGGCACGGGCGGGGATCACCAGCCGGCCATAACCGTGCTGGATGCGATGCGCGCCTTCAATGCCGACGTGCCGATCTTCCTCCTCGCCGATCATAGCGCGGCGTCCTCCATCCCCACCGATGCGATGACGAAGGCGGACGATTTCATCTGGCTGCTGGAGGACACCACCGATTTCATCGGCGGCCGGGTGCTGGCCGCGCTGCAGCGCTACCGTTCCACCGTGCTGCCCCCGATGTTCGGGGCGCTGGTGGAATTCGCCCGCACCTATGAATATTCCTGGCACACGCCGGGCCATACCGGCGGCACGGCCTTCCTCACCTCGCCGGTCGGCCGCGCCTTCTTCGAATTTTTCGGGGAAAGCCTGTTCCGGTCCGATCTGTCGATCTCGGTCGGCGATCTCGGCTCGCTGCTCGATCACAGCGGCGCGATCGGCGACGGCGAACGCTATGCCGCAGGCGTGTTCGGATCGGATCGCACCTATTATGTCACCAACGGTTCCTCCACCTCGAACCGCGTGATCCTGATGGCCAGCGTCACCCGCGACCAGGTGGCGCTGTGCGACCGCAACTGCCACAAGTCGGTCGAGCATGCGATGACGCTGTCGGGCGCGATCCCCTGCTATCTGATGCCCACCCGCAACGCTTACGGCATCATCGGCCCGATCCCGCCGGAACGGCTCACCCCCTCGGCGCTGCGTGTGCTGGTCAGCGATAATCCGCTGGTGAAGGACGGGATCGATCCCGCGCCCGTCCATGCCGTCATCACCAACTCCACCTATGACGGGCTCTGCTACAATGTCGCGCGGGTGGAGGAGCTGATGGGCGAGAGCGTCGATCGCCTCCATTTCGACGAGGCGTGGTATGGCTATGCCCGCTTCAACCCGATCTACCGCCAGCGCTTCGGCATGCATGGCGAGCCGGCGGAGCGCGATCGCGCGGCCATGCCCAGCGTGTTCGCCACCCAATCGACGCACAAGCTGCTGGCGGCCTTGTCGCAGGCGTCGATGATCCATGTGCGCGACGGCCGCAACCCGATCGATCATGCCCGCTTCAACGAGGCGTTCATGATGCATGCCTCCACATCGCCCTGCTATCCGATCATCGCGTCGAACGACGTGTCGGCGGCGATGATGGATTCTTCGGGCGAAAAGCTCACCGGCGCCTCGATCCGCGAGGCGATCGCCTTCCGCCAGACGGTCGCGCGGCTGAATGCCGAGATCGCCGACCAGAATGGCTGGTTCTTCGATATCTGGCAGCCGCCCACCGTCACCGACACGCGCGGCAAGACGGTGGCCTTCCACGAGGCGGACCCGGAGTATCTCGCCAGCGAGCCCGGCTGCTGGCACCTCGCCCCCGACGCCGAATGGCACGGCTTCGGCAATATCGAGCCGGGTTATTGCATGCTCGATCCGATCAAGGTTTCCGTGCTCACGCCCGGCATGGACCCGGACGGCGGCCTCAGGGCGGTGGGCATCCCCGCCAGCATCGTCACCTCATACCTCGCCGCGCGTGGCATCGTCGTCGAGAAGACGACCGATTTCACCATCCTCTTCCTCTTCTCGATGGGCGTCACCAAGGGGAAATGGGGCACGCTGGTCAACGCGCTCCTCGATTTCCGCAAGGATTATGACGCGAACGTGCCGCTTTCCCGCGCCATCCCCTCGCTGGTGAAGGACCATCCCGATCGCTACGGGAAGATGGGCCTGCGCGAGCTGGCGGACCTGATGTTCTCGGCGATGGACGAGCTGAAGACCACGCACACCATGTCCGAAGCCTTCAGCATCCTGCCCAAGCCGGAAATGAGCCCGGTCGCCGCCTATGAGGAGCTGGTCCGCGGCCGGATCGACCGGATCACGCTGGATGAGCTTGCCGGCCGCACGCTCGCCACCGGCATCGTCCCCTATCCGCCGGGAATTCCGCTGATGATGCCGGGCGAGAATGCCGGCCCCGCCGATGGTGCGCTGATCGGATATCTGAAGGCGCTGGAGGCGTATGACCAGCGCTTCCCCGGTTTCGGCCACGACACGCACGGCGTGGAGGTGGAGGACGGCCTCTATCGCGTGATGGTGCTGAAGAAGTGATCGGCGCGGGGCCGGGCGCCGATCAAGCCCGGCCCCGCATCACCGCACGAAATCATATTTCACCGTCGCCTGGATGCGCGATGCGTTGCGCGACAGATCGTTCTGCCGCTTCTGCCAGCCGAGCAGCCCTTCCAGGCCGACGCTGAGCGAGCCGGCCGGCGACCAGATCAGGTTGAACGCGCCATAGCGGGTCTGGGCGATATCGTCGGGGTCGAGGTAGCCGCCGTCGCTCAGCTTCAGCGCGCTCAGCACCAGGTTGGACCGGAAATCCTCGCTCCAATAATGGGTGTAGCCCGCCGTGCCGCCGATCATGCGGGTCAGCCGGAGCCGGCCGTCCGGGCGGATGGCCGCATCGAGGCCGAGGCCGTTCAGATCGTTCATGTAGCGCGCCACGCCGGCGCCATAGGTGACGGAGGCAAGGAAAAGATCCTTGTCGAACAGCGAGACCGATCCCGAGGCGGTAATGCCGTAGGCCGTGGCGCTGTCCCCGTCTCCGGTCACGCTGTCGCGATAGGATATGCGGCGGATCAGGCCGCCCAGCTGGACGTGCCCGCGGCTGTCCTCCAGCCGGCCGAGCAGGACGATATCGGGCATCTTCTCCACCGTCTTCTGCGGATCGGCCAGTTGCAGGTCGCTTTCCGGCCGTTCGATCGAAACGGTCAGGCTGGCGCCGGGCGCCACCTTGAAGGATTGGCGGACCGAGGCGGTGCGCAGGAAATTGACGGCGCCCGGCCCCCAATCGTCCAGCGTGTCGGGCAGCACGTCCGCATCCACGAAGGCGGAATAGCCGAAGCCGCCATAGGTGTTGCCGAGCTGGCCATAAGCGTGGTGGAGGGCGAAGCCGTAGCTTTCGCCGTCGCCGTAGAAGTCGTTTTCGACATAGAAACGCAGGCTGCCGCCCAGCACCGAGGGGCGGCGGACATCCATGGTGAAGCGGGTGCCGCGGGCGTTGACGGTGGCGCGGTGGCCCACGCGCTTGCCGAAGGGAATGGCGCCGGCGTTGAATTCGTCGCGATCGCCGACGAAGGAAGGATCGACGATCGCGTCCACCTTGGCATAGCCGCCGATGCGGATGGCGGTTTCCGTGCCCGGTATCTCGATGAAGCCCTTGAGGTCGGGATCATTGGGCGGGGCGGCATTGTCGATCCGCGAGGCGCCGGTGATGTTGTCGCCGATCGTCTGCCGGGGCGGCAGCCGCGTCGCGGGAACGCCGAGGCGGCCGGCCGTGGAGGCCGTAGCGGATGCGATGCCCGTCGGCGCCGGCTGGCCAGCGGGCGGAATGGCGGCAGGCGGAAGGGCGGCGGGCGGAAGGGCGGTGGGCGGCGGCTGGATCCCAGCCGAACGGGTCGGGGCCGGCCCGGCGGCGGCGGGCGATTGCGGGGCGGGGGATGCCTGGCCCGATGCTTCCTGGCCCAGCGCTTCCTGGCTCGGCGGGGGCAGGGCGGCCTGCTGCGGCGCCACCGCATCCAGCCGGGATTTCAGTTCCCTGACCAGCGAGCGGAGCTGCTCGACCTCGCCGCGCAGCGCCTTCACTTCGGCGGCATTATCCTGGCCGGCGGCTTGATCGGCCGCCCGGGCGGGCTTGCCCGTGCTCACGCACATCAGCGCCAGCGCAAGGGCAGGGCCGGCTTGCCGCGAAGACAGGATCGCCATGGATCGCCCCCATTTCAGCGACGGTATCGGAAGTCCCCGTCGACGGGGATTAAATCGCGATTCCGATAATTGTTCCACTAGGCCAACGATGAAGCGCGGCGGGCGATTGCGGGGCATGGGGCTATGCCGGCCCGTGGAAAATGCGCATGTTCACCGCATGACGGTGGAAGCGCTCATCGCCCGTTACGGCCTGCTCGCGATCTTCATCGGCGCGGGGGTGGAAGGGGAGACGGTGGTCGTCACCGGCGGCCTGCTCGCCCATCAGGGGTTGCTGCCGCTGCCCGGTGCGATGATCGCGGCGGCGCTGGGTTCCTGCCTCGCCGACCAGCTTTTCTTCGCCGCCGGCCGGCGGTTCCGCGATCGTCCGCGCGTGCGCCGCCTGATCGCCCGGCCGGCCTTCGCCCGCGCCTTCGCCATGTTCGAACGCCACCCGCTCGCTTTCGTCTTCGGATTCCGCTTCCTTTACGGCCTGCGCACGGTGAGCCCGATCGCGATCGGCACCTCGCGCCTGCCGGCACGCACCTTCCTGCTGATGAACGCGATCGCCGCCGCGATCTGGGGCGTGGTCTTCACCGGCATAGGCTATGCCTTCGGCCAGGGGATAGAGCGGCTTTTCGGCCGGCTGCGCACTGCCGAGCATGTGATCGCCGCCGTGGCCGGCGTGGCGATCATCCTGCTTGCAGCCACCTGGATCGCCCGGCGGCTGATCGGCCGGCGCGCCTCACAATAAGGGGCTCACCAGCCGGGCGACATTCTCCGCGAACTTGCGCAGGCCGCTGCGGCGGCGCCATTGGTCCAGCGTCACCTCGTCGCTTTCGGCCAGATAGGCCTGCTGGATCGCCGTCAGCCGCGCGATATCGGCCGTATCGAACAGCAGCAGGCTCACCTCCTCGTTCAGCTCGAACGACCGGATGTCGATGTTGCTCGAACCCAGGATCGCCAGTCTGTCGTCGAAGGCGACGTTCTTGGCGTGGAGCAGCCGCCGGCGATAACGGCGGATGCGCACGCCGCTGCGCAACAGCTCATCATAATAGGATGATTGCGCGAAGTGGACGAGGCGCTGGTCGACGATCGCCGATACCACCAGGTCCACCGTCACGCCGCGCAGCACGGCGGTGCGCAGCGCCGAAAGCAGGTCTTCGTCCGGGATGAGGTAGGGTGTGACCAGCACCACCCGATGCCGCGCGCGGTGGATCTGCCAGATCAGCATCGTGTGGAAGCCCTGGCTGCGATAATCGGCCCCGCTCGGCAGCACCTGCGCGGTGGCCGTGCCGGCCGCGGGCGATATTTCGGGGGAGTCCTCCAGCAGCCTTTCGGTTTCCAGATACCAGTCGGCCAGGAACACCGCCGTCATCTCGGCCACCACCGGCCCGGTCACGCGCACCACCAGCTCGCGGTTGGTGACGCCGGGGCGGAAATCCTGCGCGACGATATTCTGCGATCCGGTAAAGCCGACCTGCCCGTCGATCAGGAAGAGCTTGCGGTGGTTGCGCATGTCGCGCCGGGTGCGATCGCGCAGCAGGCGAAAGGGCAAGGCGGCGCGCACCTCCACCCCCGCCGCGCGCAGGCCCGCCACCGTGCCGCGCCGCCAGCGATGCGACCCCACCGGATCGAACAGCACATGGCAGGCGACGCCGCGCGCCACCGCCCGTGCCAGCGCCGCCATCACCCGCTGGCCCACGGCATCGTCGGCGAAGATGTAGACGAGCAGGCGGACATCGCGTTTCGCCGCATCGATATCCTCGACCAGCCGGTCGATCACCGCATCATAATCGTCGATGAATTCCACGGCATTGCCGCCCACGGCGGGCAGGTGGCCCAGCGTGCGGGCGAGCGTCGCGGCCTCCGGCTCGTTCATGGTGCCGGGCGGGGCTTCGGCGTCCAGCCGGGCGGCAAGGCCGGCGACGAAGGGATCGAGCGCGTGGAAGCGCTCCCGCCGCCAGCGCGGGAAACGGGGCGATCCGATCGCCAGGAACAGCAGCAGGCCCGGCAGCGGCAGCACGAAGATCAGCAGCAGCCAGCTTCGCGTCGCCGCCGGGCTCCTGCGGAAAGGCACCACCACCAGCATGACGAGGCGGATGGCCCATTCGACCAGATAATAGCTTTCGCCCAGCGAGGGTATGTCGTGGATCGCCATCAGCGGCGATCCTAGCATCACCCGCCGTTCAAGCCGATATCGGGCTTATCCCCGCCAGCATCCCGGCTTCCGCGCCCTGTGGGCAGATGAGATGGAGCCGCCCCGGCGCGACGCGCGCGGCCGGCCGGCCGGTGATCCGGGCAATGCCGGGAAGGTCGACCAGCGCTTCCTCCGCCACCGTCACCCGCACGCGGCCGGCTTTGGCATCGGCGGCGCGGATATTGCCGGCGCCGCCCAGGAGGGGCAGCAGATCGGCGGCCAGCGCCGGATGGGGGGCGGAGGCGTTCGTCGGAGCAGGCGCCGGAGCAGGGGGCGGCGCCATGGCGGCCGGCGCGGCGGCGGCGTGCGGCATCGCCAGCCGGCCGCGTATCTCGCCCGCCACCTGATCGGCGACCGGGCCGAGCACCACCTGCAGGCCGCCGCCGTCCAGCCGCAGCACGCCGCGCGCGCCCAGCGCCTTCAGCGCGGCTTCGTCCGCCGCGCGGTTATCGGCCAGCACCAACCGCAGCCGGGTGGTGCAGGCATCCACCGTGCGCAGGTTGGCCGCCCCGCCGAGCGCAGCGATATAGCCGCTCGCCCGATCGGCGGCCGGGTCGCCTTCGGCGACCTGCGCGGGCGCGGAGGCAATGTCACGCCCCGGCGTCTTCAGGTCGAAGCGGCGGATGCACCAGGTGAAGGCGGCATAATAGATCGCGAAATAGGCGGCGCCCACCGGCAGCAGCATCAGCGGCCGCGTCGCCAGCCCGAAGTTCAGCAGATAATCGATCAGGCCCGCCGAAAAGCCGAAGCCCAGCCGCACGTCCAGCAGGTCCATCACCACCATCGCCACGCCGGTCAGCACGGCATGCAGCGCGTAGAGCAGGGGGGCGAGGAAGATGAAGCTGAACTCGATCGGCTCGGTCACGCCGGTCAGGAAGGAGGTGAGCGCGAGGCTGAGCAGCATGCCGCCCACCGCCTTGCGCCGTTCGGGCAGCGCGGTGCGATACATGGCGAGGCAGGCCGCCGGCAGGCCGAACATCATCACCGGGAAGAAGCCGGACATGAAGGCGCCCGCTGCCGGATCGCCCGCGAAGAAGCGCTTGAGATCGCCGGTCGCGCCATGGAAATCGCCGAGGATGAACCAGGCGATGTTGTTCAGGATATGGTGCAGGCCGGTGATGATGAGCAGCCGGTTGAGCGCGCCATAGATGAACAGGCCGACGCTGCCCGCGCCCACCACCCATTCGCTGAGGCGGGCGATGGCGCCCGCGATCCAGGGGAAGCCCAGGCCGAACAGCGCCGCGCCCACCAGCCCGGCGCAGCCCGCCGCGATCGGCACGAACCGGCGCCCGCCGAAGAAGGCGAGATATTCCGGCAGCTTGATGTTGGAATATCGGTTGTAGAGCCAGCCAGACGCCAGGCCGGAGAGGATACCGGCCGGCACGCTGAGCCGGGCCAGTTCCTTCGCCTTCCACGCGGCGGCGGCAAGATCGCGCGCGGCGGGATCGGTGAAGGCGGCGGTGGCGTCCGCCGGCACCGCCAGCAGCGATTTCGCGCCCTCCATGGTGACGAGGAAGCAGACGACGCCGGCAAGGCCCGCCGCGCCGTGATTCTCCCGCGCGAGGCCGATGGCGATGCCGGCGGCGAACAGCAGGCCGAGATTGGCGAAGATCGCATCGCCCGCCGCCGCGATGAAGGGCAGGTTCAAAAGATCCGGCTGGCCCAGCCGCAGCAGCAGGCCGGCGACCGGCAGCACCGCGACCGGCAGCATCAGCGCGCGGCCCAGCGGCTGGAGGGCGTCGATACGCAATTTCATCACGCGGCTTCCCTGATGGCGCGGGTGGCGAGGCTGCGCACCTCGGCAGCCGTGGCGCAGGCGAGCGCCGCTTCCGCCAGCCGGCGGGCCTCGTTCATGTCGATGCGGCGGATCGCCGCCTTCAGCGCCGGGATGGCGGCGGGCGTGGCGGAAAGCTCGTCCAGCCCCAGGCCGATCAGGATCGCGGCGGCCAGCGGATCGCTCGCCATGCCGCCGCATGCGCCGATCCAGCGATCGTGCCGGCGGGCGCCGGCCACGGCGGCGGCGATCAGGCGGAGCACGGCGGGGTGGAGGCCGTCGATCATCGGTGCGGTCGCCGCGTTGCCGCGATCGGCGGCCAGTGCATATTGGGTGAGATCGTTGGTGCCGAGCGACAGGAAATCCGCGTCCGCCGCCAGCCCATCGGCCAGCATGGCGGCGGCGGGCGTTTCCACCATGATGCCCAGCGGCGCGCGGGGGGCGCCGGTTTCGGCCACCGCCTCGTCATAAAGCGCGCGGGCGCGGGCGAATTCCGTCCTGTCCACCACCATCGGCAGCATGATGCGGCACTGCGCCGCCGGCACGCCGCGCAGGATCGCGCGGAACTGCGCCTTCAGCAGATCCGGCCGCGCCAGCGACAACCGGAGGCCGCGCTGGCCGAGCGCGGGATTCTCCTCCGCCGGCATCGGCAGATAGGGAACGGGCTTGTCGCCCCCTATGTCCAGCGTGCGCAGGATCAGCGGGCGGCCATCCAGCCGGCGGGCGATTTCGGCATAGCTTGCCGCCTGCTCCTCCTCCGACGGCGCATCGGCGCGGTCGAGGAACAGGAATTCGGTGCGCAGCAGGCCGCAGCCCTCGGCGCCGGACGCCACGGCGCGATCCGCCTCTTCGGCGCTGGCGAGGTTGGCGAATATCTCCACCCGCATGCCATCGGCGGTGCGGCCGGGCTCGCTGGCGGCGGCGAGGTTGCGGGCATGCGAGGCGCGCTCGCGATCGATCCGCTCGCGCGCATCGGCGACGGCCCGATCATCGGGCGCGGCGACGATCCGCGCGGCGGCGGCATCGACGATCATGACGGTGCCGGCGGGGATGGCGAGCACGTCCGCGCCCGCCGCCACGATCATCGGCACGCCCGCCGAGGCGGCCAGGATGGCGACATGCGACGTCGGCCCGCCGCGCGCGGTGACGATCGCCGCCAGCCGCGCGGGATCGAGCGCCATGAACTGCGACGGCAGCAGTTCGTCCGCGATCAGCACCGCGCCTTCGGGCGGGGCGGGTGCGGCCGGGACGGGAACGCCGGCGATGGCGGCGATCACCTGCCGTTCGATATCCTTTAGGTCCGCCGCCCGTTCGATCAGCAGCCGATCGCCCGTCGCCTCGATCGCGGCGACCTGCGCGGCCGTCGCCGCCCGCCAGGCGAAGCCCGCGCTCCGCCCTTCGGCGATCGCGGCCCGCGCGGCATCGATCAGGTCCGGGTCCTCGGTGATCGCGCGATGGGCGATGGTGATCTCGGCGCCCTTGCCGTCCTTCGGTTCGTCCAGCCGGGTCCGCACCCCGGCCAAAGCGCGATCCAGCGCCTCGGTCTCCCGGTCCGCGCCGCGACCGTCCTCGGCCACGGCGATATCGGCCACGACGAAGGGGAAGGCCGTGCCGATTGCGAAGCCGGGCGCAGCCATGGTCGCGCCCTGCACGGCCGGCGCGAGGGCGCTGGGAGGCGCGGGGGGATCGCCGGCCTCGCCCATGCCGCCTTCGATCAGGGTGGCGATCGTCGTCACCGCCGCGCGAGCGTCATCGCCGCGGGCCGAGATCAGCAGCCGGTCGCCATGGCGCAGGCCCAGCCCGAGCATGGCGACGGTGCTGCGCGCGTTCGCGTTCCGCCCGTGCGCCTCGAACCGCACCTCCGCCACAAAAGGCTTCAGCGCCGCCGCGATCCGCGCCGCCGGCCGGGCATGGATGCCGTTGGCGAGCGGAACCGTCACCTCGCAGGACGCGCTGTCCTCGCTGACGGGGGCCGCTTGGCGGACGGTGCCGACGGCCTCCACCGTCATCAGCGGATCGCCGGCGGCCACCGCGTGATCGGCGGCCAGCACGGACACGGCATAGCCTTCGTTGGCGATCAGGATCGGGGTGACGAGGCTCTTCGCGCCATCGGCCACCTGATCGAGATCGACCGCGATCAGCGGATCGCCGGCCTTCACGGCCTGCCCGTCCGCGACGCTGGCCGTGAAGCCGCGCCCGCCGAGCGCCACCGTTTCCAGCCCGATATGGATCAGCAGCTCCGCCCCGTTGGCGAGCCTGAGCGTCACCGCATGGCGGGTGGGGGAGACGGCGATCACGGTCGCGTCGCAGGGCGCGCGCAGCACGCCATCGACCGGATCGATCGCCACGCCATCCCCCATCATCCGTTCGGCGAAGACGGGATCGGGCACGGCCTCGATCGGCAGCGCCCAGCCGGCGAAGGGGGCGCCGATGACGACAATGCTCACCGCCCGGCCTCCGGCTGCGCCGTTTCCAGCCGCACGGCGGCGATGCCCCACATCGGGTCCGGCCCGTTGGCGGTGTAGGTGAAGCAGAGATCGTGGCGGCCGGCCATAGCCGGCAGATCGGCGCGGAGCGTAGTGAGGCCGGGATTGCCCGCCGCCGGCGCGAGCGGCAGCGTCGCAATCCTGCGCCCATCGCACCCGTCGACCCGCACCTCGAACTCTCCCTCCGCCGTCGCCGGCCTGGCGAAGCGGATCGTGTCCCGATCCGCGCCGAGCTGGAAGTTGAACGGTATCTGCCCGACATCCAGCGCGATCCGCGTCACGCCGTCCATCGCCGCCGCTTCATATTTCCAGCAGGGATTGAGGATATCGGTGAGGAATGTCGCGCGCGGCCCCGCCGCCGGGGCGTCATCCTCCAGATTGAGGACGAGCTTGTCGGTGCAGGTATGGAGATCGGCGGCCGTCCGCGACCGCAGATCGGCGGCGTCGATGCGCCGGTCGATCGCGCCCGGCAGTGCCCGTCCGTCGCGGAACGCCTTCGCCCGGAGCCGCGCCGGCACCGTGAGATCGAGCGGCCCGGCATAGAGCGGGGAGGCCGATCCGGGTGCCGATCCGTCCAAAGTGTAGCGTATTTCAGAACCGATCTGGTTCGCAATCCGCACCCGCGCTTTGCCGCCTTCGCCGACGTCCATTTCGGCCTGCGGCGCGAGCGCGCTGGTCGCGGCTTCCAGCCCCAAGGGTTTCAGCCGGTCGAGCTGCGGCAGCAACCGGCCGACGAAGCCCTGAAAATCGCTGGCGCCCGCGCGCGACCATCCAAGCTCCGCAATGGCCGATGCGCGCGGGAACATCATCCACGCGGCCCGCGCCTCGGTGCGGGCATGCTCGGTCCACAAATTGCCCTGCACGCCCAGGATATGATGCTGCTGATCCGCCGTGAGCGACGCGGGCGCGGGATCGAAGCCATAGACATCCGCCAGCGTGATGAGCTGGCCGCGCCCCGGCGGCTCGGTCGCGGCGGTCCCCTGGCGGTGGTTCAGATAGAGGATGGGGGCGGGGGATAGCACGGTATCGTGCCCGAGCTTCGCCGCCGCCACCGCGCCTTCGATGCCGCGCCACGACATCACGGTCGCATTGGGGGCGAGCCCGCCCTCCAATATCTCGTCCCAGCCGATTAGCCGGCGGCCATGGGCGTTCAGGAAGGTTTCGATGCGGTGGATGAACCAGCTTTGCAGGGCGGCCTCGTTCGCCACGCCCAGCGCGCGCATCCGCGCCTGGATGGCGGGCGACTGGCGCCACTGGTCCTTCACCGCCTCGTCCCCGCCGACATGGATGTAGGCGGAGGGGAAGAGCGCCATCACCTCGGTCAGCACGTCTTCCAGGAAGCCGAAGGTGCTGTCGTCGACATTGTAGAGCCAGGGGAAGACGCCCCAGTCGCTTTCCGCGCCCGGCGTCGCCGGCACGCCCGATCCCAGTTCGGGATAGGCGCGGATGGCGGAGAGCGCGTGGCCGGGCATCTCGATCTCGGGCACGACGGTGATCGCGCGCGCGGCGGCATAAGCGACGATCGCGCGCACCTGATCCTGGGTGTAGAAGTCGCCGGTGCGGGGCAGTTCCGGCGCGCCGGGCGCGGAAGCGGGCGTCCGCCACGCGCCCACTTCGGTGAGCTTGGGATATTTGCGGATTTCCAGCCGCCATCCCTGATCGTCGACGAGATGCCAGTGGAAGCGGTTGAGCTTGTGCGCGGCCATCCAGTCGATCAGCCGCATGATGAATTCGGGGGACTGATAATGGCGGGCGCTGTCCAGCATCAGCCCGCGCCAGGCGAAGCGGGGGGCATCGTCGATCCGGACGGCTTCCACCGTGCCGTCGCCGTTCGCGGTGGCGAGCTGCCACAGGCTGATCGCGCCATAGAGCAGGCCGGCATCGTCGCTTGCGCGGATGACGGCGCCCTTGCCCGAAATATCGAGGCGGTAGCTTTCGGCCGCCATGCCGCGCGCGCGGACGAAACGGATGGCGCCGCCGGAGGCCAGCGCCGGGCGGAAGCCGCGCGTGGCTAGCAGCAGATCGCCCAGCCGATTGGCGGCGTTGCGGGCGCCGGCATCCCCATGCGGCACGGCCATGCCGCTCGCCGCGGTCAGGCGGAAGCTGCCCTGCGCGGGCGCCGCCGAACGGGGAAGGGGAAGGATGGGCAGATCGGCCGCGTTCGCCGGCATGGAAGCGGCGGTCGCGGCCAGCAGCATGGAGCCGAGGGTGAGATGCTGCGCGATGCGATTGGGAAACACGGATCGGCTACCCCGAAAAAGAAAGTGGGCCGGGTTATCATACCCGGCCCAGGGCAGGGGTCAGTATTTGAAGCGGGCGCCGAAATAGAACTGGCGGCCGTTGTCGTAGATGCCGCGCGGCCGCACGGTGGTGCCCGAATATTGCTCGATCTTCTGGTTGGTCAGGTTGATCGCGTCGGCGGTGATCGCGATATTCTCGGTCACGTTGACGCTGACCGAGGCGTCCAGCGAGGCCGTGGACTTCTGGTTCAGCGGCACGCCGCGATCGATGTTGACGAAGAATTTCGAACGATAGGTGTAGGACAGCCGCGCCGACAGCACGTCATCCTCATAATAGCCGGTCAGGTTGTAGGTGTGCTTGGAATTGCCGGGGATCGCCTGGCCGTCGTCCGCCTTGGCGTCCGAATAGGTGTAGTTCACGATCGCGCCGAAGCCGTGCCAGATCGGGCGCGAAACCTGCAGCTCGAAGCCCTTGTTGGTGCCGCCACCGCCGTTTGACGCGCGATTGATGGCGAATTCGCAATTATAGAGGTTGGGGTTGGTGCCCGGCGCCGGCACGCAGCGATCGCCGTTGGGCGTCGCGGTTTCCACCGGATAGACCTCGAAATGCGTCTCGTTCACGATGTAGGACTGGATGTCCTTGTAGAACAGGGCCGCCGCCACGATCGTGTCGCGTTCCGGATACCATTCGAACGAGATGTCATACTGGTTGGCGCGGAACGGCTTCACGTCCGGATCGCCGCCTTCGCCCGAAAGCGCGCCGGGGTTCAGCGTCACGCGCGGCAGGATGTTGGTGTAATCCGGCCGGGCCATGGTGCGGCCGGCCGCGAAGCGGACCACCATCTTGTCGTTGAGATCGATGCTGAGGTTCGCGCTGGGCAGGATATCCGTATAGGACCGCTTGGCGCTTACCGGCAGATAGGTGCCGAACGGATTGTCGATCGCGCCGGGCGTTTCGGGCAGCACGCCGATCAGGTTGGCGTCGGTCGTCTGATCGGTGCGGATCACGCGGACGCCGAAATTGCCTTTCCAGCCTTCGCCGCCCAGCTTCGCCATGGCGAAGCCGCCATAGGTCTTCTCGTTGATCGAATAATTGTCCGACGGCAGCGGGATGCGCTGGCGCACGGATTCCGGCTGGCTGAAATAGATGCTGTCCAGCTTCTTCTGGTCCACCTGCCAGTAACGGCTGAAGGTGCCCGGCAGCTTGATGTTCTTCAGGAAGTTGCCCGGCGTCAGCTCGCCCGCGAAATCGGCCGACGTGCAGGGGCCGCCGTTGCAGCCTTCGGCCGCCAGCGGCATGTAGAAGCCGCCATAGGTGGTGGCCATGAAGGTGGCGTCGCGATCATGGTTGGTGAACTTGGCGCCCACCTTGATCGCGTTCAGCACGCCCATGTCCAGCTCATGCTCGTAATCGGCATAAGCGTAGAATTCCTGATCCTTGTTGCGGATGCTGTGGAACGACGCGAAGTCGAAGATCATGTCGTTCGGATCGGTCGGGTCGAAGCCGGCGAAGCTCACCTGCGGCGTCCTGCCGGTCAGGTCGAAGGTGAAGCTGCCCGGCGCGCCGCCTTCGTAGAAAGGCTGGTCCTTGGTGGCGCCGATCGCCTTGGTGTAGCCGATCTGGAAATGGGCGGTGCCCCGGTCGGAGGCGTGCCACACCGCATCGAAATCGGCCGACCAGGTATCGGTATAGGCCTTGCGCGAGATCGCGTCGAACACGGCCGCGCGGCCGGTGGTGCCGTTGTCGGCGGAGGTGATGGTGCCCTTCACCACGGTGCCGTCCACCACGGTGGCGTCGGTCAGCGTGCCGCCGCCGCCCAGCGCGTTATCGCCCCAGGCCATGAAGTTCTGGTTGAAGTTGTTGGCGTTCAGGCGCGAATAGAGCCCGGTCACGTTGATTTCCAGCGTGTCGGACGGGCGGAACTGCACCGCCAGGTTGCCGCCGTAACGCTCGCGATCCTGGGTGAACAGCGCGGACCCGATCAGGCCCGGCACCAGCGCGTCGCCGGTCGGCTGGCCGACGGGGGTAATGTAGCTCAGCACCTCGACGCCGTCGCGGCGCAGGCGGCGCTTCTGGTAGACGCCGCCGACGAGCACGCCGAAGCTCTCGTCGTCATTCTTCCAGCTGAACATGCCGGAGAATTGCGGGTCGAACTTGTCGGCGCGTTCCGAATAGACCATCTGCGCGGAGCCGGAGATGGAGAAGGCATCGAGATCCAGCGGACGGCGCGTTTCCACGTTGATCGTGGCGCCGACGCCGCCTTCGTCCAGATCGGCCATCGGGCTCTTATAGACTTCCAGCTTGCCGACGATTTCGGACGGCAGCATCAGGAAGTTGAAGCTGCGGGTGGCGGCCTGCTGGTCGAGGATGAACCAGTCGGCCGTGGCGATGCCGTGGCCGTTCAGCAGGGTGCGCGTCAGGTTCTTGTCGGTGCCTCGGACGTTGACGCGTTCGCCTTCGCCATATTCGCGATTGATCACCACGCCGGGCACGCGCTGCAGCGATTCGGCGACGTTCCTGTCGGGGAACTTGCCGATATCCTCGGCCGAGATCGCGTCGACGATCACGTCGGAATTGCGCTTCGTCTCGATCGCGGCGGCCTGCGATGCGCGGATGCCGGTGACGATGATGTCGTTATCGACGGTGGCCGCGTCCTGCGCGTGGGCGGCCTGCCCGAACGCGATCAAGGCGAGGATGCTGGCTGAATTTCTGAAGAATCGTCCGGTTGTCATCTGCTCTTCCCCTTCCCCGGCATCTCGCCTTTGCGATAATGCCAATTTGCTACCAATGACGTACCAATAAGCAGACCATCCGTCAGACCAATGCGTCGGTCAAGTAGCATTCTTACAATTTTTTGACGGATGGCGTGTTTTTCTGCTGGCAAATGGTATTTCATTGGTCTTATAGCTCTGACAAGCGGAAGGGCAGGGAGCCGAAGAAGGATGAGCCTGGCGGAACAGATTGGCGCGCTGGATGCGCACGGCCGGGCTCCGCTCTACCAGCGCCTCCAGGATGCGCTGCGCGGCGCGATCGAGCAGCAGCTCCTGAAACCGCAGCAGGCGCTGCCGCCGGAGCGCGACCTGGCCAGCGACTTCGCCGTTTCCCGCATCACCGTGCGCAAGGCGCTGGACGGGCTGGTGGCCGAAGGGCTGCTCAACCGGCGGCAGGGGGCGGGCACCTTCGTCGCCGGCCGCGTCGAGAAGCAGTTTTCGAAGCTGTCGTCCTTCTCCGAAGACATGGCGACGCGCGGCCGCACGCCTTCCAGCAAGTGGCTTTCCCGTTCCGAAGGCGCCGTGACGCCCGATGAATCGCTGACGCTGGGCCTGAGCCCCGGCACTCGCGTCTATCGCTTCGCGCGTATCCGCTATGCGGACGATCTCGCCATGGCGCTCGAATATTCGACGATCGCCGGCTACGGCCTGCCGTCGCTCGATACGGTCGGCGTGTCGCTTTATTCCGCGCTGGATGAGACGGGGAACCGGCCGGTGCGCGCGCTGCAGCGGCTGCGCGCGGTGCTGTTCGATGCGGAGCGGGCGGCGCTGCTGGGCATGGAGGCCGGCGCGCCGGGCCTGTTCATCGAGCGGCGCGGTTTTCTGGAAGACGGCCGCGCGATCGAGATGACGCACAGCTGGTATCGCGGCGATGCCTATGATTTCGTGGCCGAACTCAACGCACGGGCATGATGAACCCTGAACAGACCCTGATGTTCGCCGAAGCCGGCGAATCCGCCGCTGTCGTCACCCGCCAGCGCGCGGCCAATGCCGAGGCGCTGGCTGCCATCGCCGATCGGCTGCGCGGGCGCCCGCCGCGCGCCGTGCTGACCTGCGCGCGCGGCAGTTCGGACCATGCGGCGACCTATGCCAAATATCTGATCGAAACCCGGCTGGGGCTGCTGGTCTCCTCGGCCTCGCCGTCGGTCAGCTCCGTTTATGGCGCGGCGCAGCGGCTGGACGACATGCTGGCCATCGCCATCTCGCAATCGGGCAAGAGCCCGGACCTGCTTGCCACGGTCGAGGCCGCGAAGCAGGCGGGGGCGGCCGCGCTGGCGCTGGTCAACGTCGCCGATTCGCCGCTGGCCGCGCTCGCCGACGATGTCCTGCCGCTCCACGCCGGGCCGGAACGCAGCGTCGCCGCCACCAAATCCTACATCGCGACGCTGGCCGCGATCGCCGATCTGGTGCGGGCCTGGACCGGGGACGCCGGCCTGGCCGCGGCGCTCGACACGCTGCCCGATCTGCTACGCCGGGCCTGGGCGTGCGACTGGTCCCCGCTGGTCGATGCGCTTGCCGATGCGCGCGGCCTGTTCGTCGTCGGCCGGGGCATCGGCCTTGCCGTCGCGCAGGAAGCCGCGCTGAAATTCAAGGAGACCTGCGGCATCCAGGCCGAAGCCTTCAGCGCCGCCGAGCTGAAGCACGGGCCGATGGCGCTGGTCGGCCCCGGCTTCCCGCTGATCGTGTTCCGCCAGTCGGACGAAACCGGCCCCGGCGTCGATGCGCTGGCGGCCGAGATGGCGGCGCGGGGCGGCCCGGTGTTCATCGCCGGCGGTGAGGCGGCGGGCGCCACGCCCCTGCCTTCGATCGAGGGCGATGCCGCGATCGAGCCGCTGCTCCATATCCAGTCCTTCTACCGCGCCGCCAACGCCCTGTCGGTCCGTCGCGGCTTCGATCCCGACAAGCCGCCCCACCTCGCCAAGGTGACGGAGACACTGTGATGACGGTCGCGCTTGTCAACGGCCGCATCCTGATCGATTCCGCCTTCGTCGGGGGGCAGGCCGTGCTGGTCGAGGCCGGGCGCATCGCTGCGATCGTCGCCGAGGGCGATGTGCCCGACGATGTGGAACGGCACGATCTAGCCGGCCAGCGGCTGGCGCCCGGCTATATCGACCTTCAGGTCAATGGCGGTGGCGGCGTGCTGTTCAACGATATGCCGACCGTGGAGGGCATCGCCGCGATCGGCGCGGCGCACCGCCGCTACGGCACCACCGGCTTCCTGCCGACGCTGATCAGCGACGACCTTTCGGTGGTCCGCGCCGGCGTCGCGGCGGTGGACGCGGCGATCGCGGCCGGCGTGCCGGGCGTGCTGGGCATCCATATCGAAGGGCCGTTCCTGAACGTCGCCCGCAAGGGCATCCACAACCCGGCGAAGATCCGCGCGCTGGACGAGGACGGCATTGCTGCCGTCACCGGCCTTCGCCACGGGCGGACGCTGGTGACGCTGGCGCCCGAAAAGACCACGCCCGCCATCGTCCGCCGGCTGGTGGAAGCGGGCGTCGTGGTCGCGGCCGGGCATACCGCCGGCACCTACCGCCAGATCCGCGACGCGCTGGATCAGGGCATGTCCGGCTTCACCCACCTGTTCAACGCGATGTCGCCGCTTACCTCGCGCGAGCCGGGGGCGGTGGGCGCGGCGCTGGAGGACGAGGCGGCATGGTGCGGCCTGATCGTCGACGGCCGCCATGTCGATCCGGTGACGATGCGCCTCGCGCTTCGCTGCAAGCCGGCCGATCGCTTCGCGCTGGTGACGGATGCGATGCCGACGGTGGGCATGGCGGAAAAGAGCTTCGTGCTGCAGGGACACCGCATCACCGTGGTCGACGGCGTGTGCGTGAACGAGGACGGCACGCTGGCCGGATCGGACCTCGACATGGCGCGCGCCGTGCGCAACGCGGTGGCGATGCTGGATGTCAGCGCGGAAACCGCGATCGGCATGGCTTCGGACACACCGGCCCGCTTCCTGGGCGTCGCTGCGGATCGCGGGCGGATCGCCCCCGGCCTCGCCGCCGATTTCGTGCTGCTGGACGATGCGCTGAACGTCGCCGGCACCTGGATTGCCGGCGCGTTCGAGGCGGCCTGAGGCGGTAATCCGGCCCGCCGGATCGCTCCGGCAGCCCTTTAGCCGATGGTGGTGATGGGGTTGCTGCCGTCCCACGCCCTTGTGGCGGCGGCACCGGCGACGATCATCTCGCGCATGCCCTGGCCCTGGATGAATTCGTAGAGCACGCCCGTTTCGCCTTCGGGTTCGAGATAGGCGACATTGGTGGCGGGATTGCTCGCTTCGAACACGGTGCTGAGCCCATTGGCGGATGCGCGGGCGACGGCATCGCCCAGATCGTCCACCACCCAGGCGATATGGTGGATGCCGAGGATCGGGGTGCCATTGGCATTGCGATAGGGCGAGGGCGTGGCGTTGGTGGCCTGGATAAGCTCGATCTGGATATCGCCCTGATAGGACAAGGCGACATCCATGGTGACGATGCCTTCCACCCCGCGATAGCGGCCCTGGAGGCTGACATTGCGGAACACCGTCCACGGGCCGACGCCGAGCTGCGCGATCCAGCGGGCGATGCCGCGATCGAGATCGTCGACGAGATAGCCGATCTGGTCGATCGGGCCGAACAGGGCCTTGGTCATGCAGTCGCCTTTCGTGCGGGAAGGCGGGCGGCATGCGCGCCTGCGCGCCGCCCGAAGAAGGATGCTTCGCCCAGGCAGGTGCCGGAGGCATAGCCGTTGCTGTCCTGCGCGATGTTCGACGCGCAGGCGCCGGCCGCGTAGAGGCCGGGGAGGGGCGTGCCCGCCGCATCCAGCACCTCGCCATCGACGGACACCCGCAGCCCGCCCAGCGTGAAGCCGGTATAGACAGCGCGGCCGAACGACAGGTCGAAGGCGGCATAGGGGCCTTCGTCGAGCGGCTTCAGCCATTTCGGATGCTTGTGGAAATCCGGGTCCGCACCGTCGGCGGCGTGCCGGTTATATTCGGCCATGGTGGCCTGCAGCGATCCTTCGGGCAGGGCCAGCCCGGCCTCCATCTCCGCCACGGTGGCGAAGCCGTCGATGAGGCGCTGGTTGGTGAGCGAGGCGAAATGCGGATAGCCGAAGATCGCCGCATCGACGACGAGATAGACGATGCCGTCCGGCTGGCGGGCGGAGAAGATGCCCGAGCGGCTGTGATAGGAATCCTCGGCCACGAAGCGCTGGCCGTCGCGGTTGACGAGTATGCCCTTCAGCAGGTTTTCCGGCGGATAGAAGGGCGAGGTGAGGAAGGCTTCGTCCATGTGGATGGCGGTGCCGCCGGCCGCGGTGCCCAGCCGGATCGCCAGCCCATCGTCATGCGGGCTGCCCTGCACATAAGCGGACGCCAGTATCGGCACATGCCGCGCCACCATGTCGGGGTTCTGGCCGAAGCCGCCGCCGGCCAGCACCACGCCATGGCGGGCGCGGACATGCACCGGCTCGCCAAAGCGGCGGGCCTGGACGCCGACGATGCGATCGCCTTCGCGGATCAGGGCTTCCACCTTGCAATCGGCCATCACCGTGGCGCCGGCAGCTTCGGCGCGTTCGGAAAGGATGCGGAGCGCCAGCGCGCCGCCGCCTTCCTCGCCCTCGAAGGCGACCTTGTGGCCGCGCGGCGCGGGCTTCGCCATGTCGCGATAGGGCCAGACCTGCTCGTTGCCCGTCCAGATCAGGCATTCGCGGCCGGGCTGGACGACGTTCTTCTGCGGATAATAGCTGCGATCGAAGGGAACGCCCTGCGCCTCCAGCCAATCGAAATGGGCGACGCTGCCTTCGCTGTAGAGGCGGATCTTCTCCCGATCGGGATCGAGGGCGACGGCCTCCAGATAACGGGCCATTTCCGCCGGATCGTCATCGAAGCCGCAGGCCTGCTGCACGGGCGTGCCGCCGCCGAGATAGAAATGCCCGGCCGCGGCGGACGTGCTGCCGGTGCCGCCGCTGGTGCGTTCGACGATGATGACCGAGGCGCCGGCGGCGCGGGCTTCCAGCGCGGCGCAGGCGCCGGCCATGCCGAATCCCATGATCACCACATCGGCCGTGGCCGACCAGTCGGATACGGTGGCGGCATCGATCAGAAGGGGCGGGTGATCGCCCTGCCGGCTGGTGCTCATTTCGTGCCTTCCCCCCTCTCGCCCGGATCTGGATGAATTATGGTGGACTGTTAGTATAGTCAAATTCAAGGGCCATGAAGGAGCGGTATGGACGGAGCGATCGAGGGCGCGAGGCGGCGAGGCCGGCCGGCGGGGCGGACGGCGGCGGGGGAGGCGCAGCGCCGGCGGACGCGGGCGGCGATCCTGGCGGGGGCGGGCGAGGTGTTCGCGGCCGCGCCTTATGTGCATGCGACGATCGACGACATCATCCGCGCGGCGGGCGTGAGCCGGGCGACCTTCTACACCCATTTCGAATCGAAGCTGGCGCTGGCGATCGCCATCTATGACGGGATCGCGGGCGACTGGCTGGCGCTGTTCGACGCGCTGGCGGATGCGCGGACGGCGGGCGGGCTGCGGGCGTGGCTGGACCGGCTGGCCGCGCTCTATGCCGATCATGGCTATGTGACGCCGCTGGTGGCGCAGCTCCGCCTGTTCGAGCCAAGCTTCCGCGAAAGGCTGCTGCGCGATCGGGATCGGATCATCGACAGGCTCGCCCGCGCCGGCCTGCCGGGCTTCGCGGCGGCGGAGGGCGACATGCGCGAACGGGCGCGGGCGCACCTGCTGCTCCGCCGGCTGGACGAGGTGTGCGCCGATCTCGCCACGGGCGAGGCGCTGGCGGGAATCCATGCGGAGCTGATGGTGGAGGAACTGGAGGCGTTCATCGCGGGCCGGGCATGAGCGGATATCGGCAAGCCGCCGATCATCATGTATAGCGGGCGCTGCTTTGGGGAGAGACCGACCATGAATTTTCGCCGCACCACCCTTGCCGCGCTGGCGCCGATCGCCATCCTTTCGCTGTCCTCCTGCGGGATCAACGCCATCCCCACCGATGAGGAAGCCGCCAAGGCGCGCTGGGCCGACGTGCAGAACGAATATCAGCGCCGGGCCGATCTGATCCCCAACCTGGTGGCGACGGTGAAGGGCTATGCCGCGCAGGAAAAGGACGTGCTGACCCAGGTGACGGAGGCGCGCGCCAAGGCGACGTCGATCAACATCACCACCGACGACCTTTCCAACCCGGAGCGGCTGAAGCAGTTCGGCGACGCGCAGAACCAGCTTACCCAGGCGCTGGGGCAGCTCCGCACCGTGGTGGAAGCCTATCCCGAGCTGAAATCGAACGAGAATTTCCTGGCGCTGCAATCGCAGATCGAGGGCACGGAAAACCGCATCGGCATCGCGCGGCGCGATTATAACGCGGCGGTGCAGGCCTATAACACCCGCATCCGCACCTTCCCCGACGTGGTGGGCGCCAAGGTGATCTACGGATCGAAGCCGATGGCGACCTTCGAGGCGACGACGCCCGGATCGGACAAGGCGCCGACGGTATCCTTTTGACACGCCTGATCGCCCTGCTGTGGCTGCTGCTGGCCGCCACGGCGGCGGGCGCGCAGACCTTCCCGCCGCTGAGCGGACGGGTGGTGGACGCCGCGAACATCCTCTCGCCCGAGCAGGAGAGCGCGCTGACCGCGAAGCTGGCCGCGTTGGAACAGGGCAGCGGCCGGCAGTTCGTGGTGGCGACGGTGCCGGGCCTGCAGGGCTATACGATCGAGGATTACGGCTATCGGCTGGGGCGGAGCTGGGGGATCGGCACCGCCAAGCTGAATGACGGCCTGATCCTGCTGGTGGCGCCGAACGAGCGCAAGGTGCGGATCGAGGCGGGATATGGCCTGACCCCGATCGTGACCGACGCGCTTTCGGGCATCATCATCCGCCGCGCGATATTGCCGCGTTTCCGCGACGACGACATGGCGGGCGGGATCGATGCCGGCGCCGATGCGCTGATCGACCTGATAAAGCTGCCCGATGCCGAGGCGGCCGCCCGCGCGCAGGAGATCGTGAAGGCCGAAGCGGCGAAGGAAAGGCAGTTCGACCCGGCCGTGCTGATCCCGATCGTCATCATCGGCGGGATGATGCTGATGACGCTGCGATCGCGGCGGCGCGGCGGCGTCTATCGCCGGGGCGGCGGGCCAATCATCCTGTGGGGGCCGGGCATGGGCGGCTGGGGCGACGACGATGACGACCGCTGGGGCGGCGGCGGTGGCTGGGGAGGCGGCGGCTGGGGTGGCGGCGGCGGATTTTCCGGCGGCGGCGGCTCCTTCGGCGGCGGCGGGGCTTCGGGAAGCTGGTGATGATGCATCTGGATGCCGAGGATCATCGGCGGGTGAACGCCGCCATCGTCGCGGCGGAGGAACGCACCGACGGCGAGGTGATCGCGATCGTGGCGCGCCGGTCGGACGCCTATCATGATGCGGCGCTGCAATGGTCGCTGCTGGTGATGCTGCTGTGCTTCGCCGCCGTCGCCGCCTTCCCGCAGGCGTTTATCGGGCTGCTGGAAGCGATCACGGGCAGCTGGCACGCCGAATGGACGGTGCGCGAGCTGCTGACCATCCTGCTGGCGGTGCTGACGGCGATCTTCCTGGCGGCGCGGCTGGCGCTGAACTGGATGCCGCTCAGGCTGGCGCTAGTGCCGCGTTCCACCAGGATGCGCCGCGTTCGCCGCCGGGCGGTGACGCTGTTCAAGGTAGGGGCGGAGCGGCGCACGGCATCGCGCACGGGCGTGCTGCTATATCTTTCGCTGGACGAGCATCAGGCGGAGATCGTTTCCGATCGCGCGATCCATGCCAGCATCCCCGCCGAAGCCTGGGGCGCGGCGATGGCGCTGCTGGTGGATGCGGTGCGCGACGGCCGGCCGGGCGACGGCATGGTCGAAGCAATCGGCGCGATCGGAGACCTTCTGGCCCAGCATTTCCCCTTTACCGGGCAGGACCCGAACGAGCTGCCCGATCATATCATCCATGTATAAGAGCCCGCAAAACTTCTTCTGGACGTAATGGAATAGCCGGCGGAAACTATCGACATATCGACTCGGGCGGCTTGGGAGGCGGGCTGTTCATGATCTGGGGCGTGCATTGCTGAAGCGCATCCTGATCGGGATCGCCGCCGTGCTGGCCGTGGGGCTGGTGGGTTTCGGCATATTCGCCTGGCGATCCGCTATCGCCCCGATCCAGCCGCCGCCGGCATCGGCCTTCGCCCCCGAACTTGTCGCGCGCGGGGAGATACTGGCCAGCGCCGGCTATTGCGCCACCTGCCACACCGCCAAGGGCGGGCAGGCCTATGCCGGCGGCTATCCGATGGAAACGCCGTTCGGCACGATATATTCCACCAACATCACGCCGGACCCGGAGACCGGGATCGGCGCATGGCCCGAGGCGGCGTTCCGCCGGGCGATGCACGAAGGCGTGGCGCGGGACGGATCGCACCTGTTCCCGGCTTTTCCCTTCGACCATTTCACCAAGCTGAGCGATGCGGACATATCCGCGCTCTACGCCTTCTTCATGACCCGCAAGCCCGTGGTTGCGCCGGCGCGGGACAATGGCGTGCCGTTCCCGCTCAACATCCGGGCATTGCAGGCGGGCTGGAAGCTGCTTTTCTTCAAGCCCGGCCGGTTCCAGCCGCAGGCGGCGAAGAGCGCGGAATGGAACCGGGGCGCCTATCTGGCCGAAGGGCTGAGCCATTGCGGCGCCTGCCATACGCCGCGCAACATGCTGGGCGCGGAAAGGCGGCCGCTGGTCTATGCCGGCGCCCTTATCGACAATTGGGTGGCGCCGCCGCTGAATGCCGGCAATCCATCGCCCGTGCCCTGGGATCGGGACGAGCTGATCGCCTATCTGCAAAGCGGCGTCAGCCATTATCACGGCACGGCGGTGGGGCCGATGGCGCCGGTGGTGCGGGGGCTGCAACGGCTGCCGGGCAGCGACATCAACGCGCTGGCCGTCTATTTCTCCGATCGCGACGGCATCGAGCAGCGCCAAGGGATAGCGGCGCCCGCCGTGCAGCAGGCGCTGGCGACGAGCAGCGTGGGCAGCGGGCTCACTTACGATCCGGCGGCCCGGCTCTACACGGCGGCCTGCGCGTCCTGCCATTATAACGGCGCCGACGCGGTCAATCCGCTGCGGCCGGAACTGGCGCTGAACAGCGCGGTCAGCCTCGGCGATCCGACCAACCTGATCCAGGTGATCCTGCACGGCGTGGGCGCGGATGACGGCGTGCCAGGCGTGGTGATGCCGGCCTTTTCGCGGTTCAGCGACGCGGACATCGCGCGGATCGCCGCCTATCTGCGCGCGACCCGGACGAGGAAGGGGCCGTGGCTGGACCTGGAACGCAAGGTTGCCCAGGTGCGCGCGCACGGGCCGGGGCAGGAGTAGACGGCATGACCACCCGCTTCACCATCAACGGCCGCGCGGTTTCGGTGGATGCCGACGAGGATAGCGCCCTGCTGTGGGCGATCCGCGACGATATCGGGCTGACGGGCACCAAGTTCGGCTGCGGCATCGGCATGTGCGGGGCGTGCACCGTCCATGTCGGCGGGCGGGCGACGCGATCGTGCATCACCCCGCTCGCGGCGGTGGAAGGCGCGGACATCACCACGATCGAGGGGCTGGACCCGGCCGGCGCGCATCCGGTGCAGAAGGCCTGGCGGGCGCTGCAGGTGCCGCAATGCGGATATTGCCAGCCGGGCCAGATCATGCAGGTGGCGGCGATGCTGAAGGATTTCCCCGCGCCCACCGATGCCGATATCGATGCGGTGATGGCCGGCAGCCTGTGCCGCTGCATGACCTATGTGCGCATCCGCGCCGCGATAAAGGAAGCCGCGGCGGCGATGACGAAGGGGACGGCGAAGGCGAAGGGAGCGGCGGCATGAGCCGGCCGATCGCGGCGTCGTCGAAAGCCGGCGGGGCCGGGCCGGCGGCGCTGCTTTCGCGGCGCAACTTCCTGGCGCTTTCGGCCGGCGCGGGGATCAGCTTCGGCTTTGCCCGTATCGTCGATGCGGCGATGGACCCCGCCGTGCCCGGCGGGGTGCCCGCCGCGCCCCATGGCGGGCTGATCGAGCCCAATCTGTGGTTCGGGATCGACCATGACGGTATCGTCACCGTCAACATCATCCGCGCGGAGATGGGCCAGCATGTCGGCACCGCGCTGGCCCGCATCCTGGCCGACGAGCTGGAGGCGGACTGGAGCAAGGTGCGCATCGTCCATGTCGATACCGACCCCAAATGGGGGCTGATGGTGACGGGGGGAAGCTGGTCCGTCTGGCAGACCTTTCCGCTGTTCAGCCGGGCGGGGGCGGCGGGGCGGATCGCGCTGATCGAGGGCGGCGCGCGGCTGCTGGGCGTGGCGCCATCGGCCTGCGCGGCGCGCAACGGCGCGGTGGTGGCGGGCGGGCGCAGCATCGGCTTCGGCGAGATCGCCCGGCGCGGCGGGCTGACCCGCACCTTCACGCCCGAGGAGCTGGAGAAACTGCCGATCAAGCCGGTGAAGGACCGGCGGCTGATCGGCCGGCCGACCGAGGCGGTGGACATCGCCGCCAAGATCGACGGCACCGCGCGCTACGGCATCGATGCGCGCGTGCCCAACATGGTCCATGCGCGCCCGCTGCTGCCGCCGACGCGCAACGGATCGAAGGTGGTTTCGATCGACGACGGCGATGCGCGCAAGGTGAAGGGATATATCCGCAGCATCGCGCTGGACGACCCGTCCGATACCGTGCCGGGATGGGTGATGGTGATCGCCGAGACGTTCCAGGCGGCGCTGAAGGCATCGCGCCATGTGAAGGTGCGATGGACGCCGGGGCCGGGACATGGCGTTTCCGAAAAGCAGATACAGGACCGCGGGGCAGAGCTGGCGGCGAGCGCCGAGGGCGGCGTGGACCTGAACGTCGCCGACGACGACAGCACGCCCGAATTCGACTGGGCGGCGGCAACCACGCTGGAGCGGATCTACACGACGGCGACGGTGCTGCACTTCCAGCTCGAACCCGTGAACGCGCTGGCGTTCGAGAAGGACGGGATGTTCGAAATCCATACCGGCAACCAGTGGCAGTCGCTGATCCTGCCGACGCTGGCCAAGGCGCTGGACCGGCCCGAGGCATCGATCGTGATGCGCACCTACATGCTGGGCGGCGGGTTCGGCCGGCGGCTGAACGGCGATTATGCGGTGCCGGCGGCGCTGGCGGCCAAGGCGCTGGGCCGGCCGGTGAAGATGGTGCTGACCCGCGAGGACGACGTGCGTTTCGATTCGGTGCGGTCGCCATCGGTGCAGCGGCTGCGCATGGCCTTCGACGGCAGCGGCCAGATCCAGGCGATGGAGCATCATGCCTGCGCCGGCTGGCCGACGCAGGTGATGGCGGGCGCGCTGCTGGCCAAGGGACTGCGCGGCGGCCAATATGATCCCTTCGCGATCGCCGGGGCGGACCATTGGTATGATGTCGGCCGCCAGCGGGTGCGGGCCATTCCCAACGACCTCGCCAACAGCAGCTTCCGGCCGGGATGGCTGCGATCGGTGGGGCCGGGCTGGACCAACTGGGCGCTGGAAAGCTTCATGGACGAGGCGGCGTTGCAGGCGCGCGTCGATCCGGTCGCCTTCCGGCTGAAGCTGCTGACCGGCAAGGGCCGCAACGCGGGCACGGCGCCCAGTTCCGTCGGCGGGGCGCTGCGGCAGGCGGAGGTGGTGCGCCGGGCGGCCGCGCGGGCGGGGTGGGGGCAGCCGCTGCCGCCCGACACCGGGCTGGGCCTTGCCACCAGCTTCGGCCAGGAACGCGACATGCCGACCTGGGTGGCCTGCGCCGCGCGGGTGCGGGTGGAGCGGGCCAAGGGCAAGGTGATCGTGGAGAAGCTGACGATCGTGACCGACGCCGGCACCATCGTGGACCCGGACGGCGCGCTGGCGCAGACGCAGGGGGCGGCGCTCTGGGGCCTCAGCATGGCACTGCACGAGGGCACCGAGTTCGTGAACGGCGAGGTGCGGGACCTCAACCTCGACACCTATATGCCGCTGCGCATCGGCGACGTGCCGGCGATGGACATCAGCTTCGTCGACAGCGCCGAGGCGCCGGTGGGGCTGGGCGAGCCGGCGACGACGGTGGTGGCGCCGGCGATCGGCAACGCCATCTTCCGCGCGGTGGGGGTGCGGCTGCGCCACATCCCGATCACGCCCGAGGCCGTGCGCGAGGGGCTGGCGATCGCGGCCAGGAGCTGAAACCGGCCTCCGCCAGTTCGTGCGGCATCATCAAAGCATGGCCCGGATCGTGGCTTGCCTGGAAAAGGCGGGGGCATAACCTTCGGGCGCAGGGAAGCCGTGCCTGAGGCCGCTCCGGTTCCGATCGAACCGGGGAAGCCTTGGCAAAGCCCCTGTTCAACGCGATTTCCGGGCCGGCGGATGTTCCACCTGCCCCGAAATCACTCCTGCGGGGTGCCTTGATGAGCGTGACGCCTTTCACCATCGCCGTGCCGCAGGAAAGGCTGGACTGGATCAACCGCCGGTTGCGCGACGCGCACTGGCCGACGCCGGCCAGCGGCGATCCCTGGGCGTTCGGGACGAGCATCGGGGAGATGCGGTCGCTGGTGGATTATTGGCTGGAAAGCTACGACTGGCGCGCGCGGGAGACGGCGCTCAATCGCTTTCCGCATTTCCGGGCGCATATCGACCTGGGCGACGCGGCCTATGACGTCCACTTCATCCATGTGCGGGGCAAGGGGCCGAACCCGACGCCGGTGATCATCACCCATGGCTGGCCGGGATCGTTCGTCGAATTCATGGAGGTGATCGAGCCGCTGACCGATCCGGCGCGCTTCGGCGGCGATCCGGCGGACGCGGTGACAGTGGTGATCCCATCGCTGATCGGATACGGATTTTCCGGCAAGCCCGATCGGCCGATCGGCCCCCGCACCATCGCGCGCGCCTTCGACAAGCTGATGCGCGAGGAACTGGGCCATGACGGCTATATCGCGCAGGGCGGGGATTGGGGATCCTCGGTTTCCGGCTGGCTGGGCTATGAAGGGCAGGGCTCCCGCGCGGTGCACCTGAACTTCACCTTCGGCTGGACCGACCCGGCGGCCATTCCCGAAACGCCCGAGGAGATCGAGGCGGCGAAACGGCTGCAGGCGATATGGCGGGGCGAGGGCGGATATATGGCGATCCAGTCCACCAAGCCGGTGACGCTGGACCATGCGATGGCCGATAGCCCGCTGGGCGTGGCGGCGTGGATATTGGAGAAGTTCCACACCTGGTCCGACCTGGTCGATGGCGACCTCTGGTCCGTCTATGCGCGCGACCGGATCATCGACAACATCATGATCTATCTGGTGACGGACACGTTCGGCACCGCATCCTGGCTTTATCGCGGCGTGTTCGACGAGCCGGTGCCGGCCGGCGCGCGCGTGACAAAGCCCGTCGCCATCGCCAATTTTCCGGGCGAGCTGGGCCAGTTTCCACGCAGCACGGTGGAGAAAAGCTACAACGTCGTCCGCTGGACGGATGCGCCCCGCGGCGGCCATTTCGCGGCGATGGAGCAACCGGCGCTGTTCGTGGACGACCTGCGCGCCTTCGTGCGCGAGCAGCGCGGCGTCTGACGATCCCTGCCTTCCAACGATCGGAGCCAAGCATGAGCGTTCAGCACATCAACCCGGACAGCCTGTTCAGGCTGGACGGCTTTGCCCAGATTTCCGTGCCGCCGGCGGGCAAGCGGTTGGCCTTCATCGCCGGGCAGACGGCGCTGGACAAGGATTTCAGGCTGAATGCCGATGGCTTCCACGATCAGGTGGTGGCGGCCTTCGGCAATGTCGTCCACGCGCTCGACGCGCTGGGCGCGGGCACGGCGGATATCGTGAGCATGACCTTCTACATCGTCGGGCTGACGGATGCGAAGTTCCAGGATTTCGTGAAGGCGATGAACGTGGCGCTGGACGGCGGGCCGTTCCCGGCCAACGCATCCTCCGTGATCGGCGTCGAGCGGCTGGCGCTGGCGGGATTGCAGATCGAAATGTCCACCGTGGTCGCCATCGACTGAACCCATGACAGCCGGATCGCCGCCCTTTCCACGATCAGACGGTGACGGCGGCCTCGGTGCGTCCGGCATCGCCGAAGATGCGGAGGTAGCGCGCGATCTCGGCAGGATCGCCGGTGGCCTTGGCCGGATTGTCCGACAGCTTCACCGCCGGCTGGCCATCGGCATCCACCACCTTGCAGACCAGCGAGATCGGATCGAGCCCGGTGGTGGGGAAGGGCGCGCAGCCGCGGAAATCGTTGGTGAGGTTGGTGCCCCAGCCGAAGCTGAGCCGGACGCGGCCGTGGAAATGGCGATAGGTGGCCTCGATCGAATCCACGTCCATGCCGTCGGAGAAGATCAGCAGCTTTTCGCGCGGATCGCGGCCCTTTTCCCGCCACCAGCGGATGATCTGCTCGCCGGCCTCGATCGGCGGCAGGCTATCGGGCCGGAAGCCGGTCCAGTCGGCCAGCCAGTCCGGCGCGCCGCGCAGGAAGGCGGCTGTGCCGAAGGCGTCGGGCAGCGCGATCAGCAGATTGCCGCCATAAAGATCGCGCCAGTCGCGAAGCACGCGATAGGGCGCGGCGGCGATGCCGGCGTCGGTGCCGGCCAGCGCCGCGAGCACCATCGGCAGCTCGTGCGCGTTGGTGCCGATCGCCTCCAGATCATTGTCCATCGCCATGAGCACGTTGGAGGTGCCGATCAGCCGATCGCCCAGCCCTTCCTTCAGCGCCTCGACGCACCAGCGCTGCCACAGGAAGCCGTGGCGCCGGCGGGTGCCGAAATCGGAAATGGCGAGATCGGGCAGCGCGGCCAGCCTTTCCACCTTGCCCCACAATTTGGCCTTGGCGCGGGCGTAGAGCACGTCGAGCGCAAAGCGGCCGCGATCCTTGAGCGCCGCGCGGGAGCGGAGTTCGTTGACGATGGCGAGCGCCGGGATTTCCCACATGCTGGTGTGCGTCCACGGGCCGGCGAAGCGCAGCTCATACTGCCCGTCCGCCTTGCGCAGATCATATTCGGGGAGCCGGAATTCGGCGAGCCAGGCGATGAAATCCGGGCTGAACATCTGGGTGCGGCCGTAGAAACTGTTGCCGGCGAGCCAGATCAGTTCCTTGGCGGTGAAGCGGATGCCGCGCGCATGATCGAGCTGGGCGCGAAGCTCCCCCTCGTCGATCACGTCGGCCAGGCGCACCGCCGTGCTGCGGTTGATGAGCGCGAAGGTGGCCCGCACGTCCGGATAGAGGCGCCGGATCATCTGCAGCATCAGGAGCTTGTAGAAATCGGTATCGAGCAGGCTGCGGACGATGGGGTCGAGCCGCCACCCATGGTTGTAGGTGCGGGTGGCGATATCGGTGATGGCCATGGCCGATCCTATGGCCGGGCCGCCCACGGGATCAAGACGCCGGCGCGATGCCGGCGGCGGGAGAAGGAGAAAGGCATTGGAACTGCGCAATCTGGGCAAGACCGGCATCAAGGTTTCGATCGTGGGGCTGGGCTGCAACAATTTCGGCTGGAAGGCGGACCTGGAAGGATCGCGATCGATCATCGACGCGGCGCTGGCCAACGGCATCAACTTCCTCGACACGTCCGACAGCTACGGCCCGTCCGAGGACTTCATCGGCGAGGTGCTGGGCGCGCGGCGCAAGGATATCGTGCTGGCGACCAAGTTCGGATCGCCGCTGGATGAGGAAGGCAAGAAGAAGGGCGCTTCGCGGGCCTATATCGCCCAGGCGGTGGAATCGAGCCTGAAGCGGCTGAAGACCGACTGGATCGACCTTTACCAGCTTCACTTCCCCGATCCCGAGACGCCGATCGAGGAGACGCTGCGCGCGCTGGACGATCTGGTGCGGCAGGGCAAGGTGCGGGCGATCGGCTGTTCCAACCTGACCGGCGCGATGCTGCGCGAGGCGATGACGGTCGCGGCCGACAACGGGCTGACCCCGTTCGCCACCACCCAGAACGAATATAATCTGCTGTTCCGCGGCATGGAGGCGGAGCTGGGCGACCTGATCGTCGAGCATGGGCTGGGCGTGCTGCCTTATTTCCCGCTGGCGAACGGCGTGCTGACCGGCAAATACAAGCCCGGCCAGCCGGCCCCGGCCGGTGCGCGGCTGGCGGACGCGCCGGCCTTCTTCGATCCCTATAAGGACCCGGCGAAATGGGAGCTGGCGGCGCGGCTGGAAATGTTCGCGGTGGAGCGCGGGCATAGCCTGATCGAGCTTGCCTTTTCCTGGCTGGCGGCACAGCCGGGCGTGGCCAGCATCATCGCGGGCGCCAGCCGGCCGGAGCAGGCGGCGCAGAATGCGGGCGCGGCCGGCTGGAAGCTTTCGGCCACGGAGCTGGCCGAGATCGACCGGATGACGGCCGCCGCCTGATCGCCCGGTGCAGGCTTATGACTATGTGATCGTCGGCGGCGGTTCGGCGGGCTGCGTGCTCGCCAACCGCCTGTCCGCCGATCCCGGCATCAGCGTGCTGCTGATCGAGGCGGGCGGGCGCGACCGGAGCCCGCTGATCCGCGCGCCGGGCGGGCTGCTGCCGATCATGATGCGGGGGCTCTACGCATGGCGATTCATGTCCGTGCCGCAGCGGCATCTGGACGATCGCAGCCTCTATCTGCCGCGCGGGCGGGTGCTGGGAGGCGGATCGTCGATCAACGGCATGGTTTATTGCCGGGGAACGCCGGCCGATTATGACGGCTGGGCGGCGGCCGGCAATCCGGGCTGGGGCTTTGCCGACGTGCTGCCCTATTTCCGGCGGGCCGAAAGCTACGAACCCGGCGCCGACGACTATCATGGCGGGGACGGGCCGATCCGGGTGAGCCGGCCGGGGGTGAAGCATCCGCTGGCGCGCGCCTTCGTGGCGGCCGGCGTGGAGGCGGGGCATCGCAACAATCCCGACAGCAACGGGGCCTTCCGCGACGGCTTCGGTCCCACCGACGTGACCGCTGGGGGAGGGCGGCGATCGAGCAGCGCGGCCGCCTATCTGGACCCCGCGCGCGGGCGGCGGAACCTGACGATCGTCACCGGCGCGCAGGCGACGCGATTGATGTTCGACGGTCGGCGCGCAACGGGCGTGGCCTATGTGCGCAAGGGCGCGCCTTGCGAGGCAAGGGCGGTGCGCGAGGTGATATTGAGCGCAGGCGCGATCAATTCGCCGCAACTGCTGATGCTATCCGGCATCGGCCCGGCGGCGCACCTGCGCGGGCATGGCGTGGAGGTGCTGCACGACCTGCCGGGCGTGGGCGCGAACCTGCAGGATCATCTGGCGGTGGCGGTGAAGCATCGCTGCCTCCAGCCCATATCGATGTTCAAATATTTCAGCCCATTGTCGGGCGCGATGGCGCTGGGGCGATATATGCTGTTCCGGCAGGGGCCGCTGGCCGATCCGGGGATGGAGGCGGTGGCCTTCGTCCGTTCCGATCCGGCGCTGGCGGAACCCGACATCAAGTTCCATTTCGTCATGGCGCTTTATGCCAATAACGGGCGCGACCTGACGCCCGAGCATGGCTTTGCCGCGCACATCAACGTGGTGCGGCCGGAAAGCCGGGGGACGGTGCGGCTCGCCTCGGCCGATCCGATGGCGGCGCCGGCGATCGACCAGAATTATCTGGCGGACCCGCGCGACCGGGCGGTGATGCGCCACGGCATCCGCATCGCCCGCGAGATATTCGCCCAGCCGGCCTTCGATCCCTATCGCGGCGCGGAACTGGCGCCGGGGCCGGGCATCGCGGACGACGAGGCGCTAGACGCCTTCATCCGCGCGCATGCCGAGGCGGATTATCATTCGGTCGGCACCTGCCGGATGGGCGTGGACGGCAATGCGGTGGTGGACCCGGAATTGCGGGTCCATGGGGTCGGGGGGCTGCGGGTGGTGGACGCATCGGTGATGCCGCGCATCATCGGCGGCAACACCAACATGCCCGTCATCATGATCGCCGAGAAAGCGGCGGACATGATCCTGGGCCGGCGCCCGCGCATCCTGGAGGCGGCGTAGGATGGAGGCCCACGCCGCCCCTCAGGCTTCAGGCCGCCTTCAGCGCCGGCCGCAGGGCCGCGACCCGACCGGGATCGTCGCCGCCGATGCGGAACTGGCCAGCCTGATCGGCCAGGCTGCCGACCTCGCCCATCAGGTTGCGCGCGGCGGCGGAGGTCTGCTCCACCATCGCGGCATTTTGCTGGGTGGCGCGGTCCATGGTCGAGATGGCGGCGGTGATCTGCGCGATCGCGCTCGATTGCGCGCGATTTTCGTCGGCGATCCGCTCCAGCAGCGCATGCACCTCGTCGACATTGGTGGAAATGCCGTCGAGCGCGGCATCGACCTTCTGCACCGTGGCCACGGCCGTCACGATATCGGTCTGGGTGACGGTTAGCTGGTCGCGGGCGCGTTTGGCCTCCTCCTCGGCGCGCATGGCGAGTGCGCTGACCAGATCGGCGACGACCGCGAAGCCACGGCCCGCCTCGCCGGCGCGGCCGGCCTCGACGGCTGCGTTCATGGCGAGAACGCGGGTCTGGAAGGCGATCTTGTCCAGCCCCTCGATCACGCTGTCTATGCCCTTGGCGCTTTCGCTCACCCGGCCCATGGCCTCGACCGCGTCCTCGGCGAGCGCACGGCCGTTGGAGACGACCTCGAGCGCGCCGTTGGCGCGTTCGACCGTGCCGTTCGCGGCCTCCGCCGTCGCGCGGAGCCGTTCGTCCATCTCGGTGATCGAGGCGGATGTCTGCTCCAGGCTGGCGGCGTTGCTTTCCGTGCGGCGGGCGAGGTCTTCCGATGCGTGCGCGATCTCGCTGCTGCCGGTGCGGATGGTGGCGGCGCTGGCCGTGACCGATCCGATGAGCTGGCGGAGCGAGCCGAGCGCGGCGTTGAAATTGGCGCGCAGCTCCGCATAGCTTTCCGGATAATCCTCGCGAATCTCCGCGGTAAGGTCGCCCCCGGCAAGGCGCTGGAGATTGGCGGTCATGCCGCGCACGATCTCCGCATTGCGCTGGGCTTCCTGGTTGAGCGCGATCTGCTGCCGGGCATTGTCGCGGAAGGCGAACATCGCCTTGGTCATCCGGCCCACGCAATCGCGATATTCGGTGAAGGCGATCGGGCTTTCGAGATCGCCGGCCGCCAGCGCCTCCATGCGGACGACGGTGGCGACATAGGGGGTGGAGATCGCGCGGCGGAACCACGCGCCCAGAAGGATGGCGACAACAAGAACGGCGCTGCCGACGGCAAGTGCCGTCGTGCCGCCGAAAAGCAGTGCCGCCATCGGCTGGATGGCGACGAGAAAGGACATCGTTCCGAACGCAATAAGCAACTTCAACCGGATCGGTGCGTCAGCAGTGAACCAGTTCATCCCACATTTCCTTCTCTGGTCGTTACGGACGACGCACAGGAAATCTGGCCGGACGATTAGATGGAATATTCGAACAAACTGAAATCGATACGCAATTTCCTCAATCGCCCCAGCCGCCTATAACGGTCCGTCGGACCCATTATAGAAGGGAGGCCGCGCACCGCGTGTTACGGCGCATAATTGTTTCCCGAGGGATGGGGGCAAATACGGCAGCCGATCCGGTGAGGATAAGGAAAGGCTCGGGCCGCGGCGGCTTTATAAAGACACCATTTCTTCGCTTTTTCTTTTGGCGGGCAAGATGCGCGCGATGCGCATGAAGGTGCTGGACGAGCCGCCGAGATTTTGCCATTCGGACCCCGGCCAATGCCTGTGCGGGCGTGGTGAAACTGGTAGACGCGCCGGACTCAAAATCCGGTTCCGAAAGGAGTGTCGGTTCGAGCCCGACCGCCCGCACCATCCCGTTTCCGGGGAATATTTCCGGCAAGGCCTTTCCGGGGATCGATAATCGCCATGGCGAGTTTACCGGCTGGCGCCGCCGGGGCGTCCAGCGGGAGGCGGTGGCATGGCGCAATCGATGAAGGCCGCGATTTTCGTCGAGCCGGGGCGGATCATCCTCGGCGAGAAGCCGATACCGGATGTGGGGCCGCTGGATGCGCTGATCCGCATCACCACCACCACCATCTGCGGCACCGACATCCATATATTGAAGGGCGAATATAAGGTCGCGCCGGGGCTGACGATCGGCCACGAGCCGGTGGGCATCATCGAGAAGCTGGGATCGGCGGTGCAGGGCTATAGCGAGGGGCAGCGGGTGATCGCGGGCGCCATCACGCCGAGCGGCTATTCCAACGCTTCCTTGTCGGGCTGCGGCGCGCAGTGCGGAGGCCCCGGCGGGCATGGCTGGAAGGCGGCCGGAGGCTGGCGGTTCGGCAACACCATCGACGGCGCGCAGGCGGAATATCTGCTGGTGCCCGATGCGATGGCCAATCTTGCCCCGGTGCCCGACGGGCTGACCGACGAGCAGGTGCTGATGTGCCCGGACATCATGTCCACCGGCTTCAGCGGCGCGGAATCGGGCAAGGTGAAGATCGGCGACATGGTGGCGGTGTTCGCCCAGGGACCGATCGGCCTCTGCGCCACGGCCGGCGCGCGGCTGATGGGGGCGAGCCTGATCATCGCGGTGGAATCGATCCCCGCCCGCGCGGAGATCGCGCGGGCCATGGGGGCGGATCATGTGGTGGATTTCACCAAGGTCGATCCGGTATCCGAGATATTGAAGCTGACCGGCGGGCGCGGCGTGGACGTTTCGATCGAGGCGCTGGGCACGCAGACCACGTTCGAGGCGGGGCTGCGCGTGCTGCGGCCGGGCGGCACGCTATCGTCCCTGGGCGTCTATTCGGAGGATCTGCGCATCCCCGTGGATGCCTTTGCGGCGGGGCTGGGCGACAACAAGATCATCACCACGCTCTGCCCCGGCGGCAAGGAACGGATGCGCCGGCTGATCGACACGATCGGGTCGGGCCGGGTGAATACCGAGCCGCTCGTCACCCACCATTTCTCCCTCGACGATATCGAGACCGCCTACGACCTGTTCGCGCACCAGCGCGACGGCGTGCTGAAGGTCGCGATCAAGCCCTGAGAGGGGGGCAGGGCGCCGCCTTATGCCCTGGCGAGGGGAATGACCGCGAGGGTGATGCGCGACAGGCAGACGAGGCGTTCCTCGGCATCGGTGATGCGGATCGTCCAGATCTGGGTGGTGCGGCCGATCGATTCGGCGGTCGCGACCGCATGGACGAAGCCGTCCTTTACCGGGCGGATATGGTTGGCGTTGATTTCCATGCCGACCACGGCGGTGGTGGCGGGATCGACGGTGAGCACGCCCGCGACCGAGCCGAGCGTTTCGGCCAGCGCCACTGATGCGCCGCCGTGCAGCCGGCCATAAGGCTGGCGGGTGCGCTCATCCACCGGCATGCGGGCCTTGATCCAATTGTCGCCGATATCGGTGAACTCGATGCCGAGATGGCCGGCCATGTTGTTCGTGCCCAAGGCGGTGAGCGCCTGAAGATCGATGCTTTCGTTATGCCAGATTGCCAAGGTGCGTGCCCTTCACAGGTGCGGGATTGGCTGGAGACCGGGACGCGCCGGATCGCGATGAAACGCGCCGGCCTGAGCCGTCATGATCCGGTTCCGGAAAGGTCGGGTCTGGTGGAGCTGAGGGGAAACGAACCCCCGACCTCTGCAGTGCGGTTGTGCCATCTGAGCCTTAAAAATGGCACTTTTCCGCCATTTCTCGATTTTTTGTCAAGCAAAATTTGCCAATTTTTTAATCAAATTGCGCGATTTGCGATACCAGTGCGATACCAAGATGCACTTTGAGGAACTCCGATCGCATTGCAGCCGACAGTCATCCGATCCTGAGGCCCGCAGCATTTGAGCCCATGGCTTCTCGTTGGGAAGGCGCCAAATCAGAGGTGTACGGTTCGTACCCCTCGGTTCCGCCATTTCAAAACCTGGTTCGCAGGGCTTTACTATGCCCAAGCGGCGCGGCTGCTAAGGCAATCACTTAGGCATTTCAGATGGGCACTCATATGCTCGCCCGTCCGGCGCCAATATTCCCCCACGCCGGCGATGTATCCCGGAGATATTCCGGTAGCAGGTGGCGGTAGTTCTTGTCAGCGTCCTCCCTCCAGCCTTTGGGTCCTCTAGATCAAGCATTGTGGTGCGCTACTCCCCACCGGCGGCAATGCGGACCTTTCAATCCGCGGGCGCAACTGAGCTGTCACATTGGGGGCCTAGGCCCCGATTCCGATGCGACTCGACAATTCCGACTGGGGCGGCCACCGCGTTGATTTGTTGCGCTATCTTGGGCGACGGGTGGACGATGCCGCGCTTCGCGAGGACATCGTTCAGGAGGCGATCGTCCGGCTGCTGGTCTATGAAGCCAAGCCCGGTATCGTCATCTCCAATGTCACGGGGTTGCTGCGCCGCATATCCCTCGATCTGACCCGCGATCATTTTCGCCGCATCGGGCGCAATCGAGTTGTCGAGCTGTCGGATGATCTTCCTTGCCAGCAGTCGGGCATTCAGGAGCGGCTGGAACAGCGGCAGCTCGTCGCGATCATCATCGATGTCGTGAAGGCCATGCCCAGGCTGCGGCGCGAGGTGTTCTTCCGTCGCCGCGTCGAGGAGCAATCGGCCAAGGAAGTGGCCCAGGCACTTGGAATTTCGCCTGGCGCGGTGGACGCGCATATTGCCCGGGCCGTGCTGGATCTGCATCTGGCTATTGAAAAGATCGAGAAGCGTGGCGGACCTGTCAGAGGATAGCACGATCGAATGGGAGGCGGCCCAATGGGTCGCCTGTCGGATGGGGGGCGAAGCGTTCGACGAGGCGGGCTTCGATGCATGGCTCGCGGGTGATGCACGTCGCAAGCCGCTGTTCGATACGATGTGGCGGCGCGTCATGGGGGCGGACATGGACGTGGCGCTGCGCGCCTATCGCCAGCGCAGGCGGGCCCGACATGTTGCGCTGGCGAGCGCCGCCGGCCTGCTGCTCGCCTGCACCGGTGGTTACGCGGCCTGGCCGTCGGTCGAGCTATTCCTGGCCCAGCCGCGGCATTATGCGTCCGCGGAAGGGGGCATTCGCGAAGTCGTGCTCGAAGACGGGACGCGCCTGACCCTGGCCGGCGGCGCCGATATCCGCGTCCGCTACACGGGCCACGACCGCGTTGTCGAGCTGACTCAGGGCACGGTTTTCGCCGATGTGGCGCATGACGCGCGCCGCCCCTTCCGCATAGACGCAGGCAAGGCCCGGATCACCGATCTCGGCACGCGTTTCGAAGTATCGAGCAACCCCGTTGCCGTCCGCGTGACCGTCGAGTCCGGGGCTGTGCGGCTGGGGGCAAATAGCTGGTTCGGCGACCGGATGGACCTTTCCGCCGATCAGGTCGCCATCCTGACCGGGAGCGAGCTAAGTCGTATCGCCAATGTGGGCGCGGGTGGGGTGGCCCGCTGGCGGCATGAATGGGTGGAGTATCGCGATGTGCCTCTGTCACAGGTGGTCTACGATCTGGAGGGCGTGTCGCCGCTCCGAATCCGGATCGCGGACGAAAAGCTCGCGAACCGCAGGGTGAGCGGTCGCGTCCGCCTCACCGATCCGGTGAGGCAGATCGACAATCTGGCCGTGATCCACGACTTCACCATCACCCGGCACGACGGCGCGATCTTCCTGTCGAGCGGCAAGCCGTAACCCTAAGTCGGGCAGGTCCTGCCGCGATGCAACAAGGGTGACACGAATAGCGCCTTCTGGGAGCGCGATGGCAGCGGCCCACGCGCTGCCCCGTTCCTGTGCAGCAAACGGAGGATTGCCGGGTGCCCCTGTCGCATGGCCTGCGTGGCGCGAGCTTCGCCATATTGGGCGTTGCCCTCTGCTCGCTGTCCGTTCCCGCGCAGGCCGGCCTGACGCTTCCGGCCGCCAGCCTCTCCGATTCGCTGACCGCCTTGTCCCGGGCCGCGAGTGTCGAAATCCTCGCCGACCCGGCGCTCCTGCGCGGGAAAAGGGCGCCGGCCGTTCGCGCCGCGCCAACGGCTGAGGGTGCGTTGGATGAGCTGCTTCGCGGATCGGGGCTGCGCTACCTGAAGCGCGGAGGCACCTTCCTGATAGTCCGCAGCGCCCGTCCGCCACAACGCACCGCCGCCGTCACGCCACGAATTGCTTCGCCGTCCAACAGGTCTGGCCCATCGACTCCTCCTGCGGAACCCGGCATGGCCGCCGATGCCAGCATCGTCGTCACCGGCACGCATATAGCCCGGCCCGAGCTGCATTCGGCGATGCCGATCAGCGTGATCCGCATGGACGATGCCCGGAATTACGCGCGGGATACCATCTATGACGTGCTGCTGCTCGATCCGGCGATCGGGCCGGGCCTGGGCGAGTCCAATTCGCAGGGGCAGGAATATGATGTGGGCGTGGCCAACATCAATTTGCGCGGCATGGGCAATAATCGCTCACTGGTGCTGGTCGATGGGCAGCGCTGGGTATCGGGCGGGGCGCGGATCTCGGCGGTCGATCTGAACACAATCCCGAGCGCGATGATCGACCGGATCGAAGTCGTGACGGGCGGCGCCGCGGCGATCTATGGCGCCGATGCGGTAACCGGCGCCGTCAACGTCATCATGAAGAAGTCGATGGCCGGCGTGCAGCTTTCCGCCACCGATGGGATTTCAAGCCGGGGCGATGCCCGCCAGTCCAACCTTTCGCTGGCCACCGGCTTCAGGTTCGGCGGCGGGCGCGGACGCTTCGTGTTCGGCGGCGACTATGGCCGCAAGGCGCCGCTACGCTGGGCCGAGCGCTATGACCGGCGCCAGACCTATTACGCCAATCCTGCGAACACCGGCCCGCACGATGGCATTCCCGACATGGTGCTGGCCCACAATTACGGTTCCTTCTATCGCAGCGCCGTCCCGAGCTTCTATGTCGGCAATCAATGGTATCAGTATCGCCAGGGAAGCGTCGTCCCGGTCGACTATGACGTTCCGGTGACGCCCGGCGAGACGGGGACCGGCGATGGCGGCCCCGTCACCACCGGTTTCGAAAATCACCTGCTGCGCAACGCTTCGGAACGCGGATCGCTTTATGCCCATCTCGCTTATGAGCTGAGCCCGGCCGTCAGTTGGAGCGCGACGTTCAGTTATGCGCACAGCTACGCGCGCGCGGTGCCGGAATGGCCCGAGGTCCGCACCGACGGCCGCCCGGCGAACTGGTGGGGCGGCACCACCGGAGAAATCGCGACGCTCGCCAACCCCTGGCTGCCGGACCCGATCCGCCAGTTCATGCTTGCGCGCGGGATCACCGCGCTTCCTCTCGATCGGACCTATTTCAACCTGCCCCAGGCCTATGAGATCCATCGCCGTAACAACATCTCGTTCGGCACCGAACTGGCCGGTCCGCTGGCAGGCGGGCTGAACTGGATGGCGTTTGTGCGTTACGGCGAAGTGACCGATCGCATCGAAACCACCAATATGGTCGGCAAAGCGGAATGGCTTCGGGCGCGTGACACAATTGTCGATCCCGCGACCGGGCAGATCGTCTGCGCAGACCCCGCGGCACGGGCGAGCGGCTGCGTCCCGCTCAACTTCTTTAGCACCGAACCGTACAGCCCGGCGCTCCTCGCCTATATCGAGAGGAGCCGGTACGAGCGGAACGAGAATTCGCTGCTGAACGCTGGCGGCACGCTCAGCGGGGACATCCTTCGCCTGCCGCACGGCGACGTTTCGATCGCGGGGGGCGTCGAGTGGCGGCGCGAGACGCTGCACACGCGTGACGATCCGGACACGGAAAAGCTTGCCGACATCATCATCTCGCCCGGCTCCGACTATGCGTTTCACCCCGCGCTCGATGCCGTGCGCGACACGATCGAGCTCTACGGTGAAGTCGAGGTGCCGCTGCTGCGCGATCTTCCCTTCGCGCGCCGGCTGGAGATCGAGGGCGCCTACCGCCTCTCCAGCTATAGCGACAATCCGGACACTCATACCTGGAAGGCGGGCGGCAGCTGGGAACCGGTCGCCGGATTCACCCTGCGCGGCGTGTTCTCGCATTCGATCCGCGTGCCCAATTTCGGCGAGCTTTTCTCGCCGCTCAGCCAGGCCATCTATGGGCATATCAACGATCCCTGCCAGGCTGGCGCCATCCTGCAGAATGCGAACCGGGCCGCGAATTGCGCGGCACTGCTGCCCGGCCTGAGCCTGCCGCTGCCCAATCCGAACCTCAACGCACCGGTGATCTACAGCGGAGGCAATCCGGAACTGACGCCGGAGACGTCGAACAGCTTTACGCTGGGTGCGGTGTTTCAGCCGAAGCTCGTGACGGGCTTCGACATGACCGTGGATTATTGGAACATCCGGATCGACGACATCATCACGTCGCTGTCCTACACTACAATCCTCAACAGCTGCGTCGATTCCCCGGGCGGCCCGAACCCGGTCTATTGCCAGTTCGTCCAGCGCAACGCCGACGGCACAGTCAACTTTATCCATGCCCAATATGCCAATCTGGCCGGCCAGCATGCCCGCGGCATCGATTTCGGCGCGAACTATCGGGCGCCGCTTGGCAAAGGGCTGCTGCGGGCGGGATTCCGCGGCACCTATCTGCTCGAGCAGACGACGATCACGCAGCGGGGCAGCCCGGGCGTCGACTATGCAGGCCAGTGGAATTATCCACGTGTCAGGGCGACGCTGACGGCCAGCTATTCGTTGGGGAAGGTCACGCTCGGGCTGAACAGCCGCTTCATCAGCGGCAGCGCCTATAGCATCGCCGATGCCTCGGAGGAGACGCGCGATCCCCGCCATGTGCCGGCCTATCTCTACAACGATCTGATGGTGCAGGTCCGTCCGGCCGAAAAATTCAGCCTCACCATCGGCGTGAAGAACATCAGCAACGCCGATATCTTCGCACCGCTGCGCGATACGGCGCCGGGCCCGCATGGTTCGGGCGGCGTCGCGACGGGGGCCGCTTATTATGATCCCGTCGGTCGTTATTTCTTCACCAGGGTCGATTTGCGCTTCTGATCGCTGCAAGAAAATAGTCGCAGTTATGTAACGGAAATGAAAAAAGAAACTTTGTAAGATTTTCGAAGCAGCGGCGGCTTTCCCTTTGACCGTTTCAGTTCGTCAAAGGGGATTGCAGGTGTCCATGTTCCGTGACCCGCTTCATGCGGGCGTCGCCAGTTTCGCGCTCGCCTTGGGGATGCTCGCCAGCGGCGCAGCCTATGCCCAGACCAGCACGACACCAGCTTCCACCGACCGGGCCGGTCCGCAGGGTGCCGCCCGCGACGGCGCCGGTGCGGCCAGCGACATTATCGTCACCGGCACGCACATCGCCCGCCCTGAGCTCCAATCGACGATGCCGATCCGCGTGATCACCACCGAGGATGCCAGGAATTTTGGTCGCAACACCGTCTATGACACGCTGTTGCTCAATCCCGCGGTTGGCCCCGGTTTGGGTGAGATGAACTCGCTTGGCCAGGAATATGACCAGGGTGTCGCCAACATCAACTTGCGCCAGATGGGCGCGAACCGTTCATTGGTGGTCGTGGACGGGCATCGCTGGGTATCGGGTGGCGCGCGGACCTCGGCCGTCGACCTCAATACGATTCCGACGGCGCTGATCGATCGCATTGAAACGGTGACGGGTGGCGCTGCGGCGATTTACGGTGCCGACGCGGTGACCGGCGCCGTCAACATCATCATGAAGAAGAAAATGAGCGGCCTGAACCTTACCGCGACCAGCGGTATCTCAGGTGAAGGCGATGCCCGGCAGTCCGATTTTTCCGTGGCCACCGGCTTCGACTTCGGCGGCGGACGCGGCCATTTCGTCATTGGCGGCAATTATAGCGACACGGCGCCGCTGGCGACCCTCGATCGCACGACCAAACGCTATGTCTATCAGGTTAATCCCAGGAACACCGGTCCGAATGACGGTATCCCCGACAATTACCTGATCGACTACCATCAGTTCTACCGTTCCCATTTCCCCACCTTCTGCATCATCGGTACGGCCGGCATGTGCGGCAACCAGAATGGGCAATGGTATCAGCTGATTAACAATCAGATCGTCGCCATTCCCAAGAGCAGCTACAACGTGGTTTCGAACGGCGACACCGGCGTTCAGGATGGCGGCCCGGACAGCGCCTTCGGCATTTACGACTCTATTCTGCTTCGCGGGAAATCAGCCCGGGCCTCGGCTTATTCGAACCTTTCCTACGAGCTGACCCCTGCGATCACCTGGAATGCCGTCTTTGGCTATGCTCACAGCTACAGCCGCGGCAATGCGGAGTGGCCGCAATATCGCGATGATGCGCGTGCGACCAACTGGTGGGGCAAGAATGGGGTCGGCACGACGGGTGAGATCGCGCGGCTAACCGACCCCTATCTGCCCGATACCTTGCGCGATTTCATGGTTTCCAACAACCTGACGCAAATCTCGTTCGACCGTCATTATACGAATATTCCCACTCCCTGGGAAATCCACAAGCGCAATGCCATCACGACAGGTACCGACATCGGCGGCGACCTGACAGGCAAGCTCAATTGGCAGGCCTTCGTCCGCTATGGGCAGGTGGTCGACAACATCACCACCAGGAATGCAGTCGGTCGCGACGAGTGGCTCAACGCGCGTGACACGATCCTCCTGGACGGTCAGGTCGTTTGCCGCGATCCCGCCGCGCGCGCCGCGGGCTGCGCTCCGTTCAACTACTATACCACCGACGCACCGAGCCAGGCCTGGATCGATTATGCCGAGAAGGAGCGGTATGAGCGCACCAAGAACACGATGATCAATGCCGGCGCCAATATCGACGGCAGCCTGTTCAGCCTGCCATATGGCGATGTTTCCATCGCTGCAGGCTTCGAATGGCGGCGTGAGACGCTGCGCACGCGGGACGATCCCGACACGGCGAAGCTCGCCGATATCGTCTGGTCGCCGGGAATGGACATGGCGTTGCATCCCGCGCTCGAGCATCGCCGCGACACGACGGAGTTTTATGGCGAGGCCGTGATCCCGCTTCTTCGGGACCTGCCGTTCGCCCGGCGGCTGGAAATCGAAGGCGCCGTGCGCTGGTCGCACTATAGCGACAATCCGAACGGCACCACCTGGAAGGCCGGAGGCAGTTGGGAACCCGTGACCGGCCTGACCTTGCGCGGCACCTACTCGCATTCGATCCGCGTGCCCAATTTCGGCGAACTCTTCTCGCCGATCAGCATGGTGACGCTCGGCCATATCAGCGATCCGTGCCAGGCTGGGCTCATCACGCAGGACAATGACCGGGCGGCCAATTGCGCCGCTACCGTCCCCAACTGGACCGGGCCGCTGCCAAACCCCAACCTCAATCAGCCCCGGGTCTTCAGCGGCGGTAATCCGGATCTGACGCCGGAAACCTCCAACTCCTTCACCGTGGGCGTCGTGCTTCAGCCGCGTTTCCTGCGCGGGTTCGATCTGACGGTCGACTATTGGGACATCAAGATCGACAATGTCGTCACCTCGCTGGCCTACACGACGCTGATGAACAGCTGCGTGAACGCCAGCGGCGGCCCGGACCAGGCTTATTGCCAATTCGTTCACCGAGACCCGGTCACGGGCGAGGTGGATTATGTGCAAGCGCAATATGCGAACCTGGCCGGGCAACGTGCGCGCGGCATCGATATCGGGGCGAACTACCGCGTCCCGATCGGTGCGGGAGAGATGCGGCTGGGCTTCAGCGGCACCTATCTGCTCGAACAGACGACCATCTCGCAGGTGGGCAGCGCGGGCACGGACAATTCGGGCGCCTGGAATTATCCGCGCTTCAAGGGCACGCTGATCACCAGCTATTCGCTCGGGAAGTTCACGCTCGGAGTGAACACGCGGATGATCAGCGCGGCCAAATACAGCGCCACCGCCCAATCGGACGAGACGTACGAGATTCCGCGTATTCCGGCCTATTTCATGAATGACATCACGCTGAATATCCGGGCGACGGATAAGTACATGTTCAGCTTTGGCGTGAAGAACGTCAGCGATAAGGGTCCGCCGTTCTTCCTGCAGGACACCCCGACCACGCCGCATCAGACGGTGGGGAACAATACTGGCAACGCATATTACGACGCGATCGGCCGCTATTTCTTCGTCAAGGTCGATGCGAGCTTCTGACGCAAATCTGTGACAATCGGACCATATGACCGGCTCCGTTCCGTTCAGGAGCGGAGCCGTGTCGCCCCGGGAGTATTCCATGAACATAGATGCTCTGATGCGATCCCTCGCCGCATTGCTGGCCGTCGGCGGTGCGCTCGCCATTTCGCCTGCGTCCGCGCAGAACCGGCCCTTTGTCGTCGCTCATCGCGGCGGGGCTCTGCTCCTGCCCGAAAATACCCTCCCGGCCTTCGACAATGCGCTGCGGCTCGGCGTCGATATGCTTGAGTTCGACATGGTCATGACTGCCGATAACCAGCTCGTCATCACCCACGATACGAGCGTGAACCCCAGCTTCTGCACGGCCAACGGCGTCGCGCCCGGGCCGGTCCGCGCGATGAAGCTTGCGGACGTGCTGAAGTTCGATTGCGGATCCACGCACCGCGCCATCTATCCCACCCAGAAGCCTGTGCCCGGCACGCCCATGCCGACGGCCGACGCCTTCCTCGCCCGCTATGCCAAGGCGAACGTGATGTTCTTCGGGGAGACGAAGATGCCCAAGCCCGGCGAAGGGAGCGTCGATCCGGTGGCTTTTGCGAAGAAGGTGGACGCGCTGGTCCGCAAATATGGGCTCGAGGGGCGTTATATCCTCCAGTCGTTCGATTGGCGGACGATCGATGCGATGCATGAGGTCAACCCGCGCATCCCCACCTGCCTGCTCGGGGTGTGGCGCGAGAAGGCAGATTATCTGGAACTCGCCCGCGCGCACCATGCGACCTGCCTATTGCTGCGCCTGCAGGATGCGGACGCGGCGGAGGTCAAGCGGTTGCGTGCGGCCGGCGTGCAGGTTTTCTCCGATGTCGTTGATGATGAGGCGGGCTGGCGCGCCTATCTCGCGCGCGGCGACGACGCGATATTTACCAACGATCCGGCCGGTCTCACCGCCTTCCTGCACCGAACCGCTTCCGCGCGCTGACACGTGCCGGGAAATGACAGGGGGTTGCCATGCTGAAACTGATCGTGCCGAAACCGGCCACGCTGAAACTGGATCGTCGCCAGCTGATCAAGGCGGGCGGAAGTTTTGCCCTGATCGCGGGGATTTCCCGATCGCCCCTGCTCGCCGCACCGCTGGGCGCCAATCCCTTCGCGCTCGGGGTCGCTGCGGGCGATCCTTGGCCTGACGGCTTCGTCATCTGGACCCGGCTCGCCCCACGCCCGCTCGACGAGCATGGCGGCATGCCCGCCGCGCATGTGCCGGTCCGGTGGGAGGTTGCCGAGGATCAGGGCTTTGCGCGGGTGGTCCGCAAGGGCGAGGCGACGGCGTTGCCGGAACTGGCGCATTCGGTCCATGTGGAGGTCGATGGGCTGCTACCCCACCGCCGCTACTGGTATCGCTTCGCCACTGCGGGGTCGGACCTGAGCCCGGTCGGAACCGCCCGCACCGCACCCTTGGCAGGCGCCCTGGTCGACCGGCTGCGGATCGGCGTCGGCGGATGCCAGCATTACGAGATGGGCTATTATGACGCCTGGAAGCATCTCGCCGCCGAGCCCGACCTCGACCTGATCTTCCACTATGGCGACTATATTTACGAGGACGCCGCCATGCCGCTTGGACCGCAGGGCAAGCGCAACAATGTTCGCCAGCATGCCGGCGACGAGATCTACAGCATCGACGACTATCGCCGCCGCTATGCCCAGTATAAGAGCGACCCGGATCTTCAGGCCGCCCACGCCGCCTGCGCCTTCGCCGCGTCGTTCGACGATCATGAGATCGACAATAATTGGGCGAGCGACTTCGATCAGGACGGCACGGATCCGGCGATCTTCGCGCTGCGCCGCTACGCCGCGCTTCAGGCCTGGTATGAACATATGCCCGTGCGCAAGGCCCAGTTTCCGATCGCGGGCGGGCTGACCGCCTATCGCCGGCTCGACTTTGGGCGGCTGATGCGGATGCATGTGCTCGACACGCGCTCCTATCGCTCGGATCAGCCGTGCGGCGACAATGGTGGCAAGAGCGCGTGCCCGCCCGAGGCGCATATGCAGCCCGATATGCTCGGCAAGACGCAGGAAGCCTGGCTGGACGAGGGACTCGGCAACGATGCGGCCTGGAACCTTCTGGCGCAGCAGGTCATCGTGATGCCGATCGATCTGCGCCCTGCCGATGCCGAGGAGCCTAGGCACGGCACCGACCTCTGGGATGGCTATCGGCCGGCGCGCGAGCGGCTGATCGCCTCCGTCCGCAGGCACGGGCTCAGCAACGTCGTCATCGCAACGGGCGATCACCACAAGCATATGGCAGGGGCCGTGCCGGCGGACGACGACAGGCTGGACGGTGAAAAGGTCGCCGTCGAGTTTCTGTCGACCTCGATCACCTCTGGTGGAAATGGCGTTGGGACGGCGGGGCTGGAGCACATCGTCCGGAACAATCCCCAGATTGATCTCTACGCCGATCAGCGGGGATACCAGCTTTTCGAGATCACGCCGAAGCTATGGAAAACCGACATCAAGGTGCTCGATCGGGTCGATCGTACCGGCGGCAAGCTCAGCACCCTCGCCAGCTACACCGTTGAGCCCGGTCGTCCCGCGCTCCACCGATCCTGAGCCGGAGTTCGCAGGTTGCGTGCTGTGGCCGGAAACCCCGGAAGTCCGCCTGTCGATGATCCATTCCTCAAAGCCGCGAATTCGGAAGCGGGCAGCATGGTGAGGACGGGCGGGGCGATATCGTCCGTGATCAGCGAGGTGAGCTTCATGGGCGATATCGCCAGCATTGAGGCGTCAGGCTGCCCGTTCACGCGGTTCTGACTCGGAGAACCCGTCGAGCTTAAGCGGATACCCTGTCCACCCGTTCCAGCCAGGATGAAATATGTGCGGCCACGGCTTCCGGCTGCTCGAGCGTCACGAAATGTCCGGCATCAGGAAGAAGCGCCAATTGAGCATCGGGCAGACGATGCGCCATCTCGCGCTGCATTTCCGGCGTACATAGCGCGTCTTCGCATCCGCCCAACACCAGGCTGGGCATCGTCATCCTTGCGATCCGGTCGCGGCTGTCGATCCGCGAGAGACCGATCTCGGTCTGGTTGAGCAGCAATTGCCGGCCGCCGTCGCGGGCCATGGCTGCGATCAGGTGCTGGAGGGCCGCGTCCTGCCGACGGCCCTCGCTGACGTAGCGTGGCCACATGATCTTTCGGATATAGTGATCGAGGTTCTCGCTGCCGGAAATGGCCTCACGGCGCCGCTCGGCATGGAATTCCGGCGCCACTGGCCGCGCGTTGCTGCCGATCAGGGCGAGACCGGCCACGCGCCCGGGCTCGGTCGCCGCGATTTCCAGCGAGACAATGCCTCCGAGTGAAAATCCCAGAAGTGCGAAGCGGGGAGGGGCATCGGCGAGAATGCGCCGCGCCGCTTCATGCACGTCGCTCACGTCGGTCAGCGGGGCGATGCTGACGGAACGCTCGGGCAGCAATGCCAGGACTGGAGTGAAAACCCGCTCGTCGCAAAGCGTGCCTGGCACGAGCAACAGCGGCAGCCGCTCCGTGTCATTATCGGATCCCGTCAGTTTCCCGCCATCCATCTCGTAAATTCCCATCCATCTTGCGTGCTTCAACTAAATACCCTAGCTGCTATGCATTCGGATGCAATATGCGCTGGCCAGCGCGGATCGGAGTTTTGAGCGTGACCCTTTGGACCCAGGAAGCCATGAACGCGAGGCTGGTGCGCTATGCTGATCTGATACCGTGCCGCACGGCCTTCATCGATACGAAGACACCGGGCTCTACTGAGAAAGAGAATTTTACGATCATTGGCGCGGGCGTTTCGGAAAGCGCCGACCAGCACGTCCATATTACCGAAAAGCACGGGTTCAACATCGGTGCGGCGCGCCAGCCATTCGGTTGCGTCAATTCGCAGCACAGCCATGACACGGCCGAAGTCTTTATGGTTCATTCGGGCCGTTGGCGCCTGCTTTTCGGGCCGAATTGCGAGGATGGTTCGCTGGAGATAGGGCCGGGCGACGTTTGTTCCGTACCGATCCACATGTTCCGCGGCTTCGAGAAGGTCGACGACGGCGTGGGCATGCTGTTCACCGTGCTGGGTGAGGACGATCCGGGCAAGGTGACCTGGGCGCCCGCCGTTTTCGAAGCGGCCGCGGGCCACGGCCTGAAGCTCGCCAAGGGGGGCATGCTGATCGATACGTCGGACGGGGACTATCAGCTCAAGCAGGTCGAGCTTGAGGAGGCGATCGATCCGGAAACGGTTGCCAAGCTCAAGACGCCGCCGCTGGACAAGCTGCTGGAATGCGTCGCGACCTATGAACAGGTCCGGGCGAATCCCAATCCGTGCTCGCCCCTGGCGGCCGAGGGCGTGGAGGAAGCAGCGATCATCACCCCCAGGCCGACCCGCGACGGATTCGAGCCGGGGCCGATTTCCGGCTGGTGGCCGCATGGCTGCAACCTGCGCCTCTTCACGCTGCAAACAGGGGCCTACGTGCCCATGCACAGCCGGCAGGAAGCCGAAGTCCTGATCCTCCAGGAAGGCACGCTCGAAGTAAGCTGGGCCGACGGTGCAATCGTCATGGGGGCGGGAGATACGCTGACCGTGCCGATCGGCCTTCCGCACGCCTTCCGCAACACCGCATCGGTGCCGGCGATCGCCTTCGTCGCGCGTGGCACCGAAGATCCCGCACCGCCTGTTTTTCTGGGGTAATGCGCCGGTTCGAGCCCGGATGTGAGATGGCGCCCGAGCGCGGTCTGAAACGAGCCGTGCTTCAGCGATTGCCATGAAAAAGGGCGCCGGATTAACCGGCGCCCTTTCCTTTTGTCACCTGTGGTTGCGACCCGTCAGGCTGATGCTTTCAGACGATCGAAGCGGATGGCCGCGGCTTTCTGATGGCCTTCCAGGCCTTCGCTGCCGCTCTGCCGGATGGCGGGCGGGGCGACGGCGCGGATCGCGGATTCCTCGAGCCATTGATAAGTTGCGATCTTCACGTAGGAGCCGACCCAGAGGCCGCCGGTATATTTACCCGCGCCCATCGTCGGGAGCGTGTGGTTCGTACCGACATTCTTGTCGGAATAGACCACGCTGGCGTTCTCGCCGATGAACAGTGAGCCGTAGTTGCGCAGCTTCTTGGCGAAAGCGTGGGGATCGGCGGTGTGCACCTGCAGATGCTCGGCCGCGACGTAATCGGAATAGGCGATCATCGCGGCTTCGTCTTCGCAGAGGACCACTTCGCCATAATTGGCCCAGCTTTCCGCCGCGACCTTGGCCGTGGCGAGTGTCTGGAGCTGACGATCGACTTCGGCCACCGTCGCCTGGGCGAGAGCGCGATCGGTGGTGATCAGGCCGACACGCGTGCGCACGTCGTGTTCGGCCTGGCCCAGCAGGTCGGTGGCGATCAGCTCGGGGTTGCCGGTTGCATCGGCAACGATGAAGATCTCGGACGGCCCGGCGAGCTGGTCGATGCCGACCGGGCCGAATACCTGGCGCTTGGCCTCGTTCACGAAAGCGTTGCCCGGACCCATGATCTTGTCGACCTGCGGCACGGACTCGGTGCCATATGCCATCGCTGCGATGGCTTGCGCGCCACCGATCAGGAAGATGCGGTCGGCACCCGACAGGTGGCAGCCGGCGACCATCGCCTTGTGCGCATTGGGCGGCAGGCAGGCGACGACTTCGTCGCAGCCCGCGACCTTGCCGGGTACGATCGTCATGATCGGCGCCGACAACAGCGGGAAGCGCCCGCCCGGCACATAGGCGCCGACGCGCTGGATCGGGATCACCCGATGGCCCAGGTGGAGACCGGGCATCGGCTCGACTTCCAGCGGCAGGATCGTGGAAAGCTGGGCCTCGGCGAAGCGACGCACGTTCTCGATGGCGAATTCGGTATCCGCGCGGGTCTGCGGATCGAGCATATCAAGGGCCTGTTGCCGTTCGGCCGGCGTCACCTCGAACTGCTCGAGGTCGGAATTGTCGAACTTGCTCGCATATTCGCGCACGGCGGCATCGCCGCGCTCGCGCACGTCCTTGAGCACGCCGGCGACGAGGCCGGCGACCTTGCTGTTGTCGGCGTGCTGGTCCTGGACGGGGCTCTTAATATATTCGAGCTTGCCTTCGAGAGCGCGAGGCGCGGGGACGCGGGTCATATGGGAATCCTTCAACTGACATGCCGCAGGAGCGGATTCGCTTCCTTTAGTGCATTCGAATGCATATGTCATTCCAATCCGATTGCCACCATGCTGTTTTGCAATTTTTCAGCGAAGTGTAGGAAGGATGGGACAAGTGCTTGACGAGGACGCGATGGACCAGCCTGTAAAACCGACCACGCTTGCGCGCCGGGCGACGTCCTATGACGTAGCGCGAAAGGCCGGGGTGTCGCAGTCGGCAGTCTCGCGCTGTTTCGCGCCGGGCGGCAGCATCGCCCCGGCCACGCGCAAGCGGATCGAGAAGGTCGCCGCCGAACTCGGCTATCGTCCCAACGCCCTGGCGCAGGGGTTGATCTCGGGGCGGACCAACATGGTGGCCGTGCTGATTTCCAGCCTCACGAACCTCTATTATCCCGAAGTGCTTGAAGAGCTGACACGCCGTCTGACCGAGCGGGACACCCGCGTCCTGCTCTTTTCGCTGCGCGCGGAGGGGGAGGTGGACGAAGTTCTCGATCAGGTCTGGCGGCACAGCCTGGATGGGGTCATCTCGGCTGCCCGGCTGTCCGACGCGCAAATCCAGCTTTTCGAGGACCACCGTGTGCCACTGGTGCTCTATAACCGTGTTCCCGCGAAGGCGCGGGCCGCGAGCGTATGCTGCGATTCCGCCGCTGGAGAGGTCGAGCTGGTGGAGCGGCTGCTGGCGGCAGGGCATCGCGATTTCGGCATCATCGCCGGTCCCGAAGATTCCTATGTCGGCGAGGAGCGGCGCCGGGCAGCGCTCGATCGGCTGGCGGCGGCCGGTTTCAACGACGTGCCGGTCGTGCGCGGCGACTTCAGCTATAGCGGGGGCAGGGAAGGCCTGCGCCAGTTGATGGCGGGGGGATTGAGCCTCAACGCGGTGATTTGCGGCAACGATCAGATGGCGATTGGCGCGATCGATTGCGCGCGTGAGGCGTTCAAGCTGAAGATTCCGGATGATCTGTCCATCGTCGGCTTCGACGGTACTGCGCCCGCCAGCTGGTCGAGCTATCGGGTCACCTCGATCCGCCAGCCCGTACGGCGCATGACCGAGGCTGCGGTTTCGATGCTCATTGAACGCATCGAGAATGAAAACACGTCGGCCGAACGTCGCCTCTTCGCCGGCGAATTCGTGCGCGGAGCCTCCGCGCGACTCGCATGACGCAGGATCGCATTCGGAAGCAAAATTCTCGCGGATAGACCGGCTTCTCCAGGTGGGGCCTGTGGCATCACGTCTGTCCGGCGCCTTTCCTTCGCGCCGTGGAAATAATATTTCTCTATGTATATTAGTGAGTTATGGCATGTGACGGCAAGCGCGGCAGCGTCCAATTCATGATGCATTCGAATGCATTTTGTCATGGACGCGTCACAAGCGAATTGGTAGCGTGTGCTCCTACGGAACAGGTCGATAGGGCCGGCCGTCAGGGGAAAGGGTTTTGCATGACCAATCGTTTCTGGTTAGGTGGCGTTTCGGCACTGGCCATGACTCTCTGTGCTTCTGCGGCCATGGCCCAGGATGCCGCAGGAACGGCGCCTCAAAGTGCGGACGCATCCTCAGACAGCCTTATCGGTGATATCGTCGTCACGGCCCAGCGCCGCAGTGAGCGCCTGCAGGATGTGCCGCTCTCTGTGACGGCGGTCAGCGGTGCCGATCTCACGCGCAGCCGCGTCAACGATGCCAGCCGCCTCCAGCTCTTGTCGCCGGGCCTGACTTGGGGGCAGCAGGGTGCCGATTCCTTCCCGGCGATCCGGGGCGTGCGCACGCAGCTCGTCAGCGCACAGAGCGACCCGGTGATCGGCTTCTATCTCGACGGAGTCTATCAGAGCCGCACGCAGCAGCAGTCCATTCCGCTGTTTGATATCGCCCGGGTCGAGGTGCAGCGCGGCCCGCAAGGCACGCTCTATGGCCGCAATACCTTTGGCGGCAATATCTCGGTCGTTACCCAGTTGCCGACCAAGGACTTCGAAGCCGGCTTCAACGCAGCGGCCGGAAACTACAACCTGCGCCAGTTCGATGCCTTCGTGAACCTGCCCGTGAGCGACACGCTGCAATTGCGCGTCGCCGGCTATCACAGTGAGCATGACGGCTATGTCCGCTCGACTACCAACCCCGACGTCCGTTTCAACGACGAGGATCAGTCGGCGCTGCGCGCGAGCCTGCTCTACACGCCGACGGAGCGGCTCGAGGTCCAGGTCCATGCCGGCTACTGGGAACGCAACGACGCCGGCGGCGGCGCTTACGGCTATAAGACCGTCGGTACGCTGATCGATCCGGCGACGGGTATGCGCTCGATCAACGGCGTGCCCTATGCGGTGAACCCGTCGGTGACCAACGGCTCGGTCTTCGTCAACGGCGTCGACATTGGCGTGCCGGTGACAGGCGACGAGTATCACGTCCAGTGGGACTATCAGCCGACCGAATATCTGCGTGAGAAATATGTCAACGGCCAGATCGGCTATGACTTTGGCGGCGTCGCAATAAAGTCGATCACGGGATACACAAAATTCCGCTCGCGCCGCAGCGGTGACCTCGACCAGTCGTCGATGGTCTTCCCCGCGGCCGGCGTGACAGCCGCCTTCGCCGGTTCGGGCATCCAGCAGCCAGACACCGACGTGAAGACTTTTAGCCAGGAGCTGCAGCTCTCTTCCACCGACAAGGGGTCTCCGCTGCAGTGGATCGTCGGCGGATATTATTTCCACGACATGGTCGACGAGCTTTACAGCCAGGTCTACACCGCACCCACGGCGACCGCACTCAGCACGCGTTCTCGTACGGAGATCGATACCAAGGCCTATGCGCTTTACGGGCAGGCGACTTATTCGATCATTCCCGACACGCTTCGTCTGACCGCCGGCATCCGCTATTCGGACGAGACCAAGGACTATGTGATCACCAACTTCACCGCGCCCGCGGGCACGTTCAACTTCGATACCCAGACCGCGGCGCGCGGCGCTGGGCAGGCGAAGTTCAACAAGGTGACCTGGCGCGCAGGTGTCGAGTTCAACGCGACGCGCGACAACATGCTCTACGCATCGGTTTCGACCGGCTTCGAATCCGGCGGCATCAACAACAATTCAAACAACGCGCTGATCCCGCCAAGCTATGCGCCGCAGACGGTGACGGCCTATGAGATCGGTTCGAAGAACAAGTTCGCCGATGGCCGGATAATCCTGAACGCCAGCCTGTTTTATAATAAATATAAAGACTTGCAGATAACGATTCTCGATCCTCTGACCAACCTGTCATATTATTCGAGCGCGGGGGCGGCGCGCAGCTACGGCGCTGAGTTCGAGCTGAAGACCCTGCCGGTCGACGGCCTGCATGTCGACCTGACGGCGGCGCTGCTCAATGCCAAGTTCACCAAATATGTCCGACCGAACCCGTTCGGCGACACCGCAACCGTCGACCTGGCGGGCAACCGCGTGCCGACCTCGCCCACGCTGAAGACCACGGCCAGCATCTCCTATGATGCAGATCTGGGCGATCACGGCATGATCTCACCGCGCATCGACCTGCTCTATTCGACCAAATATTATTCGACCGACTACAACACCGTGCTCGATCTGCAGAAGTCCTATGCCACGGTCGATGCCAGCCTGCGTTACACGCCGGAATCGGGTAGCTTCTACGTCGAAGGGTTCGTCAACAACCTGACCGACAAGGCGGTGATCTATTCGGCGACGCTGGGCGGCAACGCGCGTATCCAGGAATCCTTCAGCCCGCCCCGCGTCTGGGGTGTGCGCCTGGGCGCGAGCTTCCGCTAAGTCCATGGATCGGGGCGCGTGAAAGGACCTGAGATGAAGCCTGTCCCGCCGGCCCACCCCGATCCCGAAGATGCTATCGAAGAAGCGCTCGCCATCGGGACCGATGGCGGCGCGCTGATGGTGACCGATGCCGCCCCCCCACTCATCGTGGCATCGGATGAAGGCAACTATCCCCCGCTCGCGCGCGGGATAGTTGCCTTCGCTTTTCTGATGGTTGCGGAATTCTTCTATAGCTGGGCGTGGAATTCGGTCGACGTGCTGCGGCCCTACATTCGCGAGAGCCTGGGCCTGACGCTGACCGAAGCCGGCTCCGGCTATTCAGCCCAGGGCGCGGGCGCCCTGATCGGCGCCGTCGTCATGGGGCAGCTCGCTGACCGGTTCGGGCGCCGCAAGATGCTGGCCGTGGTCATGATCGGCTACGGCCTGGCGTTGATTGCCGGAACTTTCGTCACAAGCTATGCGGCCTATCTTGCCGATCGCTTCCTGCTCGGCCTGTTCATGGGCGGTATTTTCCCGATCGTCGTCGGTATCTATGTCGGCCTGTTCGCGAGCAACGTGCGGGGACGGCTGGCCAGCCTGATCAATGCGATCTTCGGCTGCGCGGTTACCCTGCTGGGCGTGACCAGCGGCTGGGTCGGCGGCGATTGGAAATGGCTGCTGTGGATGGGCGGTGTCCCGCCAGTCCTGCTCGCCGGTTTCGCTTTCGTGCTGATTCCCAGCACGGCAGACGCCCGGGCGGACGCTGCAGCCGGCAAGGCGCGCGCGCCCGTGCTCGACCTGTTCTCTCGCGACATGCGTGTTCAGACGCTGGCGCTCGCTGCGCTCATGGGCCTCAACTTTTTCGGCTACCAGGCATTCAGCGGCTGGCTGACGACCTATCTGCGCGACGTTCGCCACCTGAGCCCGGCGACCCTGGGCGATCTCGTCGCCTGGCAATTCGCCGCGAACATCATCGGAGGTTTCTTCTGGGGCTGGACCGGCGACACTTTCGGCCGCCGCTTCAATGCGCTGGGCTTCATCGGCGCGGCGCTCGCCATCCTCATCTACCTCAATGTCGGCACGAATGTCGTTTTGCTCGGATCGGTCGGTGCGGCCTATGGTTTCATGCTGTCGTCGAGCGTCGTCTGGGGGCCATGGCTGACCGAACTCTATCCGCCGCACCTCAAATCGACGGCGGCGTCGATCTTCAACTGGGGCCGGATCGTCAGCTTCTTCGCACCGTTGGTCACGGGCTCGCTGGCCAGCAGCTTCGGCCTCGGCGCGACGATGGGGCTCGCCAGCGTGACTTTCGTCATTGCCGGGCTGATCTGGCTCGCCTTGCCCGAAACGCATGCCAGTCCGCTGCTGCCCGGGCGCCGGCTAAAGGCGCGCTGAGCCCAACAAGGTCATCCCTGCGAGCGCGGGTGTTTGGCTTGCTCACCGCGACGTAAGTGGTCCGCCTATTTCAGACTTGCGGCGGGACTGCGTCTTCCAGTGCATGGTTGCGCGATATTCCGACCGAGGCGGCGATCAGCGCGGCGATGGCCAGGCACTGCAGCAGGCTTAGCCGTTCGCCGAGGATCGCCAGGGCGGCCAGCGCGCCGATCGCAGGCTCGAGGCTGACGACCACGCCGAAGACATGGCGTGGCAGGCGCTTGAGCGCGATCATCTCCAGCGAGAAGGGAATGGCGCTCGCCAGCACCGCGACGACGAGGCCGCCGGCGAGGATTTGCGGCTCGATCAGGCGCGCGCCGGTTGAGACGATGCCGACGGGAACGGCGATCAGGGCCGCGACACAGGTGCCCAGACAAACGACCTGGCCCGCGGGCAGAATCTCGCTCGCGCGCTTGCCGGCGACGATGTAGAGCGCCCAGGCCAGTGCCGCACCGAGGACGAAGGCCAGTCCGACGGGATCCAGCGCGGCATGACTCGATCCGGAAATCGCGCCGGGAAGAGTCAAGCTGGCGACGCCGAGGGCGGCGCAGGCGATCCACAGATAATCCGCCCGTCGCACCGAAAACATAAGCGCGATGCTCAGCGGCCCCAGAAACTCGATCGCGATGGCAATGCCCAGCGGCAGGGTGCGCAAGGCCATGTAGAAACAAAGGTTCATGGCCGCGATCGTCATGCCGTAAGGCACTACGGCCACCCAGCCAACGCGCCCGATCTGCCAGCGCCACGGTCGGAAAAGCGCGATCAGCAGCAGCGCTGAAAGTCCCAGGCGCAACGCATTGGTGCCGCTGGCACCTGCCAGCGGGAACAGCGCCTTGGCGAAGGAATTGCCGATACAGACCGACGCCATCGCGGCGATCAACGGGACGAGACCGCCGAGCAGGCCCAGTCCCCGGCTTTCGTTCACCTCTTGACCTGCGCGACCAGCGCGGCCGCGCCCGCCAGCATGAAGCCATGATCCGATCCCAGCAGGAACAGGGTAGCGCCCTTGTCGATCCAGGTGGGAACGTCGTCGAGTCGAGCCAAGAACATGCCGGTCCTCCGGCCGTGACGCTGGCCGGCGGCGCAGACCTTCTCGACCGCGGCGATCACCTGCGGATCATCCTGGCTCGCCGCGCCGTAGGCGACGGTCAGGTCGACGCGGCCGACGAACAGCGCATCGACTCCCTCGACGGCGGCGATCTCCTCGATCGCGTCGATGGCTTCGGGGTCTTCGATCTGGAGCACGACCGTAGTGCGCGTGGCGCTGTCGGCAAGATGGGCGGCCATCGGCTTCGTCGTATAGGCGGCGGCGCGCGCGGAGCCCGCATAGCCGCGCCCGCCGGCGCCATAGTGGCTGAGCCGCACCGCCGTGCACGCTTCCTCGGCCGATCGCACGTGCGGGATGACGACGCCCGTTGCGCCGCAATCGAGGGCATTGAGGATATGCTCGGGCGCGGCCGAGGGAACACGCACCAGCACGTCCATTCCCGCCGCGCGCGCGGCCATGATGCAGGCGTCGATCGCCGGCCGGTCGAACGGCGCATGCTCGGCATCGAGGCACAGGCAGTCGAGCGCGCTGAGCCCCAGAACCTCGACGACGATCGGGGAGGGGGTCTTCACGAACGTGCCGACCAGCATTTCGCCCGCCGCAAGCCGTTGCTTGAGGTTGCCGCTCATTCCGCCGTCCATCCTCCATCAACGACCAGCGAGGTCCCCGTCATCAGGCTGGAGGCGTCCGATGCCAGGAAAACCGCGGCGCCCATCAGATCTTCCACCCTGCCGATCCGGCCCAGCTTGATCTTGTCGAGCACGCTCGCCTTGAACGCCGTATCCTCGAAGAACGGCCTGGTCATCGGCGTCTCGATGAAGGTCGGAGCGATCGTGTTGGAACGGATGCCGTATGGCGCGAGGTCTAGCGCGAAGCTCTTGCTCATGCCCTCCAGCGCCCATTTCGATGCGCAATAGAGCGACCGGTTGGGTCCGCCGACATGGCCCATCTGGCTGCCGATGTGGATCAGGCTGCCGCCCTCGATCCGCGCGGCCAACATCTGCCGGACGCAGGCCTGGGCAACGAAGAAGGCGCTCTTGACGTTGAGGTCCAGCACCGCGTCGTAATCGGCCTCGCTGACGTTGATCATCGGCTTGGGACGGTTGGTCCCCGCATTGTTGACCAGGACGTGGAAGGCCGGGCGCTCGTCGAAGAAGCGCGTTACGGCATCGAGGTCTGAGACGTCGAGCGCCGCTGCTTCCGCCTGGCCGCCCGATTGCCCAATGGCCTCGGCCACGGACGCGATCTCGTGGTCCGAACGCGCGGCCAGGGTCACGGCGGCGCCGGCCTCGGCGAGAGCCGCGGCCATGGCCGCGCCGATCCCCCGACCTGCGCCCGTCACCAGGACCCGCCGCCCGTCGAGGCGAAAGCTGGGCGTTCGCGGCAATGCGGCGGCGGTCATGTCAGGCGTCGGCGACGGTGAGCTCGGAGGGAGCGGCCGTACCAGCATAGGGCACTTCGCGATGGCCGAAGCGGCGCACGCGGATGTTGGCCTGCTCGCCGTGGCCGGCAAAGCCTTCGAGCCCGCAGAGACGGCTGCAATATTCGCCGATCAGCGCCGAGGCTTCGTCGGTCAGCACCTTCTGATAGGTGCAGGTCTTGATGAACTTGCCGACCCAGAGCCCGCCCGTATAGCGTGCGGCTTTCTTGGTCGGGAGGGTGTGGTTGGTGCCGATCACTTTGTCGCCGAACGACACATTGGTTCGCGCACCGAGGAACAGCGCGCCATAGTTGCTCATATTCTTGAGAAAATAGTCGGGATCGGCGGTCATCACCTGGACATGCTCGCTGGCGATCTCGTCGGCGATGCGCGCCATTTCGGCGTCGTCCTCGGCGACGATCACCTCGCCGTAGGTTTCCCACGCCTTGCGCGCAATGTCGGCCGTGGGCAGGATATCAAGCAGCTTTTCGATCCACGCGATCGTCTCGCGCGCCAGCTTTTCCGACGTGGTCAGCAGGATCGCCGGGCTGTCAGGACCGTGCTCGGCCTGGCCGAGCAGATCGGTGGCCGCCAGTTCGCCGTCGCAGCCGATCTCGTCGGCGATGACCAGCGTTTCGGTCGGCCCCGCGAACAGGTCGATGCCGACACGGCCGAAGAGCTGTCGCTTGGCTTCGGCTACGAAAGCGTTGCCCGGACCGACGAGGATATCGACCGGCGCTATCGACTGGGTGCCGAGGCCCATTGCCGCGACCGCCTGGATACCGCCGAGGCAGTAGATCTCGTCGGCGCCAGCCAATGCCTGCGCCGCGACGATCGCCGGCGCTGGCTTGCCGCCGAAGGGCGGGGCACAGGTCACGACCCGCGGCACACCCGCCACCTTGGCGGTGATCACCGACATATGTGCCGAGGCGAGCAGCGGATACTTGCCGCCGGGTACGTAGCACCCTGCGGCGTTCAGAGGCAGGTTCTTGTGTCCCAGGATCACGCCGGGCAGGGTCTCGACCTCGACGTCGGTCATGCTGGCGCGCTGGATCCGGGCGAAGTTGCGCACCTGGGTCTGGGCGAACTCGATGTCCTTCAGGTCTTGCGGCGAAAGGGTGTCGATGCAGGCCTGGATTTCCGCCGGGGTCAGGCGATAGGAATCACGATCCCACTTGTCGAACCTGATCGAAAGCTCGCGCACGGCATCGTCGCCGCGCTTCTCGATATCCGCGAGGATGCCTTCGACCGTGTCGCGCACCTGGCGATTATTCTCAGCTTTCGCTTCTGCGGTCGCTCCACGCTTCAGATAGATAGCCATCGGATCCTCTAAATGCATTCGAATGCAAAACCGCTAGATGAGATCTGGTCGAAAGGCAAGGCGCTTCCTGGGGAGGGGGAGGGCGTTGACGACCAGATGAACGACGGGTGCGGGATGCATCGGGTGACGCAAGGATGGCAGCGGATGGTTGCTGCGATCCTTGCGTCGGAATCGGCTCAAATTTCGGCGTCGGCGGCCTTCTGCATGTCGGCAAGCTTGAGCTGCACCAGCATCGAAAGCTCGTCGTACACCACCCATTCGTCGACGATTTTGCCGTCGATGACGTGGTAGTGCGTGACGCCCATGACGAAGAGGTGATGGCCGGTCGGTGCGCCCAATGAGCCATAGCCCATGTGATGTCCGTCCATCGTCCAGCGCACCGCATATTTGACGCCGCCTTCCTCGCTTTCGACCGAGCAGATATGCTGCGGAACATAAGCGCAGTCGGGGATCAGCGCGACCAGCTTGATCGTCTGGTGGAGAACCGCGGCGATGCCATAGAGCTCGCGCATCAGCGGCCCGTGCCACTGGCAGGTCGGCGCATAGATCTCGTGGATGCGGCCGAACATCCGCTTGTTGAAGATGTGGTGGAGATCGCGCAGAAGCTGGGCTTCGCCCTCATTGTGCGCGATCGATACATCGGCCTCGGTTTCGGGCGGATACTGGCCAAGCAGCCGGCGATTCTCCGCCAGGTCGATTACTTTCTCGCCGGTCTCGAATTTCCTGCGTGCGATGTCGGTGGCATAAGAATGCGGGTCGATGCCGAGCTGGATCAGCGGCCCCATATTGTCGCGGACGATCCACTCTTTATAGATCTTGTTCTCCAAGATCATGCAGTCGGCCACGGTGCGCGTCATGAAGCTGCGGCCCGTGGGTTTGCCGTACATGCCATATTCGGTGTGCCGGCCGCCGCCGTTGGTCATGTGGCTCGTGTAGAAGCCGTCGACATCATTGCCGTTCCAGATCACCTGGATCGCGCGCCCGCGCCGGTCGGGGAATTCGGCAAGGCGTTGGATCGTGTCGCGAATATGGGTCTCGCGATCGTACATCGTGCCCAGCGTCGTGTAGGCAACGCAGTTGTGCGTGTAATGGGTATAGATCAGGCCGACGTCGCGCTCGTCCCAGATCTTGTGCGTGCAGCGGACGATGTAGTCGACGATGTCGGTGTAGCAATCATCGAAGCCGCGCATGCTCTGGACGCGCGGACGGCCTTCGGGAACGAGTTGTTGGAAATCCCGGCGCTCCACCTGCAATACGGCCCGCGCGTCATCGTTTGCACGCGCCGCAATCTTGGTGCCCACGCTCGTTGTTTTTGGCGCCTTGCCCTCATCCTCGCTCATAAATGCTCCTGTGGTCTGTTAGATGCTCGGTATAGTCCGCGAAGGTTGATACCGCCTGCCACGAATTGTCCGGGCAAGGTGCGATTTGCTGCTTCGCGTTGCCTGCTTGTCCATCCGGAATTTGCACATATGAAAGCCCCGGGACCCGGTTTTTGCGTGGCAGCCAGCAGAGCTTGTGCAACGAAATGCATTCGAATGCAATTACCAATCTGATGACTGTCTTCCCGCCGTTGACGGCGCGTTCGTCACGCTGCGCGACAGCCTGATACTAAGGCGATGACCTTATTATCCTTGACGTGCTGACAGCGGGCCGGTTACTTAGGCATATGCCTTACCATTCGGCTCCTCTCGACCTCACTTTTCATGCCCTCAGCGATCCCACGCGGCGAGCGGTGGTGTCGCGGCTCGCAGAGGGCGAGGCGCCCGTCACCGCCCTGGCCGAACCATTCGATATGGCGCTTCCCTCCTTCGCACAGCATCTCAGGGTGCTGGAAGAGTGCGGGCTGATCGCCAGCGAAAAACGCGGGCGCAGTCGCTGGTGCAGACTGGTGCAGGCGCGCTTCGCCGAAGCGGCGGACTGGATGGAAAAGGAGCGCCGGCTGGCTGCCGAGCGGTTGGACCGGCTGGAACTCTATTTGGATAAGGCGGGAGAGGAATAAGATATGGCGAACCTTTTGGAAACCTGGTCGCTCGATCGCGAAATCGTGCTGGTCAAGCTCCTCGATCACCCGCGCGATAAGGTCTTTGCCGCCTGGACGAACCCCAAGGCGCTAGCCGAATGGTATGGCCCGAGTGGGCTCAGCATCGAAAGCCACGAGGCCGACATCCGTGAGGGCGGGACCTGGCGGTTCGACATGGTGGGCATATTCGAGGGTAAGGAACAGCGCTTTCCGAACCTCATGCGCTTCCTGGAGATTGTGCCAAACGAACGGATCGTGATGGACTATGGCACCCCCGACCCCGACGATCCCGAGCGTTTTCGAATGACGGTGACCTTCGATGAGCAGGCCGACGGCAAAACGGTGCTAACCATGCGTCAGCTCCACCCCAGTCGTAAGCGGCGTCAGGTCGTCATCGGTTTCGGCGCGGTGGGATATGGATTGCAGACGCTGGACGGCCTCGCGGCTTGGCTCGACGCCTAGCCACCATGACGTGCCGAGTGTCGCAACCGAACGGTTGTGACGCCCCGCACCGGCGGCTTTCGACCATTCCAGTCCTGAAAACTGCCCGGCAGGAAAGTCGGGGCTGCCATACCCAACTATCCCTCATCCGGCGGCAACGATTGGATGGGCCGACCTTATCGTATCGATAAGATCTTCCACCACAGTGTTTTCACCGGCAGAGCCCGATGGCGCCACCGACCAGTTGCAGTGCGGGTGCGTACCCAAACTGTACACACGGACCGGCCCGACCACGAGCCGCCATCGCCGCCGGCTGCCGCCGGCATTGCGGGTGAGCGTTGCGACGATGAGGTTCTGCAATTCGCTGCTGGTCATGATCGTCAGGTCTGTCGCGCTAAATGCCGGACTTCGCAATGGCGCTATGGTGGCTATGCAGTCGCAGGTGCGCGCAAAGATCCAGGTCAGCGCCGGCAGGCGGCTCATGGCTGAAAGAACAGTGCTCGGCCGTGACATGCGAACCGGCAGATGCTGGAGGAGGTTTTCAAGGGCGTGGGCGCGATGCTGAATGTTGTGCTGGAAACGAACGCGATCCGCGCTCTGCTCGTCGAATATCGGAGCGGGTGGCCAAGGTTCTCTGTGTTCTCTATCCCGACCCGGTCGATGGCTACCCGCCGAAATATGCGCGGGATCCCCACCATCGACATTCGCCGGCGTGGTGCTTCTTGCTTCCTTGCCTCCCGACTCATTCCGACTTCTGGAATTCTTGCACTGCTGCTTGACTTCGAAAGCCGTCGCGCGATGAAGAAACTCATGGCAGAGCAGGGGCTCATCCCCACCAATGTTGGTGCTCAAGCTCGACGGCTGGACGTGTGCCGCGGGCCGACCATTGAGGCTATGGCGCCTGCCAGGATGTAATAATCCTGAAAAGATGGATCCGTTGCTCGGTCAGGGGCGATGTGTGACCATGAATTTCGGTCGGATGTCCCAATTTCGTTGGGAGGTGGATCGAAAGAAGGTAATTACCCGACAGAAATCGTTGCGTCTGCTTGGGCAGGAGATTGGAGATGGAGGCATCGGCTCTGCTTCGGAACTATCCCGCGATCCGCACGAATGCTCCCGAGGAATTGCAGGACTGGCTGCGGCCGATTTTTTCTGTCCGATCGATCGACATGCCCGAGGGCGGAAAGGCATTCCAGAGCGTCCTCAACCATTGTGAACTGCCTTCCATCGCCCTGACCTACGCCCGCTACGGATCGCCTTTGCAGGCCCAGCTTTCCCAGAACGACTATTTCGTCCAGGGTTTCCCGATCTCCGGATCGGGCGAGGTCCGCTGGAACAGGCACAGCCTGCTGGTCGAGGAACTGGGTGGCGGTATTGCTGGCGGCCCCGGCTCCGAAGGCATGTTCGTTTACGGCCCAACTTTCGCCCACCTCATTCTGAAGATGTCGCCTGCCGTTCTTGCGCGGAAGCTTTCCGCCATGATCGGCAAGCCAGTGGACCCTCCGTTGCAATTGACCGGCCGGCCGAACGCCAATTCGCGGTTTGCGGCGGCGCAGCTTCGGCTGCTGCGCTTTCTGGTGGGCGAACTCGATCGCGACGAAGACATGCTGCCTGCCAATGTGATTGCGGAGACCGAGCAAGCGGTGATCGTTGCCTATCTGATGGCCAACGAGCATAATTACAGCAAATGGCTGGAAGGGACGCCGCGCGCCGCTGCGCCCTGGCAGGTGCGCCGCGCGGTCGATTATATCGAGCAGAACTGGGATCAGTCCATCACCGTGGAAGCGCTGGCAGAGGCTGCGGAAACCACCGCAAGGAGCCTGTTCTATCTCTTTCACCGCACCCACGGCATTTCGCCAATGGCCTATGTTGGCAGGGTGAGGCTGCGATATGCGCGCGCGATGCTAAGCAACCCGACATCGGAGATGAACGTGACCTCGGTGGGTTTCAGCTGCGGCTTCTCCAATCTCGGCCATTTCGCCCGGAAATATTATCAGGCGTTCGGCGAGCATCCCTCCGATACGCTGAAGAGCTACCGGTGATCCCGGGAAGCCCCAGGGGGACGATCCCTGGCGCAACTTAAAAGCCGAACTGGAGAAAGACGGCCGGCCCCTTGAACTTGTGAGAGACCCTTCCGGTCCAGCGCTGCTTTTCCACATCGACGCGATAATCGACATAGCGATAGGTCGCGCCGATCCCGACATTCTTCAGCGCGCGATAGCTGATCGATGCCTGGGTATTGATGAGGCGGCCGTCATAGTCGTCGATTTTCAGTGAGAGATAATCGATCCGTCCATTGAGGGTGAGCCGGGGCGCAACCTCGAGCGCGGTGAAGAGCCCGAGTGTGGGGAGGGGGGCGAGGAAATCATGCCTGCGCCCCTCGACGTTCGCGGACTGGTCGCCGACGCTGGTTTCGCCATCCAGCCTGACCTTGAACCTGGTCGCGTGCAGGCCGAGCGCGGCGCCCAGTTCGAAATTCTCTTTTCGTATGAAGGCATAGCCGAGCGTCAGCCGATAAACGTCGGTGCTGAATTTCGTCGAGACCCTAGCCGACGCAGGATAGGTAATGTCGTCGAAGACGATATCGCGGCTGATGACGTTCGATCCTTTGCGGCTGAGCGAATAATATTCGCCGCCGATCGAGAAATTGCTTCCCAATCGGACGCCGGCGAACACGGCTGGCAGCGTTTCATGCTTGTCCAGGGCGAGATCGGATTCCAGGTCGATCGACGTGCCTTGGGCACCCGATCGCGTCGAAGACAGGCGGACCGAGGTATCCACCCGCGGCCAATAGGCCGACGTCTCGATCCAGAAATGGTCCTGAAGCGCTTGCGCCGCCGCAGGGGCTGTTGCGAAGGTGCTTCCCGCCAGGCTGGCGGCAATCAGGCTTATCCGCGTGAACATGGTCTTTCTCCACCTGGGCATCGATATGATCGATGGATGTGGCCCCGCAGTCATGGAGCCTCGTCTGCGGGTCGGCTGAAGCGATCGAACAGCGCCGGCGGTTGAGCCCGCATCGTCTGGCGCAGCGCGATCATCGGTTCCTGGGATTCATTGATGCCGCCTGCGTTGGGCCGGTTGACGTCCATGATCAGCAGGACCGACAGCGAAAAGAGGAACAGGAGAAAGGCAGCCGATATCCGCCCGTTCCGGCCGACGAGGACATAGCCAAGCACGCCTGCGCTGATCAGCATGTAGATTAGCAGGACGAGGAAGACCTCCATCGGCACACGCGCATAGCGCGCGGCCTTGCGGGCGGCATCCATGTCGATCAAGGCGTTCATGCTATCCAGGAAGGCGCTTGAAAAATCGTAGGATCGGATCGTCGGATAGGCCGCGACGGTCGCGGTCCACAGGTCGGCAAGCATGCGGTCATTAGCGCCGAGCCGCGGCTGGATATCCTTGCCATGGGCCTTGGCTAGCGCGATCCGGTTATCCGTATAGTCGACCAGCATCCGGCTGATGCGCGCGCGGTGAGGCTCCTCCAGCAGTTGCGCGCGCAGATAGGTCGTGCCGATCGCATTCGCTTCCACCAGCACGCGCTCGCGCCGGGTTTCGTAACGGTCGATCGCGAGTGAAAAGGTGAAGCCGGTGAGCAGGGCGAGCAGACCCAGCACTGCCGATACGATATAGCCTTCATGCCCATCGCCACCGGCCGCCGTTTCCACGGTGGCCGTGCTATCCCGGCGGCGGCGAAGCCGCCAGCCGGCCAGCGCGGCCGCGAACAAGGTGAGCAGCAGCAAGGGCCCGAGCGCCCAGAGCGGAATCCGTTCCAGCCATGTGGCCAATGATGACGCGTCCATTGCCCTGCTTCCCTTTGCTGTCTCCGTTTCCGTTCCGATCGCAGCGGCGGCGCTTCATTCAGAAGTTCAGCGAGACGCCCAAGGTTGGCCCCTGCTGGACGATGTCGAAGCGAAAGCCGTCCCTGTCGTAATCGACGCCCAGCGCGATAGCCTGCGACCGCCGACGCCGTGCGGCTGATCCGAAGGCCGAGCGTTGCGCCGGCATCCCAATCGATATTCGCGCCGCCGCCGCCGATGAGGCCCCATCCGCTCAGATAGAGGCTGTCGCTGAGCCAATAGCGACCGCGCAATCCGCCCATCGCATCGACCCAGGTGGCGTTGTCATTGCCGCTCCTGCCGTTTAGCAGGCCGCCCTCCAGCCCGATCTTCACATCCGCGTTCCAGATCTTCGGGCCCAGCACGAAATCCAGGATATGGCGGTCGCCATGGGCCAGCGAATAGCCTCCGCCGACGAAGCCGGCGAAGGTGGACGATTTCACGCGTGCCGTTTCGGCAAGCGCGCCTCTCGGCGTTCCGTAGGCCAGGGAAATCTTTGTGAACATCATGTCGACGACAATGCTGTAGCGGCCCTTGCGCGCTTCGCCGGTCGCCATTGCTGCGAAGTCGAGATTGTCGAGCACCTTCCCGAAATCCGGGCTGATATGGACAGGTGGCAGACCGAATTGGGCAACATCGCCGGAAAGGCCCGCCGCCCACAGATAGGGTGTGATCGCGAAGCTCCACCCGCTGCCCTCGTGTTCCGCCGGGGGCGGCGCGGATGGGGGCGCATCCTGGGCCGCGACATGTGGCGCCATACCGGCCAGAGCTGTCAACGCGAAAAAGGTGGCATATGCCTGTTTCATGGCCTGTCCCCGTTCGATGAGGGCGTGCGAAGCTCGGGAAATGTCGTCGGATCCGCGCCGGGGCGCGGCGATTTTCCGGAATCGAGGGCGCGGCGTTCCTCGATTTCCCGGATCTCGCGTTGATCGCGTTCCAGAAAGACGTTGAGGAAAGTGCGGATGACGGCGATCGCGCCGAGTCGGCCGACATCGTCCCAGCTCGGCGCCGTGGAAGTTTCGATGATGTCGGCGGCAAGCTGGAAGGTCAGTCCCGCGATCAGCCAGCGCGCCTGCCGCATCCAGATGAGGCGGACGGCATGCCCGTTCTTCCGCCCCGAAAGCATCGCCGGGGCGCCCCGGACGAACGCCTCCGCCGTGCCGATGGTGATGACGATAAGCGCCGCAAGCTCGATCAGCGGAACGACCAGCGCGGTCAGCTCGATCAACCATTCCTCTATCATGGCATCGCCTCCGCTTTCGGAGCCGGGCGCTTGATGCAGCGAAAGCCCAGATGCGAGATGGCCGTGTCGATCGGCTGGGCCATGCGGGCCGCTGGCCGGTAGCGCCGGCAGTAATTGGGCGCGCAGAGATGCGATCCGCCCTTGGTGACGCGCCGCGGAATCCGCATGCCTGGCGCATTCGGATCGAAACTTTCCTCGGCCGCGCCGCCGCGTGGATTGGCGACGGTGCAGCAGCTCCGATGGCGGGTGCCATGGTCGCCATACCAGTCGGCCGTCCATTGCCAGACGTTGCCGGCCATGTCGTACAGGCCGTAGCCGTTGGGGGGAAATGCCCGCACGGGCGACGTATATTCGAAGCCGTCCTCCCGCGTGTTGCGATAGGGGAATTCGCCCTGCCAGGTATTGGCCATATATTTTCCGTTGGGGGGCAGATCGTCGCCCCAGACGAATTCCCTGCCGTCCAACCCGCCGCGCGCGGCGAATTCCCATTCCGCCTCGGTCGGCAACGCCTTGCAGGCCCAATGCGCATAGGCAGCCACGTCCTCCCAGGCGACATGCACGACGGGATGATCCATCAGCCCCCGGATCGAGCTTGCGGGTCCGCGCGGGTGACGCCAGTCCGCGCCGGCCACATAGTGCCACCAGTTATAATGGTTGCTCATGTCGACCGGGGCGCTGGGTTTGCGGAACAGGATCGAGGATGCCGCCAGCAGCTCGGGCCGCGCGCCTGGATAGTCGGCGGGGTCCGCCGGCCTTTCGGCCAGCGTGATATAGCCGGTGGCCTTCACGAAATGCGCGAAGTCGCGATTGGTGACGGTGGTGGCATCCATCCAGAAGCCGTCCACGCTCACGCGATGTGCGGGGGCTTCTTCCGGATAGTGATGGTCGGAACCCATCAGGAATGTCCCTCCCGGTATCCAGACCATGCCGGGCGGCGATGGCGATGCTGGCGTGCTCATGCCGGTGTCTCCCCGGAAGCGGCGCGCCGGCGGCGGACATAGGGAAGGGACACGAGCGCGCTGATGACGAGATGGTAGAACACCACCGCCAGCACGGCCTTCTCGTGCGGGAAGTTCGCGGTGGCGATCGCAATCGCCACGCCGGGGTGGCGGGTGCCCGTGGCCAGTGCCAGGACGGTGCGATTCCCGTTGTCGGGACCGCCCAGAAGATGGCCCGCGACCAGGCCTATGAGCGTGAAGGCGATCAGGCCCAACAGCACGCCATCGCCGACCATGGCCCAGATCGCGGGTCCAGCCTCGAACAGCAGCGGCAGCGCGGCCACGACCAGCAATATCATCGCCGCCCGGGACATGGCAGGGGCGATCCGCGCCGCCGCATCCGGCTGCAGGGTGCGGATGCCGATGCCAATCCCCAGCGGGATAATGACGGAAACAAGCATGACGGTGGCGACACGGCTGGCGGAAATGTCCACCGCAACCCCCAGCAACCGCCCGATCAGCGTGACGGCCAGGGGCGTCAGCACCACGGCCGCCACCGATGCCGTCGCCAGCAGGCCCACGGCATAAGCGCCGGACCCGCCCGCCTTGATCTGCTTGGCCGGCAGGATGGGGGGCACCGGGGACATGGCAAGCGCGATCAGGGCGATCTTCACCGCCGGCACCGGATCAATCAGGAAAGACAGCAGGATGGCGGCTGCTATCATGACGACGCTCATCGACACGATCGATCGCAGCAGCAGCGCCGGACGGCGGAGCAGATAGATCGCATCGCCCCTGCCGGCCCGAAGCCCCAGCGCGAGGACCATGAAGAAGATGCTGATGTTGATCAGCAGCGGGATGATGTGTGCGAGCGCCATGGTGGATCGCTCCATTTTGGGCGGGAGGGGACGGGCGGCGCCGGAACGCCGCCCGTGGCCCTTGCCGCAGCCGCACGAACGGCCGATCGCGACAGGATCAGTTGTTCGTCGTCCGGCTGGTTTCGAGCCGGCTCATCGCGCCTTCCAGCGCCTTGTGCAGGCTCAGCGTGTCTGCGCCCTGGCGCGGGGGATAGGCCTGCAGGCTCTTGAGATGGGCGGCGATAAAGGGTGTGGCCGCATTCGGCGCCCATAGCTTGGAGGCGAAGAACTTCCTGCCGATATATCCCCATTCGTGGGATTCCGGGTCCATCTTCTCCAGAGGATCCATCAGCAGGTTGAACAGATAGGGTACGCTTGGATAATATTTTTCGTTGAACCAGCTGCCTTCCTTCTTCACGCCGATGTGCATTTTCCAGCCATCGACGCGGACGGCCATCAGATCCGTCTCGTCATAATAGAAGAATTCGCGGCGAGCCGATTTGGGCGACTTCCCGGTCCAGTGATCCAGATTGTTATAGCCATCGAGATGAACCTTATAGGTCATACCATTCATCTCATAACCATCCAGAAGATCGCTCTTCAGATTGGGAAGGCCCGCGGCCGCCGCGAGCGTGACGTATAGATCCTCGTGGGACTGGACGCCGTTGGACGATGAATGTGGCGCAATCCGCGCCGGCCACCGAACGACGCAGGGCACGCGCAGGCCGCCTTCCCAGCTCGTCCCCTTCTCGCCGCGGAACGGAGCATAGCCGCCATCAGGCCAGAACATCATCTCATTGCCGTTGTCGGTGGTGTAGACGACGATCGTATTTTCATCGACGCCCAGTTCGCGCAGCTTGTTCAGCAACGCACCGATCTGCTCGTCATGTTCCAGCATCTTGGCCCGCACGAGATCTTCCTCGGCCCGGCCTTCGTCGACGGCCTTCTGGATATATTTCTTGGGCGAATGCGACCAGATGTGGATGGCCGTGGTGTTGAACCAGCAGAAGAAGGGCTTGTCGCCCTTGCCGTGGCGGTCGAGGAAGTCGAGCGTCTTGTCCAGCACCTCGCCGTCGAACGTTTCCATGCGTTCGCGGGTCAGCATGCCGGTATTCTCGATGCGCTGCTTGCCGACGCGGCCGAAAATGGGATCCTCGGCCGGATCGTCCTCGTCCGTGGCCCAGGCATGCAGCACGCCGCGCGGACCATATTTCTTCAGATAATCCGCATTCTTCTGGCCCGGATAGTCGAGCTGCTCGGGTTCCTCCTCCGCGTTCAGGTGATAGAGGTTGCCGAACCATTCATCGAAGCCATGGACCGTGGGCAGGAATTCGTTGCGGTCGCCCAGATGGTTCTTGCCGAACTGCCCCGTCACATAGCCCTGCGACTTCAGCACCTCGGCCAGTGTGGGATCTTCCTTCTGGATGCCGCGAGGCGATCCCGGAATGCCGATCGTCGTCATGCCCGTGCGCACCGGCACCTGCCCGGTGATGAAGGCCGCGCGGCCGGCGGTGCAGCTTGCCTGGCCGTAATGATCGGTGAAAAGGATGCCTTCCTCGGCGATCCGATCGATATTGGGCGTTCGCCCCATCATGCCATGAGTATAGGCGCCCACATTCCACATCCCGATGTCGTCGCCGAATATCACCAGTATATTCGGCCTGCCGGAATTGCTTTTCGAGGCCATAACATCCTCCTGATAATAAACATTGATGGAAGAATGATTATGTTATGTGGCGACATGTATTGTGTTCAATTGAACGGCATTATCTTGAAAAGCATGCTTGCGATCGTCCATACGCCCAGTATCAGCAGCAGGATCGCGGTTATGAGCGTGAGTGAAGGCGGAAAGCCGCTTTTGCCATGAATCAGCTGTTCTTCGGCCATGAGGCGCCGTTCGCGGCGCAGCTCGATCATGAACCGGACGTGGTAGACGATGCCGAACGTCAGCATCATGATGCCGAAGGCGACGAGCGTGGTGCCGAACGTCCGTTCAGGTGCGGCGCTGGGCAGCAGATTCTGGTCCTTCAGCTTCTGGGCGAGCTGGTGGATCGTGAAGCCGAAGGAGATCAGCGACAATGACGTGCGGATGACCGACATCAAGGTGCGATCCGCGCTCATGCGGGTTCGCTGGAAGGACATGCCCGTCCGCCGGGCCGATAGTTCGGTCGAAATATCGTCAGATATCATTTGCATACCAAGCCTCCGGCTGCGGCAGTCGCAGTCGACCCGAATTTATCTGCCTGGGATGGGGTCATTCCTTGACCCGTTGGCATGCAATCTATCGCCCTTGTTCGGGCGCGCGCTACTCAGGAACAGGAAGCGCCTGGCCGGATTCTACAAAAAAGTGCCGGTGGCAGGCCGTGAGCGCGGGGGCGTCTCGAACCTGACCTCGCCCTAGGCGATCGCCGCGCCCGGTTAAGGAGACTCATTTGATCCACTCGGCTGCAACGGCAGCGAGAGCGAACGTGGCAAGGTAGTTGGAGACATAGCGATCGCATCGAGTGCATCGAAAGCTCATCGGAGCTCGGCAGCCTCGATGGATGGAACGGCTGGTTCACCACCGATGTCGCGCGTGCCCGCTATGCTGCAGCGGCAAGGATGGGTTCGCTTGATAGATCCTCTGCCGGCACTCGGCGGGAGGCGATCCTTGCAATGGCAAGCACTGAACTTGTGTCCCGTATCGCACCGCCTGGCTCCGTCATGGAATCGATTGAGGAGGATCTCGTCGGTGATACTCGCTTCGAAATCCAGCGAGCCATAATCCGTGTCAAACACGGTCTTCAATCAACTGTCAGTAGTCACTCCCAAGGCCAGGGTGGAAGCCCGGTGACTTCGAACTCATCTCCTGATGGGAATGCGATCATCAGCGAGGCGTCAGCGGTTGTCGCCGCGTTCGCCGTCATAGCCGCCGTTCGATGTGCTTGGAGAGCTCCCCAAAGCAGGCGCCCGTTCATTGCGCCGTGCATCGCTTTCTCGTCGGAACGAGGAGCCGCTCAGGTTAGATTTCGGTACGCGTAGCAACGATCAGGACGTTATCGATATCGATGCCAAGATACTTGACAGTGTTCTCGATCTTGCTGTGGCCCAGCAAGATTTGAACCGCCCACAAATTGCCGGTGACCTTGCAGATCACCCGAATGTGAAGACATATGCACGCACGCCACCTCGATGAAATTCAACGCGAACGGTCCGGTCGACCACCTGGTCCGGCTGTCGAACGAGCTGGTAAAGACGATCCTCCTGCAACTCACCCCAGCCCGACTCATCCACGTCGCTGCCGTGATTGGCACCGGGAGGCGCACCATCGATCGTGACACGAAACCGGACTAGGCGCCGATCGGCGGCACCGCCGAGCACCAGATGTAAATCGCGTGCATGGAATCTGAACGTGATCGCGCCGCCGGCTCCGCCGAGAGCCGCGAATTCCGGGCCAACGGTCCAGCGCCCCGCGAGAGCCCATTGGTTGAGGGATAGGTCGCGCGGAGTCGTATAGGTCGTTTCGACATTTTTCACGAGCCCGCCAGGAGACGCGAACTTCACCGCCTTCTCGAAACCGACATAGGCTTCGGGCGATCGCAGATCGCTCCAGGCGGCTTCGGCCTCTATTCCGGTGCCTTTGATCGGAGAAATGGGAACGTCCGATGGATCGTGCCCCGTCTCGGCCAGGAGCTTTCGGATCAGTTGTTCGGCATCGGCGTAATTGCCTTCACCCAGCCGGTAACCCCGGATACGTCCTTTCGCATCAATGAAGTAAAAACCAGGCCAGCCTTCGTTACCGAATTCGCGCCAGAACGCATAATGATTGTCCTGCAGATTCGGATAGCGGACGTCCAATTGCGCGCTTGCGAGGCGTACTTCCGCGGCATCCTTTTCGAAGTCGAATTCGGGGGTATGGATGCCGACGACCACCAGCCCCTTGTCACCATATCTGTCGCTCCATGCGCGCAGATAGGGTAGCGCGCGCAGCGAATTGATACACGAATAGGTCCAGAAATTCACCAGTACGACCTTGCCGCGAAGGGCCTGCACGCCACCGGGCACGGGCGTCAGCCAGGATGACGAGCGGTGCAGGAGATCCAGGGGGGAGGCCGTCATGCCTGCCGGGGCAGCCGCGCTCATACTGTTCGCAGACTGGTGGGGCACCAGGCTCAAAGCGTCATCGAAGCAGAGCAGGGTGGTCGTGCCCGCCGCCAGAATGGCGGCGACAAAGAAGCCAGTCGAACGGAATTTACGCATAGCAGTCACTCGCATTGCCGTCGAAGCTGACGAACTGAGCGCATTGCGTATAGAGACGCGATCGCGGCTGGGTTGTTAGCAACTGCTATGTTCTGTGATGCCCCGACAGTGGCAGGGAGCTCGTTCAGTCGCGCCTATTGGGATGGAATGGTAAAGGGCGGTCCATCGACGCGGCCGCAAGCACGAAGGAAGATCATCCATCGCGCCTGGAATATCCGATCGGGTTCGGCGGTATTGTTCGTCTCGTCGGCGCGCAGGCGGACACGATTGTTCGCCCCTTCGAGAAGGTCGACGAGGATTTCGCAGATCACACCCGGATCGCCCGGCAAAACGAGTCCCGCAGCCTGGGCCGAGGCGATCGCACCGACCAACGACTCCAAAGCCATCCTTGACCATGCAGCGAGCCGGTGTCGAAGCGCCGGGGAAAAGGCTGCCTCCGCGCTGACCGACAGATAGAAGGCCGCATAGTCGCGCGACGAGCCGATCTCGAAATAACGCAGGGCCGTTTGCCGGACAGCCTCAAGGGGGTCCGCGACCCCCATGGCGGCCGATGTCAGGGCCGCCTTGAACCGGCGGATGTCGCGTTCGACGACGGCCTCCAGCAGCGCCCCCTTGTTTGGGTAGCGGCGATAGATCGTGTGCTTGGATATGCCGAGTTCGAGAGCGATCTCATCCACAGACGTTGCGGCAACCCCTTTCCGGCAAAAGGTCGAGCGGGCGCCGTCGAGCAGAAGATCATCGAGCTGCGCCGCTCGTTCCCGGGTTGGACGTCCTCCAGCCTTGCGCGTGCTTAATCCCATTCTCGGTTCCGTTTTTGCTGGTCAAAACGGCACGACAAGGTTGCGTTTTTATCGGCCATTCGATATCAGCACAATAGAGTGCTGTTTCTGGGTTTCAACGGATTTCCTCTCGATGTCATCCATCACCGTATCGAGGCTCGCTTGGTCGACGCCAGACGGCCGCCGGATCTTTTCCGATCTCGACCTCGGCTTCCGCCGAGAGCGCGCTGGTCTTGTCGGGCGCAATGGCGTGGGCAAGACTACGCTGTTGCATATTCTTGCCGGACGGCTTCAACCGCAGGCGGGCACGATCTCCATCACCGGCACGCTGGGCGTGCTCAGGCAGAGCGTTCAGGTCGGCCCGCAAGAGACGGTGGCTGATCTGTTCGGTGTAGCGGGGGCGCTGGCGATCCTGCGCCGTGCGGAGGCCGGGGAAGCCGGCATCGACGAACTGGCGGAAGCCGACTGGATGCTTGACGAACGCATCGCCACCGCGCTTGCGAAAGTGGGCCTTACAGCACGGGCCGATACGCTTCTTGCCGAACTCTCCGGTGGCCAGCGGACGCGCGCCGGCCTGGCCGCCGCGATCTTCGCTGAACCGGATTTCCTGCTGCTCGACGAGCCCACCAACAATCTTGATCGTGCCGGCCGCGACGCCGTGATCGGCTTCCTTGCCGACTGGAAGTCGGGTGCGATCGTCATCAGCCATGACCGCGCACTTCTGGAGCGCATGGATGCAATCGTCGAGATGACGTCTCTTGGCATCACTCGCTATGGCGGTAACTGGAGCCTGTACCGGGAGCGCAAGGTGGTCGAGCTTGAGGCCGCGCAGCACGACCTGGCGTTTGCCGAGAAAAGGATCGCGGAGGTCAATCGCAAGACGCAGCTCGCCGTCGCACGGAAAGATCGCCGGGACGCTAGTGGCGCGAGGAAAGGCGCTCGCGGCGATATGCCGCGTATTCTGGCGGGTGCCCGGAAGAACGCTGCCGAGGCGAGCCGCGGAGATGACGCTCGGCTTGCCGAGCGTCAGAAGGAGCAAGCTCGGGCGGCAGCCGCGGCGGCGCGGGAGAGAATCGAAACCCTGCAGCAACTGTTGCTCGTGCTGCCGCCGACTCGGCTCGCGGCGAGCCGCACGGTTCTGACGCTGGACAAGGTCATGGCCGGCTACGAGACCGGCCACCCGATCCTGCGCGACCTGTCCTTCACCATGGTCGGACCGGAACGCGTCGCGCTCGTTGGACCGAACGGATCGGGCAAGACGACCCTCGTCAAGCTGATCGCGGGCAAGATGCAGCCCACCGGCGGAAGTGTTTCGGTTGGTGTGGATTTTGCGCTGCTCGATCAGCACGTGAGCATCCTCGATCGCGAATGGTCGATCCTCGACAATTTCATGCGGCTGAATCCCGATTCCAGCGAGCATGCATGTCGCTCCGCGCTGGCAGGTTTCCTGTTCCGGGCAGACGAGGCGCTGCAGAAGGTCGGCGCACTAAGCGGAGGCCAGATGTTACGCGCCGGTCTGGCCTGTGTGCTGGGCGGACCGCGTGCGCCATCGCTGCTCATCCTGGATGAGCCCACCAATCACCTGGATATCGACTCGGTTCAGGCGATCGAGGTCGGGCTCGCGGCCTATGATGGGGCGCTTCTCGTCGTCAGCCACGATGAGGCGTTCCTGACCAATATCGGCATCAGCCGGCGGCTGGAACTGTTCGGAGAAGCGTCCTAGGGTCGGGACCCATAAACAGGATTCCCTTGGCGTCGGGAATGTGATTCATATGTGGACGCCCCCTTGGCAAGGGCA
>NZ_PHHF01000076.1 GCF_003034225.1 Edaphosphingomonas fennica
ATCTCGAACGCTCCTCATCCCACATGCTGAGACCACCACCATAGCAGTGCCGGTCAGTGCGGGGGCGCCCACATCATCAGGGGCCAATTCCAGGGCGTGATCAGGCCGCACACGCCGATCGGCTCCCTGACGATCCGAGTTGTTCCCTGCTCCTCCGCGAAGGCATAGTTCCGCAGCACGGCGACTGCCGCTTCGAGGTGGGCGAGGCCGCTTCCCGTCTGCGCGCGCAACGCCAGCGATCGCGGGGCGCCCATTTCCTCGGTGATCGCGTCCGCGATCTCGATTTCGCGCCGTTTATATTCGGCGATGATCCGCTGGAGGAGGTCGATCCGCTCCTCGCGCGTCGTCACGGCCCATGATGCGAATGCTCGCCGCGCCGCGTCCGCTGCGCGATCGACATCGGCCGCAGTTCCGGCCGATACGTGTCCGGCGACTTCCTCGGTCGCCGGATTGATGACGTCGAGCACCTGTGCCCCGCCAGCGGGATCCACCCAAGCTCCGTCGATGTAGAGTTTCGTATATTCGCGCATGCCTTCTCCTGAGCGTGGCGGTATCCCACAGTCGGCCGCCGCAGATCAGACGATCCGATCCCGGGCGTTGTTCAGGCTGGCGCGATAGATGGGCAGCCCCATCAGCAGGATCCCGATAATCACCGGCAACAGGATTCCGCCCGCGATGGAGATCGAATAGCGGAGCGCCGCCTCGTCGCCGAACCCGAAATCCGTGATCGCCGCGATGAAGCTGGCACCCAGCCCCAATCCCACGAGGTTCACGCACAGCAGCGTCAGCGCCATCACCTGTCCCCGCAACTGATTGGGGGTCACATCCTGGATCGCCGAGATCATGACCCCTTGCGCCGCCTGGCCGACCAGCGTGCCCACCGCCATGCAGCCGAGCGCAAGGGCCGCGTTCGGCATCAGCGGGCCGATGATCAGCGGGAGCGCCTTTATAAGGGTCGTCGCCAGCACGATGCGCATATTGGCATCGGCCCGGCCGGCTTTCATCAGGCGCCCGGAAAGCCAGCCCCCGCCAACGGTTCCAGCCGCGCCGCAGACCAGCATGACCGTTCCGTAATATAGTCCGACATCCTTGATGGACATGCCATAGGTTCGGATCAGGAATGTCGGATACCAGAGCGAAACGCCTATCGCGAGCATGCCTATCAGCGAAATCGAGCTGATCAGCATAGCGTAGAGTTTCCAGTTCGCCTTGAGATAGTCGAAGGTTACCGACAAGGGCATCCGATGCGTTTCATATCCCTTGGCGAGTTCCCGCCGCATCGGTTCACGGATGGTGAGCAGCAGGGCGACGATGAAGGTGCCCGGCAGGCCGACCACCACGAAAACCATCTGCCATGGCGCGAGCGCCCCGATGATCGGCAGATCGCCGCCGCCCTTGCCTACGAAATATTGCAGCAGCGCCCCGCCGATGATGAGGGCGAGCCCGCCGCCGATCGGGTAGCCGATTGCGTAGCAACTGATCGCGAGCGCGCGGCGCTTTGAATCGAAATAATCGCTGATCAGCGAATATGCCGTCGGGCTGAGCGTCGCTTCCCCCACGCCTACGCCGATACGCGCCGCGAAGAGCTGGCCGAAGTTGCGCGCCAATCCGCATGCCATCGTCATTATGGACCAGAAGGCCACGCCCCAGACGATGATCCGCGTGCGATTTCGGCTCGTATCGACAAACCGCCCGATCGGAATCGCGGCAACGCTGTATAGCAGCGCAAAGGCGAACCCCTGCAGAAGGCTGATCTGGAAATCGCTGAGGCCCAGATCCTGCTTGATGGGGATGACGAGGAGGGTGAGCACGCGCGCATCGATCGCGCTGAAGCAATAAGCCAGCGAAAGGACGCCGACGACATACCAACGGTAAGGCGTGCTCGGCTCGCCTTGCGCCAGCCGCTGCCGCTCCAACACCCTGCTCGCCACGCGCGTTTTCCTTCCTATCGCTACCAGGCCGACACGGGGTTGGCCCGGGCCAACAGCGTGGTCATCCGCTCCCGCAGTTTGTCGTCATTCTCGCTGCTTTCGGGCAACAGCCAGAAGCGGCCTGCCCGAATGCCTTCAAGCGCGAAGGCCGCGACCTCCTCGGGTTCGGTCAGCGCCATTTTCAGGCCGGTTGTCCGAACCAGATCTTCCATCGTCTCATATGCGGGCTTGTTGCCGTCATCGTCGCCATAATCGGCGGGGCGGTTGCGCTTGGAGGCCAGAATGGACGTGTTCACGACGTGCGGACCCGGGAACAACACCGCCGCCCGCACGCGATCGCCCTCGCGCAGCAACTGCTGGTAAAGGACTTCGCTGATGCTCGTCACCGCCGCCTTCGACGCGGCATAGATTGGGGTGTTGGGAAGCGAGCGCAGCCCGCCATTGGACGAAGAGGTGTTGATGACGACCCCCTCTTCACCCGATGCGAGCATCCGCGGCACGAAGGAGCGGATGCCGTAAACCACGCCGAAGAGGTTCACGTCGAACCCCCAATGCCAATCGCTGGTGGGCAGCGACCAGATCGTCCGCTGGGCCTCCCCCAGCCCGACACCCGCATTGTTGAAAAGCAGGTGGACCGCTTCATGGCGCGCCCAAACGGCCTCGGCCAGCGCCTCAACCGAATCCGCCTTGGTGACGTCGACCTGGAGGCCAATCACGTCGCCACCGGTTTCCGTCGCTATTTCCGCGGCGGTGGCATCGAGCCTCGCCTGGTCGATGTCGGCGAGGACGATCTTCGCGCCCTCCGCCGCCAACTGGGCGCCCAGGGCACGCCCCACGCCGCTGGCGCCGCCGGTGATGACGGCGACGCGATCCCTGAAGTCGCGCATCAGGCTGCCTTGGAGCCGATCAGGGGAACGTCTATTCCGGGATTCGATGGCACGTCGTTGCGCTGGACCCAGAAAGGCGCGATGAACTCGCTGGGCACGGTGCGGAGCAATTGCCCGCTCGTATTGGTCGCCCCTTCGACATAATCGAGGCTGACGATGCGGCGGATGGGCACATCGACCAGCGGATCATATGCGGACTCGTGAAAGCGGATCTGCCCGTCGAAGCGGCGCTTCAAGCTGTAGTTCCGTTTCCAGTTGAGCCGGGTGAGAAACACGTCACCATCGAATTCACCCGGCGTGGAGATTGATGGCAAACCCTTGTAACAATAAAAATATTCCTCGAAGGGTTCGGGCTTGCCCTGATCCTCGCCGATCGTGCCGTCGACCTCGAAATATGTGATGCCGTGTCGCGTGCAGGTGGCACGCACGTGATTTCCATCCTTTTCGAAGGTGGTTTCCGCGATCTTCTTGGGCTCGCCGAAACGTTCCCGGCCACTCGTGACCACGGACTCGCCTTCCATTGCCATATGGAACACGTAGCCGCCGGGTGTGCCTTCATAATCGCACATCAGACCCAGCGTCAGCGCGCCGATCTCGACGGTGGTTTCCGGCGTGACGTGCATGGCCACATGGGCGAACTGGAGGAAAACCTCGGGCCGCGCTGCCGGAACGAGAGGCCGCGGCAACATGGCGCGGACGATCTCGGCATCCGTTTCATAGGTGGCCCGGACCGTCCGCACCGTGTTGTTGAGGCTCGCCGAAGCCGGAGCGCCGGACGATCCCTGTACAAAGCGTAGCTTGGCCATATGCGCTTCTCCCTTGAGCAAAATTGCCCTCATCGCGCAGGCGGTGGCCTGCACGCAGAACATCCAGATCCTGAATCGGTCGGTCAGCCGGCCGCCATCTGCTGCGGGGCGTCCTCGCTTGCGTAGAATTGTTGGAAATAATGCCGGAAACGAAGGATCGGGCCGTCACCATCGCACAGGAGCGGTTGCGCCCGGTGGATCTTGTGATGCCAGATCGGGATATCGCCTTCGACACCCGTTTGCCCGCACGTATATTCGATCGCCATGAGCGCCGCCCGATGCTCCGGCGAGCCTTCATCCGTTTCGGGGAAGGTGAAGCAGAAGCGCAGCTCGACCTGATCGGCCTCGACGGGGGTTGCCAGAACCATCAGCGAAAGCGTGACGACGCCCTGCAGTTGCGTGAACTTCTGGCCCGCCCCGTTCTGGATGGTGTTGACGCTGGACGGAATGATCCTGGTGGTTCCATCGGGCAGCACCGCCACGCGCTCGCCATGTGCGCTGCTTCGCCGGATATGGCCGTCATAGGTGGTCTTGCCTTCGGGGACCGCTTCCATCTTGTGCACATATTCGAAGTGCGCGAAGTCGACGCCGTTCTCGGCAATTTCCTGAGGGTTGCTCGCGAAGCTCCAGAAACGGCGGACAGGGGGACTCCAGCCGCTATCGGTAAAGGGGGCATGTTCGATCACGTCGAATGTCGGCGCGATGCGATCGGGATGATACCAGGCCCACACCACCCCGTTCTTTTCCACTACCGGATAAGGCCGTGCGATCGGCTCGCGCCTGGTGATGGGCGGCATCAGCCTGGCATAGGGAATGTCGGCGCAGAAGCCGTCCGGGCGATAGGCCCAATGATGAAAGGGGCAGCGGAGGCAGTCTCCCTCCACGGTGCCCCCATGGCCCATATGGGCGCCGAGATGCGGGCAATAGGCGTCAAGCAGGCCGACCGCACCGGATTCGCCCCGGAAAAGAACGAGGTCGCGGCCGAAATAATGGATCGGGCGGACCGCGCCGATCGCGAGCTCATCGCTATAGCTGACAAAGAACCAGCCAAATGGGATCGTCATCGGAAACCGTTGGAGCATCGATCCTCTCCTATCGCCGGCCGCCTTGTGGCGGTCCGGTTGCTGCTCTTTGGCGCTTTTCAAGATGCAGAATAACCTTTCATTCCAGCGGGTGAAGATCGCCGGGGGGGAAGCACTGTCCATGTCGGCGGACAATGGCGCCTATCGCCGGTGGATATGTTCACCCAAAGCGGTCATCGCCGGCCGCATCCATGGCCGTAGTTTGCGATGCTCAAAGCTGACGGCAAGGTGATCGATGAATGCGCGGGTGGCAGCGGGTATCATGCCCGGTGAAAACACCGCCCACACTTCCTTGTCGTAAAAGGCCCAGTCCTGGTTGAGCGCAACGAGACGGCCATCCATCAGGTCATCGCGAATGATGCTGATCGGCAGCTGCGCGATTCCCAATCCATGCCGCACGGCCGAGGCGAGCGCGATGCCGCTGTTGCTCTTCCACGTGCCCGAAACCTTCACCCGATTGTTGGGCGCCTGCTTTTCGTTGAAATAGAAATAACCGCCCAGATCGGCGAGGCACGCATGCGCCGCCAGATCGGCAGGGCTTTCGGGCCAGCCGTGGCGCGCGATATATTCGGGAGAGGCGCACAGGCAGTATGAGAGATAGCCGAACAAACGCGCCTTGAGGCCGGAATCGATCAGCCTGCCGTATCGGATAACGACATCGAATTGTTCCTGCACGAGATCCGCCTCGCGCAGATAGGCCACGACCTCGAGCGAGATTTCCTGATGCCGGGCGCTGAATTCGGCGACGATCGATGACATGAAGGTGACGCCGAATATGTCGCTAAGCCCCACGCGGAGACGCCCTACGGGGCGTTCCTGGAACTGCGCCATCTGACGTTCCACATCGATGAGAGACGAGCGCATTTCCATGCAGCGCTGGTGGAACAGATCGCCAGCGGCGGTCAGCGACAGGCGCCGTGTCGTGCGGACAAGCAGGCGGGCGCCGACACGCGTCTCAAGTTCGCTCACCATCTTGCTGACGAAGGATTTGGAGACGCCGAGCGCCTCGGCTCCGGCCGTGAAGCTGCCGGTCTCGACGACTGCAAGAAACTCCTCGATGCCGCGCCAAGTCACCTGTCGTGTCCCCTGCAGTGCCGCCTCGAAGGCGGCATTGCGCGGAACGCTATTCCTGTGCAGCACCGGAGGAAACCCGGTTTGGCCGGGATTGTTTACAATAGGGGCCAAATCTGTTGGCCGGTCGCGATCATGCGGCACGCTTGACGAACTGCGCCTTTTGCGGACCGATTTCGGCGGCGAGCTTCCACAGCGCCGCCTTGTCCACATCGTAGACGTCGAGGGCGTTGCCGGCGAGCATCTTCTGAATATCCGCCTCGGGCAGGCCGCCCAGGCTCAGGCTCATCTTCTGGAGCGTCGCCGGCCAGGTTCCCTCGGGGTGAGGATAGTCCGTGCCCCACATGATCCGGTCGACACCGATCTTGTAATAGGATTCGGTCGTCTCCTCGTCCGGCAGCGCGGAACATCCCACCCAGATATTGCGGGCGAAATACTCGCTCGGCTTCATCGTCAGGTTGGAATTATAATCCCCGAGCTTGCCGCTGGTGTGCTTCACCGAAGCGCGGATATCCATGAGCTCGAGCACCCAGGGAAACCAGAATTCCCCGCCCGCTTCGGTGAAGGCGACCTTGAGGCGAGGATAGAGTTCGAACACGCCGCCGAAGATCATCGTCCACATCGGCCGCGTCAGCCAGAAGGCATATTCGGACAGATAGGTGCCGATCCAGCCTGGCTGGCTGGTATCATAGGCCGGTGCGCCGCCCGAATGGAAATGAACGGGCATGTCCAGTTCCTGAAGCAGATCCCACATCGGATAATATTTCCGATGGTTATACATCGCATAGCCATCCATGATCGCCGGCATGAAAACGCCCTTCAGCCCGGCTTGGCGCGCCCACCGGATTTCCTTGAGATTTTCCTCGACGTCATAGAGCGCAGGAATGATGGCGAGGCCGATGCGGCGGACGGGGTCGTCGCGGCAGAAATCGGCCATCCAGCGATTATGCGCGCGGGCGCCTGCCCATTGCAGTTCCGGGGCCACGCCAAACGGGCGCAGGCCGACATCGGCGCCGAAAGGCGGAGCATTACGTTCGGTGATGCCGTCGGGAAACAGCACTTCGGCGGCCACGCCATCTTGATCGAGCACGCGGTTGCGGATGACGGGATCCCATGCGCCTTCCAGCCCGTCGCCTACCTTGGCGCGCCATTTCGTGTTGAAATCGTCGAGCAGGAACAGCTTTTCATGCTCTTCCCGAGCCTTGATCTCCCGCTCCAGGCGCTCGTCGAACTCCGCATGATATTGGCGCTCGAGATAATCGCGATAACGTTCAGGCGGCAGCCCCGCGTGACCGTCGGACGATATGACGAGGTAGCGGTCCATGACATTCTCCTGCTGACGGCTGCGCGGGATTTCGCTGCTGCTTGCGCGGGGCTTCCCGGCGATTTGATCCTGTCCGATTTATCGCGCCGCACGGCGCCACCACAAGGCAACCACCGCGCACAAACTATCGCTCACAGGAAACGATCGCGTCCGATCGCACCCGGTTTTCGGCCAGCGACGGGCTGGTCCAGCAATAGCCGAGCATCGCCGCCATCAGCCCGCCGAGAACAATGAAGGGACCGCTTGGTGCGATCTCATAAAGCGCGACGGCCAGGATCGGGGAGATGACGATCGAGGCGCCGGCGATCGACCCGACAGCGCCCGCCACCGCACCCTGTCCTTCATCCGGCGCGGCAAGCGATGCGCCGGCGGAGAAGCCGGGCCGCGCAAGCCCATAGCCCAGGCTGGTCAGCGCGAAGGCGGCAACGAGGGCGCCATAGCCGGGAAGCATCACGATCAACATGTTGCCGCCGAGCGCGAGCGCGGCGCCCCAGCGGAGCAAGGCCCGGGGCATCATGCCGGCCATGGCTATCAGCCCCCATTGGGCGAGCAGCCCGGCGGCGGCGCCCGTCACCATGGCCAATCCGATCGCACCCTGTGCCTCCATCGGAGGAAGGCCGAGCCGGTCGATGACCTGAAAACCAAGGGTATAGGTGTTGGCGGCCTGAGCCGAGCTGACCGTGAAGCCATATAGGAGGAAGGGACGGACGCGCTGGTCGCCCCATATCGAGCCTGTCCTTTCGACGCGGCGGCTGGACAGTTTCGGCGGGCCATCCGCAGGCAACGCGATAGCCGCCAGCAAAAGGATGGCGACGCCGCCCGCGGCGAAGAAGAACATCGGGGCCGACAGCCCCACCGGCGGCAGGATCAGGAATGGTGCGAGCGCTGGGCCTAAGATCGTCCCCAGGCTGAGCGCGCCGCCCAGGGTCGCGATCGCCCTGACCCGGCGCGCGCCTTCGCTATGATCGGCGACATAGGCTTGCGCGGCGGCCGCGGAGGCCGAGCCGAACATGCCGTAGCTGGATCGGATCACGAGAAAGGCCATGAAGATCACGGTCGGCCCGGCAAGCGGGGCCGTCGCGGCGAGGACGACGAGGCCGCAGCCCAGCATCGAGAATATGAACCCGCCAAGACCGACAAGGATGAAAGGCTTGCGTCCCCGTCGATCGGAACGCGCAGCCCAATATGGCGAAAAGATTGCCCACATCAGCGCCGAAAGCGAGAAGATGCTGGCGATCAGGAAGTCCGATATCCCAAGCTGACGACCGACCGCGGGCATCACCGATATGAGACCCGTATTGCCGATCGCGGTCGCCAGCGTCGTGGCAAAGAGCGCCGCGAACGCCATCCGCGGCAAGCCGTTGGCGCCGGAGATCGCGGTTTCCCTCATCCTTCCGGCGCCCGCCACCAGCGCGTTCAGAACTTGAGGCTGGCCTCGACCCCGAAGCTCTGGGGATCGGCCCACTGCCGAACCGTGAAGAGGCTGAGGTTGATGCCGCTGACCCAATATTTCTCGTCGGTGATATTCTTGCCCCAAACCGACAGCTCAAGTTCCGTGTTGCCGCCGAGCGCGATACCGGCGAGCGAGATCCGTCCATCGAGCACGCCATAGGCCTTGCGCTTGCTGAGCTCGTCGGGCGTGATCGTGCCCCATTGGGCGCTGCGCCACGAATAGTTCAGGCTGGTGATGAGCTCCATCGAGCCGAGATCGAGCCGATGTTCCCCGCCAAGCAGGAAGTTGTGCTTTGGCGCCAGCGGAATCTTGTAGAGGTCCGTCACGTCCTCACCCGATGGCAGCACGAAATCCTTGTATCGCGCGTCGAGATAGCCATAGCCGAAATTAAGGCTCAGGCTGTCGATCGGGCGTATCTGGCCTTCGATCTCGAAGCCGGTGAATTCAGCCTTCCCGGCATTGATGATGTTGGTGGTGATCACCGCCGGCACGAACACGCCGGCCTGAAAATCCTTGTAGATGCTGTGATAGACGGCGGCGTTCACGCTCAACCGGCGATCGAAGAAGGCGCCTTTGGTGCCGAGTTCGAAAGACAGCAGTTTTTCCGGATTGTAAGGCGCGTTGAAGGCTGCATTGTTGGACGCCGTGTCGTTGAAGCCGCCGCTTTTGAAGCCGGTCGCGACCCGCCCATAGACGTTCCAGTCGTCCTGCAGCTTGTAGCTGACGTTGAATTCCGGCGTCAGCCGCGACCAGGATCGATCATTCTGGAGAGGAATGAGATCGTCAGGCCCCGGATCCGCGCCGGGCAATGCGCCCGACGGCGGCCCACCGCTGATCGTGATCGGCGTCCCATCGGGGCCACGCTGGAAAACGCCCGAACCGGGGGCCGCCGGATCGGCGGCATAGGCGGTGTAGGAAATGAAACGTTCCCATACGTCCTTGGTGTCCCGCGTCCAGCGCAAGCCGACGGTAAGATCCAGGCGGTCGCCGGCAATGGGGGGTGTCCACGTAAATTGCCCGTAGCCCGCAACGGAATAATTATTGGCCCCTCGCTCGCTCAGATCATATTTGTTGCCGCCGAACTGGAAGTTCCAGCGCGGATTATACACGCCATATTTATCCCGCATATAAAATGCGCCGAGCGTATATTTGATGCGATCGGTGCTTCCGATAATCTGAAATTCTTCGCTGAACTGCTGATAATCATTGTTGAGCGTGAAGCGGACCAGATCATTCGGCGTGCCGTCAAAATCGCTATCGCTCCGGGTTTTGAGCTGCCGCCAGGCGGTGATGGATTTCAGCGTGATATCGCCCAGGCCGGTCGATCCGACGTCAAACTGCGTCGTCAGCGCATGACCCCATACCTTGAAATCGCTGCGGACATTGTTGTCGGCGGAAATCCGGTCCGGGCGATCGGGGTGAATATACGGGCCGATCAGGCCATAGAGGGGTGTCCCGGGAGCGATCGTGCCCGGCGCGCTGATCGCGAGCATCGCGCCGGTGCCGTTGCTGTCGCTGATGTCGAAACCATAAACCAGCGAGAGCCGATCGCTAGGCTCCCATAGCAGGTCCACGCGTCCCGCCTTGAGCCGTTGCCGGCCGAAATCAGCCGATGGGCCGTCATTCTTGTAGAAACCGTCAAACTGGCGACCGGAATAAGCGAACTTGGCTTTCAGCGTGCCCAACGCGTCATCAGGCGTGCCCATTGTCGGCAGGTCGACGGAGATACGCTGGGTATAGAGATCATATTCGCCCGCGCCCAGCACGAGGCGCCCGCCAAATTCTCCCGAAGGCCGGCGGGTTACCAGGTTCACCGCGCCGCCTATGGTGTTCTTGCCGTACAGGGTGCCTTGCGGGCCGCGCAGAACCTCGATCCGCTCGAGATCGACCGTGTCGAATGCCGCGCCCGTCGACTTCGCGATCGGCACGCCGTCGATATAGAGACCGACGGGCTGATCGCGGCCGAGGCTGGTATCGGACGACGGAGCAAGCCCGCGGATTGAGATGAGGGGGCCGAAGGTGTTGCCGACGGTCTGGTTGATCTGGATGTTGGGAACGAGCGTTTCAATATTGCTGACGGTTGTGACGCCGCCGCGCTCGAGCGCTTCACCGCGCAGCGCGGAGACGGAAATCGGCACGTCGATCAGCCGTTCTTCGCGGCGTTGCGCGGTGACGACAATGTCCGCGATTCCGCTGTTGTCCTCAACAGGCTGATGGGTTTCCTGGGCGGCCGCCGGTGCCGAAATGGCGATGGCACTGTTCATCAGTATAATCAGTCGGACGCGGCGCCTCATATTCCCCTCCCTCATATGAAGTGGGGGACAACCGCCGCACCGACATGCTCCGGCGCCCGATCTCCCCCATCATGCTGCGATTTTCGCAGTCATTTGCAGATCGAATGCGCAATGCCGGAAGCCTGCTTCAATCGTTGCCAGCATATCCTTGCGGATAGGCCGACCTTCAACAAGAGCGTGAAGATGACCAGACTGTTTCCGATGGAGAACAATTAATGTGATCTGCGGGGGGAAGCCGCAACCGCCCTGTCGGTGGCGCGCCCGCCCGTATAGGGCGGGTCGGCCAGCCTCAACGACCGGCGCCCGTCGATCGGCGTCCGCCCGCTAAGCCAATATCCTGACGAGGCGGGTGGCGATGGCGATCCAGGCGGGATTGGTGACGACCTGCTGGCGGGAACCTGCGCCGGGGGGGAGCAGGAGCAGGCGATCCTCCTCCGCGCCGATGAGCCGGCCGAAGGCGAAGCGGCCGGCCGGGCGGGGAACCAGCACGTCGCGGTTGAGGGCGCGGGCGAAGCCATCCGGCGCAACGCGCTCGCACCATATCTCGTCGCCGGAGCGATAATCGCCGATCGAGCTTTCGACGAGCAACGCGACCGCGCCTGCCGTCGGCGCGGGGGGCGTGAGGCTGAGCGGCCGCGCTGGAGCATGCGCGCCATCGGCGCCGATCATCGCCAGCACCGGCAGGTCGATGCGATCGGGCAGGCGGACCAGATCGGCCGCGTCCACGCCCAGCGCCGCCGCGATGCGGTTGAGCCAGCCGACCGAGACGGTGCGGGTTCCGGTTTCGAGCCGGCCGATCGTCTGCGCCGTGGTGGGCGGCACGCAGCGATCGGCCACATCCTGGAGGGTAAGGCCCTTGGCCCGGCGGACGTCGCGGATGCATGTGATCATGGTGTATAACCCATATGGTTCATTGCTTTCCTACAGCATTACCTATGTGGCAATCAACTGCCTTGTCGAGGCAAGGAGAAACAGCATGGCGGCGATTGGGGCCCGTGGCAGGCGGATCATGGCGGCGCTGGAGGAAGGGCGGCCCGCGAGGCGGCATGGCGATGGTTGGCGGGTGGGCGTGCTGGACGCGCCTGACAGCCTGATCGACACGCTGGCCCGCGCCGACCTGGTGACGGTGGCAGACAGGGCGCTACGGCTGACGGCGGCGGGGCAGGGATTCACAGCCAGGATCGCCCGGCCCGATCGCGCCAACCGGCTGATCGTGGAGCGGCCCGTGCCTGCGGCGGAATCGAGCGGCGGCCGGGGTGGTGGAGCTGACGGAGCGCGGAGACGCGATGGCGCGGGCGGGAATGAGTGTGGGCCGGCGCGGCCCGCGCGGAGCGTGGCGGTGAATGCGGGGGAATCGCCGCTGGGATGGCTGCTGTCGCGCGGACTGCTGACCCGGCGTCAGTTCGACGCTGGAGAGAGGCTGCGTGCGGACTGGGAGATGGCGGGGCTTTCGCCGCGCGTGACGATGCGCTGGGACGCGACCCCGGTGGCGCGGGGCGCGAGGGGGCCGGACGCGCCCTTGGACCCGACGCTGGCACAGATCGCGGCGAAACGCCGGTTCGACGGGGCGATTGCCGCAACAGGGCCGGGGCTGGCCGATATCTGCTGGCGGGTCGTGTGCGGGGGCGAGGGGCTGGAGGGCGCGGAGCGGGCATTGGGCTGGCCGAGGCGCGCGGGCAAGCTGGTGCTGCTGATGGCGCTGGACCGGGTGGCGGATTTCTATGGCGTGCGATGAAGCGGGGGCACGAAGGCCGGGCTGGATTGGGCGCCCGCGTGCGATGCTTGAACGGGCGCTGCCCCTTACAGGCTGAGCCGCGCGCGGGCGAGCAGCTTGGAGCCGGTGTGGCGATCGAGATAGCGGGTGGGGGTGCTTGCGGCCGGCCTGTCGATCGAGGTGGTGGTGAAAGCGAGGCCCAGGGTGATCGGGCCGCTGACATGGTCCACGCCGAAGCGATAATCCCAATAGCTGCCGGAGGGGCGCAGGCGGAGGGCGCGATCGGGGCGGGTGACGTCTCCGCTCGACCGGCCGATGCCGGCGGTGAGGGTGAAGGGGGTTCCGGGCAGGGCGACGAGGCCGCGCGCGGCGAGATGGAGATTGTCGCCGCCGATCGCCGCTTGCGAGGGGGCATAAGCGGCGAGCATATCGAACTGGGCCGGGCCGATCAGCAGGCCGGCCCCGGCTTCGACCTCGACATAATCGAGCCGGCCTTCGCCGGGGAAGATATGGCCGATGACCGTGGCGGTCAGGCGCCATGGCCCGGCATCGTGGCGATAGCCGAGATCGAGATCCAGGCCGGCGTCGGCGCCGCCATGACGGTTACTGCCGCGCAACGTGCCGATCGCGGCGCCGGCTTCCAGCCTGTCGCCCAGCGGAAGGCGCAGGGTGGCCTCGGCTGCGGCTTTGCCATCGCTCCAGCTCAAGCCGCGGCGGCGCTGATCGGTGACGATTTCAGCCGAGAATTGCGGCCCGGCGAATGCCTGCGCCTGCGCGGGCGAGGTGGCGGCAGCGGCCGAAGCCGCGCCGGCCAGCGCGAGCGCCAGCGGCGCGGCCCTGCAATGGAGCATCGTTCAGTTGAGGGCGTCAGTTGAGGGCGAGCGTGCGGGCGGCGTCGATATCCGCAAGCAGGGTCGGCCGATCGGCTTCCGCCGTGGCGCGCAGATGTTCGCGCACGCGTTCGATCTTGCCGTCCAGCTCCGCCATGATCGCCTTGCGGCCGGCCATGCAGGTGCCGGGGCGCTGGCCGCTGATTTCCTTCACTTCCGGCAGCGTACGGTTGAGGCTGGCGCCGGAGGCCGAATGGACCTGGCGGATGACGGTGACGCTGGCCTTCCAGCGGCAGCGTTCCGAGCTGGGGCGCGGCGGCGGGGTGGTGCCCACCGTCTTCATGCGGGTGACGACCTCAGCATCATAGGTGACGGCAACCGGCTTGCCGGCATGTTCGACAGTGACCTGATGGGTAATGGGAGCGTCGAGGCTCATCGTATAAGCGACTGCGAGCCAGAGAATGTTCACGTGGTGCCTCCAGACATTGACCGGAGCGAGCGCCTCCCCTGTTTGGCCGTCCCTTGGATGGGATCTCGTTGCCGGGCGGCTCCGAAGAGCGAGCAATGGAGAAGGCTTTAGGCGGGTGAGGATTTCCCGCTTGTTTCCGGCGGATGGTTTTTTGTGGCGGTTGGCCTTCCCTCCATCGCCGGCTTCGCTTTATCAGGCGCGGAATGATCGATCTTTCGCTGCTGACCATCCGGCCCGCCCGCCCCGATGACCTCGCCATGCTGCACCCCGTGATCGAGCGGGCCTATCGCGGGGATGCCGCGCGTGGCGGGTGGACGCACGAGGCGGACCTGCTGGAAGGCGAGCGCACCGACCGGGCGACGCTGGAGGCGATCCTTGCGGCGCCGGGCGAGCGGCTGCTGGTTGCCGAAGCCGGCGGCGCGATGCTCGGTTGTGTGCAGATCACCGACAAGGGCGACGGCACCGCCTATCTCGGGTTGCTCTGTGTCGATCCGCTGCGGCAGGCGGGTGGGCTGGGCAAGCGGCTGATGGCCGAGGCGGAGGCGCAGGCGCGGGCCTTGTTCGGCGTCGCGCGGATCGAGATGACCGTGATCGACAGCCGGGCCGAACTGATCGCCTTCTACGAACGGCGCGGCTACCGCGTGACGGGCGAGACGCGGCCCTTTCCGGTCGCGGTGGAGCCGCCGCTGCGCTTCGCTGTGCTGGTGAAGTCGCTGGACGGCGAGTGAGCGACAAAATCGCCAGTTAGGGGGTGGCCCAAACCGCGGAATTGACGCATCGAAGGGGCATGGCCGGCCCTTTCGCATCCACCGCCGATTCCCCGCCACCGCCTTCGCCGCTGACCATATCGATCTTCCGCGCGGTATGGATCGCCAGCATGGCATCCAATTTCGGCGGGTTGATCCAGTCCGTCGGCGCATCCTGGCTGATGACCACCATCGCCCATTCGCCGACGCTGGTGGCGCTGGTGCAATCGTCCACCACCCTACCGATCATGCTGCTTTCGCTGTGGGCGGGGGCGGTGGCGGACAATCTGGACCGGCGGATCGTAATGCTGTGCGCCCAGGGCTTCATGCTGCTGGTGTCGCTGACGCTTTCGATCTGCGCGTGGATGGGCGTGCTGACGCCCTGGCTGCTGCTGACCTTCACTTTCCTGATCGGGTGCGGGACGGCGCTGAACGGGCCGGCGTGGCAGGCATCGGTGGGCGATATGGTGCCGCGGCCGGTGCTGCCGAGCGCGGTGGCCTATAACAGCATGGGGTTCAACATCGCGCGGAGTGTTGGACCGGCGATCGGCGGGCTGATCGTGGCGGCGGCGGGGCCGGCGGCGGCGTTTGCGGTGAATGCCGTTAGTTATCTGGGACTTATCGTTGTCCTGACGCGCTGGCACCCGGTGCGGCCGCCGCGCATGTTGCCGCGCGAGACGCTGGGGACGGCGATGGCGGCGGGGGTGCGCTACGTCGCCATGTCCCCCACGATCCGGGTGGTGCTGCTGCGCGCGGGGCTGTTCGGCATCGCCGCGAGCGCGGTGCCGGCGCTGATGCCGCTGGTGGCGCGCGACCTGGTGACGGGCGGACCGCTGGTCTACGGCGTGCTGCTGGGCGCGTTCGGCCTGGGCGCGGTGGCGGGCGCGCTGAGCAGCGGACGGCTGCGGCAACGCTTTTCGACCGAGACGATCGTGCGCGCGGCGACGCTGGCGCTGACGATCGGCGCGATCGTGGCGGGCATGAGCCACATCACGCTGGTGACGGTGGCGGCGCTGGCGCTGGCCGGCGCGGGCTGGGTGCTGGCGCTTTCCACCTTCAACGTATCGGTGCAGATGGCGGCCCCCCGCTGGGTGGTGGCGCGCGCGCTGGCGCTTTACCAGATGGCGGCATTCGGCGGCATGGCGATGGGCGCCTGGCTGTTCGGCGAAGTGGCCGACGACCATGGCGTGCGCGTGGCGCTGATCGCCGCCGGGCTGGCGCAGGGCATCGGCCTGATCGTGGGCCTGCGCCTGAAGCTGCCGCAGGCGGATTTCATGAACCTGGACCCGGCGGGCCAATGGACGGTGCCGGAAACGGCGGTGGCGGTGCAGCCATCGAGCGGGCCGATCGTGATCAGCATCGAATATCATATCGACCCGGTGGACGTGATCGAGTTCCTGGCGGCGATGAACGAGCGGCGGCGCATCCGCATCCGCGACGGCGCGCGGCACTGGACGCTGCTGCGCGACCTGGGCGACCCGCGACTGTGGATCGAGCGATACAATGTGCCGACCTGGCTGGACTATATCCGCCATCAGGAACGGCGCACCCAGGCGGATGCCGAGAATTTCGAGCGCATCCGCGCGCTCCACCGCGGGGACGACAAGCCGGTGATCCACCGCATGATCGAGCGGCAGACCGGATCGCTGCCCTGGACCCGCGCGCCGGGCGCCCGCGAGATGGCCGATCCGATGACCGATCCCACGCGTTCCAGCTAGCGTGGCCAGCCAGGGTGGGATGACGAGAAGAGAGAGGCGCGCCGATGATCGTTTATGGGAGTTCCATGTCGCCTTATGTGCGCAAGGTATTGGCCTTTGCCGCCGAGAAGGGGCTGGATTTCGAGCTGAAATCGCTGGGCTTGCAGGCGGATGACCCGGATTTCCGCGCGGCGAGCCCCTTCGGGCTGATGCCGGCATTCCGCGACGGGGATTTTCGCCTGTCCGATTCCACCGCCATCGTAACCTATATGGAGGCCATCAAGCCCGATCCGGCGCTGATCCCTGCCGAGCCCAGGGCGCGGGCGATGACGATCTGGTGGGACGAGATCGCTGATACGAAGTTCGTGCCGTGCATGGCCAAGATGTTCTTCAACCGCATCGTCTGCCCGCTGTTCCTGAAGCAGGAGGGCGACCTGGCCGAGGCGGACCGGGCCGAGCGCGAGGATTTGCCCAAGCTGCTGGATTTCCTGGAGCCGCGCGTGCCGGAATCGGGATATCTGGTGGAGGACCGGTTGACGCTGGCGGATATCGCAATCGTCCAGCCTTTCGCCAATTTCGGTCATGTGGGCGCGGGCGTGGATGCCGCGCGCCACCCCAGGGTGGCGGCCTATGTGGCCGGGATACAGGCGCGGCCTTCGATCGCGCCGTGGATCGAACGGGAACGGGCGTTCTTCGCCAAGGTCGGTTACGAACCAAATAGGTAAAAAATGATTGACAGCGCGACGCTGTTGAGATAGAAGAACCGCAAGCTGGATTAATGCGTTCGGGCCGGGGCGAGGGATCGCCGCCGGCCCGTTCCATTTCTGCCTGTTCGATTGCTGGAGGTAGGGCCATGGGCAAGGTGGAAGAAACCGCGCCGGGCACGATGGCGGGCGATGCCGGCGCGAAGCCGGCGCCGGAGCTGAAAACGAAGCCGGAGCCGGAGCCGGAGCCGGAGCCGGAGCCGAAGCCGAAGCCGAAGCCGAAGCCGAAGCCGGAGCCGGCGCCGACGCCGACGTCGGAGCCGAAAACGAAACGCCGGCCGGCCGCATCCCGCGCGAAACGCGAAGCGCCGGAACTGAACGCCATCGGCCGCGTGGTGCGCACGGGCGGCTGGACCGAGGCCAAGCGGGAGACGTTCCTGGCGCATCTGGCGGTAACGGCCAATGTGAGCGCATCGGCGCGGCTGGTGGGGATGGGCGAGCCGGGAGCCTATAAGCTGCGCCGCCGCGACGCGGATTTCCGGGCCGCGTGGAAGGCGGCGCTGGAGGAAGGGCTGGAGCATCTGGAGCAGGTGGCCCTGCAGCGGGCGCTGGGCGGCACGCTGACGCCGATCATCCATGGCGGCGAGGCCAAGGGCGAGGTGCTGGTGCCGGACAACAGAATGGTGATGTTCCTGCTGCGCATGCATCGCGAGACGGCAAGGGAGGCGGTGCCGGCGCCGGGCGCGGCGATCGACATGACCGATGCCTTCGCCCGGCTGGACGAGAAGCTGGCCGAGATGCACGAGCGCATGGCCGAGCCGCGATGAACGCGATCAGGAGGCCGGTGGCGAACCGATCGCGCGCGGAGATACTGGCCGGGCTGGACGCGGCGCGGCGCCGGGCCATGCTGGAGGCGATGGCGCCCGACGAAAGGCTGGAGCTGCTGTGGAGCTGGCCCTTCTGGGCACGGCCCGCGCAGCTTGCGCCCGAAGGCGACTGGCGGACCTGGCTGATCCTGGCGGGGCGTGGCTTCGGCAAGACGCGGGCCGGGGCGGAATGGGTGCGGGCGCAGGCGGAGCGCAGCCCCGAGGCGCGGATCGCGCTGGTGGCGGCGACGATGGCGGAGGCGCGCGCGGTGATGGTGGAGGGGGAGAGCGGGCTGCTGAGCATCGCCCCGCCGCATCGGCAGCCCCGCTGGGAACCCTCGCTCCACCGGCTGCGCTGGCCGAACGGGGCGCAGGCCTTCCTCTATTCGGCGGCCGAGCCGGACGGGCTGCGCGGCGCGCAGCACCATTTCGCCTGGGCGGACGAGATCGCCAAATGGCCGGCCGGCGTGGAGGCGTGGGACAATCTGATGATGGGCCTGCGGCTGGGCCGCCGCCCGCGCGCGGTGGCGACGACGACGCCGCGCCCGGTGGCGCTGGTGCGGCGGCTGGCCAGGGAAGCGCGCGTGCTGGTGACGCGGGGCGGGACGGGCGACAATCGCGCGCATCTTTCGCGCGATTTCATCGCGGCGATGGCCGCCAATTATGCCGGCACGCGGCTGGGCCGGCAGGAGCTGGACGGCGAACTGATCGACGATGTGGCGGGCGCCCTGTGGAGCCGCGACCTGATCGAGCGCTGCCGGCGCCCGGCCCCCGACGCGCTGGTGCGGGTGGTGATCGGCGTCGATCCGCCGGCCGGCGCGGGCGGGGGCGACGCCTGCGGCATCGTGGTGGCGGCAATGGGGGAGGACCGGCGCGCTTATGTGCTGGCCGACGCCAGCGTTTCCGGCGTCGGCCCCGAGGGCTGGGCACGGGCGGTGGCGCGCACGGCGGCCGCGCACGGCGCGGATCGGGTGGTGGCCGAGGCGAACAATGGCGGGGCGATGGTGGAAAGCGTGCTGCGCGCCGCCGACGAGCGGCTGCCGGTGAAGCTGGTCCATGCCGCGCACGGCAAGACGGCGCGGGCGGAGCCGGTGGTGGCGCTATACGAGGCCGGGCGGGCTTTCCATGTGACGGCCTTCCCCGATCTGGAGGATGAGATGGCCGGGCTGCTTGCGGGCGGCGGATATGAGGGGCCGGGCCGATCGCCGGATCGCGCGGACGCGCTGGTCTGGGCGCTGACCGAACTGATGCTGGTGCGGGGGCCGCGGCCGGCGATGCGGATGCTTTAGGGGGAGGGCATTCATCCCGTGAGGCTCGACGCGCTCCTTAAAAAGGCCGCCCCCCGGACGTGATCGGGGGGCCACCGTGCGGCGGGCGCCGGGGGTGACGGCCCAGGACCAATCTATATTCAGCCCTGACGGCCTGCAAATGGCGGTTTCCTGCGCTTCCGGTGCTCACCTACTTTGGGCAGGCTGCGCTCCGGGTCACAGAAAACCACCATTTTCGTCGCGCCATCATCTGAATGTCGATTGGTCCTGGCCCGGTGCTTGTGGAGAGATGGACCCCGGATCAAATCCGGGATGGCGAAGTGGATGGGGACCGGTCCGGTTCTGGCCGGTTCTGGCCGGTTCTGGCCGGTTCTGGCCGGTTCTGGCCGGTTCTGGCCGGTTCGGGTGAAGGCGGCTTCGGGCCGCCCGGCTTTCATGAATTCTGGAGACGATCATGCGGCTTTTCGGACGGAAGGGCGGCGGCAGGGCCGTGCGCCCCGCGCTGGCGCGATCGGGCGGCTGGACGATGGCGGCATGGCCGCAGGAAGCCGGCTGGCCGCGCGGATATGACGCGCAGGCGCGCGATGCGGTGATCGCCAACCCCGTGGCGCAGCGGGCGATGCGGCTGGTGGGCGACAGCGTGCGATCGTTGAGCCTGGTCGTGACGGGCGGGCCGGAGAAGGCGGCCGCGCTGGCGGGGGCGGCGATGGAGCCGCTGGCGGTGCACCTGCTGCTGCACGGCGACGGATATGCCGGCATCGGCTGCGATGCGGCGGACGAGCCCATGCGCCTGCACGTGCTGCGGCCCGAGCGGATGACGGCGGAAACCGACGCGCGGGGCTGGCCGGTGGCCTATCGCTATCAGGTGGGGCAGGCGGTGGAGCGGCTGCCCGTCACCGATCCGCTGGGCCGGCCGGGCATCATCCACCTGCGCGCCTTCCACCCGCTGGACGACCAATATGGGCTGGGCTGCCTGGAGGCGGCGGCGGGCGCGGTGGCGATCCACAATGCGGCGACGCGGTGGAACAAGGCGCTGCTGGACAATGCCGCCCGCCCATCCGGTGCGCTGGTATACGACCCCGGCGAGAAAGGCGCGGAGCTGAGCCCCGAGCAGTTCGACCGGCTGAAGGCGGAGATGGAGGCGGGCTTTGCCGGCGGCACCAACGCCGGGCGGCCGATGCTGCTGGAAGGGGGATTGCGCTGGCAATCGCTGAGCCTTTCGCCCGCCGACATGGATTTCGTGGCGCTGAAGGCCAATGCCGCGCGCGAGATCGCCCTGGCCTTCGGCGTGCCGCCGATGATGCTGGGCCAGCCGGGCGACAATACCTACGCCAATTATGCCGAGGCCAACCGCGCCTTCTGGCGGCTGACCGTGCTGCCGATGGCGGCGCGCATCCTGGACGGGATCGGCGAGGCGCTGGGCCATTGGTGGCCGGGCATCGCCCTCGGGGTGGACATGGACCGGATCGTCGAGCTGCACGGCGACCGCGAGCCGCTGTGGCGGATGGCGGCGGCGGCCGATTTCCTGACGGCCGAGGAAAAGCGCGAGATGCTGGGATTCGGGAGGACGCCATGATGGGGACCGACATGATCGCCCGGCTGGTGGAGCAGGCCGAGGCGGAGGGCGCGAGCCTGGTGACGCTGCGCGCCCTGGCCGAGGAAGCGAGCGAGATCGGCGCCGAGCGCGCCATGGAGCGGCTGGGGCTGGCCGATGCCGCCGCGCGCGCGGACATCGGCGAGCTGCGCCAGCTTCTGGGCGCGTGGCGCGATGCCAAGCGGACGGCAAGGAACGAGGTGATCGGATGGGCGATACGGATCGCGCTGGCGTTGCTGCTGCTGGGGCTGGCGGTGAAGACCGGGCTGATCGGGCTGGCGCGGGGGTGAGGAGCATGAGCGCGGTTTCCGGCGGGCTTTCCTGTCCCCCGGCCCCTCAAGGTGAGGGGGCGATCAGGTTCGCGGGCTATGCGGCGATATTCGACCGGGTGGACCGGGGCGGGGACGTGGTGCGGGCGGGCGCGTTCCGGCGCGCGGTGGAGGCCGGGCCGAAGGGCGTGCCGCTGCTGTGGCAGCACGATCCCGCCCGGCCGATCGGGCGGATCGACTATCTGGCCGAGGACGGCCACGGCCTGCGGGTGATCGGGCGGCTTTCCGGCCGGTCGCCGGCGGCGCGCGAGGCGGCGGCGCGGATCGGCGACGGCAGCGTGCGGGGCCTGAGCTTCGGCTATCGCGTGCGGGGAAGCGCGCAGAGAATAAACAGGGAACTTCTCGACCTCGACCTGGTGGAAGTTTCGCTGGTGACATTCCCGATGCAGCCGCGCGCGCGGGTGCACGCGGTGGAGCGGATATGACCGAGGAGACCGATATGGACGGCACTTACGACGTGAAGGCGGATGCGCTGGAGGCGAGCTTCGACGCGGCGGCGCGCGCCGACGAGCTGGCCGCGCTGCGCGGCGAGCTGGCGGCGGTGAAGGCGCGGATCGACGCCCAGGCCGCCGCCGCGACCCGGCCGGCGCTGGCGGCGACGGGGGTGAAGGGCGATGCCTCGCCCGAGCGGCGCGCCTTCGTCGACGAATATCTGCGCCGGGGGGCGGACAGCGGCGTCAAGAGCCTGGCCGGCACCAGCCCGGCCGAGGGCGGCTATGCCGTGCCGCGCGAGATCGACGAGGTGATCGACAGCACGCTGAAGGCGATATCCCCCATCCGCGCCATCGCCAATGTGGTGAAGGTGGGATCGGCCGGCTATCGCAAGCTGGTGGCGACGGGCGGCTTCGCTTCCGGCTGGGCCGCCGAGGGCGCGGCCCGGCCGGCGACGGCGACCCCCGGCTTCACCGAGATCGTGCCGCCGATGGGCGACCTCTACGCCAATCCCGCCGCCAGCCAGGCGATGCTGGACGATGCCCGGTTCGACGTCGAGGCGTGGCTGGCGGGCGAGATCGCCACCGAATTCGCCCGCGCGGAGGGGGCGGCCTTCGTTTCCGGCAACGGCGCCGACAAGCCCCGCGGCTTCCTGGCCGGCCCGATCACCAACGAGGCGGACGGCGCGCGCGCCTTCGGCACGCTGCAATATGTGCCGAGCGGGGCGGCGGGCGCCTTCGCCGCCAGCAACCCGCAAGACCGGCTGGTCGACCTCATCCAGGCGCTGCGCCCGCCCTATCGCCAGGGCGCGGTGTTCGTGATGAATTCGGCCACGCTTTCGGCGATCCGCAAGTTCAAGACCGCCGACGGCGCCTTCCTGTGGCAGCCGGGCCTGGCCGAAGGGCGGCCGGACACGCTGCTCGGCTATCCGGTGGTCGAGGCCGAGGACATGCCCGACATCGCCGCCAACGCGCACGCCATCGCCTTCGGCAATTTCCGCGCCGGATATCTGGTGACGGAACGCGCCGAGACGCTGATCCTGCGCGATCCCTACACCAACAAGCCCTTCGTCCACTTCTACGTCAGCAAGCGCGTGGGCGGCGCGGTGAGCAATTCGGAAGCGATCAAGCTGATGAAGTTCGCCAGCGCCTGAGGACGAAGACGCGCCGCGCGGGTTTCCCCTTCCCCTGGCCCGCGCGGCGCGGTTGTTTTCCCCCCTGTTCGGAGACAGATATGGCAGACGCCTTCGCCGCCAGCGCGGACGCGGCCTATGCGCCCGCGATGCGCGCGGCCGCCATCGTGCCGCATGACAGCAACCCCCTGAACGACATCACCAAGGCCATCTATGTGGGCGCCGGCGGCGACGTGGCCGTCCGCGCCGCGCGCGACGGCGCGGACCATGTGTGGAAGGCGGTGCCGGCGGGATCGATCCTGCCGATCCGCGCCAGCCATGTGCGGGCCACCGGCACCACCGCCGGCGACCTGCTGGGCCTTTACTGAGCGGACGGCCGGCCATGCGCCTGGGCCTTGGCTTCGCGATCGCGCTGTTCCGGCGGCGCGACGCAACCGGCGGGGGCAGCCAGCCTCCGCTTTCCGTGCTGCTGGCCGAGGACGGGCTTGCCCTGGCCCTGGAAGACGGCGGCGCCTTCATCCTGGAGTGATCCATGCCATCGACGAAGATATCCGCGCTGCCGATCGCAGGGGCGATCGGCGGGGGCGAGCTGCTGCCCGCCGTGCAGGGCGGCGGCAATGTTGCGGTGACGCCGGCCATGCTGCGCCGGCACGCGCTGGCGGGCACGCCGCCGCTGATCGGGAGGCCGTTCGCCAAGCTGATGGTGGACGGCGACAGCAAGGCCGGCGAGGCGCCGGCCGCCGCCCGCTGGGTGGCGGCGCGCACGCCCCTGAACGTGTGGATCATGCCGGTGAGCTTCAGCGTCGGCGGATCGACATCGGGCACGCAGGCCGGCACGGGGCTGACCAACCCCGACCGCATGGCGGCGATGACGGCGGGCGTGGCGGCCGAGACGGCGGCCGACTGGATCGTCGACATGCTGCTGACCATCGGCACCAACGACGTGGTGCTATCGGGCCTTGCGGCGGACACCATCCTGGCCAACGTCCGCAAATATCACGACGCCTTCCGCGCGGCGGGCGGGCGCTTCCTGATCCTGATGGGGGTGGACCCGCGATCGGGGCTTTCCGCGGCGATGGCGCGCCAGATCGTGGCCGTGAACCGCGCCTATGCCGATTATTGCATGACGGTGCCGGACGCGATCTTCTGCGACACCGCGCCCTGGTGGCTGGACCCGGCGCCCACGAACGCCGCCTTTTCGCCGATCGGGGGCAGCACGGGCAACGCCTTCAGCATGGCGGCGGACGGGCTGCACGGCAGCGCTTATGGCAGCTACCGCAAGCAATTCGCCCTGGGGCCGATATTGCGGGCGATCTACCGCCCGCGCGATCCGATACCGTTGAACGCGGGCGACAGCTTCGACGCGACGACGGCGCCGCGCGGCAACATGCTGGGCGCCAATGCCCGCTGCGTGGCACTGGGCGGCACCAGCAGCATCGTCAATTCGGGCACCGGCGCCATCGCGGGGACCCCGCCCCTGGGCTGGACGGCGACGGGCACGCTGACCGGCGACCTGGGCGTGGCCTTTTCGACCGCAACCTGCGCGCCGCTGGAAGCCTATACCGGATCGAGCGGCTGGACGGCGGTGCGCATCGCCTTCACCGGCACGCCGGGCGAGGCAGGGTCGCTGACGCTGAGGCTGACCACCGCTTCCGCCCAGCAGGCGGGGATGCTGCTGGCAGGATCGGCGCTGCTGAGCGGCAACGCGCTGGTCGGCTGCCACGGCATCAGCGTGACCACGGCCAACATCACCCCGACCGTGAACAACATTCTGGGCGCGACCGGCACGCTGGGGGCGCCGGACCAGTTGCCGCAGATCGACGGATTGATCGCGCTGGACCTGATGGCCCAGCCGACCGCCGGCACCAACAGCGGCCTTTCCGTGGCGATCCGCTGGCGCGCGGGCGTGGCGATGAGCGGATCGATCGACCTGATCGGCGCGACATGGCGGCGGATCGACCCGATCCCCGCGGCGGCGGCCTGAGGGGAGGGCGGATGAGCATCTATCTGAAAGACCCCGACGCGACCGTCGATTATCTGATCGACTGGGGGGAGCGGCTGGAGGGCCGCAGCGTGACCGCGAGCGACTGGGCGGTGGTGCCGACCGAGGCGGGCGGGATCATCATCGCCGACGATGCGGTGGACGGCACCCGCACCCGGGCGACGCTGAGCGGCGGCGTGCCGGGCCATGTGTATCGCGCGACCTGCCAGGTCGAGCTTTCCGACGGGCGGATCGACGAGCGTTCGATCACCCTGCGCGTGGAGGAACGCTGATGCCGGCGGAGCAGGCGACGCCGCGCACGGCGGTGAGCGTGGAGGAAGCGCGGGCCTGGCTGCGGATCGACGGCGAGGCGGAGGATGCGGCGCTGGCCGGACTGATCCGGGCGGCGAGCGGCCTGTGCGAGCAGTTCATCGGCCAGGCGCTGCTGACCCGGCTGGTGAGCGAGACGGTGCCGGCCCGCGGCGACTGGCAAAGGCTGGCGCAAAGGCCGGTGCGCAGCATCGCCGAGGTGGCCGGATTGCCGGCGGAAGGGGCGGCCTTCGCCCTGCCGGTCGATGCCTATGCCATCGATATCGACGCGGCCGGCGACGGCTGGGTGCGGATCGACCGGCCCGGCGCGGCCGGCCGCGCGATCATCACCTACGAGGCCGGGATGGCGGCGGACTGGAACGGCGTGCCCGAGCCGATCCGCCAGGGGATATTGCGGCTGGTGGCGCATCTGCACGCCCATCGCGATGCCCCGGACGATGCCGGCCCGCCGGCGGCCGTGGCCGCGCTGTGGCGGCCGTTCCGCAGGATGCGGCTGTGAGCCGGCCGGGCGAGCTGAGCGGGCGGCTGCGCGAGCGGATCGCCATCCTGCGCCGGGACGAGGCGCGCGATGCGCTGGGCGGGGCGGACGGCGGGTGGCACCCGATGGGCGATGCCTGGGCCGCGATCGAGCCGGCGGGCACCGGCGCGCCGGTGGCGGGCGAGGCGATCCGCGCGCGGCCGCGCTGGCGGATGACGGTGCGGGCCGGGGCCGGGCTGATGCCCGGCGACCGCATCCGCTGGCGCGGCGCCGTGCTGCGCGTGCGGCAGGCGACCGCCGATCCGCGCCTGCCCGATCGCATCCTGGCCGAAGCGGAGGAGGAGCCATGAACCGGCGGATCGACGCCGCCGCCCGGCAGCGGGTGGCGATGCTGATCGCGGCGTTGCGCGAAACGGCGGAGGCGGAGCTGCCGGCCGGGCTGGCGGTGGAAGGCCGCGACGACGGCATCGCCATTTCCGGGCCGGGACTGGCGCGGCGGCTGGCCTATGACGGCAGCTTGCGCGGGCTCGCCTTCGCCATGCGGGGCATGAGGAGACGGGGATGAGCGCCATGGCATTGCAGGCGGCGCTGGTGACGGCGCTTTCCGCCCGGCTAGGCACGATGGTGAGCGGCATATTCGACGGGCCGCCGGTGCGGGCGGCCTTTCCCTATGTTTCGATCGGCGGCTGGGCGAGCGGCGACTGGAGCCACAAGACGGGGCGGGGCCGCGAGCACCGGCTGGCGGTGACGATCTGGGACGATGGCGGCCGGCCGGGACGGCTGCACGGGCTGATGGCCGAGGCCGAGGCGGCGATCGAGGGGATCGGGGAGATTGCGGGCGCCGAGCTGGCGAGCATCGCCTTCGTCCGATCCCGCATCATCCGCGACGCCGACGGGCCGTGGGCGGGGATCATCGAATATCGGGTGCGGGTGGCGGGATGACCGCCGCCGGCCGGCGGGACGGACAGGCGGCCCTGGGGTGCGGAGCCCACGGGGCGGAAGAAGGAGACCCATATGGCGGTGGAGAAGGGCAGCGCGTTCCTGCTGAAGATCGGCGATGGCGCGGCGACGCCGGCCTTCGCGACGGTGGCGGGGCTGCGCACGACGCAGATGTCGATCAACGGCGAGGCGGTGGCGATCACCACCAAGGATTCGGGCGGCTGGCGCGAGCTGCTTTCGGGTGCGGGCGTGCGATCGGTTTCGGTGGCGGGCAGCGGCGTCTTTACCGGATCGGCGGCGGAAAGCCGGCTGAAGGCCAATGCGCTGGCCGGGATGATCGACGATTATCGCCTGAGCTTCGAGGGCGGCGAGCAGATGCAGGGGCGCTTCCTGCTGACCCGCCTGGATTATAGCGGCGATTATAACGGCGAGCGCACCTATACGCTGGCCCTGGAAAGTTCCGGCCCGGTGGTGTCGCTGTGAACCCGGCGCGGGGCGAGGCGGCGATCCGCATCGCCGGCCATGCGGTGACGCTGCGGCCGAGCTTTGCCGCGCTGGTGGCGGCCGAGGGCGAGATCGGCCCGTTGTTCGCCATGGTGGAGCGGGCGGCCGAGGGACGGCTGGCGCTGGGCGAGCTGGCCGCCTTGTTCTGGCATTGCGCGGCGGACCTGCCCGAGGGGGTGGGCCGCGATCATTTCAACGAGGCGGTGCTGGAAGGCGGGCTGATCCGCGCGACGCCGGCGCTGAAGGTGCTGATCGGCCAGATATTGCAGGGGCGATGATGCGCTTCGCGGAAAAGGCGGCGCGACTGGCGGGCATGGCCGGCGCGATCGCCGGCTGGCGCCCCGACGATTTCTGGCGCGCGACGCCCGCCGAGCTGGCGGCGGTGCTGGAGGCGCTGGCCGGCGGTTCCGGCGATCGCGCCGCCGATGCCGGCGACATCGCCCGGCTGAAGGAGATGTATCCCGATGGATGAGGAGATCGAGCGGCTGATCGTGAGCGTGCGGGCCGACACGCGCGGCTTCGAGCGCGACGTGGCCGAGATGCGCGGCGAGCTGGAAGGGCCGCTGGCTGCCGGCGCGGAGCGGGCCGGCGGCATGATCGAGGCCGCGCTGGGCCGGGCGGTGCGCACCGGCAAGCTGGGGTTCGATGATCTGCGGCGGGTGGCGCTTTCCACCATGGCGGCGATCGCATCGTCCGCGATCCAGGCGGGGATGGGGCAGATCGGCGGATCGGGCGGCGGTGCCGGAGGCCTGATGGCGATCGGCGCACAGCTGCTGGGCGCGCTGGGCCTGCCCGGCCGGGCGACGGGCGGGCCGGTGGCGCCGGGTGCCGCCTATCTGGTGGGCGAGCGCGGGCCGGAGCTGTTCGTGCCGACCGCGAGCGGGCGGATCGAGCCGATGCGAGGCGCGCGCGGCGGGCGCGACGTGCGCGTCGCCATCAGCATCCAGGCGGGTGAGGGCGGCGAGCCGCGCGCGCTGGCGCGATCCGGCCGGCAGGTGGCGCGCGCCGTGCGGGCGGCGATCGAAGCGGCCGAGGGGTGAGGAGGGGCTTATGGGCTGGCGGCTGGCCGCGACCGGCGATGCGCTGGAAACCGGCTTCATCAAGCGGTTCGACCCGCAATATTGGACGGTGAACTTCCCCCGGCCGATGCTGGCGGCGGTGACCAACCCGGCGCCGGACGCGCTGCGGATCGACGCCACCTTCCTGCGCCGGAACGACCTGGCAGGGATCATCTGGGCGGCGGCGGACGACGGCAGCCACCCGCTGCTGGCCTATGAGACGGCGCGCGATTTCCGCGGGTGCCGGCTGCGCTTCCGCTGGCGATCGGCGGGGGTGGCGCCGCTCGACGCCGTGCACGGGCCGGTGATGACGATCGAGGGGCGCGACGCCGCCGGCCATGCGCGGGCCTGGTATGTCAGGCTGTGGAACTATGCCGAGGGCGGGCCGGACGATGCCGTCGTCACGCTGGATTTCGCCGGGCTGGAGAGCGGGTTCGCCCTGCCGGGCGAGGCGGTGTGGGCGGGCGATATCGACCGGCTGTTCCTTTCGCTGGTGCCGCCGGGATACGACCCCGCCAGCGATGCGCCGCTGCCCGCGCCCGCCGAGGGCTGGGCCGAGATATCCGCGATCGCCTGCGACGGGCCGGGTTCCGTGCTGGCGATCGGCGAAGGGCTGATCCCCGGCCACGGCATGCGGATCGCGACCGGATATGACGACCTCTACCACCTGACCCCGGCGCGCGTGCTGCGCAGCATCCGGCACCTGGGCTATCGCGGCGCCATCAACCATTATGTCGGCATGAGCCATTACATGCGGCTCGGCTGGGACGGCGCGGCGGGCGCCTATCTGGCGGGGCCGGCGGGCGGCGCGATCGCGGCGCCGTGCGCGGCATGGCATCGCGACTTCGCGGCGCGGGCGTGGGCGCAGGGGCAGGACGTCATCTGGTCGCTCTCCTACGAGCTGCTCGACCAGAATTGCCCCGATGCGTGGAAGCAAAGGGCGGAGAATAGCGATCCGGCGCGGACGGGGTGGGACCCGCCGTCCACGCTGCTCTCCCCGGCGCATGGCGGGGCGATGGCCTATCTGCGCGCGGTTGCCGAAGCCTTTGTCGATATCGCGGCGGATGCGGGCATGCCCGTGCGCTTCCAGATCGGCGAGCCGTGGTGGTGGGTGATGCCGGGCGACGGGCGGATATGCCTTTACGATCCGGCGGCGCGGGCGGCGCTGGGGGGCGATCCGCCGTCCATCCCCGACGTGCGCGGGGCGCTGGATGCGGGGCAGCGCGCCCTGCTCGACCAGGCGGGCGCGCTGCTCGCGGCGTCGACGGCGGCGCTGCGCGATGCGGTGAAGGCGCGGGCGCCGGGCGCGGAGGTGCTGATCCTGATCTATCTGCCGACGGTGCTGGACCGCGCCGCGCCCGAGCTGAAGCGCGCCAACGTGCCCCTCGGCTGGGCGCGGCCGGCCTTCGACCGGCTGCAGCTCGAGGATTATGACTGGGTGACGGCGGGCGACGCCGGATCGACCGCGCGGGGGATCGCCGAGGCCTCGGCCCGGCTCGATTACCCGGTGGAGGAGCAGCATTATTTCGCGGGCTTCGTGCTGCGGCCGGAGGATCGGCGGCAGTGGCGGCGGATCCACGACGCGGCCTTCGCGGCCAAGGCGCGGGGGACGGCGGACGTGTTCGTCTGGGCGCTGCCGCAGGTGCAGCGCGACGGCTTCACCCTGTTCGTGATCGGTGACGAGGAGGCGGCGGTGCAGGCATTCGACGATGTGGACTTTCCCGTCGCCATCGGCGCGCGGGCGACGGTGGAGCCGGGCTTTTCCACCGCGATCGTGACGACGTCCGCCGGACGCGAGCAGCGCAACGCCGACTGGGCGGACGCGCGGATGCGATATGATGTGGGGCCGGGCGTGCTTTCCCGCGGCGACCTGGAGGCGCTGATCGCCTTCTTCCGGGCGCGATACGGCGCGGCGCGGGGATTCCGTTTCCGCGATCCCACGGACGATAGCAGCCGGGGGATGACGGACGAGCCGGGCTTCGCCGACCAGCCGATCGGCACCGGCGACGGCATCGCCACCCGCTTCCCGCTGGCGAAGCATTATGGCGATCAGGTGCGCCGCATAACGCGGCCGGCGGCCGGCAGCGTGCGGGTGGGGGTGGATGGCGTCGCGCGGGCGAACGGCTGGTCGCTGGCCGAGGGCGGGGTGATCGCGTTCGACGAGGCGCCGGCCACGGGCGCTGCGATCACCGCCGGCTTCCGCTTCGACGTGCCGGTGCGCTTCGCCGAGGATCGGCTGGAGGCGGGGCTGGCCGGCTTCGCGGCGGGCGAGGCGGCGTCCGTGCCGCTGATCGAGATCAGGGAGGGGGAGGCGTGACGGACTGGATCGGCCGCGACCTCACCACCATCGCCTTCTGCTGGCGGCTGGACCGGCGCGACGGGGTGGCGCTGGGCTTCACCACGCATGACCGGGACCTGGAGATAGGCGGGCTCGCCTATCGATCCGCGCCGGGGATGCTGCCTTCGTCCATCAGCCTTTCCGACGGGTTCGAGGTGGATACGCTGGACATAGCCGGCGCGCTGACCAGCGATGCGATCCGCGACGAGGATCTGGCGGCCGGGCGGTGGGACGGCGCGCGCGTCCGCCTGTTCGCGGTGGACTGGGCCGATCCCGAGGGCATGCCATTGCACCTGACGCGCGGCGAGCTGGGCGAGATTTCCATCCGCGACGGCGCCTTCACCGCCGAACTGGCCGGCCCGACCGCGATGCTGGACCGGCCGGTGGTGGAATATACCTCGCCCGAATGCCGGGCGGAGCTGGGCGACCGGCGATGCCGGATCGACATGGCCGTCCGGCGGCGGCTGACCCGGCTGGCCGATGTGGACGCGGACGGCCGGCTCCGCGTGGCGGCGGCGGGAACGGGGGCGCCCAATGCCCATGGCTATGGCCGGCTGCGCTGGATCGACGGCGCTAATGCGGGGCTTTCCAGCGCGATCCTTTCTTCCGCCGGCGACTGGCTGACCCTGCGCGAGCCGCCGCCCTATCCGATCGCGGCCGGGCTGATCGTCGAGATAGCGGAAGGCTGCGACAAGAGCCTGGCCACCTGCGCGGGCCGGTTCGGCAATGCCGCGAATTTCCGGGGCGAGCCCTGGCTGCCGGGCAACGACATATTGACGCGCTATCCCGGCGCATGAGCGCGGCGATCGTGGCGCGGGCGCGGGCCTGCATCGGCGCGCGTTTCCGCCCGCAGGGCAGGAACATCGCCGAGGGGCTGGATTGCGTGGGGCTGGCGGCGATCGCCTGCGACGTGCCGGCGCCCGCGCGGGATTATGCCCTGCGCGGCGGGGACGGCGATCGGATCGCGGCCGGGCTGGCGGCGGCGGGGCTGATCCCCGTGCCATGGCCGGAGGCGCTGCCGGGGGATGTGCTGCTGGTGGAGGCCGGGCCGGCGCAGGCGCATCTGCTGGTGCTGACGGATGTGGGGTTCGTCCATGCCGATGCCGGCTTGCGGCGCGTGGTCGAGACGCCGGGGCGGCCGCCCTGGCCGGTGCTGGGGGCCTGGCGCGGGACATAGGAGCGGAAACATGGCGACGTTGGTGCTGACAACGGTGGGATCGCTGGTGGGCGGGCCGATCGGCGGGATGATCGGTGCCGTGATCGGCCAGCAGGTCGACCAGCGCCTGTTCGCGCCGCGGCGGACCGGGCCGAGGCTGGGCGAGCTGGGCGTGCAGACATCGAGCTATGGCCAGGCGATCCCGCGCCTTTACGGCCGGATGCGGGTGGCCGGAACGGTGATCTGGGCGACGGACCTGCGCGAGGACCGCCATCGTTCCGGCGGCGGCAAGGGCGCGCCCAAGACGACGACCTACAGCTATTCCGCGAATTTCGCGGTGGCGCTTTCCGCCCGGCCGATCCGCGCCGTTCACCGCATCTGGGCGGACGGCAAGCTGCTGCGCGGCGCGGCGGGCGACTGGAAGAGCGAGACCGGATACCGGCTCTACAAGGGAGATGAGGGGCAGGAGCCCGATCCGCTGATCGCTTCGGATGTCGGATTGGGCAAGGCCCCGGCGCATCGCGGGCTGGCTTACGCCGTGTTCGAGCAGTTCCAGCTTGCCGACTATGGCAACCGCATCCCTTCCCTGACCTTCGAGGTGGAGGCGGATGCGGACGAGGTGAGCATCGCGGACATCGCCGCCGACCTTGCCGGCCGCGCGATCGGCGGAAACACGGATGCGACCGTGCATGGCTTTGCGGCGACGGGAGACAGCGCGCGGGGCGTGATGGAGGTGATCGCCCGGGCCATTCCGCTTTCGGTGCGCGACGATGGCGAGCGGCTGCTGATCGGCGACGGCGCCCCTTCGCCCGTTACCATATCGGCCGGGGAGGCCGGCGCGCGCGCCGACGAGAAGCGGCGGGACCGGATCGCCATCGATCGGGCGGCCGCTGCCGCGATCCCGGACGAGATCGCCGTGGCTTATTATGAGCCAGGGCGCGATTACCAGGCCGGATTGCAGCGGGCGCGTAACGGCGGCGGGCCGGGGAGGCGGGCCGAGCGGATCGAGTTGCCGGCGGCGCTGCTGGCCGGGCAGGCAAAGGCCGTCGCCGAGCTGCGGCTGGCGCGCGCCTGGGCCGACCGGAAGAAGGCGGCGCTGGCATTGCCCTGGCGGCATATGAGGCTGCGGCCGGGGCAGGCGGTGCGGATCGACGGCATGGCACCGATGCGGATCGGCGGATGGACGCTGGACCGGATGATGCTTGAGCTGAAGCTGGCGGGCCTGCCGCTGGCGGGGGCGGGCCGGAGCGCGGTTGCCGGCGATGGCGTGCGCGAACCCGATGCGCCGCATGGGCCGACCGTTGTCGCCCTGCTGGATCTGCCGCCTCTCGACGCCACGGCGGCAAGCGTGCCCCGCATCTGGGCGGCCGCGGCCGGCCCCCTGCCGGGCTGGCGGCGGGCGGAGCTGGGCTGGAGCATCGATGGCGGCGCGACGTGGCAGGATGCCGGGCAGACCGCGATGCCGGCGGTGATGGGTGTTGCCGAGACGATATTGCCGCCGGGCAGCAGCGTGCTGATGGACCGGACATCCTTTGTGGATGTGGCGCTGCTGCATGACGGGATGGTGCTGATCGGGCGCGATGACGAGGCGCTGGTGAATGGGGCCAATGTCGCGATGATCGGCGACGAGTTGATTCAGTTCGGCGGCGCCGCGCCGCTGGGAGGCGGGCGCTATCGGCTTTCCCGCCTGATGCGCGGGCGGCGCGGCACCGAGGCGGCGATGGCGGGGCACGCGGCGGGCGAGCGCTTCGTCCTGATCGAGACGCCCAGCCTTCTTCCCATCGAATTGCCCGCATCCTCGATCGGCGGCCATATCGGGCTGATGGCGCGGGGCGTGGGCGACGGCGCGCCCGCGACCGCGCAGGCCGCGTTCCTGGGCCGCGCCCTGAGACCGCCGTCGCCCGCGCACCTGCGCCTGGAGCGGGGCGCCGACGGCGGCGTCCTCATAGGCTGGACACGGCGAAGCCGGACGGGATGGCCCTGGATCGACGGGGCCGACGCACCGCTGGCCGAGGAGGCGGAGCGCTATCGAATCGTCATCACGCCCGCGATCGGATCGGTGCGGACGGCGGAAACGAGCGAGCCTGCTTATGCCTATGACGCGGCCCGGATGGCGGCGGACGGGGCGGCGGGCACGCCCGCCATCGACATCGCCGTCCACCAGATCGGTGCGGGCGGCCTCTCCGATCCGGCAACCGCCAGCATGACTTTCTGAAAGGCACATCATGGCAGACAGCACCGCGCGCTTCGCCTTGCCCAATCTCCAGCCCGGGCAGGCGCAGAAGGAATTGTTCCACAATGAGGCGCTCGCCCGGATCGACGGCCTGCTGCATCCCGTGGTGGAGGCGCTCGATCAGAATGGGCCGCCGGCCGTCCCCGAGCCGGGGAAGGCGTGGATCGCAGGGCCTATGCCGACGGGAGAATGGGCCGGCCATGCCGGCGATCTGGCGATCCGGACCGAAGGCGGGTGGCGATTCATCAGGCCCGTCGCGGGAATGACGGCCTGGCTGACCCCGGCCTCGGCATGGGTGTGGCACGATGGCAACGGCTGGCGGGCGACGCCCGCGCCGACCTTCGGCGTGGCCGTGGGGGGCGAGCAGGTCGTGGGCGGCCGCCAGCCGGCGATCGCCCGTCCGGCGGGGGGCGCCACCGTCGACCAGCAGGCGCGGACGGCGCTGGATGCGATTCTTTCCGCGCTCGAGGCGCACGGACTGATCGCGAACTGAAACTTTTTTTTACGCGAAACGAAACCGGGGCAGGCAATAAGAGTTTAGGCGACGTCTGTAATGGGGTGGCCGCAGCGGCGTGTTTCGCTTGTTCTGTGAGACATTTCCGCAACAGATGTGGAAGATGCGCGCTTGCGCGGATAGTCCAGTTTGGTTAGGTAGCAGTGCTTCCGCGAGGAACTGCTTTGAAAGGGGAATGATATGCGTAAGCTCGCCATCATGGCCGCGCTCGCAACCACCGCGCTGGCATCGCCCGCGATGGCGCGTGACGGTGCGTGGTATGTCGGCGTCGAGGGCGGCGCGATGATCATCGAAGACATCAAGCTGAAGGTGGATGACGTGAAGAACGTCATTTCCTCCGACCAGAAGTATGGCTTCGATGTCGATGGTATCATCGGTTATGATTTCGGTGTGTTCCGCGTCGAGGGCGAAGTCGGCTACAAGCGTGCCGAGGTCGATGGCCACACGCTGAACGTGCCGCTCGAAGATTACGATGCTGGCACCTATGACAGCAAGTATTCCGGTAATTCCTCGGCCCTCAGCTTCATGCTGAACGGTTTGCTGGACTTCGGCGACGATGACGGCATCAACGGCTTCGTCGGCGGCGGTGTCGGTATCGCCCGCGTCAAGCTGAACGACTATCGTTTCGACGGTGGCCCGACGCTTCTGGACGACAGCGACTCCAAGTTCGCTTGGCAGATCCTGGCCGGCATTCGCGCGCCGATCACCCAGAATATCGATCTGGGCCTGAAGTATCGTTACTTCCGCGTGGACGACATCAAGCTCGTCTCTGCGGCCGGCGACGATGTGAAGACCAAGTGGCAGTCGCACAGCCTGCTCGCCAGCGTGATCTTCAACTTCGGCGAACCGGCGGCTCCGCCGCCTCCGCCGCCTCCGCCGCCCCCGCCGCCCCCGCCGCCGGAACCGGCTCCGCCGCCTCCGCCGGCTGCGATCCCGGGACCGTTCATCGTGTTCTTCGACTGGGATAAGTCGGACATCACGCCGGAAGCCGCTGGCATTCTGGACAATGCGGCCGCTGCCTATGCGCAGGGCGGAACGGCTTCGGTCGTCCTCGCCGGTCACGCCGACAAGTCGGGCTCGGCCCAGTACAACGTCGGTCTGTCGCAGCGTCGCGCCGATGCGGTTAAGTCCTACCTGGCCGGCAAGGGCGTGCCCGACACGGCCATGTCGACCGAGGCCTTCGGCGAAAGCCGTCCGCTGGTCGAAACCGCCGACGGTGTGCGCGAGCCGCAGAACCGCCGCGTGGAAATCACCTTCGGTCCGGGTTCGGGCATGTAAGGTGGCGGATCGCTCCCTCGGGAGCGATCGCTGCGGAAATTGGGAGCCGGCCTTCGGGTCGGCTCCTTTTTCTTTTCCGGTGATATCTTTTCTTGGCCGGAACGAGATGGCCGTCACCGGCGCCGGCGATCCCGTCGTCCATTGCGGTTGGGCGCCGGGTGAAGCGCGTGGGGGATTCGCCAAGCGCCGCTGCGCCTGCTAACGGAGCCGCGAACGACAATCCTTCGGATTTCCCGCTATCATGAACGACCGCCCCACCGGCCGCCCCGACCGGCGCACCTTCGCGATCATCTCGCACCCCGACGCCGGCAAGACCACGTTGACCGAAAAGCTGCTGATGACCGGTGGCGCGATCCATCTGGCGGGCGAGGTGAAGGCGCGCGGGGCGACGCGGCGCGCGCGTTCGGACTGGATGAAGATCGAGCAGCAGCGCGGCATTTCCGTCACCAGCTCGGTCATGACGTTCGAATATGACGGGCTGACCTTCAACCTGCTCGACACGCCGGGCCACGAGGATTTTTCCGAGGACACCTATCGGACGCTGACGGCCGTCGACAGCGCGGTGATGGTGATCGACGCCGCCAAGGGCATCGAGGCGCAGACGCGCAAGCTGTTCGAGGTGTGCCGGCTGCGCTCCGTGCCGATCATCACCTTCGTCAACAAGGTGGATCGCGAGGGACGGGAGCCCTTTGCCCTGCTGGACGAGATCGCCGACCAGCTGGCGCTGGACGTCTGCCCGATGATCTGGCCGGTGGGCATGGGGGGCACGTTCGAGGGCCTGTATGATCTCGCCGGGCATCGCCTGCTGCCGGCGGCGGGCGGGAGCGTGCAGGTGGCGGGGCTCGACGATCCCAGGCTGGATGAGCTTGTCTCCGCGGACGCCCTGGCGAAGCTGCGCGAGGAAGCGGAGCTGGCGGGGGCGGGCTATGCCGACTTCGACCTCGCGGCCTATCGGCACGGCGATCTGACGCCGGTCTATTTCGGATCGGCGCTGCGCGATTTCGGCGTGCCGGAGCTGATCGATGCGCTGCGCGATCTGGCGCCGAGCCCGCGCCCGCAACCGGCCGCGCCCGCGCCGGTGGACCCGGACGATCCCGCCGTGGCGGGCTTCATCTTCAAGGTGCAGGCGAACATGAACCCGCAGCATCGCGACCGCGTGGCCTTCATGCGGCTATGTTCCGGCCGGTTCCGGCGCGGCATGAAGCTGAACCAGTCGGGCACGGGCAAGGCGATCGCGGTCCACAGCCCGATCCTGTTCTTCGCGCAGAACCGCGAGGTGGCGGACGAAGCCTGGCCGGGCGACATCATCGGCATCCCCAACCACGGCACTCTGCGCGTGGGCGATACGCTGACCGAGGTGGCGGGCGCGGCGAGCTTCACCGGCCTGCCCAATTTCGCGCCGGAAATATTGCGCCGCGTGCAGCTGGCCGATCCGACCAAGACCAAGCAGCTCCGCAAGGCGCTGGACGACCTTTCGGAGGAAGGCGTGATCCAGGTGTTCCACCCGGCGATCGGATCGCAGATGATCGTGGGCGTGGTGGGGCAACTGCAGCTCGAGGTGCTGATATCGCGGCTGCAGCACGAATATAAGGTGGATGCGAAGCTCGATGCCTCGCCCTGGGATACGGCCCGCTGGCTGAGCGCGGACAATGAGGGCGACATCAAGGATTTCGCGGCCAACCATCGCAACGCCATGGCCAGCGACCGCGACGGGCAGCCCGTGTTCATGGCCAAGGATGCGTGGGAGCTGAACTATGTGATGCAGCGCCATCCCACGCTGCGCTTTTCCGCCACGAAGGAGCGTGCCTGACGCTCGCGCCGGGGAGGCTTGCTTCCCCCTCTTCTTCCGCCCGCCGGGAAACCGCTCTAGACAGGAGTCGGAGAGGATGAGGCGGGAGAGGGCGATGGACGGGCGAAGCCCGACGGACGATGCGCCTCGGGCTGGCGCCCACGCATGACCATGCGGTTCGACCTGCTGATCGTCGGCGGCGGGATCAACGGCGTGGGCATCGCCCGCGATGCCGCCGGCAGGGGCGTGAAGACCCTGCTGGTCGAGCAGGACGACCTGGCGGCGCATACCTCGTCCGCCAGCACCAAGCTGATCCATGGCGGCCTGCGCTATCTGGAATATCTCGAATTCCGGCTCGTCCGGGAGTCGTTGATCGAGCGGGAGAAATTGCTGCGGATCGCGCCGCATATCATCCATCCGCTGCGGTTCGTGATGCCCATGGGACAGAGCGGCCGGCCGGGCTGGATGGTGCGGCTGGGCCTGTTCCTCTACGATCATCTGGGCGGGCGCGGGATATTGCCCGGATCGGCGGCGGTGAGGCTGGCCGGCGATGGCCTGGCCGGCGATGGCCTGGCCGGCGATGGGCTGGGCGCGGGGCTGAGGCCGGGCGTGACGCGCGGCTTCGCTTATTCCGATTGCCGGGTGGATGACTCCAGGCTGACGGTGCTGAACGCGATGGATGCCGTCGCGCGCGGCGCGGATATCCGCACGCGGACGCGCTTTATCGGGGCCAAGCGCGACGGCGATGCCTGGACGGTATCCATCGAGGATGGGCCGAGTGGACGGCGGAGCGAGGTGCGCGCGGCCAATATCGCCAACGCCGCCGGGCCGTGGGTCGGCGGTGTGCTGGGCGCGATCGAGGGGGCCCGCGCCGAGCGGCCGCCCCGGCTGGTGAAGGGCAGCCATATCGTGGTGCCGCGCCTGTTCGCGGGCGACCATGCCTATATCCTGCAGAATCCGGACGGGCGGATCATGTTCGCCATTCCCTATGAGCGGGATTTCACGCTGATCGGCACGACCGACGCCGCGGTATCGGGCGATCCCGCCGCCGCGCGGATCGAGGCGGAGGAGGTGGCTTATCTTTGCGAGGGCGTGAACCGCTGGTTCGCGAAGGGGATCGGGCCTGCGGACGTGATCTGGCGATATAGCGGCGTGCGGCCGCTCTATGACGACGGATCGGCCAGCGCATCGGCGGTGACGCGCGATTATGTGCTGAAGCTGGGCATGGCGGAGGGACCGCAATTGCTGTCGGTATTCGGAGGCAAGCTGACCACCTATCGCCGGCTGGCCGAGCATGCGCTGGAGAAGCTGGCGCCGTTCCTGCCGATGCGGCGCGGCGCCTGGACCGATGGCGAGGCCTTGCCCGGCGGCGACCTGCCCGATGGAGATTTTGCCGCCTTCGTGGCGGAGGCGCGCCGCCGCTGGCCTTTCCTGCCGCCGGAGACGGCCGAGCGCATGGCCGGGGCATATGGCACGCGGATGGCGATGATCCTGGGAGATGCCCGATCGCTGGACGATCTGGGGGAGGCGTTCGGCGGGGGGCTGAGCGAAAGCGAGCTTGCCTATTTGATCGACCATGAATTCGCGCGGACGGCAGAGGACATAGCGTGGCGCCGGTCCAAGCTGGGACTGCGGATGACCGAGGGGGATATCGCCCGGATCGCGGGGCGGCTGGCGCAAGGGAAGATGGAGGCCGCCCGTGGCTGAGCCGCGCCATATCCTGGCGATCGACCAGGGAACGACATCGACGCGCAGCATCGTCTTCGATGCCGAGGCCCGCGTGGTGGCGACCGCCCAGCACGAGTTCGCGCAGCATTATCCGGCGCAGGGCTGGGTGGAGCATGAGCCCGAGGATATCTGGCGCGACGTGCTGGCCACGGCGCGGGAGGCGATTGCCGATGCCGGGCTGACGGCGGCCGGGATTGCGGCGATCGGCATCACCAACCAGCGCGAGACGACGCTGCTGTGGGACCGGGCGACGGGCGAGCCGCTGCACCGCGCCATCGTGTGGCAGGACCGGCGGACGGCGGATGCCTGCGAGCGGCTGAAGAAAGCGGGCCATGAGGCGCTGGTGCGGGCGCGGACGGGATTGCTGATCGATCCCTATTTTTCGGCGACCAAGCTCGCCTGGCTGCTGGACCATGTGGAAGGCGCACGGGAACGGGCGGAGCGCGGGGAACTGGCCTTCGGCACGGTCGACAGTTTCCTGCTGTGGCGGATGACGGGCGGGCGGGTGCATGCGACCGATGCCACCAATGCCAGCCGGACCATGCTGTTCGACATCCACCGGCAGGAATGGAGCCGCGAACTGATCGCGCTGTTCGCCATTCCCGCATCGCTGCTGCCCGAGGTGCGGGACAGCAGCGAGATAGTGGGCCATTGCGATGCCGGGCTGTTCGGCGCGCCGATCCCGATCGCGGGCATGGCGGGGGACCAGCAGGCCGCGCTGGTGGGGCAGGGATGCTGCGATCCGGGCAGCGCCAAGGCGACCTATGGCACGGGCTGCTTCATGCTGCTGAATACGGGCGAGCGGCCGGTCGCCTCGGTCAACAGGCTGCTGACGACCACGGCCTACCGCATCAATGGCGAGACGAGCTATGCCGTCGAGGGTTCGATCTTCGTCGCGGGTGCCGCGATCAAATGGCTGCGCGACGGATTGGGCCTGATCACGCATGCTTCGCAGACGGACGACATGGCGACGCGGGTGGAGGATAATGGCGGCGTCTATATGGTGCCGGCCTTCGTGGGGCTGGGCGCGCCGCATTGGGACGCGCATGCACGCGGCCTGATCTGCGGGCTGACGCTTGGCACGTCCGCCGCCCATGTCGCGCGGGCGGCGCTGGAATCGGTGGGTTATCAGACGGCGGACCTCATCACTGCCATGATCGACGACGGCGCCGCCAAGCCCGCCTTGCTGCGCGTGGACGGTGGGATGTCCGCGAATGACTGGCTGTGCCAGTTCCTGGCCGACATCCTGGAGCTGCCGGTCGAACGGCCGGCCAATCTGGAAACGACGGCGCTGGGCGCGGCATTCCTGGCGGGCATGGCGGTGGGGCTGTGGGATGGCCGGGCCGGCGTGGCGGCGCTGACCCGACAGGCGGCGCGGTTCGAGCCCGCCGGCGATCCCGATACGCGCGCCGCCCTGTTGGCGGGCTGGCGGCAGGCGCTGGCGCGGGCGTTGGGGAGACAGGTTTCAGAATGATGGCCGGGAGGGCCGGAAGGCTGGAAGGGGCGTTGCTTTGAGCCCTCTCCCGCTTTCGCGGGAGAGGGTTGGGTGAGGGTCTTCCTTCTTCTAATCTGCGCGCATGTATCCGGTCAGGCGCCAGATCAGCCCCCATGCCGCGCGCCTTCGCCGCGACATGACCGACGTCGAACGCAAGCTTTGGCTGGCCGTGCGGAATCGCCGGCTGAACGGGTTCAAGTTTCGCCGACAGGCGACGGTCGGCCCCTTCATCGTCGATTTTTTGTGCATCGAAGCGTGGCTTATCGTCGAACTCGATGGCGGACAGCATGGAGAAGCAGCCGATGCACCCCGCACCGCTTATCTTGAAGCGCGGGGATTCCGTGTCCTTCGGTTCTGGAACAATGATGTCATCGAAAGTTTCGACGGCGTTCTGGAACGTATCGGCCACGCGCTGGCCAGCCGTTGAGCACCAAGGAAGAAGACCCTCACCCAACCCTCTCCCGCGAAGGCGGGAGAGGGCTTAAGGATACCGCCACATCTGTGAGCCTGCACGGGCCGATGGATTTGTCCACGCGCTCCGCCACCCATCCCGCGACCCCGAACGCGCCGGCAACTTTACCCGGCGGCGGATCGTCCCTATGTCGCGGGCCATGTCCGCACCTGTCCTCGCTTTCGAAGATCTCGGCCTCGTCCAGGGTTCGGGGTGGCTGTTCCGCCATCTCGACATCTATATCCAGCAGCGCGACCGGCTTGCGCTGATCGGGCGCAACGGCGCGGGCAAGACGACCCTGCTGAAGCTTCTGGCCGGCGCGATCGAGCCCGATGAGGGGCGGCGGACGGTGGTGCCCGGCACCCGCGTGATCCTGCTGGAGCAGGAGCCTTCCATGGCGGGCCATGCGACGCTGCGCGACTTCGCGCTGGCCGGCAACAGTGCCGCCGCGCATGAGGTGGAGGCGATCGCCGACCAGATCGGCATCGATCTTTCGCGCGAGGCGGCCACCGCATCGGGCGGCGAGCGGCGGCGGGCGGCCATCGCCCGCGCGCTGGCGCAGGAGCCGGACGTGCTGCTGCTGGACGAGCCGACCAACCATCTGGACATCGCCGCGATCGACTGGCTGGAGCAATGGCTGGGCCGTTATAATGGCGCGTTCGTCGCGATCAGCCACGACCGGACCTTCCTGACCCGGCTGACCCGCCAGACATTGTGGCTGGACAGGGGGGCGATCCGCCGGGCCGAGATCGGCTTCGGCGGGTTCGAGGCGTGGACCGAGAAGGTCTATGAGGAGGAGGCGCGCAACGCCCAGCGGCTGGATGCGCGGCTGAAGATCGAGGAGCATTGGCTGCAGCGCGGCGTCACCGGGCGGCGGCGGCGCAACCAGGGGCGGCTGGCCCAGTTGAAGGAGATGCGCGCGCAGCGGGCGGCGATGATCGGCCCGCAGGGCGCCGCCAACCTTGCCGTCGCCAGCGACGACAGCAAGACCAAGGTGGTGATCGACGCCGAGCATGTCACCAAGCGTTTCGGCGATCGCGAGGTCATCAAGGATCTGAGCTTCCGCATCACGCGCCGCGACCGGATCGGCGTGGTGGGCGCCAATGGCGCCGGCAAGACGACGCTGCTGAAGCTGCTGACCGGCGAGCTGGCGCCGGACGAGGGCACGGTGAAGCTGGCGAAGACGCTGGACGGCATCGTCATCGACCAGCAGCGCAGCCTGATGGCGCCCGACAAGCGCGTGCGCGACGTGCTGGCCGACGGCGGCGACTGGGTGACGGTGCTGGGCGAGAAGAAGCACGTCCACGGATATCTGAAGGAATTCCTGTTCGATCCCTCGCTGGCGGATGCCCGGATCGGCACGCTTTCCGGCGGCGAGCGTTCGCGCCTGCTGCTGGCGCGGGAATTCGCCCGCCATTCCAACCTGCTGGTGCTGGACGAGCCGACCAACGACCTCGACCTCGAGACGCTGGACCTGCTGCAGGAGGTGATCGCCGATTATGAAGGCACGGTGCTGATCGTCAGCCACGATCGCGACTTCCTCGATCGCACGGTGACGGTGACGCTGGGCCTCGACGGATCGGGCAAGGTGGATATCGTTGCCGGCGGCTATGAGGATTGGGAACGGCAGCGGGCGCCCAGGGTAGAGGCGCGGCGACCCTCTGCTCCCAAAGCGGATGCGCTGCCGCCGCGTGAAAAGACGCGCACCAAGCTCAGCTACAAGGACCAGCGCGATTACGACAATCTGCCGGCCGAGATCGAGAAGATCGAGGCGGCGATCGCGCGGGACGAGGCGACGCTGGCCGATCCCGATCTCTATGCCAGGAACCCCGCGCGCTTCGCGGAGCTGACCAGGGCGATCGAGGCGGCCCGCCAGCGCAAGGAGGAAGCGGAGCTGCGCTGGCTGGAACTGGCCGAGATGGCCGAGGCGCTGGGCTGATCGCGGCGGCCGGGTTCGCGCGCATCGCGCAGACCGCGCTGGAAGTATCTGGGGCACATATCTTCTTCCCTTGAGGGCATCTCGTGCTAGGCTCGGTCGAGCGGCACGGGGTTCCACGGCGGGAGTAGCGTGTGCGGATCGACAGCGATGCTCCGTGGCACGGCCTGGAAGGGAATGACGTGCTCGCCAGGCTCGCCGCCGATGGCGCCGGGCTCGACGAGGATGAGGCCCGGCGGCGGCTGGAAAGCCATGGCCCCAATCGCCTGCTGGAACCGGCGCGCGCTTCCGCCATTACCCGCTTCGTCGCCCAGTTCCGCAGCGCGCTCATCTATTTCCTGCTGGCCGGAGCGGCGGCGGCGGCCGCGCTGGGGCATCTGGTGGATGCCTTCGTCATCATCGTGGTGGTGCTGGTCAACGCGATCGTCGGCTTCATGCAGGAGGGCAAGGCGGAGCAGGCGCTGGGCGCGATCCGCGACCTCATCACGCCCCATGCGACCGTGCTGCGAAGCGGGCATCGGCGGTCGGTGGACGCGGCCAGCATCGTGCCGGGCGATATCGTGCTGCTGGAGCCGGGAGACAGGGTGCCGGCCGACATGCGGCTGCTGCGCGTGCGCGGCCTCACCATCGACGAGGCGCTGCTGACCGGCGAATCCGTGACGGCGGACAAGCATGAGGCGCCCGTGGCGCCGGATGCGGCGATCGGCGATCGGGCGGACATGGCCTTTTCGGGCACGCTGGTCGCCACCGGGCAGGCGACGGGCGTTGTGACGGCGACGGGGCAGGGCACGCAGATCGGGCGGATCAGCCAGCTTCTCCAGGACGTGGAGCCGATGACGACGCCGCTGCTGCGGCAGATCAACGATTTCGGCCGGCGCTTTACCTGGGTTGTGATGGCGGGCGCGGCGCTGCTGTTCGCCTTTGCGGTGCTGGTCCGCAATTTCGACTGGGCCGATGCCTTGATCGCCGTGGTGGCGCTGGCGGTGGGCATCGTCCCGGAAGGGCTGCCCGCGGTGATCACCATCACGCTCGCCATCGGCGTGCAGCGCATGGCCGCGCGCAACGCCGTGATCCGCAAGCTGCCGGCGGTGGAGACGCTGGGCGCCACATCGGTGATCTGCACCGACAAGACCGGCACCCTGACCCGCAACGAGATGACGGTGCGGCACCTGCTGATCGACGGGCATTCCCTGCATGTGAGCGGCGCCGGCTATGCGCCCGAAGGCAGCCTGACCGCCGATGGCGGCGATGACGATGCCGCCGCCGTCGCGGCCGCCAGCCGGATCATCGAATGCGGCCTGCTGTGCAACGATGCCGCGCTCGATCTTCGTGACGGCGAATGGCGGGTCGAAGGCGATCCCATGGAAGGCGCGCTGGTCGCGCTGGCGATGAAAGCGGGGTTGAGCCCCGACAATCTGCGCGGCCAATGGCCCCGGCTGGACGAGATACCGTTCGACGCCGCCTATCGCTTCATGGCGACCCTGCATCGCGCGCCCACGGGCGAGGTAGTGGCGTTCATAAAGGGCGCGCCGGAGGCGGTGATGACGAAGGCCGGCATCCGGGAGGCCGGCTGGGACGGCCGGATGGCGGCCGCCGCCGATCTCGGCGAACGCGTGCTGGGCTTCGCCCTCAAGCGCTTTTCGACGCCGCCCGACCGGCTGGGTTTCGGCGACCTCGAGGGCGGCGTGGAATTTCTCGGCCTGATGGGCTTCATCGATCCACCGCGCGAGGAAGCGGTGGCGGCGATCGCGGAATGCCGGTCCGCCGGGATCGCGGTGAAGATGATCACCGGCGACCATGCCGCGACCGCGCTCGCCATCGCGCGGCAGATCGCGCTGGCCGACGATCCCAGGGCGATGACCGGCGCCGAGCTGGACGGCCTGTCCGATGCGGATCTGGCGGCGATCGTCGGGGACATATCCGTCTTCGCCCGCACCAGCCCGGAACATAAGCTGCGCATCGTCCGCGCGCTCCAGTCCGACGGCGCGATCGTGGCGATGACGGGCGACGGCGTGAACGATGCGCCCTCGCTCAAGCAGGCCGACGTCGGCACGGCGATGGGCCGCAAGGGCACGGAGGCCGCCAAGGAGGCGGCGCAGATGGTGCTGCTGGACGACAATTTCGCCTCGATCGTCGCCGCCGTGCATGAAGGGCGCACGGTCTATGACAATATCCGCAAGGTGATTTCGTGGACGATTCCCACCAATGGCGGCGAGACGCTGACGGTGGTGCTGGCGATCCTGGCCGGGTTCGCCATGCCGCTTTCGGCGACGCAGATATTGTGGATCAACCTGGTGCTGGCGGGCACGCTGGGGCTGGTGCTTGCCTTCGAGCCATCGGAGCCCGGCGTGATGCGGCGCCCGCCCAGGCCGTCCGGCGCGCCGCTGCTGACGCCGTTCCTGCTGTGGCGGGTGCTGATCGTATCGATCTTGCTGGCGGCGGCTTCCCTCGGCTTCTATTTCCACGCCCTGGGCCAGGGACGGGACCTGGAGACGGCCCGGACGATCGTGGTCAACTTCATGATCGTGGCCGAGATATTCTACCTCTTCAACGTGCGTTACCTGCACATGCGATCGCTGACCTGGCGGGGCGCGCTGGGGACGCCGGCAGTGCTGGGCGCGATCGCGGTGGTGGTGATCGCCCAGATCGCCTTCACCTACGCGCCCTTCATGCACGGGCTGTTCCACAGCCGGCCGCTGCCGGTTCGCGACGGCATCGCCATCATCGCGGCGGGATTCGGCTTGATGCTGGTGCTGGAAGGCGAGAAGCTGCTGATGCGCCGCCTCGGCTGGTTCGAGGAATTGCGGGCATGACCGGCGCGCCGCCACGACGCATCCTCATCCTGAACGACAGGGAGTAGAACCTTGGACGAACCAGTGGTCGCCGCGCCGAAGCGCATCATGCTCGCCACCGATCTGAGCTGCCGCTGCGATCGCGCGCTCGATCGCGCCAGGCGGCTCGCCCGCGACTGGAAGGCGACGCTGGTTCTCGTCCATGTGATGGAGCCGGGCCTCGCCGATCGAATCCGGACGGAGCCGGACGTGCCGTCATGGCGCCGCACCGGCGATCCGGCGACGAAGATGCGGCACCAGATTTGGCGCGACCTTGCCGGCGACATGGCCGATGTCGACGTGCGGGTGGTGGAGGGCGAGGCGGCGGAGCAGCTTCTCGCCGTGGCGGCCGAGGAGAGATGCGACCTCATCGTCACCGGCGTGGCGCGCGACGGCATATTGGGGCCGATGGTGCTGGGCACGACCGTGAACAAGCTGGTCCGCCATGCCGAGGTGCCGGTGCTGATCGTGCGGAACCGGGTGAACCGGCCCTACGGCAAGATCGTGGTCGGCACGGATTTTTCGGACAGCTCGGCCCGCGCGCTGACGACGGCGGCCAAATGGTTTCCCACCGCCGAATATGTGCTGTTCCACGGATATGACATCCCGTTCGACGACCTGCTGGACAAGGATGAATTCGGCCGGCAGCTCGCGGCGATGGAGGAGCGGTGCAAGGCCGATTTCCTCGCCAAGACGCCGCTGGACGATGCCGTGCGGGAGCGCGTCCACCTGTTGATTGAACATGGCAATCCCGAACGGCTGCTGTGGGATTATGTCACCGATCAGGAGGCCGACCTCACCGTGATCGGCAGCCATGGGCGCAGCGCATTCTTCGACGTGCTGATCGGCAGCATGACCAAGCGGTTGCTGGAATCCGCGCAGGGCGACACGCTGGTCGTCCGCAGGCCCCGGACGCGCTGAACCTTCCACGGAGGAAAAGACATGGCATTCCGCAACATATTGCTGCCGCTGGACGTGAACGATCTGGCCAACGCGGATCGCGCGCTTCAGGATGCCCGCTTTCTGGCCGAAGCAGCCGGCGCGACGGTGCACCTGCTGCACGTCCGGCTCTATCTGCCGCTGTCCTACGTCGATTTCCTCCCTTCCAGCTTCGACCAGGAGGAAAAGGAGAGCTGCATGGAGCAGTTGCGGGCGTGGAAGGCGAGCCTGGGCCTGCCGGAGGACCGCGTTACGATCACCCTGCGGCGCGGACCGGTGCCGGCGGAGGTGCTGGACGAAGCGGCGCAGCGGGAGGCCGACCTCATCATCATCGGATCGCGCCAGCCTTCGATGTCGACGCGGCTGCTGGGATCGAACGCCTCCTCCATCATCCGCGACGCCAAGATCAGCGTGCTGGTGACACGGCGGCAGGATCAGCGCGAAACGGCCTAGAGCCGGTGTGGCGGAAGCGGAGGAGGGCGTGATGGCGATCAACACCATTCTCACGCATTTGCCGACGATGCTGCAGCCGGACCCGTCGCGCACGGTGATCCGCCCCTTCTACGCCGAAGACCCTGCCCAGTTCGCGATCGACGGGTGCCCCCGGCCGCAGCGGATCGTCGATCGCGTGCTGAACCTTCCGGCGGACCGGGCGCGCATGATGGTGGATATGATGGTTCCCGCCATGGCGAGCCGCCATCCCAATGCCGAAAAATTCTTCCTGCGGCGATTTGAGGAAGTGCGCGGCGAACTGAGCGAAGGACCGGTGAGCCGGGAACAGGCGCTGCTTATCGGCGCCTATTTCAGCCAGGAATATGCCTTCGAATCCGCCGCTTTGTTCAATCCCAGCATCGTCGCCCATCCGCTGGAGGATGCCGCGCGGCTCGGTTGCCTGCGCTTCGTGATGTCGCTCCGCGGGATCGGCGAAGGGCATATATCGTCCGTCACCTTCCGCACCGGCACCTGGGACACGGTGGCAAACCAGGTGACGGTGGACCCGGCCAGCGCGCATGGCGTGCCGCCGCGCATCGAGGAGGTGGAGGAAGACGGGCGCACGATCCGCCTTTCCTGCCCGGAAAGCACCAATATCAGCGAATCCGTGGTCTTCCCCGTTACGCCCAGCCAGCGCCAGGGCGTGGAGGATCTGCGCATGGTGCTGTTCGTCGAGGAGGATGGATCGCGCAACCTGCTGGGCACCTACACCGCCTTCAGCGGCGCCGAGGTTCGATCCGAGATGCTGCGCGCCCTGGACTTCAGGACCTACGAGCTGCGCCCGCTGGAAGGCGATGTCGTGCGGAACAAGGGCATGGCGCTGTTTCCGCGCCGGATCGACGGCCACTACATGATGCTCGGGCGGCAGGATAATGAGAATATCTGGCTGCTTGCCTCGGACGATCTCTATCGCTGGGATGGCGGGCAGAAGATCGTCACGCCCAGATATTCCTGGGAATTCGTGCAGCTTGGCAATTGCGGCTCCCCGATCGAGATCGAGGAGGGCTGGCTGGTGCTGACCCACGGCGTGGGCATGATGCGGGGCTATTGCATCGGCGCCTGCCTGCTGGACAAGGCCGATCCGTCGCGCGTGCTGGGCAGGACGGATCGGCCGATCGTCTATCCCGATCCGGCGGAGCGGGGCGGCTATGTGCCCAATGTCGTCTATAGCTGCGGCGCGCTGGTCCACAATCGCATGCTGCTGCTGCCTTATGGCGTGGCGGATACCTACACGACCTTCGCGACCGGATCGGTGGATGCGGTGCTGGCCGCGATGTCGTGAAGCCCTCTATCGGACAGCCTTCTATCGGACGATGGCGATGCCGAAGCGGAGGCGCGTCATGCTCTTGCGGTAATCGAGCAGATTTTCGCCATAGCCGGCGAAAGCCTGACCGAAGAGATAGATGTTGAGGCTGGATTCGAAGATGCGGTCCAGCGGGTAGCTTAGCTCCGCATCGATCGCGCCCTTGCCCGATCCGAAGTTGAAGCGGCTGTTGGTGGTGAGGCGGAAGCCCTCATCCTCGCCGATTTCCGCGAACAGGCCGGTATTGCCGCGATAGCGCTTGATATCGGGATTGTCCTCCAGGCTGGCGATATAGACCCACAGCCGCGGCCCCACCGATATCGTGTAGCGGCCGGCATACATGGTCGCGACCGGCTGGACGTAGAGCATGTTGATGCTGCGGGAATCGAGCCCGTCGCGGCCATTCGATTCATGGCGGTAGCCCGCCTGGCCGCCCAGCGCGAAGCCCTTGCCCACGGGCGTGGCCGGGACGAGGTAGAAAAGCTCCGGCATGAAATCGATATTGTGGAAGGGCGAGGATTTGGCATCCAGATCCCAGAACATGCGCTGGGTATAGGCGAAATGGACGCCGTTGATCGCGGGCTCGCCCTTGCCCACGGCGCCCGGTTCCCCGAAAAGCTGATATTTGAAGCTGATCTGCAGGCGCCCGTCGCTGTTGGTGCCGGGGCCATAGGCCGCATAGATCGGCGCATAGCTGGAGAGATTGCCGAGGAAGGCATTGCCCTGATCGGGCTTGGCCGATGGCGGGGCCTCCACGGGCGAGGCCGGCACGGGGCGGGGCGGGCGGGGGGCCGGGACGCCCGGATCGTCGTTTTGCGCCAGCGCCTCGCGCCGTTCCCCGGCATCGCGCGGCGGAAGCCGGAAGGCATATCCTTCGGCGTCCGGGCCGGGGCGCAGCGTCAGCACGGCATCGCGGCGGGGCGTTCCCACGGGAAGGCGCAGCGCATAGCGCGCCTCGGCGAAGCCGCGTGCCGGCACCTCCTGTTCCGCGACGGGATCGATCCGGTCGAGAACCACCGGAATGGTGCGACCGGCGACCTTCAGCTCCGCCTCCAGCCTTTCCGGCCGGGCCACGCGCGCGGGTGCCGCGTCCGGGTTGAGCGTGACGATGCCGACGATCAGGCCATCGCCGTCGGGCGCGGGCGTGATCGCCCCGACGAGATCGCGCGGCTCCGCCTGGGCCATGGCAGGCGCGGCGAAAATCGCGGCGGCGCAGAGCCATGGGCGCAAGCGCGGGCGGTGGCATGATGGGCGGGAAGGGGGCATCGGGCGTGTCGGTTCCTAGGCCATGGTAACGATCGTCTTGCGGAAACGGGCCAGCGCGATGCCGAAGAACAGCCCGCCTATCACCATGATCGCAAGGAATTGTGGCCATACGACAGCAAGGCCGGCACCGCGATAGAGGATGGCCTGGGCCAGCTTCACGAAATGGGTGGTGGGGGCGGCCAGCATCACGTTCTGCACGAATTCGGGCATGCTTTCGCGCGGGGTGGTGCCGCCGGACAGCATCTGGAGCGGCAGCATCACCAGGATCAGCAGCAGCCCGAATTGCGGCATCGATCGCGCGACCGTGGCCATGAAGATGCCCATCGATGTGGTGGCGAACAGGTGGAACGCGGTGGCCAGCAGGAACAGCGCGACCGAACCTTCGATCGGCACATGGAGCAGCCCCCGCACGACCACCGTGAGCGAGAAGGCGCAGGCCAGCAGCACGACGAGCCCCATGGCCCAGACCTTGCCGGCCATGATCTCGAACGGGGTGACGGGCATCACCAGCAGATGCTCGATCGTGCCATGTTCCCGCTCGCGGATCAGCGCCGCGCCCGTCAGCACGATGGAAAGCATGGTGACGTTGTTGATCACCTCCATCACCGATCCGAACCAGCTTTGCGCCAGCGTGGGGTTGAAGCGCGCGCGCAGCTCCAGCGCCACCGGCGGCTGCGGATTGGCGCGGTAGCGCTGGATGAATTCGTTCACCTCGTCGTTCACGATCTGCTGGACATAGCCGTTGCCGGTGAAGGCCTGGCTCATCCGCGTCGCATCGACGTTCAGCTGCACCGCCGGCTGGCGGTTGGCGAGCAGATCGCGCTGGAAGCCGGGCGGGATGTTGAGCGCGAAGGTATAGAGGCCCGCATCCATCCCCGGATCGATCTCGTTCTGCGAGATGATGAAGGGCTGGGTGAAATGCGGGGGATAGAAAGCGGCGACGATCCGCTGCGACAAGGGGGACTGATCCTCGTCGACGATCGCGATCGGCGCCTTGTGCAGCGTTTCCGGCATGGCGGTGGCCGCCACGTAGATGCTGAAGGAAAAGGCCCAGGCGATCAGCGCGAGCATCATCGGATCGCGCCAGAGGCTGCGCAGTTCCTTGACGCCCAGCCGGAATATGTTGGCGGCCGCCATGCCTAGCGTTCCTGCTTGCGCAGCAGCACCACGCAGGCGGTCATCAGGACCGGGATCGCCAGCGCCAGCCCCAGCATCTGCGTATGCAGATCGCCGAAGCCCAGCCCCTTGGAAAAGACGCCCCGGCACACGGTTACGAAATGGGCGGTCGGGAAGATGCGGCCGATCAGGGCGCCGGCGCCCTCCAGCGAGGATACCGGGTTGATCAGGCCGGAAAACTGTATGGCCGGCAGCATCGTGCCGATGGCGGTGGCGAAGATCGCGGCGATCTGGCTGCGCATGAACACCGAGAACAGCAGGCCGATCGCGGTGGCCGATATGGTGTAGAGGAAGGCCGCGGCCGTCATCGCCAATATGTTGCCGGTGATGGGCACGCGGAAGATCGCCACCGCCAGGATCACCAGCAGCGCATAGTTGAGCATCGCCAGCGCGACATAGGGAAGCTGCTTGCCGATCAGGAATTCGATCCGGGTGATCGGGGTGACGTAGAAGTTGATGATCGATCCCAGCTCCTTCTCGCGCACCACGCTGAGCGCCGTCAGCATCGCCGGCAGGAGGAGGAGGAGGACGGGGATCACGGCGGGCGCGATCGCCACCAGGCTCTTCACGTCCGGGTTGTAGCGATAGCGGGTCTCGATATCGATCAGCCCGGCGCTTGGCCGCTCGCCCAGTTCCTGCAACGCCATGTCGCCCAGCCATTGGGCGTGCATCGCCTGCATGTAGCCCTGCACCGTTTCCGCGCGCTGCGGCATCGATCCGTCGATCCACGCGGCTATGGCCACCCTGTCGCCCCGGCGCAGATCGCGGGCGAAGCCGGGCGGAATCTCGATCGCGACGCTCAGCTCGCCGGCGCGCATCCGCCGGTCGAGCTGGTCGTAATCGGTGACGGGCGGCCGTTCGACGAAATAGCGCGATCCGGCGAGGTTCAGCGCGTAATTCTGGCTGGTGACCGTGCCGTCGCGATCCAGCACGGCGAAGGACAGGTCCTCCACGTCCATGCTGATGCCATATCCCATGATGAACATCAGGATCACGCTGCCCACCAGCGCCAGCGTCGCCCGGATGGGATCGCGGCGCAGCTCCAGGCTTTCGCGCTGCGAGTAGCTCAGCATCCGCCGGATGCTGAAGCCGCCGATCCTGTCCTCGGGCGCGTGGGCGGCGGGCGGGGCGGATTGGGGGATGGCCTCCTCCGGCACGGCCGCGGCGGCTTCCGCTTCCTCCAGATAACCGATGAAGGCTTCCTCCAGCGTCGCCGCGTGCCGGCTTTCCACGATGCCCCTGGGCGTATCGCTCACCAGCACCTTGCCGGCATGCATCAGCGATATGCGGTCGCAGCGCTCCGCCTCGTTCATGAAGTGGGTGGAGATGAAGATCGTCACCCTGTCCTGCCGGGACAGGTCGATCAGGCTCTGCCAGAACTGGTCCCGCGCGATGGGATCGACGCCGGATGTCGGCTCGTCCAGGATCAGCATCTCCGGCCGGTGGATCAGCGCCACCGCCAGCGACAGCCGCTGCCGCTGGCCGAGCGGCAGGGCATCGGGCAGGGCGTCCAGTATGTCGCTCAGCCCGAACCGGCTCGCCATCTCGTCCACCCGCGCCGGAATCTCGCTTGCCGGAACGCTGAAGAGCTGGGCGTGCAGCACCAGATTCTGCCGCAGGGTAAGCTCGCTGTAGAGCGAGAAAGCCTGGCTCATATAGCCGACGCGGCGGCGGGTGCCGATATCCTGGCTGTCCACCTCCTGCCCGAACAGCCAGGCCTGGCCCTCGGTCGCGGGCAGGAGGCCGGTCAGCATCTTCATCGTCGTCGATTTGCCGCAGCCGTTCGATCCCAGGAAGCCGAAGATCTCGCCGCGCTCGATGCGGAAGTTCACATGATCGACGGCGGTGAAATCGCCGAAGCGCTTGGTGAGGCCCTTGGCCTCGATCGCCACCTCGTCCAGCCCCTCGCCGGTGCGCGGCGGGATGGTGACGGCATGATGGCCCCGGCGCTGCTCCTCCGGCAGCAGTTCGATGAAGGCCTGTTCCAGATTGTCCTTGCCGGTGCGTTCGTAAAGCTCGGCCGCAGTGCCGGTGGCCAGCACGCGGCCGGCATCCATCGCCACCAGCCAGTCGAAACGGGCGGCCTCCTCCATATAGGCGGTGGCGATCAGCACGCTCATGCCCGGCCGGTCGAGCCGGATGCGATCGATCAGGTCCCAGAATTGCGCACGGGAAAGCGGGTCCACGCCCGTGGTGGGTTCGTCCAGCAGCAGGAAATCGGGATCGTGGATCAGTGCGCAGCACAGGCCCAGTTTCTGCTTCATGCCGCCGGAAAGCTTGCCCGCCGGGCGATCGCGGAACCGCGACATGCCGGTGCTGGCGAGCAGATCGACGATCCGTTCCCCCCGCTCCGCCGCATCCTGGCCGAACAGCCGGCCGAAGAATTCCAGATTCTCCGCCACCGAAAGCGTGGGGTAGAGATTCTTGCCCAGCCCCTGCGGCATATAGGCGATGCGCGGGCATATGGCGTTGCGGTGGCGGCCATCGGCCATGTCGCCGCCCAGCACGGTGACGGTGCCGGCCTGGATGATGCGCGATCCGGCGATCAGCGAGAAGAGGCTGGACTTGCCGACCCCGTCCGGCCCGATCAGCGCGACCATGCGCCCCGTCGGAATGTCCAGGTCGATGCCGTCGAGCGCTTTCGTGTCGCCGAAGCGCAGGCTCACCCCGGCCAGGCTTGCGACCGGCGGGTCAGGCGCGGTCGCGGGCGCCGTCATCGGCCGACATTGACCGCGAGATCGGCCGGCCATTCCGCCTTGGGGTCGATCCGCACATAGGCCATGCCGGGAAGGCCGGTCTTCACCTGGTTGATATGCTTCCTCAGCAAGGCGGGATCGATCCGGGCCTTCACCCTGAACATCAGCTTCTGCCGCTCGCTTTCCGTCTCGACCGTCTTGGGCGTGAACTGGGCGACATCGGCGACGAAGGAGACGCGGGCGGGGATCACATATTGGGATGCGGCGTCCAGCACGATCCGCGCCTCGCTGCCCACGCCCACGCGGCCCGCCACCGTTTCGGGCAGGAAGAAGGTCATGTAGACGTCCGTCAGGTTGACGACGTTCAGCACGCGGCCGCCGCCGGCCACCACCTCGCCCGGCTGGGCGACGCGATATTGCACGCGCCCGTCCGTCGGGGCCTTGAGGTCGCTGTCCGTGATGTCGGCTTCCAGCCGGCGGATGGTGGCGCGGGCGGCGTCGACATTGGATCGCGCGCCGATGACCTGCGACTTGGCCGTCAGGATCGCGGCGTCGACCGCCGCAAGCTGCGCGCGCGCCGCCTCCACGGCGGCATGGGCGCCTTCCACCTGGGCCTGATCGTCGTCGCGTTCCTGCACGGCGGTGGCGCCTTCGCGCGCCAGCGTGGTCGATCGGGCGAGCCGCTTGCGCGCGGCGTTCAGCTCCGCCTCGCGCTGGCGGACTACCGCGAAGGCGGAGGCGCGATCGCCCTGGCGCTGGGCCACCTGCGTCTGCGCGACGTCGATCCCGTTCAGGGCCTGCTGCAACTGCGCTTCCGCTTCCGCCTTCTGCGCCTGCAGGACATCGGTATCGATCCGGGCGACGATCTGGCCGGCCTTCACATAATCGCCCTCGTCGACCGCGATCTCCGCCACGCGGCCCGGCGTCTTGGCGGAAATGTCGATCTCGGTCGCCTCGATGCGGCCGTTGCCGCCGACGATCCCTTCGGGAAGGCCGCCGGGGGCCGCCAGCTTCCACAGCAGCCAGGCGGCCAGCAGGATGATGGCAGCGATGCCGCCGCGGATGAGCCAGCGTCGATCGGGCATTTTCATCGGGGCTGATCCTCCTCGACGGAAGGCGATGGGGAAGGCGAGGGCGCGGGGGACGGCGGCGCGAAGGTCGCATCGTCCGCGAAGCCGCCGCCCAGCGCGGCATAGAGCGCGACGCCGCTGGCATAATAGCCGCGGCGAAGCTGGATCAGCGATTGCTGGGTGTCGAACAGGTCGCGCTGGGCGTCGAGCACCTCCAGATAGGCGGACCGGCCGTTGTCGAAGCGCAGCTGCGCCAGCCGCGCGCGCTCGCGGAGCGCCGCCACCATGTCGCGCGTGCTGGCGATCTGGGCGATGAGCTGGCGGCGCTGGACCAGCGCGTCGGAAACGTCGCGGAAGGCCTGCTGGATCACCTGCTCATATTCGGCGACGGCAACGTTGCGCCGGGCTTCGGCGGCATCGAGGCTGGCGGCGTTGCGGCCCGCGTTGAAGATGGGCAGCGTGATCGTCGGGCTGAAATTCCAGGATAGGCTGCCGTCGCCGAACAGGCCGTCCAGCTCGTTGCTGGCGGTGCCGAACGTGCCGGTAAGGTTGATGTTGGGGAAGAAGGCGGCCCGCGCCGCGCCGATATTGGCGTTGGCGGCGCGCAGGCGGTGTTCCGCCGCCACGATATCGGGGCGGTTGATCAGGAGGTCGGACGGCAATCCCGCCGGCAGCTCGCGGTTGCTGTCCGTTTCCGCCAGCCGCAGCGGGCCGGGGCGGAATTCCACGGGATGGCCGACCAGCAGCGCCAGCGCGTTGCGGTTGACCGCCTGGTCCTGGATCAACGCTTCGAGCGCGGTCTTCGCCTGGGCCAGCAGCAGCTGCGCCTGCGTCATCTCCAGCTTCGATCCGGAGCCGACCTCGTAGCGGCGGCGCATGATCCACAGCGATTTGTCGCGCGTCGTCACCGTATCGCGGGCAAGCGCGATCCGTTCCTCATATTCCCGTTCCAGCAGATAGCCGGTCGCCACCTGCGCGATCAGGCTCGTCGCCACGGCGCGGCGCGATTCCTCGGTGGAGAGGAATTGCTGCACGGCCGCTTCCTTCAGGTTGCGCAGCCGCCCCCAGAAATCGATCTCCCAGCCCGCGCTCAGCAGCGCCTGATATTGGCTGGCGGTGACGGGCCGGCCGATCAGCGAGAGGCCGGCCGGCGTGCGTCCGCGATTGCCGGCGGCCACCGCATCGACCTGCGGGTAGAGCGCGCTGCCCTGGATGCGGTAATTGGCGCGCGCTTCCTCCACCCGGCCGGCGGCGATGCGGATATCGCGATTATGGACCAGCGCCTCGCCGATCAGCCCCTGCAATTCGGGATCGCGGAAGAAATCGCGCCAGCCGATCCGGGCGATGCTCCCGTCGGACGCGGAGGTTGTCGAGAAACTGTCCGGCACCGGCAGCGGCGGCTGCACATAAGGCGGGGCAAAGGAGCATCCGGCCAGCAGCAGCAAGCCGAGCGGCGCGAACCTGCCCATCCGCCCGGCGGGCGATGCAGATGTGCCCCGGCGGGGGCCGGGCGCATGGTCGATCGTCAGTCCGTCCGCAACCGATACAGCTCGCGCCATGCCTGCCAGGTCCCCACAGGAGTTTGGCTTTCAACGACTTGGAGACGATAGTTTGTGTTGCGCACCATATCTCATCGGCGGCGCATGTCCAATCGCGGGCAGGGCCGGCGGCCGTCGTGATGGAGGGGCGGCCGCCAAAAAGACGGCGATCGGCATGGCATCGCGCGATCCGCTGGGCTAGGTCGGCGCGGACTCGATTCACGGAAGAGCGAATATGGGACAGGAAACCCGCTTCACCATCACCCCCCACCCGTCGCCCGTCGCGGCGGACGAGCGGGCCGTGCTGCTGGAGAATCCCGGCTTCGGCCGCGTGTTCACCGATCATATGGTCACGGTGAAATGGACGTCCGACAAGGGCTGGCACGACGCGCAGGTAGGCGCGCGCCGGCCCTTCCAGCTCGATCCCGCGGCGGCGGTGCTGCATTATGCCCAGGAAATCTTCGAGGGCATGAAGGCCTATCGGCTGGCGGACGGATCGGTCACGCTGTTCCGGCCGGACGAAAATGCCCGCCGCTTCAATGAATCGGCGGCGCGCATGGCGATGCCGGACGTGCCCGAGGAGCTGTTCCTGGCGGCGATCGAAAGCCTCGTGGAAATCGACCGGGGCTGGATTCCGGGCGGCGAGGGCAGCCTCTACCTGCGCCCCTTCATGTTCGCGAGCGAGCCGTTCCTGGGCGTGCGGCCGGCCTCCGAATATATCTTCTGCGTCATCGCCTGCCCGGTCGGCGCCTATTTCAAGGGCGGCGCCAAGCCGGTGACGCTCTGGGTGTCGGACGATTATACCCGCGCGGCCCCCGGCGGCACCGGCGCGGCCAAGTGCGGCGGCAATTATGCGGCCAGCCTCGTCGCGCAGGCGGAAGCCTCGCGCCATGGCTGCGACCAGGTGGTTTTCCTCGACGCGGCCGAGCATCGCTGGGTCGAGGAGCTGGGTGGCATGAACATCTTCTTCGCGATGGACGACGGCAGCCTGGTGACGCCGCCGCTCGGCACCATCCTGCCGGGGATCACCCGCAAGTCGCTGATCACGCTTGCCCGCGATGCCGGCATCGTCGTGCAGGAACAGCCTTATTCCTTCGATCAGTGGCAGGCGGATGCGGCATCCGGCCGCCTGCGGGAAGCGTTCGCCTGCGGCACCGCCGCCGTGGTCGCCGCGATCGGCGAGGTGCGGCATGCCGGCGGCTCCTTCCTGATCGGCGACGGCGGGACCGGCCCCCTCACCACGCGGCTGCGCGAGGAGCTTGTGGGCATCCAGCGCGGCACCCTGGCCGATACGCGCGGCTGGCTTCGCCGGGCCTGAGGGGCCGCTTGCGGACGGGGAGGGCGCCCGCAGCCGGCGCCACCCCTGTCCCCGATCGCTATCCGGCCAGCGCCGGCACGAACATCGCCTGCAGTTGCCGGCAGGCCAGCGACGGGCGGACCGGCCGGATCATCCATAGCCGGCTCAGCGTGTCGTTCCCCGCCAGGGGGCGATAGACCAGGCTGTCGAGGTGGATCACGCTCAGCGACCGGGCGAGGAAGGTGATCCCGAAACCGGCGGAAACCAGGCCCAGCAGCGTGGCGATGCCGCCGCTTTCCTGGATCACGCGCGGCTCGAAGCCGGCGGCGCGGCACATGCGGATCAGCTGCTCGTTGAACCCCGCGCCCAGCCGCCGTTCGTAGAGCACGAAGGATTCCTCGGCGAGGTCGGCCACCGCCACGGTGGCGCGATCGGCCAGCGGATGATCGCGCCGCATCGCCACCACCATCTCCTCCTCCAGCATCAATGTCGCCATCAGCCCGTGCGAAAGCTCGGGCGGCTCCGGGCTGCGGACGAAGCCCATGTCGAGGTCGCCCTCCGCCAGCGCTTCCAGCTGCGCCTCCAGCGACAATTCGCGCAGGTCGAGCCGGATCGCCGGATAGGCCTGGCGGAAACGGAAGAGCGCGCTGGCGACCGCCGGCACGAAAAGCACGGAGCTGAGCAGGCCGAGCGCCAGCTCGCCGATCTCGCCGCGCGCGGCGCGGCGGGCCACCTCGGCGGCATGGTCCGCCTGCTGCAGCGCCTTGCGCGCTTCGGGAAGGAATATCTCGCCCGCCTCCGTCAGCCGCACGCGGCGGCTGGTGCGTTCGAACAGGGCCACGCCCAGCTCGTCCTCGAGCGCGCGGATCTGCTGGCTCAACGGGGGCTGGGATATGCCGAGCTGGGTTGCCGCGCGGCCGAAATGCAGTTCCTCCGCCACGCGGACGAAATAGCGGAGATGGCGGAGGTCCAATTCATTCGCCTTTGATATCAATCATGCCGAATTTGATATTAGACGCGAAAATTGCAATGGTGCATCGCGTCATCGGATGCGTGACCGCCTTGGGGAGGCGGCGACCAGCCCTGTTGGTTCAACGGTTTAGACCCGTTCGACAGTGAAGCGCGCCCATGATCCGTCCGCCCAATCGGGCTCAAAGCAGGTGCAGGGCGCGCCGTTCGCGGCGTTCGTCCGTTCGGAGAAACTGGATGATAGGCATTGTCCGGGTCGCGCTGGGAAGGCCGCTGACGTTCATCGTCATGGCGCTCCTGATAGCGATCATCGGCATCCTCGCGGCGCTGCGCACGCCCGTGGATATCTTTCCGAACATCCGCGTGCCGGTGATCGCGGTCGCCTGGCAATATGCCGGCCTTTCGCCGGACGAGATGTCCGGCCGCATCATCACGCCCTATGAGCGCGTGCTGACGACCACGGTGAACGATATCGAGCATATCGAAAGCCAGTCGATGCAGGGCATCGGCATCGTGAAGATCTTCTTCCAGCCGGGGGCGGACATCCGCACCGCGACCGCGCAGGTCACCTCCATCTCGCAGACGGTGCTGCGCCAGATGCCGCCGGGCATCACGCCGCCGCTGATCCTGAACTACAACGCCTCCACCGTGCCGATCATCCAGCTCGCCATGTCGGGCAAGGGGATGAGCGAGCAGCAGCTGTTCGACCTCGCGCAGAACCAGATCCGCCCGCAGATCGTGACCGTGCCGGGCGCCGCCATGCCGTTCCCGTCGGGCGGCAAGCAGCGCCAGGTGCAGGTCGATATCGATCCGCAGGCGCTTCAGTCCAAGGGCCTTTCCGCGCAGGACGTGGGCAATGCCATCGCCGCGCAGAACCAGATCAACCCCGCCGGCTTCGTGAAGATCGGCAGCTATCAATATGCGGTGAAGCTCAACAACGCGCCGGGCACGATCGAGGAGCTCAACAACCTGCCGGTGAAGGTGGTGAACGGCGCCACCGTCTATATGCGCGACGTCGCCTATGTGCGCGACGGCAATTCGCCGCAGACCAACGTCGTCCATGTCGAAGGCCGGCGCTCGGTGCTGATGACGGTGCTGAAGAACGGCGCCACCTCCACGCTCGCCATCGTCCAGGGCGTGAAGGATCGGCTTCCCGCCATCGCGGCCGGCCTGCCCGATACGCTGAAGATCCAGCCGATCGGCGATCAGTCCCTGTTCGTGAAGGCGGCGGTTTCGGGCGTGGTGAAGGAAGGCGCGATCGCGGCCGCGCTTACCTCGCTGATGATCCTGCTGTTCCTGGGATCGTGGCGTTCGACCGTCATCATCGCCATCTCGATCCCGCTGGCGGTGCTGGCGGCGGTGGCCCTGCTTTCCGCCACGGGGCAGACGCTCAACGTGATGACGCTGGGCGGGCTGGCGCTCGCCGTCGGCATCCTCGTCGACGACGCGACCGTGACGATCGAGAATATCAACTGGCACTTGGAACAGGGCAAGGGCGTGATCCAGGCGATCCTGGACGGCGCCGCCCAGATCGTGACGCCCGCCTTCGTCTCGCTGCTGTGCATCTGCATCGTCTTCGTGCCGATGTTCTTCCTGCCGGGCGTCGCGGGCTTCCTGTTCGTGCCGATGGCGCTCGCCGTGGTGTTCGCGATGATCGCGTCCTTCATCCTCTCGCGCACGCTGGTGCCGACGATGGCGATGTATCTGCTGAAGCCGCACGCGCCCGGCGAGGATACGCATGCCGCCGGTTCTCCGACCTCGCGCAATCCGCTGGTCCGCTTCCAGCGCGGGTTCGAGGCGCGGTTCGAAAAGGTCCGCGCCGGCTATGGCGGGCTGCTGGAACGGGCGATGCGTTCGCGCAAGCCCTTCATGATCGGCTTCATGGCGGTGGTCCTGCTGTCCGGCCTGCTGCTGCCGTTCCTGGGCAGCAACTTCTTCCCCAGCGTGGATTCGGGCCAGATCATGATCCACGTCCGCGCGCCCGTGGGATCGCGGATCGAGGACAGCGCCGCCCAGTTCGAGCGGATCCAGCACCGCATCCGCCAACTGATCCCGGCTTCGGAGCTGCGCTCCGTGGTCGACAATATCGGCCTGCCGGTCAGCGCCATCAACACCGTCTACAGCAATTCGGGAACGATCGGCCCGCAGGACGGCGACATATTGATCGCGCTGGAGGAGCATCATCGCCCCACCGAACAGCATGTGGCGACGCTGCGGCGCGAACTCGCCCGCAGCTTCCCGGGCACGACCTTCGCCTTCCTGCCGGCGGACATCACCAGCCAGATCCTGAACTTCGGCGCGCCGGCGCCGATCGATATCCAGGTCACGGGCCGCAACCAGGCGGACAATGCCGCTTATGCCGCCAGGCTGCTGCGGGCGATCCGCACCATTCCGGGGCTGGCCGATGCGCGCATCCAGCAATCGGCGCGCTATCCGCAGCTCAACGTCGATGTCGATCGCACGCGGATCGGCCAATATGGCCTGACGGAGCGCGACGTGACGACCAGCCTGGCAAGCTCGCTCGCCGGCACGTCGCAGACGGCCCCGGTCTTCTTCCTGAACCCGGAAAACGGCGTCTCCTACGCCGTCGTCGCCCAGACGCCGGAATATCGGGTGGGATCGATCGCCGATCTCCAGAGCATCCCCGTCACCGGCCCGAACGCCACGGTGCCGCAGACCCTGGGCGGCATCGCCACGGTGCGGCGTTCGAACACGACGCCGGTGGTCAGCCACTACAACATCCAGCCGATGGTCAACATCTTCGCCGCCCCGCAGGGCCGCGATCTGGGCGCCGTCGCCGCCGATGTGGAGCGTGCGATCCAGAAGCTGGAGAAGGAAAAGCCCCAGGGCGTCACGGTCACGATCCGCGGCCAATATGCCACGATGAACGCGGCCTTCTCCGGCCTCGGCTTCGGCCTCGTCGGCGCGATCCTGCTGATCTACCTGCTGATCGTCGTCAACTTCCAGAGCTGGCTCGACCCCTTCGTCATCATCATGGCGCTGCCGGGCGCGCTGGCCGGCATCATCTGGACCCTGTTCGCCACCGGCACCACGCTTTCGGTGCCGGCGCTCACCGGCGCGATCATGTGCATGGGCGTGGCGACGGCGAACTCGATCCTGGTGGTGAGCTTCGCGCGCGAGCGGCTGGCGGAGCTGGGCGATTCCACCGCCGCCGCGATGGAGGCGGGCCTCGTCCGCTTCCGCCCCGTGCTGATGACGGCGCTGGCCATGATCATCGGCATGCTGCCGATGGCGCTGGGCCTGGGCGAGGGGGGCGAGCAGAACGCCCCGCTCGGCCGCGCGGTGATCGGCGGTCTCGTCGTCGCCACCATCGCCACATTGTTCTTCGTCCCCACTGTCTTCAGTTTCGTCCACCGGCATGGCCGCGTGCAGGACCGGTCCAAGGAGCTAGAACCCGCGCATGTCTGAGGAAATCGAGAGCCGGAAGCTGAAGCGCGTCGGTATCGGCGCGGCCGTCGCGGCGCTGGCCGTGGTCGCCATCGGCATCTCCGCGCGCACCATCACGGATAGCCGCCTGAAGGAGGTGGCCGCCGAGGCCGCGATCCCTTCCGTCGATGTCGTGCGCCCCACGCCGTCGGGAGACGGCACCGGGGTGGTGCTGCCGGGCAGCATCCAGGCCTTCAACAGCGCGGCGATCTATGCCCGCACCAACGGCTATGTCCGCCGCTGGACGGCCGATATCGGCGATAATGTCGCCGCCGGGCAGACCTTGGCGATCCTCGACGCGCCGGAGGTCGATCAGCAGCTCGCGCAGGCCGAGGCCGATTATCAGACGGCGCTGGCCAACCAGGCGCTTGCCCGCACCACCTCCACCCGCTGGGCGGCGCTGGTCGGGCAGGATGCGGTGTCGCGGCAGGAGGCGGACGAGAAGGCCGGCGATTATGCCGCCAAGACGGCGCTCGCCAACGCCGCGCGCGCCAATGTGAACCGCCTGCGCGCATTGCAGGGCTTCACCCGGCTGACGGCGCCGTTCGCCGGCATCGTCAGCAGCCGGTCCGCCCAGATCGGCGCGCTGGTGGTGTCGGGCAACGCCGCCGCCCAGCCATTGTTCACCGTTTCCGACGTGCATCGCATGCGCGTCTATGTCCGCGTGCCGCAGGGGCTTTCGGCGCAGATCAGGCCGGGCATGCACGCGTCGATGACGTTGCCCGAATATCCGGGCCGCACCTTCGACGCGGTTCTCCAGCGCACCGCCGATGCGGTGGATACGCAATCGGGCACCGTCCTTGTCGAACTTCAGGCCGACAATCCCGATCGCGCGCTGAAGCCCGGCGCCTATGCGCAGGTCAGCTTCCCGGTCCGCGCGATCGCCGGCAGCTTCCGCCTGCCCGCCAGCACGCTGATCTTCGGCGAAAAGGGGCCGACGGTCGCGATCGTCGATGCGTCGAACAAGGTCACCATCCGGCCCGTCGTCGTCGGCCGCGACGAAGGGCGCGAGGTGGAGGTGACGTCCGGCCTCGCCGGAACGGAGCGCATCATCGATACGCCGCCCGATGCCGTGCAGAACGGCGATCATGTCCGCGTCAATGCAGAGGCCGCGCCGGGGAAGGATGCCGGCAAGGCCAAGGCGCCGGCCAAGGCGGATGCGCGCCGTGGCTGATCGCGTGGCGGCGCTCGCCGCGCTGGCGCTGCTCGGCGGCTGCTCGCTCGCGCCGGATTATGAACGGCCGGCCACCGTGGCCCCGGTCGCCTATAAGGAACTGCCCGCCGGCTGGACCGAGGCCAGCCCGCAGGATGCGGCGCCGCGCGGCGATTGGTGGGCGGTCTTCGGCGATCCGGTGCTCGATGGATTGCAGGGCCGGTTGAACGAGGCCAGCCCCACGCTGGCGGCGGCCGTCGCGCGCTACGATCAGGCGCAGGCGGCGGCGCGGGCGGCGGGCGCGGATCGCTTTCCCGAACTCAGCGTCGGCGGCGATGCCTCGCGCCAGCGCGTCTCCGCGCGCCGTCCGCTCGCCAGCGACAAGGCGATCTACAACGATTTTTCGGTCGGCGCGGCGCTCGATTACGAGCTCGATCTCTGGGGCCGCGTGCGCAACTCCGTGCGCGCGGGCAAGGCGGATGCGGAGGCGAGCGCCGCCGATCTCGCCTCGGCGCGGCTCAGCCTCCAGGCGGCGCTGGCGGACGCCTATTTCCGCCTGCGCGGGCTCGATGCCGAAGCCGCGTTGCTCAAGGATACGGTCGAGGCTTTCGGCCGCGCCCTGGAGCTGACGAATACGCGCCACGATGGCGGCATCGCCTCGGGGCTCGACGTCAGCCGCGCGCGCACGGTCCTCTCCGATGCCAGGGCGCAGATATCCGCCATCGCCAACGAACGGGCGGCGACCGAGCATGAGATCGCCGCGCTGGTCGGCGAAGTGGCCTCCGGCTTCTCCATCGCGCCCGCCGATCCCCCGCGCGAGCCGCCGGCCATCGCATCCGGCGCGCCGTCCGATCTGTTGCAGCGCCGGCCCGATATCGCCGCGGCCGAACGGCGCGTCGCCGCCGCCAATGCGCGGATCGGCGTGGCGCGCGCGGCGCTGTTCCCGTCGATCACGCTGGGCGCCGGCGCCGGGTTCGAGGCCGCGCACGGCTCGCTGCTCAGCTCGCCGGCCAGCTATTGGGCGCTGGGGCCGCTGTCCGCCGTGCTGTCCATCTTCGATGGCGGCCGCCGCAGGGCAGAGGTGCGGATCAGCCGCGCCCAATATGATGAGGTCGCCGCCGATTACCGGGCCACGGTTCTGGCCGCCTTCCGCGAGGTGGAGGATGGGCTGGCGGCCGTGCGGACGCTCGCCACCCAGGCCGGGGATCAGCAGGCGGCCGCCGTGGCGGCGGCCCGCACGCGCGATCTGGCGCTGATCCGCTATCGCGAGGGCGCATCCGATTATCTGGAGGTGGTGACGGCGCAGACGGCGGCGCTCGATGCCGAACGCGCGGCGATTTCCGTGCAGACCCTGCGGATGCGGGCGGCCGTGGCGGTGGTTCGCGCCACCGGCGGCGGCTATCCGGCCTGAATGGCGATTGGTCCTAAGCCCGTTCCGGGCCTTACCGAAGTTTCATGTGCCCGCCACGCCCCGGCGGGATGATGGCTGGCACATAGGGGGCATCACCCGGCCCGGCTCGATCGGACAATGGGCCTGGGTGGATGTTGGAGTTGCCCCCATGCAGATTACCAAGCGTCTCCTTGCCGCGCCGCTGCTGGCCGGATTTGCCGTCGCGATCATCGCCGGCCCGGCCAGCGCCGCAACCACTGCCACCGCCGCGAAGCCTGCCGCCGCCGCCAAAACCGTGCAGCACAAGGCCGCCAAGCCCGCAGCCAAGGCGAATGCCGCGAAACCGAAGAAGGCGAACTGAATCGCGGACGGCGGGTCCGCGCTGCCAGCGATCGTCGCGCCGATCCGCCCCGCCTCCGGCCCCGAATTTCCCCCTTGTCCTGGGGCCGGATATGCCCGGTCGACGTCCTCTTGCCCAGAACCAGCGTCGACCGGGCCTTTTTCCTTACTCCACGTGGATGGCCGTGTAGGGGATCTGGATATAATCCAGCACGCTGCCCGCCGCGCGACCCACGCGCGATTGCGGTGACTTGAAGAAAAGCTCCTTCAAATTGAGGCCCACGCCGAAGAATATCCTGCGCCTCGGGTCCTCGCCCTTGGCCTTGTCCTTGGCGGTGAAGCCCGAGGCGTGATAGCCGACATGCAGCTCCACGAAGCGCCAGGGCGTCTCGCGGAACTGATCGAAGCCCGCCAGCGTCAGCGCCAGCATGAAGCGCTGCTGCTCGTAATGCTCCTTGCCCTTGAAGGTGTAGATGTCCGAATTGGGCATCAGCAGCAGGCGGAAATCCAGCTTGTCCTTCAATCCCGGAACGGTGTTGCGCAGCACCGAAAAGGCCGCGCCGCCAGTGTTGAACAGCACGTCCTGGATGGAAAATCCGCTGCTCACCTTATGCGCGTCATATAGCTCGCTATAGATCATCAGGCCCGATGCCAGCACGGCGGCAGTCAGCGCCCCGCTGGATCGATCGCCGCTCTTCCGCCCTATCCGGGCATTGAGCAGCTCCGCCAGCAGGTAGGAATTATAGGCGTGGGTCAGCTTGTCGACGCCCAGGTTGGTGGTCGATTTGCCGAACCAGCCTTCGTCCTGGAAGTGGAAGGACGTGGTTTCATGGGTGACGGCGATCTGGGTGATCGTCATGTAGGCGGCGATGCCCGCGACTTCCCATTTCACCGCGCCCACCTGCTCGCCGAAGCTGTCGTAGCGGCTGTTCCGCACCGGCGCGGCCGATTCCCCGGAAGGGGTGGGGCCATAGACCGCCACCGGTTGCGGGGGCGGCGCATCCCCCGCCGGCTGGCCGTCGCCGCCGGCAAGCGGGGCCGGCCCCTCCAGCCTGTAGTCGATGTCGACGATATCTTCGGCCTGCGCCGGGGTGGGGCAGGCGAATGCCGCCAACCCCAGCAACAGGATATCGGAAGGCAGGCGGTTGGCGCGACTTTTCAACCGGGCATCCAGCCAGCGTCTCGTTTGCGCCAAACACCCCTCCGATTCATTGCTGCAAACCACTGAACATATGGCCGCTTTGTTTGATCCGTGGAATGATCGGCGGCTCATGCGGTGCCTTCCGTGCGGCGATATGTTCAGCCGGGGAGACGAATCTCCACCTCGAAGCCGCCGGCCAATCCGTCCGGGTCGCTTTCCAGCCGTATTTCCCCCCCGTGCAGGCGCGCGACGGCCGAGACCAGCGACAGCCCCAGTCCGGCGCCACCGATATGACGGGCGGGGTCGAGCCGGCCGAACCGGCGGAGCGCCTCCGCGCGATGTTCCGGCGGGATGCCGGGGCCGCTGTCCGCCACGCCGATCGCGATGCCGTCCGGCGTGCGTCGCGCGCGCAGCCGGATGGGGCCGGGCCGCGCATATTTCATCGCATTGTCGACGAGGTTGGCAAGTGCCTGTCCCAGCAATTCCCGATGGGCGCGGATCGCCATGTCGCCCTGGGCATCCCATTCCAGCCTGAAGCCATGATCCTCGGCCACGGGGCCGTAGACCTCCGCGATATCCGAAAGCATCGCCGCGACGTCGACATCGGTGAAGCGGTCCCGGCCGATGCCGGCCTCGGCCCGGCTGATCTGCAGCGCCGTGCCCAGCATCGCCAGCAGCGTTTCGGCCTCGTTGGCCACGGATTGCAGCGCCGTCGCCTGCGTGTCGTCGCCGGTCTCCGCGATCGCGCGTTCCAGGCCGGCCTTCAGGCGGGTCAGCGGCGATCGCAGGTCGTGCGCCAGCCCGTCCGTCACGATCCGCAATTCGGTGACGAGCGTTTCGATCCGGTCGAGCATGGCGTTGATGCCGGCGGCCAGCGTCTCGAACGCATCGCCTGATCCGTCGAGCGGGATGCGCCGCGAAAGATCCCCCGTCCGCACCGCCTGCACGGTCGTGGCGATGCGAGCGATCCGCCCGTCGACCACCCGCGCGGCTAGCATCGCCCCCAGCAGCGCGATGGGAAGGGCCAGCAGCAGCACGCTGGCCATCGCCTCCTCCACCGTGGCCCGCAACTGCAGGCTTCCCTCCACGACATGGCCGGCCAGCAGCAGCGATCCGTCCGCCATCCGCGATGCGGATACGATCATCCGTTCCGGCCGGTCCGAATCGACGCGATAGAGTGTTATCGCCCGCCATTCCCCATCCGGCTTCACCCCCGGCGGCCATGCGCCCAGGTTGCCGGCCAGCTCCCGGCCCCCGCCATCGGCCACCAGCACCACCACGTCATCCCCCGGCGAACGGGCGATGCGGGCCTGCGCGCGTGCCTTCAGGGCAGGCAGCCCGCCTTCGTCGAAGCTGGCGGCAAGATCGCCGCGCAGCTCATCGGCGATATCCACGGATAGCTGGCGCAGCTCGCCCGCCGCGATATGCTGGACGGCCAGCAGCAGCAGCACCGAAGAACCGATCTGGAGTGCGAATACCAGCGCGACGAAGCGTATGGTGGAGGATCGCAGGAAGTTGCGCGGCCGCACCCCTCAGCCGTCCGCGCCCAGGCGATAGCCGGCGCCCCGCACCGTATGCAGCAGCGGACGATCGAATCCCTCGTCGATCTTCTTGCGCAGCCGGCTGATATGCACGTCGATCACGTTGGTGCCCGGATCGAAATGATAATCCCACACGCCTTCCAGCAGCATGGTGCGCGTCACCACCTGGCCGCGATGGCGCAGCATATATTCCAGCAGGCGGAACTCGCGCGGCTGCAGGTCGATGCCGGTTCCGCCGCGCCGCACCTTGCGGGACAGGAGGTCCATTTCCAGATCGTCGCAGGCGAGCCGCGTTTCGGGCGCGGTTCCGCTTCCGCGCCGGCGCAGCAGCAGGTTCAGGCGGGCGTGCAGCTCGGCGAAGGCGAAGGGTTTGGTGAGATAGTCGTCCGATCCCGCCGTCAGCCCCGCGACCCTGTCGTCCACCGATGCCAGCGCGGAAAGGATCAGCACCGGCGTCTCGATGCCGGCGGCGCGCATCGCGCCCAGCACCGCCATGCCGTCCATGCCCGGCAGCATGCGATCGAGGATGATGGCGTCGTAACGGCCGTCGGTGGCGTGGAACAGGCCGTCGCGGCCATTATCCGCCTGGTCGACGGTGAAGCCGGCCTCCACCAGCCCCTTCACGATATAGGATGCGGCCGCCTGATCGTCTTCAATGACGAGGATCTTGTGTGTCACCGCAGCCATGCCCCAGTCGAACCAGCCTGATATCGTAGAATTGCATACCACGACGCATACGCAACGATACTATTCCCGGAAATTGCGCGCCGGCCATGCGCGTCAGGGCGCTGAGCGTCTCGACATGCCGGCCGTCGATGCTTTCCACCAGATCGCCCACGCGCACCCCCATCCGCTGGGCCTGCCCGCCGGAACGCAGGCTGGTGACGGCCAGGGCGTGGAGGGCGGCGATCGGCTCCAGCGTCAGGCCCGGCAGCGGCGCGGCGGCGGCATAAGGCTGCGCGTCGTCCTGGCAGGCGCCGGCGGCAGGTGCCGTCATCCAGTGGCCGATCAATGCCGCCGCCGCGAGGGCGAGCATCGCCGCCGCAGCCACGATGATCAGCCGATCCCGTATCGGGCCTGATAAGGAGGAGCCAAGCATGCCCGCCACGCTAGCCGCCCCCAAATGGCGGCCAGATGATGCGCAAATGACAGATCGGTCATGTGACGGCCGGCAGGCTCGCGCCCTAACCCAGGGGCGCCGCCGGCAAATTCGCAACCCTACCTGTTCGCTCCGTTCGGTTGCCCTCCGCGCCTGCTTTTTCCTCCCCTCCCTTTCAGGGAGGAGAGGAAGGTCCGCAATGTCATCGCACGCTGACAGGCAGGATTTCGGCCGAATCTCCGGAAAGCTGCCGGTCAGGCATCAGCAAGTTGAACGTGGGAAATGCGGCGGCTTTCAATGATGGCTCTCGAAGGAAGCGGACGGCAATCTGAGCCTACTCCCGCTTTCGCGGGAGAGGGTTGGGTGAGGGGCTTCTTCCTTCAACCATCTGAAACAGGAAGAAGACCCTCATCCACCCACCGCCTGCTGCGGCATAGCGGCCTTCTCCCGCGAACGCGGGAGAAGGCCGCTATGCCGGAACCTCCCAACTGTCCGCCCCCAGCAAACAGGGTCTGTCACGGCCATTCAGGGCGCAGGCGTGAAGTGGCCCAATCTAAAGCCAGCCTGCCGCGCGATAGCTCTGGGCGGTTGCCTTCAGGCCTGCCGGCGTTTCCACCAGCGGCCGCCAGATCGTTGCCGGCGGGCGGGCGTGGGGGCCGCACACCCAATCGGGGTGGCAGAAATAGCGCACGCGATCGGGTGTCAGCTTGGCGGCCTTGCCGCGCACGAGGCCGTCGGCCAAGGCGCCGAGGCGCAGCAGGGAGGCGGGCAGGGCGATAGTCCTTACCGGACGGCCCACCGCATTCCCCAGCGCCAGCGCGAAATCGCGATGGCTCCAGCCGCCGGCCACGCCGTCATCCGGTTCATATATATGGCCCGCGGCCTCGGGCGCGTCGACCAGATCGAAGAGAAGGCGGGCAAGGTCGCTCGCCTCGATCACCGAAAGGCAGCCGGCGGGGGGCAGCGCGACGAAGCCCCTGGCCGCCATCCTGAACATTTCCAGCATCTCGCGATCGCCGGGGCCATAGACGGCCGGCGGGCGGACGATCGTCCATGCCAGTGCGGAGGCGGCGACCGGCTTTTCCGATTCGGCCTTGGACCAGCCATAATCGGACAGGTCCGGTTCCCGCGCGGCGAGGGAGGAGACATGGATGAAGCGCGCCGCGCCCGCCGCTTGCGCGGCCGCCAGCATCGCTTCGGTTCCCGCGATATTGCCGGCGGCGAAGGCGGCCCGATCGGGCGCGTTGATGACGCCGGCGATGTGGATCACCGCGCGGGCGCCGTCGCAAAGTCGCGCGAGCGCGTCGCGGTCGCCCAGCGTGCCGGCCACCCATTCCACGCCGGGCGCGGGCGGTTGCGCCCTGCGGGTCAGCGCCCGCACGGCCACGCTCCGTTCGGCCGCGATCCGCAGCACGTGCCCGCCGACGAAGCCGGTGCCGCCGGTGATGGCGATCGGCGCCCTCGCGTCGCTCATAGCAGGACCATATGGGTGCGATGGACCAAAGCGGCGCGCGGCGCGTAGCCGAGCAGTGCCTCCAGCGCGTCCGATCGGCGGCCGACGATGCGGGCCGCGTCGGTGGCGTCATATTCGGCAAGGCCGCGTGCGACGGGGGCGGAATCCGGGCCGATAATGTCCACCACGTCGCCGCGTTCGAACCGGCCTTCCACGGAAACGGCGCCCGCCGGCAGCAGGCTGCGGCCGTTGCCGAGCGCTTCGGCCGCGCCGGCATCGACGTGGATGGAGCCCCTGGCCGTCAGGCGGCCGGCCAGCCAGGCCTTGCGGGCCGATGCGCCGCGCTCCGCGACGAAGACGGTGCCGCGCCCGCCCGCCGCGAAGGCGGAGAGGGGGCGTTCCACCTTGCCCGATATGATCGCCAGATGCGCGCCGGCGCTCATCGCGATCCGGGCGGCCTCCAGCTTGGATATCATGCCGCCGGAACCCATGCCCGAAGCCGATCCGCCATCCGCCATCGCCCGGATGCGCGCGTCGATGCGCGTCACCTCGGCCACCAGCTCGGCATCGGCGTGGCGGTGGGGATTGGCGGTATAGAGCCCGTCGATATCCGAAAGCAGGATCACGCCGCGCGCGGCCGCCGCCTGGCCGATCCGCGCCGCAAGCCGGTCATTGTCGCCGAACCGGATCTCCTCGGTCGCCACCGAATCATTCTCGTTGATGACGGGCACCACGCCCAGCGCCATCAGCCGGTCGAGCGTGGCGGATGCGTTGAGGTAACGGCGGCGATCTTCCAGATCGTCCAGCGTCACCAGCATCTGCGCCGCCGTGAGGCCCCGTTCGCCGAGCAGCTCGGCCCAGCAGTGCGAAAGCGCGATCTGGCCCGTTGCCGCGGCTGCCTGCGCGTCCTCCAGGCTGGCGCGCCCGCCCTTGGGAAGCCCCAGCCGCCGCGCGCCGAGCGCGATCGCGCCGGATGATACCACCGCCACGCGCTGCCCGGCGGCGATCCTGTCGGCGATGTCGGCCACGACGCCCGCCATCCACGGCCGCCGCACTTCGCCGGACGGATCGACCAGCAGGGCCGATCCGATCTTCACCACCAGCCGGGGGCACGCATCGGGCGCGAAGCGCGCGGCCGCGCCCGTCAGATCGGCGACCATTCGGATGCTTCTCCCCCGTCCTCGCCGGCGGGGCTAGCCTCCTCCAGCGGGCCGATCGCCTCGACCAGCCGGTCCAGCACCGCCTCCACGCCGGTTCCGGCCGCGCCCGAAAGCAGCAGCACGTCCTCCCCGTCCGCCGCCTTCTCCAGCTTCTTGCGGAGCTTCGTCAGCGTCTTTTCATCGACCGCGTCGATCTTGTTCAGCGCCAGCACCTGCGGCTTGTCCGCAAGGCCGGCGCCATAGGCGTCCAGCTCCTCGCGGACGATGTGATAGGCCTCCACCGGGTCCTCGCCGCTGGCGTCGATCAGGTGCAGCAGCACGCGGCAGCGTTCGATATGGCCCAGGAAGCGATCGCCGATGCCCGCGCCGTCGGCCGCGCCCTCGATCAGGCCGGGAATGTCGGCGATCACGAATTCGCGGGCGTGGCGGGTGACGACGCCGAGCTGCGGGCGCACGGTGGTGAAGGGATAATCCCCCACCTTGGCCTTGGCGTTGGTCACGGCGTTGATGAAGGTGGACTTGCCGGCATTGGGCAGGCCGACCAGGCCGGCATCGGCCAGCAGCTTCAGCCGCAGCCACACCCAGGCTTCCTCATAGGGCCAGCCGGTGCCGTGCTGGCGCGGCGCGCGGTTGGTGGAGGTCTTGTAGCTGGCGTTGCCGCGCCCGCCGTCGCCGCCGCGCAGGAACACGTGGCGCTGGCCGGGGGCGGTGAAGTCCAGCAGCACCGTCTCCTTGTCCTCGGAAAGCACCTGCGTTCCCACCGGCACCTTGATGACGAGGTCCTCGCCGCCCGCGCCCGTGCGATTCGATCCGGCGCCGCCCTTGCCGCGGGGCGCGCGGAAATGCTGGGTGTAGCGGAAGTCGATCAGCGTGTTCAGGCCGGCCACCGCTTCGAACACGATATCGCCGCCCTTGCCGCCGTTTCCGCCGTCGGGGCCGCCATATTCGATGAACTTCTCGCGCCGGAAGCTCACGGCACCGGGGCCGCCGGCGCCTGAGCGGACGTAGATCTTGGCTTGGTCAAGGAAATGCATGGTCGCGCATATAGCGAATAAGCGGAAAACGTCACCCCGGCTGAGTCGTTTCCTTGTCCTTGCCGGCGAAGGAGAGGATCTGGGCCAGCGCCATTTCGCGCGCCGTGCCGCGCGGCAGGCCCAGCGCCTCGGCCATGGCCTCCCCCATCAGGGCGTCGCCGAGCGCCGAAAGCGTGAGCGCAAGCGTTATGGCGTGGACGGGGCGGTCCTCATGCGGGCCGAGTTCGTCCACCAGCCGGTGGATGGCGCCGACGATCGGGTCCAGCGCGGCGCGATCCCCGGAGAGGATCATCCAGGATGCGAGCGCGCCGGCCCCTTCCTTGTCGAAGGCGTCGAAGGTGAGGTCCACGATCTCGCGCGGGTCCGCCTCGCCGGCGCGGGCGCGCAGCACCACGGCGCCGATCTGCGCCGTTATCCGGTCCGCCATGCTGGCGGCCAGCGCCTGCTGCAGCCCGGCGGCCGATCCGAAATGATGCAGCAGATTGGCGTGGGTGCGGCCGATCCTGGCGCCCACCGCTTTCAGCGTCACCGCCTGGGGGCCTTGTTCGATCAGCAGCAGGCGGGCCGCCTCCAGCGCGGCAAGGCGGCTGTCTTCGGCGCTCAATCTGGGTCGTATTATTGACATTGATGTTAGTAGCCTTATCCTGCACCCGGATCAGGGAGGCGCGGATGACCAGAACGCCGACGGACCTTACCATCACCCCCCGCGACCGCCGCTTCGGTCGCGGTCTCTCCATGGATCGCTGGTGGCTGGCCGGCGATCCGGTTGCAACCGCATTCTACAATTGCCTTTCGGCCACCTTTCCCAAGGGGGAGGGTTTCTTCATCGATAGCGTGCGCCAGTTCCGCGAAGGGACACCGCCCCGGCTGGCCGGCGAAATCGCCGCCTTCACCAGGCAGGAGGTGATGCACACGCGCGAGCATGTCGCCTTCAACCGCCGCGTCGCCGATGCCGGCTACGATGTGACCCGGCTGGAGGCGGCGGTGGATCGCCGGCTGGCGCTGGTCCGTTCCAAGCCGCCGATCGCCAGCCTTGCCGCGACGATGGCGCTGGAACATTTCACCGCGATCCTGGCGCATGAGCTGCTCGCCGATCCGCGCCACCTGGCCGGGGCCGATCCCGATGCCGCGGCGATGTGGCGCTGGCACGCGATGGAGGAGATCGAGCATAAGGGTGTCGCCTACGATACCTGGCTGCATGCGACGCGCAACTGGCCCCGCTTCAGGCGCTGGTCGGTGAAGGCTAAGGTGATGATGCTCGTCACCCGCAACTTCACGGTCGATCGCACGCGCGGCATGATCGATCTGCTGCGTCAGGACGGGCTGTCCGGCCCGCGCATCTGGGCGCGGATGTTCTGGTTCGCCTTCGTCCGGCCCGGCATGATGCGGCGCATCTTCGCGTCCTGGCTCGCTTTCTTCCTGCCCGGCTTCCATCCGTGGAGGCATGATGATCGCGCGCTGATCGATCGCGGCGAATCGAAAGCGGGGGCAGGGGACGCCGTTCTGGCGAGCTGATCCATCCCGGAAGCCGGCATGGCCGGCGCATGAAAAAGGGGCGGGCGACTCAGGTCGCGCGCCCCTTTCTTCCGGGCATCTGGATCAGGCGGCAAGCGCCGGGTTGGAGCTTTCGCCCTCGGCGCCGGCCTCGCGGACGAACCGCGCGCAGGCGACCTCGCGCCGCCGGGCGACGCTGCGGCGCATGAACACCTCGCCTGTCGGCCGGAATCCCAGCTTGTAGAGGACGTTGCGGGATGCCGGATTGTCCAGGAAGTGGCTGGCCGTCAGGCGCGGGATGCGCAGGGTGTGATCGGCGGTGGCGACCACGGCGCGTGCCGCCTCGGTCGCGAAGCCGAGTCCCCAATAAGGCCGCGCGATCCAGTAGCCGAGCTCGATCGTGCCGGTCTCGTCGCCATGATCTTCCCGGGCCAGGCCGATCCCGCCGATCAGGCGCGGCGTGCCATGGGTGCGCGCGAAGATCAGATAATCGGGCAGGGCCGCGTCGCGGGCGGCGCCCACGAAGCTCCGCGCATCCTCCAGCCGGTAGGGCCAGGGCGCCTTGGCGAGGTTGCGGACGACGGTCTCGTCGCCGATCGCCGCGTGCAGCGCATCGGCATCCTCATCCCAGGCTGGCCGCAACAGCAGCCGTTCGGTACGTGCAAACATAGAGAAGCCTCTCCCTCGGCTTGTGCAACGCCTCTGCCCGCAAAGGGTTACAAGGCGACGACAGTTTTCTGAGGGAGACAGCAAAAAGGGAGGCGGTGCGACCCGTCTCCCTCACGGTCCGTCTACAGGACCTTCCGGGTCGCCCACTGGACGACCCGAAAACCGGTTCGTCCGATTATTCGGCGGCCTGCGCCACCGCGTCCACGCTTACGTATTTCCGGCCAAGCTTGCCTTCGTGGAAGGCCACGCGGCCGTCGACGAGCGCGAAAAGGGTGTGATCCTTGCCCATGCCGACATTGCGGCCGGGATAGACCTTCGTCCCGCGCTGGCGGATGATAATGTTGCCGCCGACCACTTCCTGGCCGCCGAACTTCTTCACGCCGAGACGACGGCCAGCCGAATCGCGACCGTTGCGCGAGGAGCCGCCTGCTTTCTTATGTGCCATTTTCTCTTACTCCTTCCGCTGGGGCTCAGGCTTCGGCAGCCGCGGGCGCTTCGGCCTCGGCCTTCTTCGACGCCTTCTTGGCCTTGGGCTGCTCGCCACCGATCGACAGGATCTTCAGGATCGTGTGCTGCTGGCGGTGGCCGTTGCGGCGGCGATAATTGTGGCGGCGGCGCTTCTTGAACACGATCACCTTTTCGCCCTTAGCCTGGGCGATGATCTCGGCCGCGACGGTCAGGCCGTTCACGTCCTTCAGTTCCGAACCTTCGCCGGCGAGCAGCACGTCGCTGAGCTGCACGGTCGAGCCCGCGTCACCCGCGATCTTCTCGACGACGATCTTGTCTCCTGCGGCAACGCGATACTGCTTGCCGCCCGTGCGCACGATAGCGAACATGGCCCTCATCACTTTTCAAAAGCTGGACCCGCGCATAGATAAAGGCTGCGGCCTAAACCCCCGCACGGGAAGGCCGCGCTGCTACTTGAACCCCGGCGCGCTGTCAACTTCCTAGCGTCGCGAATGCAGCGCCGGATCGAGCAAAATGTGCGCCGATCGGTGTTTGACTGCCGGAATCCCGTCGTTAAGGGAAGGGTTCATGAGCCTGAATCCATTCGAACGCGGCGGGAATCCGCTCCGGAACCCCCATCGTGGCTGATGCCGATCCCAAGCGGGATATCCTCCACGATACCAGGCCCGGTCCGGCCGATTCGGGCGTATCGCGGGCGCGGCGCTCCTGGAAGCGGGCGGCGCTGATCGGCACCGGCCTGTTCGCGGTCGCCGTCGGCTATGGCTATGCCACCTTCGATGCCGACAAGTGGGTTCCCGAACGCGCCGTTCGCCCGGTCTCTCCGGGGCGGATCGCGATCAAGCCGGGCGTGCCCACCGCCGGCCCGCACCTAGTGGATTATAAGCGCCTGGATGAGCGGCTGACCCGGCTGGTGGGTGAGGACGATATGGTCGGCCTCGCCATCGCCGTGGTCGAGAAGGGCCAGATCAGCTTCGTGAAGGGCTATGGCGTCACCCAGGCGGGCGGGGACGACAGGGTGACGACCGGCACCGTCTTCCGCTGGGCCTCGCTCTCCAAGGGCGTCGCCGCCACCCTCGTCGCCAAGCTGGCGGAGGAGGGCAGGCTTTCGCTGGCCGATCCGATCTCGCGCTGGGCACCCTCGCTGAAGCTGCCGGGCAACGGGCAGGATGTGGTGGCGGTCGCCGATCTGCTCGCCCACCGCACCGGCATCGTCCACAATGCCTATGACGACAAGCTGGAGGCGGGCGAGGACCCGCATCAGATCCGCACCGAGCTTGGCGCGCTGCAGGCCTATTGCAAGCCGGGCACCTGCCATACCTATCAGAATGTCGCCTATGACGCGGCGAGCGAGGCGGTCGTCAATGCGACCAAGCGGCCTTATGCCGAAATGGTGGCGCGCAAGCTGTTCGTGCCGCTGGGCATGACCAGCGCGACGGTGACGCGCGCCGGCCTGGAAGCCTCGCCAAGCTGGGCGCGGCCGCATGTCGGCCACCGCACGCTCAAGGTGTCGGACGCTTATTATCATGTGCCGGCGGCCGGCGGGGTCAATTCCTCCATCTTCGATCTGGGCTTGTGGCTGCGCGCGCAGATGGGCGGCGAGCCGCAGGTGCTCGATCCTGCGCTGATCCAGGTGATCCACGAGCCGCGCGTGGATGTGGAGCGCCGCCACGCCCGCTCGCGCTACGATCGCGACGTGACTGACCAGCGCTACGCCATGGGCTGGCGCGACATGAAATATGCCGGCCACCATATCGTCGGCCATCGCGGCGCGGTGGCGGGCTATCGCTCGCTCGTCTTCTTCGATCCCGAAACGAAGAACGGCGTGGCGATGCTCTGGAACTCGCAGAGCGGCAAGCCGCTGGGCGTCCAGAACGAGGTGTTCGACGCCTTTTACGGCCGCCCCTTCGAGGACTGGCTGGAACTGGACAAGAAGCGCAAGCAGGGACGCTGATATAAAGTCTGCGCGGCCGGCCGCTTGAAAATGGCGGGGGAGGGCATAAAGCGGGGGCATTATGAACGCACCTCGCACCCTCTATGAGAAGATCTGGGACGCGCACGTCGTGGAACGCCGCGACGATGGCACCTGCCTGATCTTCATCGACCGCCATCTGGTTCACGAAGTCACCAGCCCGCAGGCTTTCGAAGGCCTTCGCGTGGCGGGGCGCAGGGTGCGGCGGCCGGATCTTACGCTTGCGGTGCCGGATCATAACCTGCCGACCACGCCGCGCGTGGATGCGGCGGGCCACCGCCTGCCCATCGCGGATGCGGAATCGGCGCAGCAGCTTGCCGCGCTGGAACGCAACGCGCCGGAATTCGGCATCCGCTATATCGATGCCACTGCGCCGGAACAGGGCATCGTCCATGTCGTCGGGCCGGAACAGGGCTTCTCGCTGCCCGGCGCCACCATCGTCTGCGGCGACAGCCATACCTCCTGCCATGGCGGGCTGGGCGCGCTGGCCTTCGGCATCGGCACGTCGGAGGTGGAGCATGTGCTCGCCACCCAGACGCTGCTGCTGTCGCCGTCGAAGACGATGGAGGTCCGCGTCGATGGCACGCTGGGCTTCGGCGTCAGCCCCAAGGATGTGGTGCTGGCGATCATCGGCCGCATCGGCGCTGCGGGCGGCACCGGCCATGTCATCGAATATACCGGCAGCGTGTTCCGCGACATGTCCGTCGAAGGGCGGCTCACCGTCTCCAACATGTCGATCGAAGGCGGCGCGCGTGCCGGCCTGGTCGCGCCGGACGAGACGACCTTCGCCTATCTGAAGGGCCGGCCGATGGCGCCCGCCGGGCAGGATTGGGATGCGGCCGTCGCCTGGTGGCGCACGCTCGCCACCGATCCCGGCGCGCGTTACGACAAGGTGGTGGTGCTGGATGCGGCGGATATCGCCCCCAGCCTCACCTGGGGCACCAGCCCCGAGGATGTCGTGCCGATCACCGGCGTCGTGCCCGATCCGGAAAGCTTCGCCGATCCGTCCAAGCAGGAAGCCGCGCGCAAGTCGCTCGCTTATATGGGCCTCACGCCCGGCACCCGCATGCAGGACGTGGCGGTGGAGAATATCTTCATCGGTTCCTGCACCAACAGCCGGATCGAGGATCTGCGCGCCGCCGCCGCCGTCGCCCGCGGGCGACGCGTGGCATCCAATGTCCGCCAGGCGCTGATCGTGCCGGGATCGGGGCTGGTGAAGCGGCAGGCCGAGGCCGAGGGGCTCGACCGCATCTTCATCGAGGCCGGCTTCCAGTGGCGGGAACCGGGCTGCTCGATGTGCCTGGCGATGAACCCGGACAAGGTGCCGTCGGGCGAACGCTGCGCGTCCACCAGCAACCGCAACTTCGTCGGCCGGCAGGGGCCGGGCGCGCGCACCCATCTGCTTTCGCCCGCCATGGCGGCGGCGGCGGCGGTCACCGGCCGGCTCACCGACGTGCGCGATCTCGTCGGAGGATCGGCTTGAGGCTGCGGGCGGCCCTGGCGGCGGGCCTCGCGCTCGTCGCGGCCGCTCCCGCCCCGTCCGCGCCGCCCGCCCCCGCAGCCGGCGTCAAGCTCTGGCGGCTCGATTGCGGGCGGGTGAAGAACGCGGATCTGGACATGTTCGCAGACAGCTATGCCCTTGCCGGCAAGCGCAAGGACATGGTGATAAGCTGCTACCTGATCCGTCACGGCCAGGATTATATGCTGTGGGATGCCGGCTTCGGCGCGGAGCTGGCGGGGCGGGAGGAGGAACCCGTGCCCGGCGTCCGCGTCAGCCTGGCCCGCACCCTGGTCGATCAGCTCGGCGATATCGGCGTCCGGCCGCAGGACGTGTCGATCCTCGGCATCAGCCACATGCATTATGATCACGCCAGCCAGGCGGCCAGCTTCCCGAAGGCGAAGCTGCTGATCGGCGCGGCGGACCTGGCCGAGCTCCAGTCCGGCACCCGCAATCCGCTGGTCGATGCCGCCCGGCTCGATCCGTGGCTCAAGGGCGGCGCCCCCAGCGAGGGCGTGGTGGGCGACAAGGACGTGTTCGGCGACGGCAGCGTCGTCATGCTCGCCTTGCCCGGCCACACCAATGGCCATCACGGCCTCCTGGTCCGGCTTTCCAACAAGAGGCCAGTGCTGATCACCGGCGATCTCTACCATGTCTCTGACCAGATACCCGTCCACGGCGTCGCGCGCTTCAACATGGATCGGGTGGCCACGCTTTCCAGCCAGCAGCGCTTCGACGCGATCGTCGCCGCGCTGAAGCCCACCGTCATCATCGAACATGAGCCGGCCGACGTCGCCCGGCTCCCCGCATTTCCGGAGGCCGCAGACTGATGGACCCCATCACCACCGTCGAGGGCCGGGCCTATCCGCTCGGCCGCAAGAACGTCGATACCGACGTCATCATCCCGGCGCATTATCTGAAGACGATCACGCGCGCGGGCCTGGGCCGGGGCGCGTTCGAGACGATCCGTGCCGAACCGGGCAACGTCTTCGACGATCCGGACTATGCCGGCGCGCCGATCCTGATCGCCGGCGACAATTTCGGCTGCGGCTCCAGCCGCGAGCATGCCGCCTGGGCGCTCGGCGACATGGGCGTGAAGGCGGTGATCGCGCCCAGCTTCTCGGATATCTTCTCCGGCAACGCCTTCAAGAACGGCATCGTCACCGTCGTCCTGCCGCAGGAAGCGGTGGACCGGCTGCTGGAGGTGGCGAAGGATCACCCCATCACGGTCGACCTCGAAAGCCGCACCGTGACGACACCGTTCCAGGACCGCTTCGTCTTCGAGATCGACCCCTTTCGCCGCGACTGCCTGATGCAGGGGCTGGACGAGATCGGCCTCACGCTGGCGCGGGACGCAGCGATTTCCGCTTATGAGGCGAGGATCGCGGGCGAGCGGCCCTGGCTGGCCGCCAAGGCCGGCTGATCGCCGGAACAGGCGAAAAACAGAATTGATATGAGGAGACGCGCATGAAGGCCCTGCTGTCCACCACTCCCGGTGGCCCCGAAACGCTCGAGCTGCTCGACCTTGCCGATCCGGTTGCCGGCCCCGGACAACTGCTGATCGCGGTAAAGGCCTGCGCGATCAACTATCCCGACGTGCTGATCATCGAGGACAAATATCAGTTCAAGCCGCAGCGCCCCTTCGCGCCGGGCGCCGAGGTGTCCGGCATCGTCGCGGCGGTGGGCGAAGGCGTGGAGGGCTGGGCCATCGGCGATCGCGTGGTCGCGACCACCGGCCATGGCGGGATGGTGGAGAAGGTCGCCGTCGATGCGGTCAAATGCTACCGTCTGCCCGAAGGTCGCGATTTCGTCGAAGCATCGGCGCTGCTCCTCACTTATGCCACCACCATCCACGCCCTGCTCGATCGCGGGCATCTGAAGGCGGGTGAAACCCTGCTGGTGCTGGGCGCGGCCGGCGGTGTCGGCCTGGCGGCGGTGGAGCTGGGCAAGGCGTTCGGCGCGCGCGTGGTCGCCGCCGTCTCCAGCGAGGAAAAGGCCGAGGCCGTGCGCAAGGCCGGCGCGGACGAGGTGGTGATCTACGGTCGCGCGCCGTTCGACAAGGATCAGTCGAAGGCGCTGGCCGAACAGTTCAAGGCGGCGGTCGGCCCGGACGGCGCCAATGTGATCTACGATCCGGTCGGCGGCGATTATGCCGAGCCGGCGCTGCGTTCGATCGCCTGGGAAGGGCGTTATCTGGTGGTCGGCTTCCCGGCCGGCATCCCCAAGCTCGCGCTCAACCTCACTTTGCTCAAGAGCTGCGACGTCTGCGGCGTGTTCTGGGGCGCCTGGGCGGCGCGTGACCCCAAGGCGAACCGGGCGCGGATCGCCCAGCTTTTCGACCTGTGGGAACAGGGGCGGATCGCGCCGGTGGTGTCGGAGGTGTTCCCCTTCGCCCGAGGGGGGGATGCCATTGCGAAAATGGGCTCGCGCGGCGCGATCGGCAAACTGGTCGTGAAGATTTCGGAGTGACCGCGGGCACTTGCATCAGGCGCGCCCGGCTCTAGTCTCCACCGCCATGGACGGGGCAGAGCAGGGGCGGCCGATCGCGGTCGAGGCGGGGGCGCTGGGCGCGCGTCCGCTGCGCTATTTCGATTTCGTGATGGCGGCCTTCGTCGCGATCATGCTGCTGTCGAACGTGCTGGGCGCGGGCAAGGTGGCGGTGATCGACCTGCCGGGCATCGGCCTCTGGCCGTTCGGTGCAGGCATTCTCTTCTTCCCGCTGGGCTATGTGATCGGCGATGTCCTGACCGAGGTCTATGGCTATGCCCGCGCCCGGCGCTGCATCTGGGTGGGCACCGTCGCCCTCCTGTTCATGGCGCTGATGTCGTGGGTGGTGGTGCTGCTGCCGCCGGCCGAAAGCTGGGGCGGGCAGGCCGCCTATGAACAGGTGTTCGGCCAGGTGCCGCGCATCGTCTTCGCGTCCATCACCGCCTTCTGGGCCGGCGAGTTCGCCAATTCCTACGTTCTGGCCCGGATGAAGGTGTGGACGCAGGGCCGGCATCTCTGGACCCGCACGCTCGGTTCCACGGTCGTCGGGCAGGGCGTGGACAGCCTGATCTTCTATCCGCTGGCCTTCTGGGGCGCCGCGGAATGGACCCATGCCCTCGTTTTCAAGGTGCTGATAACGCAGTGGATATTGAAGGTGAGCTGGGAGGCGCTGTTGACCCCCGTCACCTATGTCGTCGTCGGCTTCCTCAAGCGCCGCGAAGGTGTCGACATCTTCGATGAGGACACCAATTTCACGCCCTTCCGAACACGTTTGTAGCCGCCGGGCGGCGGCGGCGGCCGGTTATTCCGCCGCTTGGGCCGCCGGCGCGCTTTCCACCCGCACGCGGTGACCGGTCGGGAAATCGCGGGCCAGCAGCTCCACGATCGCGTTACCCACCACGGATGCGGGTTTGAGGGTGGCTGCGTCCTCGCCGGGAAAGGCGCGCGCGCGCATCTTCGTCGCGGTGGCACCCGGATCGACGATCGCCACGCGGACGTCACCCAGATTGGCCACTTCGTCCGCATAGGCCAGCAGCAGCGTTTCCAGCGCCGCCTTGGAGGCGCCATAGGCCCCCCAATAGGCCCTGGGAGACCCGCCGACGCTGGAGGTGATGCCGATGACGCGCGCGGCATCCGCCGCCTTCAGCAGCGGATCGAACGCCGCGATCAGCGCCTGCTGCGCTACCACGTTCAGCGCCAGCACCTTGGCGAATTCCTTGCCGTCGATCGCGGGCACGGGCGCCAGCGTGCCGAGGGTGGCGGCGTTGAGGACGAGGATGTCGAGCTTCGGCCAGCGGCCGGCGATGGCGGTGGCGAGGCGGGAGATGCTCTCCCCATCGGTCAGGTCCAGAGGGGCGATGGTGGCGGTGCCGCCGGCCGCGTGGATGCGGCCTTCCACTTCCTCGAGCCCGCCGGCGGTGCGCGCCGTCAGGATCACATGGGCGCCGGCCGCGGCCAGCGCCTCGGCCGTGGCCGCGCCGATCCCGCGCGAAGCGCCGGTGACGAGTGCGGTGCGGCCTTCCAGCGGCCTCGCCGTCATGCGACCACCCGTTCGGCGAGCAGCGAAAGCTGATCGGCGGGGGCCACTTCGTCCTGATCGGTCAGGTGGGTCGGATAATCGCCGGTGAAGCAGGCGTCGCAATATTGCGGGGTGCCTTCCTCGCGCATGTCCTCGCCCAGCGCGCGGTAGAGGCCGTCGACCGAGACGAAGGCAAGGCTGTCGGCGCCGATATAGGTCGCCATTTCCGCCACCGTCATCTGCGCGGCGAGCAGCTTGGCGCGTTCCGGCGTGTCGACGCCGTAGAAGCAGCTATGCCGCGTCGGCGGGCTGGCGATGCGCAGGTGCACCTCGGCCGCGCCCGCATCGCGCAGCATCTGCAGGATCTTCACGCTGGTGGTGCCGCGCACGATCGAATCGTCGATCAGCACGATGCGCTTGCCGTCCAGCAATTCCTTGTTGGCGTTATGCTTCAGCTTCACGCCGAGATGGCGGACCTGATCGCCCGGCTGGATGAAGGTGCGGCCCACATAATGCGACCGGATGATGCCGAGCTCGAACGGGATGCCCGATTGCTGGGCATAGCCGATCGCCGCCGGCACGCCCGAATCCGGCACGGGGACGACCAGATCGGCCTCGACCGGATTTTCCATGGCGAGCTGCGCGCCGATCCGCTTGCGCACGCCGTAGACGGAGGAACCGTCCACGATCGAATCGGGGCGCGAGAAATAGACATGCTCGAAGATGCAGGGGCGCGGGCTGACCGGCGCGAACGGCCGGTGCGACTTGATCCCCTGTTCGGAGACGATCACGATCTCGCCCGGCTCCACCTGGCGCAGGAAGGTGGCGCCAACCACGTCCAGCGCCACGGTTTCGGACGCGAAGATATAGGCATCGCCGATACGGCCCATCACCAGCGGCCGGATGCCCAGCGGATCGCGGCAGGCGATCATGCCCTCGGGCGTCATGCAGATCAGCGAATAAGCGCCTTCCACCCGCTTCAGCGCATCGATGAAACGATCGAGCAGCGTGCGATAGGTGGAGGTGGCCACCAGATGGATGATCGTTTCTGTGTCGCTGGTCGACTGGAAGATCGCGCCGCGGCGCACCAGTTCGCGACGCAGCTTCATCGCGTTGGAGAGGTTGCCGTTATGCGCGACCGCGAAACCACCGGACGAAAGCTCGGCGAACAGGGGCTGCACGTTGCGCAGCGCCGTCTCGCCGGTCGTCGAATAGCGGACGTGGCCGCAGGCGACATTGCCCGGCAGGCCGCGAATCACGTCGTCGCGGTCGAAATTGCCGGCGACGTGGCCCATCGCGCGGTGCGCGTGGAAGGCGCGGCCGTCCCAGCTTACGATGCCCGCGGCTTCCTGGCCGCGATGCTGGAGGGCATGGAGGCCCAAGGCCACCATGGCGGACGCGGTCTCCGCGCCCCAGATGCCGAAAATGCCGCACTCCTCGCGGAGCTTGTCGTCGTCGAAAGGATTAGTCGTGATCATCGCGTGCGCCCGTCGGGTGATCCTGTTGGCGCGGCATATAGGGATGCCTTTCCCATTTGTCGCCCCTTTGTAACCGTGTCGTTGCAGCTTGTAGGATTCCATCCGCCGCGATAGGCCCCGATTCATGGATCAGGATCGCGAAACCGGCACGGAATTCCAACCGAAATTCGATGCGGCGGGGCTTGTTACCGCCGTCGTCACCGATGTCCGCAACGGGGACGTCCTGATGGTGGCGCATATGAATGCAGAAGCGATCGAGCGGACGATCGCAACCGGCGAGGCGCATTTCTGGTCGCGTTCGCGCGGCAGCCTGTGGCGCAAGGGCGAAACCAGCGGCCATGTGCTGCGGGTCGCGGAGATGCGCGTCGATTGCGATCAGGACGCGATCTGGATCAAGGCCGAGCCGGCCGGCCCCGCCTGCCATACGGGGGCGCCGAACTGCTTCTATCGCCGGATCGAAGGCGGGGTGCTGGTGCGGGTGTGATCCACCCCGCCCTCACACGTCCGGCAGCGCCCAGTCGATCGGTTCCCGCCCCTTGGCGGTGAGGAAGGCGTTGGCCTTCGAGAAATGGCGGCAGCCGAAGAAGCCGTTATGCGCCGATAGCGGGGAGGGGTGGGGCGCCTTCAGCACCAGATGGCGGCTGTCGTCCACGAAGGCCGCCTTGCGCTGCGCATAGGCGCCCCAGAGCATGAACACGGTGGGCTCGGCCCGTTCGTTGACGAGGCGGATCACCGCGTCCGTGAAGCGTTCCCAGCCCTTGCCCTGGTGGGATGCGGCGCGGCCCATCTCTACGGTCAGCACGCTGTTGAGCAGCAGCACGCCCTGCTTGGCCCAATGTTCCAGGAAGCCGTGACGGGCGGGGGCGATGCCGAGATCGGCCTGCATTTCCTTGTAGATGTTCACCAGCGACGGCGGCGTCCGCACGCCCGGCTGCACGCTGAAGCAGAGGCCATGCGCCTGCCCTTCGCCATGATAGGGGTCCTGGCCGAGGATGACGACGCGCACATCCTCCAGCGGCGTCAGGTCCAGCGCGCGGAAATATTCGCTGCCCTTGGGGAAGATGCGCCGCCCGCGCGCCTTCTCGTCGAGCAGGAACTGCTTGAGCGCGGCCATGTGGGGAGCCTGGAATTCGGGCGCCAGCGGGCCTTTCCAGCTTTGGTGCAGCTTGATCGTATCGGACATCGCGGTGGCGTTCATTCCTCGGGCGGTTGCTGATCGCGGGGGAGCCGGCGGAAGGCGCGGATGCCCGCGAGCATCGGCAGCAGCAACACCGCCAGAAGCGCGATTATGATGACTTTGGCGATCATGGCGGGAGGATAGGGCGCGGCGGTGGCGGATGCCAGCCCCTTCGGGCGGCGGCCCCTGCCGGCCGTGAAAAACCCCGCCGGATCGCTCCGGCGGGGTCGTTCATTCCTGCCCGGACGGGCTGGTCCTATTCGAGGTCTTCGGTGGTGAAGTCCTCGCCGACCACCGCGCCCAGGGGATCGTCACCCGTATCGTCCTCCACCGGGCGGCGGAGTTCCGCGGCATGCTCCTCGGCGGCCGTTTCCGGCGCGACGAGGGAGGCCTGCCACGCCTTCTGCGAGGCGCGGAGCGCCGCGTCGCGGCTGGAGGCGGTGACGCGCAGGCGGTTCATGCCCGCGCCGGTGCCGGCCGGGATCAGACGGCCGACGATCACATTCTCCTTCAGGCCATCGAGCGTGTCGATCTTGCCCTGCACCGAAGCCTCGGTCAGCACGCGGGTCGTTTCCTGGAACGACGCGGCCGAGATGAAGCTGCGGGTCTGGAGCGAGGCCTTGGTGATGCCGAGCAGCACCGGCTTGCCTTCCGCGGGCAGCTTGCCCTCGGCGACCAGCTTCTCGTTCACCTCGTCCATCTCGATCCGGTCGAGCTGTTCGCCCGGAAGCAGCGTCGAATCGCCGGCTGCCGTGATCTCAACCTTCTGCAGCATCTGACGGACGATCGTCTCGATGTGCTTGTCGTTGATCTTCACGCCCTGCAGTCGATAGACTTCCTGGATTTCCGACACGAGATATTCGGCAAGCGGCTCGATGCCGAGCACTTCCAGAATATCGTGCGGATCCGGGCTGCCGCCGATCAGGTTGTCGCCACGCTTCACGTAGTCGCCTTCCTGAACGTCGATCACCTTCGACTTCGGGATCAGATATTCGATCGCTTCCGAGCCATCTTCCGGACGGATCAGGATCTTGCGCTTCGCCTTATAGTCCTTGCCGAATTCGACACGGCCGGAGACCTTGGCGATGATCGCATTTTCCTTCGGCTTGCGCGCTTCGAACAGCTCGGCCACGCGCGGCAGACCGCCCGTGATGTCGCGGGTCTTGGCGGCTTCGCGCGGCACGCGGGCAAGCACGTCGCCGGCCTGCACGGTCTGGCCGTCCTCGACCGCGACGATCGATCCCGGGATCAGGCGCGACACGCCGGTCTCGCCGCTGCTCTCGTCGAGCAGGGTGATACGCGGACGGAAGTCGTCCTTCTTCGACTTGAGATGATCTTCCACGATCACACGCTGCGAAATGCCGGTCGCTTCGTCGGTTTCCTCGCGAACCGTGCGGTTCTCGATCATGTCCTGAAAGCGGACGATACCGCCCTTTTCGGTGATGACCGGGCTGAACGAGGGGTCCCATTCCGCGATGCGATCGCCCTTGGAGACGATCGCCCCGTCTTCCACCAGCAGGGTGGCGCCGTAGGGCAGGCGATGGGTGGCGCGTTCGCGGCCATCCATGTCGAGGATCGCGATCTCGCCGTTGCGGGCCAGCGTCAGACGACGGCCGCGCGGGTCGATGATCGTCGGCACGTCGCGATAGACGAGCGTGCCGTCCGCCACGGCTTCCAGGTTCGATTCCTGGTTGAGCTGGGCGGCGCCGCCGATGTGGAAGGTCCGCATCGTCAGCTGCGTGCCCGGCTCGCCGATCGACTGCGCCGCGATGACGCCGACGGCCTCGCCGATGTTCACCGGCGTGCCGCGGGCGAGATCGCGCCCGTAGCAGGCCGCGCAGACGCCGTTCTTCGATTCGCAGACCAGCGGGCTGCGGATCTTGACCGACTGGAGGCTGATCGCCTCGATCTGCACGATGTGCGCCTCGTCGAGCAGCGTGCCCTCGGGGATCACCACCTCGTTCGTCTTGCTGTCGACGATGTCCTCGGCCGTGGTGCGGCCCAGGATACGCTCGCCCAGCGAGGCGATGGTGGCGCCGCCCTGCACGATCGCCTTCATCTCCAGCGCGCGCTCGGTGCCGCAATCCAGCTCGACGACGACGCAATCCTGCGACACGTCGACCAGACGACGGGTGAGATAACCCGAGTTCGCGGTCTTCAACGCCGTATCCGCGAGACCCTTGCGGGCGCCGTGCGTGGAGTTGAAGTACTCAAGGACGGTCAGGCCTTCCTTGAAGTTGGAGATGATCGGCGTCTCGATGATCTCGCCCGAAGGCTTGGCCATCAGGCCGCGCATGCCGGCAAGCTGCTTGATCTGGGCGGCCGAGCCACGGGCACCGGAATGCGCCATCATGTAGATGGCGTTGATCGGCTTCTCGCGGCCGGTCTCCGGGTCCGTCTTGACCGCCTGGATCTCCTTCATCATCTCGGCCGCCACGCGGTCGCCGCAGCGCGACCAGGCGTCGATCACCTTGTTATACTTTTCCTGCTGGGTGATCAGGCCGTCCTGGTACTGCTGCTCGTAATCCTTCACGAGCGTGCGCGTCTCCTCGACCAGCGGGTCCTTCGCCGCCGGGATCACCATGTCGTCCTTGCCGAACGAGATGCCGGCCTTGAAGGCGTGGCGGAAGCCCAGCGCCATGATCGCGTCGGCGAACAGCACCGTCTCCTTCTGGCCGGTGTGGCGATAGACCTCGTCGATCACGTCGCCGATGTCCTTCTTGGTGAGCAGGCGGTTGACCGTCTCGAAGGGCACCTTGTGGCTCTTGGGGAGGCATTCGCCCAGCAGCATGCGGCCCGGCGTGGTCTCGTAGCGCTTCATATACTGGTTGCCGGCCTCGTCCGTCTGCGGGACGCGGCTGACGATCTTGGTATGGAGCGTCACGGCACCGGTGTTGAGCGCCTGGTGGACCTCGATCATGTCCGCCAGCAGCATGCCTTCGCCCGGCTCGCCCTGCTTCTCCATCGAGAGATAGTAGAGACCGAGCACCATGTCCTGCGACGGCACGATGATCGGCTTGCCGTTGGCGGGCGACAGGATGTTGTTGGTCGACATCATGAGGACGCGCGCTTCCAGCTGCGCCTCAAGCGAGAGCGGGACGTGCACGGCCATCTGGTCGCCGTCGAAGTCGGCGTTGAAGGCCGAGCAGACCAGCGGGTGAAGCTGGATCGCCTTGCCTTCGATCAGCACCGGCTCGAACGCCTGGATGCCGAGGCGGTGGAGCGTCGGCGCGCGGTTCAGCAGCACCGGATGCTCGCGGATCACCTCGTCCAGGATGTCCCAGACTTCCTTGCGTTCCTTCTCGACCCACTTCTTGGCCTGCTTCAGGGTCATGGAGAGACCCTTGGCGTCCAGGCGGGCGTAGATGAACGGCTTGAACAGCTCGAGCGCCATCTTCTTGGGCAGGCCGCACTGGTGGAGCTTCAGCTCCGGACCGGTCACGATCACCGAACGGCCGGAATAGTCGACGCGCTTGCCGAGCAGGTTCTGGCGGAAGCGGCCCTGCTTGCCCTTGAGCATGTCGGACAGCGACTTCAGCGGACGCTTGTTGGCGCCCGTGATGGTGCGGCCGCGGCGGCCGTTATCGAACAGCGCGTCGACGGCTTCCTGCAGCATGCGCTTTTCGTTGCGGACGATGATGTCCGGCGCGCGCAGCTCCATAAGCCGCTTCAGGCGGTTGTTGCGGTTGATGACGCGGCGATAGAGGTCGTTCAGGTCCGACGTCGCGAAGCGGCCGCCATCCAGCGGCACCAGCGGGCGCAGTTCCGGCGGAATGACCGGGATCACTTCCAGGATCATCCATTCCGGGCGGTTGCCGGATTCGATGAAGCTTTCGACGACCTTCAGGCGCTTGATGATCTTCTTGGGCTTCAGCTCCGACTTGGTCTCGGCCAGTTCCTTGAGAAGATCGACGCGCTCGCCCTCGAGATCGAGGCTCTCGAGCATCTTGCGCACGGCTTCGGCGCCGATGCCGGCGGTGAAGGCGTCCTCGCCATATTCGTCCTGCGCCTCGAGAAGCTCGTCCTCGGTGAGGAGCTGATACTTCTCAAGCGGGGTCAGGCCCGGCTCGATGACGATATAGGCTTCGAAGTAGAGCACGCGCTCGAGCTGCTTGAGCTGCATGTCGAGCAGCAGGCCGATGCGCGACGGCAGCGACTTCAGGAACCAGATGTGCGCAACCGGCGCCGCCAGCTCGATATGGCCCATGCGTTCGCGGCGGACCTTCGAGACGGTGACTTCGACGCCGCACTTTTCGCAGACGATGCCCTTGTATTTCATGCGCTTGTACTTGCCGCACAAGCATTCGTAATCCTTGATCGGACCGAAGATGCGCGCGCAGAACAGGCCGTCACGCTCGGGCTTGAACGTGCGGTAGTTGATCGTCTCGGGCTTCTTGATCTCGCCGAACGACCAGGAACGAATGCGTTCCGGCGAGGCGATGCCGATGCGGATCTGGTCGAAGGTCTCGGGCTTCGCGATCGGATTGGCGAAATTGGTGAGTTCGTTCATTTTCTCTTCCCTCTAGAGGGCAAATCTACGGACGGCTGGGGGGAGGATGCGGGCGCGGCCTTCGAAAGGCCGCGCCCGGAACCCCTTATTCCGCCGCCTCGGCCAGGCCGTCGTCCTCGATGCTCTTGAGTTCGACGTTGAGGCCCAGCGACCGCATTTCCTTGACGAGCACGTTGAAGCTCTCCGGGATGCCGGCCTCGAAGGTATCGTCGCCCTTGACGATCGCTTCATAGACCTTGGTGCGGCCGACCACGTCGTCGGACTTCACCGTCAGCATTTCCTGGAGCGTGTAGGCGGCGCCATAGGCCTGGAGCGCCCACACTTCCATTTCACCGAAGCGCTGGCCGCCGAACTGGGCCTTGCCGCCCAGCGGCTGCTGGGTGACGAGGCTGTACGGCCCGATCGAACGCGCGTGGATCTTGTCGTCGACCAGGTGGTGGAGCTTCAGCATGTAGATGTAGCCCACGGTGACGCGGCGATCGAACGCCTCGCCGGTGCGGCCGTCATACAGCTCCACCTGACCCGACGTGTCGTAACCCGCCATGGTCAGCATCGCCGACACGTCCGCCTCGCGGGCGCCGTCGAACACCGGCGTCGCCATCGGCACGCCATTCTTCAGCACCTTCGCCATCTCGACGATCTGGTCGGGGCTGCGGGCGTCGATCTCGGCATGATATTGATTGCCGTAGATCGTCTTCAGCCGCTCCACCACCGCGGCCGGCGGGGCCGCCGCCTCCGGATTGGGATTGGCTTCGCGCCACGCTTCCAGCGCCTCGGTCACCTGCTTGCCCAGGCCGCGCGCGGCCCAGCCGAGATGGGTCTCGAAGATCTGGCCGACGTTCATGCGCGAAGGCACGCCCAGCGGGTTGAGCACGAGATCGACCGGGGTGCCGTCCTCCAGGAACGGCATGTCCTCGACCGGCAGGATGCGGCTGATGACGCCCTTGTTGCCGTGGCGGCCGGCCATCTTGTCGCCCGGCTGCAGCTTGCGCTTCACCGCGACGAACACCTTGACCATCTTCAGCACGCCCGGCGGCAGCTCGTCGCCGCGCTGCAGCTTCTCGACCCGGTCCTCGAAGCGCGCCTTGATGACGCCGGCGGCGTCGTCATACTGCGCCTTCACGGCTTCCAGATCGGCCTGGCGGGCGTCGTCCTGCACGGCGAACTTCCACCATTCGTGGCGCTCGACCGAATCCAGCACCTCGGCGTCGATCTCCACGCCCTTCTTCACGCCCTTGGGCGCCGCCGTGGCCACCTGGCCCAGCAGCATTTCGCGAAGCCGCGCGAAGGTCGCGCGGTTCAGGATGCCGCGTTCGTCCTCGGCGTCCTTGCGCAGGCGGTCGATCTCCTCGCGCTCGATCGCCATCGCGCGCTCGTCCTTGTCGATGCCGTGGCGGTTGAACACGCGGACGTCGACGATCGTGCCGGCCACGCCCGGCGGCAGGCGGAGCGAGGTGTCGCGCACGTCGCTGGCCTTTTCGCCGAAGATGGCGCGCAGCAGCTTTTCCTCTGGCGTCATCGGGCTTTCGCCCTTCGGCGTGATCTTGCCGACCAGGATGTCGCCCGGCTCCACCTCGGCGCCGATGTAGACGATGCCGGCCTCGTCGAGGTTGCGCAGCGCTTCTTCACCGACGTTCGGGATGTCGCGGGTGATGTCCTCCGGCCCCAGCTTGGTGTCGCGGGCCATCACCTCGAACTCGTCGATGTGGATCGACGTGAACACGTCGTCCTTCACGATCCGTTCGCTGATGAGGATCGAGTCCTCGTAGTTGTAGCCGTTCCAGGGCATGAACGCGACGAGCGCGTTGCGGCCCAGCGCCAGCTCGCCGAACTCGGTCGACGGGCCGTCGGCGATCACATCGCCCTTGCGGACGACATCGCCCACCTTCACCAGCGGGCGCTGGTTGATGCAGGTCGACTGGTTGGAGCGCTGGAACTTCATCAGCGTGTAGATGTCGACGCCCGACTTGCCGGCCTCGACCTCCTCGGTCGCGCGGATGACGATGCGGGTCGCGTCCACCTGGTCGACGATGCCGGAGCGGCGGGCGCCGATGGCGGCACCCGAATCCCGCGCCACCGTCTCTTCCATGCCGGTGCCGACGAACGGCGCCTCGGCGCGGACGAGCGGCACGGCCTGGCGCTGCATGTTCGATCCCATGAGCGCGCGGTTGGCGTCGTCATTTTCCAGGAACGGAATCAGCGAGGCGGCGACCGACACGAGCTGCTTCGGGCTCACGTCCATCAGCGTGATCTGGTCGCGCGGGGCGATCAGGAACTCGCCGGCCTGGCGGGAGGAGACGAGTTCCTCGACGAAGCGGCCCTCGGCATCCAGCTCCGCGTTCGCCTGGGCGATCGTGTGCTTGGCCTCTTCCATGGCGGAGAGGTAGACCACCTCGTTGGTGACCTTGTTGTCCACGACCTTGCGATACGGCGTCTCGATGAAGCCGTACTTGTTGACGCGGCTGAACGAGGCCAGCGAGTTGATCAGGCCGATGTTCGGGCCTTCCGGCGTTTCGATCGGGCAGATGCGGCCATAGTGCGTCGGGTGCACGTCGCGCACCTCGAAGCCCGCGCGCTCACGGGTGAGACCGCCCGGCCCGAGGGCGGAGACGCGGCGCTTGTGCGTCACTTCCGACAGCGGGTTGGTCTGGTCCATGAACTGCGAGAGCTGCGAGGAGCCGAAGAACTCGCGCACGGCGGCGACCGCCGGCTTCGCGTTGATCAGGTCGTTCGGCATGACGGTCGACACGTCGACCGAGGACATGCGCTCCTTCACGGCGCGCTCCATGCGGAGCAGGCCGACGCGATACTGGTTCTCCAGCAGCTCGCCCACCGAACGCACGCGGCGGTTGCCGAGATTGTCGATGTCGTCGATCTCGCCCTTGCCGTCCTTCAGGTCGACAAGCGTCTTCACCACGGCGAGGATGTCCTCGCTGCGCAGCGTCGTCACCGTATCCTCGGCGTCGAGGTCGAGGCGCATGTTGAGCTTCACGCGGCCCACGGCCGAGAGATCATAGCGCTCGGGATCGAAGAACAGGCCGGCGAAGAGCGCTTCGGCGGTTTCCTTCGTCGGCGGTTCGCCGGGGCGCATGACGCGGTAGATTTCGGACAGCGCGTGATCGCGGTCCTCGACCTTGTCGGCCTTCAGCGTGTTGCGGATCCACGGACCGGTCGAGACATGGTCGATGTCGAGAAGCTCGAGCTTCTCGAGCCCGGCCTGGTCGAGCAGCTCCAGATTTTCCGGCGTCACTTCGTCGCCGGCCTCGATCCAGATGCGGCCGGTCCGCTCGTCGATCAGGTCATAGGCCGAATATTTGCCATAGATCTCGTCGGTCGGGATCAGCAGCATGGTCAGGCCGTCCTTGCCGGCCTTGTTGGCGGCGCGGGGGCTGATCTTGGTGCCGGCCGTGAACACGACCTCGCCGGTATCGGCGTTCACCACGTCGAAATTCGGCTTCTGGCCGCGCCAGTTCTCCGGGGTGTAGGGCACCTTCCAGCCGCCCTCGCCACGGACCCAGGTGAGGCGGCCGTAGAAATGGTTGAGGATTTCCTCGCCGTTCAGGCCCAGCGCATAGAGCAGGGTCGTGACCGGCAGCTTGCGCTTGCGGTCGATGCGGACGTTGACGATGTCCTTGGCATCGAACTCGAAATCGAGCCACGAGCCACGATAGGGGATGACGCGGGCGGCGAAGAGATACTTGCCCGAAGCGTGCGTCTTGCCGCGATCATGATCGAACAGCACGCCCGGCGAACGGTGCATCTGCGAAACGATCACGCGCTCGGTGCCGTTGACGAAGAACGTGCCGTTCTCCGTCATCAGCGGCATGTCGCCCATGTAGACGTCCTGCTCCTTGATATCGAGCACGGAGCGGGTTTCCGTATCGGGGTCCACCTCGAACACGATCAGGCGCAGCGTGACGCGCATCGGCGCCGCATAGGTGATGCCGCGCTGGCGGCACTCGTCCACGTCATATTTCGGCGGCTCGAGTTCGTAGTTCACGAAGTCGAGCTCGGCGGTGCCGGCGAAATCGCGGATCGGGAAGACGGAGCGCAGCGTCTTTTCCAGGCCGGAGACATAAGCGTCCTCGGGGCGGGAGCGTAGGAACTGTTCGTAGCTTTCGCGCTGCACCTCGATCAGGTTCGGCATCTGCACCACTTCGTGGATGTTGCCGAAAACCTTGCGGATGCGCTTCTTCGCGGTGTTGATGAGGGCCTGGCCGGATGCCGCCTGGGTCGCCATATTTTGTCCTCGCGTCCGATCAAAAATTCACCCGCCTCGCAGCGGATCGCAGCCGATTCGCGGGGTAGGTCCCACGAAAAAAAGTGCGGGTCCGGGCCGTCGGAACCGCACTGCCTGCGTCTGGTAGAACCTCGCCAAACTCCCCATTCGTCGCGGCCTGTGCGCAAAGCAGGCCGTGTCCCGGAAGCGGACGAAGCGGCCTTCCCCTCCCAAGGCGGGTCGAAAAGGCCGTGAAATCCGTATGGGGGCTATATAGGGCGGCTGTTGGATTTCGCCAAGGGGTTTCACCGCACCCGTTTGCCGGCATGGCCGATTAGCGGTTTCGCCCCGCGCTTCATTTGGATAGCCATGGTCGCGAAGGCAAGTGGCCGGTCGGATGAAGGTGAGGCGGGTGAAGGGCGATATCAGGAGTGGCGATCTGGCGCGGGACGAAGCCGGCTGGCGGCCGGACTGGTCGCGCGAGCGGCGCCGGCGCTGGTCCTGGACGCCCTCGCGCGCCCTGATCGGCAGCATTCGTGATTATCAGCGGGCGGCCGCCCGGCGCGGGCCGTTCGCGGCGATCGCGCGGCGATCGGCCATCCTGCGCCATCGCTTCTGGAGCGTCGTGACAGGGGCGGATATTCCGCTCAACGTCTCCGTCGGCGGGGGAATGCTGCTGCCGCATCCGAACGGCGTGGTCATTCATCCCGAGGCGGAGATCGGCCCCAATTGCTGCCTGTTCCAGCAGGTGACGATCGGCAAGCGCGGGCCGGGCGGTGCGCCCAAGCTGGGCTGCTGGGTGGAGGCCGGCGCCGGCGCCCGGATATTGGGCGGCGTCACGATCGGCGATCACGCGCTGATCGGTGCCAACGCCGTGGTGCTTTCGGACGTGCCGCCGCGCACGATCATGGTCGGCGCGCCGGCGCGGCCGGTGGGCGTGAGGGACGAGGCGGAACTGCGCGGTCGCGAGCAGGAGACGCTTTAGGTCGCGTCCGGCGGCTTTGCCCGTCATAAGGATCAGGCGGCCCGCTGGCGGGCGTGGAATGGGGATGAGAGGATGGCGCTGCGGCTGAACACGGCTTCCGGGGGCGGTAGGCGCCAGGCCCGCGCCGGCATCCTGGTCGGCATTGCGACGGCGGCGCTGGCGGCGGGCGGGCTCGGCGCGGCGCTGCTGATCGGCGGCGGCGGGGATGCGCCGGCCGCGCCCGTCGCGCCCGGCCCGGTGCCGCCCACCACGCTCGGCCTCAATCTGGCCGGCCTCAGCACCTGGGGCGGCGAGCGCACCTTCATGAACCTCGCGATCGGCGGAGGCTGGGCCAGCGAGATCAAGGGGCAGCGCGGCTGGAAGAAAATCGATGCGACGCGCCTCAATGCCGCGGGCATGCCTATTTCGCTTCAGGACGGTGAGGTCATGCACCGATCGCTGGCGATACCCGAGGGCGTCTATGGCGCCAACGCCGTCCGCATCCGCTGCACCTGGCAGGGGAAGGGCAGCCTTGCCCCCGGCGGCGGCGCGCGCAACGCCTCGCAATCGGGCAATGCCTTCGATTTCGACTGGCCGGGCAGCAACGGCGGCAAGCCCAAGGGCGCCTGGATATCGCTGAGCCGGATCGACGCGGCCGATCCGGCGCGCGGGATCGATTGCCGGGAGAAATCGGCCTCGCCGACGGCCCTTTTCGCGCCGGCTTTCCTCCAGTCGCTTTCGGGCTTCAGCCTCGTCCGCTTCCTCGACTGGCAGAAGGTGAACGGGAATGCCGAGGTGAGCTGGGCCACCCGCGCCACGACCGGGAGCCTCGAGCAGAACGGGCCGGCGGGGCCTGCCGTGGAATATATGGTGGCGCTCGCCAACGAGGCGAAGGTCGATCCCTGGTTCCACATGCACTGGAATGCGGACGAGGATTATGTCCGCCGCTTCGCCGAATATGTGCGGGACAATCTGGCGCCCGGCCGCAAGGCCTATGTCGAAATGTCCAACGAGGTCTGGAACCTGGCCTTTCCCGTGACCAAGCAGGCGCAGGCGGAAGGGCTGAAGGAGGGGCTGGACAGCGACCAGTATCGGGTGATCGTGCTCCGCTATGCCGAAAAGGCGACGTGGATGAACAGGATCTGGACCGACGTGTTCAAGGCCGATCCCGGCCGGCTGGTCCGCGTCGTCGCCACCCAGAATGCCGGGCCGCAGGGGACGGAGGCGGTGCTTGGCTTCCGCGACACCGCCAAATTCGTGGATGCGGTGGCGACGGCGCCCTATTTCGGCAACTCGACCTTCCGGGGCGAGCGCGCGACGATCCTCGATCCGGCCAACATCTTCGCCTATCTCGACAAGGACGTCGACGCCGCCATCGGCAAGGCGCTGGCGAACAAGGCGGTCGCGACCCGTTACGGCAAGCGCTACATCGCCTATGAGGCGGGGCAGCATCTGGTCTATCCGCCGCACGCCGCCGAAGTGGCGCAGCTCAACCGCGATCCCCGGATGTATGACGTCTATCGCAAATATCTGGCGGCGTGGAAAAGCCGGGTCGGCGATACGATGACGCTCTATGCCGCCACCGGCCCCTATGGCCCGTTCGGGGCCTGGGGCCTGCGCGAATATGGCGGCCAGCCGATGGACCAGACGCCCAAGCGCCGCGCGGCGGAGGATTTCCTCGCCGGCAAATAAGGGAGGGCGGGGGCGATGCCGGTTGTCCGCCGCCCTCCTTCCGGGCCTCAGCCGGCGGCGACGTCCACCGGCGCGCGGCCGCGCTTCACCATCAGCTTGTTGAGCGCGTTCACATAGGCCCGCGCCGAGGCGACGAGCGTGTCATGGTGCGCGCCGCGCCCGCGCGTGGTGCGGCCATCCTCCGAAAGCAGCACCGAAACCTCGGCCTGCGCATCGGTGCCGCCGGTGACGGCATGGACCTCATAGCGTTCCAGCGATCCGCGATCGTGGGGCACGAGTTCGCCGATCGCGGCGAACAGCGCGTCCACCGGGCCGCTGCCGCGGGTGGCGGCGGTCTTTTCCTCGCCATCTATCTCCAGGGTCAGGATGGCGCGGGCCGGGCCGGTGCCGCAGTGGATCTCCACCTCCTTCACCTGGATGCGGTCATGCCCGCGCAGCACCTCGTCGTCGACGAGGGCTACGATATCCTCGTCGAACACGGCCTTCTTGGCATCGGCCAGCGCCTTGAAGCGGACGAAGGCATCCTGGAAGGCATTGTCGCCCAGCGAATAGCCCAGCTCCTCCAGCTTGGAACGGAAGGCCGCCCGGCCGGAATGCTTGCCCATCACGAGGTTGGAGGTGGATACGCCCACGCTTTCCGGGGTCATGATCTCGTAGGTGGAGGCATCCTTCAGCATGCCGTCCTGGTGGATGCCGCTTTCGTGCGCGAAGGCGTTGGCGCCCACGATCGCCTTGTTCGGCTGCACCTGGAAGCCGGTGATGCCCGAAACCATGCGGCTGGCGCGGGTGATCTCGGTCGATACGATGTTGGTGCGCACCGGCATCACATCGTGCCGTACCTTCAGCGCCATGGCGATTTCCTCCACCGCGGCGTTGCCGGCGCGCTCGCCGATGCCGTTGATGGTCGATTCCACCTGGCGGGCGCCCGCCATCACCGCCGAAAGCGTGTTAGCCACGGCGAGGCCCAGATCATTGTGGCAATGGGTGGAGAAGACGGCGAGGTCCGCGTTCGGCACCCGGTTGATCATGTCGCGGAACATCGCGCCATAGGTTTCCGGCGTCGCATAGCCCACCGTATCGGGCAGGTTGATCGTGCGGGCGCCGGCGGCGATCGCGGTCTCGATGGCGCGGGCGAGGAAATCGGGCTCCGATCGGGTCGCGTCCTCGGCGGACCATTCCACGTCAGGGCAGAGCCCGCTGGCGTGGGAGACGGTGCGCTGGATCGCTTCCAGCACCTCCTCCGGGCTCTTGTTGAGCTTGACGCGCATGTGGAGCGGGGAGGTGGCGATGAAGGTGTGGATGCGCGGCTTCGCCGCATGGCGCACGGCTTCCCAGGCGCGATCGATATCGGCGATCGCCGCGCGGGCGAGGCTGGCCACGGTCGCCTTCCGGCACTGGCGGGCGACCTCGCTCACCGCCTCGAAATCGCCCTGGCTGGCGATGGCGAAGCCGGCTTCGATGATGTCCACGCCCATGGTTTCGAGCTGGGCCGCGACCTGGAGCTTTTCCTCGAGGTTCATCGAGCAGCCGGGCGACTGCTCGCCATCACGCAGCGTGGTATCGAAAATCAGAATGGTGTCGTTGGTAGTCACGGGGGCCTGCTCCTGTCGCAGGGTTGTCGTTCGGGGTGGTTTGCCTTGCCCTTAGACGCCGTGGCCTGAAGCCCCATGGATGGGGCCAAGCGAAATCGCGCGCCTAAGGGCGCGTAAGTCGAAGCAGGAGAAGGCCGCGGCACGACAACATGTCATGGGCCTTAACGTGGATCGGTTAACAAAGTCCAGCGCGATTCTGCGTAATATTATTGCGTTGAGGCGGGCGGCGGTCGCGATCGAGCCCGCGGTCCCGCAACCGGCGGACGGCGCCTCGCCCCCGGCACAGGCCGTTAGGGCAAGCTGCTTCAGGCGACCGCATGCGCGGTCTGCTGGAACAGCTCGACCACGCTCCACGGCGCGTCATCGCCAAAAAAGCGCGCCAGGTTCCGGGCGGATGCTTCGGCGGCTTCGCGGCTGCGGGGAAACAGATCATGTTCATACGCCGCGAGCGCGGCTTCGATGTGGTCGCGGTGGCGGATGATCGCTTTGGCCAGTTCCGCGCCGTCATGCATGGCCAGATTGGCCCCTTCGCCGGCAAAAGGGGACATGAGATGCGCCGCATCGCCGACCAGCGTGAGTCCCGGCACCCGATTCCAGCGATGCGCGGCCGGCAGCGCGTAGATCGGGCGAAGGAGCGGCTCGATCTGGCTGTCGATGATGAACGCGGTCAGATGCGGTGCCCATCCTTCGAAATGGCCCGCGACATGTGCCAGGCCGGCCCGCGCATCGCCGAAGTCGATGGTGCGGATCCAATCCTCGGGCTTGTCCAGCGCCGCATAGCCGCGCCCGGTCCCGTCCGCGTAGCGGTGGGCCATGATGCCTTTGCCCGGAGCGGCCGCAATGAGCGTGCCGCTGCCAATCGCGTCGATGGATGCCCGATGGCGCGCGCTGCCGTCGAGCAGCGCTATCTCGATGAAGCAGGTGCCGGCATAGACGGGCCTGGCATCGGAGAGGAGCGGCCGGACCTTCGACCAGGCGCCGTCCGCGCCCACGACCATATCGGCCGCGACTGTCGCGCCATCGGCAAAGATTATCATGTGGCGGCCGCGATCCGTCGCGATGGAGGTGACCTTGCGACCCCACCGGATCGTTCCGGCCGGAAGCGACCCGATCAGCATGTCTCGCAGCTCGCCCCGGTCCACTTCGGGACGGGCGGAGGCGCGATCGCCGGGGTTGTCGAACAGGATGTTGCCGTTCTGGTCGACGACGCGTTTGGCATCCTCGCCGGGGCGGACGAGGCCCTGAAATGCATCGAGCAGGCCCGCATCCCGCAATGCGCGCTGGCCATTATGTTCGTGGATGTCGAGCAGGCCGCCTTGCGCCCTCGCGCTGGCCGTGGCCTCGGCTTCGTAGATCGTCGCGGGGATGCCGTTCACGTGCAGGACGCGGGCCAGCATGAGGCCGCCCAGCCCGGCACCGACGATCGCAATCTCGTTTCGCATTTCAGCGCTCCAATTGTCGCGCCAGCGTCGATCGACGCTGGCGGCTGCCATCGACCCGACAGGTCGTCAGGCGGTTGCTTACGGAGACGCTGGCCGGACCATGCCGATCGCATGGCCGACGTATATTCGACGGCCCGGCAAGCATTTGATGCTCTGACCCGGCGGTCGTTTTTCGCGACGGCGCCGATGCTAGACCAGTCCGCCGTGTCGGACAACGCCCCGCCGAGGCGCGACGTGCCAATTTTCGAAAGATGCTGCCTCTGCCACGCCCGAAGGCAGCCGATCGCACCGCGATGGCCGCAATCGTCCGCGTGGGCCGGGCTTGAAAAAAAAGCGCCCCGGAGCCGCTGGCCGGCCGGGGCGCGCGTGGATCAGACCACTTTCAGATAATCGAGATAATCGCCGTCCGGCGGGCCATCGAGCACCGCGAGGATCGGCGCCAGCGCATCCTTGCCGAGCTGCGGGCCCGCCGCCTTGTGCGCGTCCACCGAATCCCACTTCTCGATGAAGATGAAGCGGCGTTCGTTGCCGATGTCGCGCAGCAATTCCACGCCCTGGCAGCCGGATATGGCGCGCACCTTGTCCGCCAGGTCGCGCAGCGCGGTTTCCAGCGTGGCGTCCCTGCCTTCCACGGCATTCATGATATAGTGCCTGGCGACTGTCATGGCCTTCCTCCTGTCTGCCGTCATTCCGGCGGGTTGATGGCAAGAAGCTCGATATCGAAAGTCAGCGTGGCGTTGGGCGGGATCACACCGCCGGCGCCGCCCTCACCGTAAGCCAGTTCCGGCGGGATGATGAAGCGATATTTCGCCCCCGGCTCCATCAGTTGCACGCCCTCCGTCCAGCCGGGGATCACCTCGTCCAGCGCGAAGGTGGCCGGCTCGTCATAACGGCTCGCGTCGAAAGTGGTGCCGTCCGCCAGCATGCCGCGATAATTCACCTGCACGCGATCGGTGGCGGCCGGGTGAGGGCCTTTGCCCTTCGTCCTGGCCGGGCGCAGCACCTGATACTGGATGCCGGATGCCGTCTTCTGCATCGCCGGCTGGGCCGTCGGCGCGGCGGTGGCGGGCAGGGGAAGGGCGATGGCAATGGCGGGCGCGATCAGCGCGGCAAGCGGCCTCATCCCGCCGTCGTCTCCGTCACGCTGGGATCGGCGCGGCGCAGCCGGGCGAATTCGAACACCTGCTTGCCCACCAGCTCGAGCTGGTTATTGGCGCCGGCATCGCTGCACACGCCCGCCTTGAAGATGCCGCCCGAGCTGTTGATCGCGGCGCCCAGCGGGGTCGGCCAGCCGCGCAGCGCGTGCACGATCGAACGCAGCGTGGCGAGCGTGCTGCCGGTCGCCTGCCAGCCATAGGCCGTGGCGATCAGCCCCACCGGCACGCCATCCAGATAGACGCGCGCGTCCTTCGCGGTTTCCTCCAGATAATCGATGGCGTTCTTCACCAGGCCGGAGATCGAGCCGTGATAGCCGGGGCTTGCGATGATCACGCCGTCCGCGCGGCGCACCGCCTCCACCAGCTCGCGGCCCTCGCTGGATGCGGGGCTGGCCTCGGTCATGTAATGCGGCAGGGCGGCGAGCGTCGCCGCGCCGAACAGCTTGACTTCCGCGCCGGCCCGCTCGGCCGAGGCGAGCGCGATCGCCAGCGCCTGCTCGGTCGAGGAATTGGCGCTGGCAGTGCCCCCGATTCCGACGATGAACGGCTTGGTGGCGGTCGAATCCGGCATCATTGTCTCCCTTATGGTGGCGATGCGATTGCCATGCGCCCCCGGCCTTCGCAACGTTCGAACGGACAGGGCGTGCGGCGTGGCCATCCCGCCATGGCGATGGCCTTCCGGCAAAAGAGCCCGGGCCGGGGTGACGGCGGCCGGGCTTCGGCCTACATGACGGCGATGCCCCGTCGCCAAAGCCCCGGCCTGCCGAGCCGCCAGCAGATACTGGATTTCATCGCCCAGTCCGATCAACCCGCCGGCAAGCGGGAGATCGCGCGCGCCTTCGGCCTTTCCGCGCAGGACAAGATCGCGCTCAAGGCCCTGTTGAAGGACATGGCCGACGAGGGGTTGATCGACAGCGCCCCCGGCCGCGCCTTCCACAGGATGGGCGGGGTGCCCAAGGTCACGGTGCTGCGCATCGTCGACGTGGATGGGGACCAGCCGATCGCGGTTCCCGAAAGCTGGCAGGCGGAAACCCCGCCGCCGCGCCTCCGGGTGCAGGAACGCGGCCGCCGTTCCGCGCTGGGGCCGGGCGATCGCATCCTCGCCCGCACCGAGGAGAAGGGCGCCGGCTGGATCGCCCACCCGATGAAGAAGCTGGCACGCGGCGAGGAGCTGGTGCTGGGCGTGCTCCATGCCGAGGGCGATCGGCTGTGGCTGAAGCCGGTCGACAAGCGGGAGAAGCGCGACTGGCCGGTTTCGGATGCCGGCGAGGCTGAGCCGGGCGATCTGGTGCTGGCCGAAAAGACCGGCCGCCCGCCGCGGATGACGGTGAAGGTGAGCGAGCGGCTGGGCGATCCTTTCGCGCCGCGCAGCTTCAGCCTGATCGCGATCCACAAGCACGGCATTCCCAACGCCTTCGCGGTTGAAACGATCGAGGAGGCCGAGCGCGTCGCCGCGCTGCCGCTGGGCGATGGGCGCGAGGACCTGCGCGCGCTGCCGATCGTCGCCATCGATCCCGCCGACGCGCGCGACCATGACGATGCGGTGTGGGCCGCGCCCGACGACGACCCCGCCAACCCCGGCGGCTTCCGCGCGATCGTCGCCATCGCCGACGTCAGCTTCTACGTCCGCCCCGGCGGCCGGCTGGACAAGGAGGCCCGCAAGCGCGGCAACAGCGTCTATTTCCCCGACCGCGTGGTGCCGATGCTGCCCGAGACGCTGAGCGCGGACATGTGCTCGCTGAAGGCCGGGCAGGATCGCGCGGCCATGGCCTGCCACCTGACCATATCGAAGGACGGCAAGCTGGTCGCCTGGCGCTTCACCCGCGCGCTCGTCCGCATCGCGGCCAACATCGCCTATGAGGATGCGCAGGCGGCGATCGACGGCGATCTGGCGGGCGATCCCTTCCCGAGGGAGCTTGTGGAAGGCGCGCTCCGCCCGCTCTGGGCGTGCTGGGCGGCCCTGGCCCGCGCCCGCGACGCGCGTGAGCCGCTGGACCTCGACCTGCCCGAGCGGCGCGTGGTGCTGGACGAGAAGGGGCGCATCCTTTCGGTCGCCCCGCGCGAGCGGCTGGATGCTCACCGCCTGATCGAGGATTATATGATCGCCGCCAATGTCGCCGCCGCCAAGGCGCTGGAGGCGAAGAAGGCGGAGGTGATGTATCGCGTCCACGAGCCGCCGAGCCGCGAAAAGCTGGTCGCGCTGAAGGATTATCTCAAGACCTTCGGGGTCGAGTTCGCGCTGGGGCAGGTGATCCGCCCGGCCACCTTCAACCAGCTTCTGGCCCGTATCGGCGAGGATGTGGATTTCCGCCCGCAGGTGATGGAACAGGTGCTGCGCAGCCAGACGCAGGCTTATTACGCGCCCCGCAATGCCGGCCATTTCGGGCTGGCGCTGGGCAGCTACGCCCATTTCACCAGCCCGATCCGCCGTTATGCCGACCTGATCGTCCACCGATCGCTGGTGGGCGCCTATGGCCTCGATCCCGATGCGAAGGCGACGCGGCTGACGGCGGAGGACGCCGCCGCGATGGAGCGGCTGGGCACCGCGATCAGCCAGGCCGAGCGCCGCGCCATGGAGGCGGAGCGCGAGACGATCGACCGCTATGTCGCGGCCTATCTCGCCGCCCATGTCGGCGACCTCATGGATACGCGGATCACCGGGGTGCAGAGCTTCGGCTTCTTCGCCACGGTGGAAGGGCTGGGAGGCGACGGGCTGGTGCCGGTGTCCACGCTGGGGGCCGAGCGCTTCCGTTACGACGAGGCCGCGCAGGCGCTGGAGGGCGAGGAATCCGGCGATCGCTATACGCCCGGCATGAAGCTGAAGCTGCGGCTGGTGGAGGCCAATCCGATCAGCGGCAGCCTGCGTTTCGAGCTGGCCGAAGGCGCCAGCCACATGCCCGTGCGCCGGGGCGGCAAGGACAGGCGCGTGATGGGACGGCGCGGGCGACCCGGCAATATCCGCCATCAGGGGCGGCGGCGCTGAAAGATCGCTTGAAGACGCGGAAGGGCGCATTTTGTCTGGGCGCCGGCCTTCGCGGATTTTCGAACGATGCGGGCGGCGTGGACGAATGCGGACCACGGCCGCTTTGGGAGCGTGTGGGCCGATTGTCGCCCTTCATCCGGAAGGTCGAGCGGGGGAACAGGCGTTGAGGATGTGACTCGCTCTGTGGGCAGGCGAGTATTTCAGCCGACCCGCTTCACATCGGGCAATTTGTAATTGCCGTTGAGGATCGGTTCGGTCGGCACGTAAGTTCGCATCAGCAGGGCGAACTGGTCGTCAGGGGCGGGGAGCCAGTTCGCCTTGCCCTCGGTGTCCGTGGGCTCCTCGTGCGAGAGGATCAGTGTCAGCGAGCCATCATCGGCGAATTTAAGCTCGTTCGCGTCGAGATTGACCCGGCCGATATTGTTTCGGCCGTTCGGGCTCCATGCCAGCATATAATAATCCCGGTCATACATGGTGAGCGACCAGAAACCGCCGCGGGCTGGATCGACCGGTGGAAGCTGGCCCTTCTCGAACCGGATCGCATAGCGATAGCGGCCTTGCAGCAACGCGCCATCAGCGTCCGTGCCGCGGATGAAGTAGATCGCCTCGTGATAATCGTTGACGTAGATATAGATCACCGCGGCGAGTGCGCGACCGAACCAGTCGCTACCCCAGACGCCGCTATTTTCCTGCCGCTGCCAGCCGTTTCCGGCGTCGACGCCGACCTGATCATAGCGAGCGGCGGCGTGCAGTTCGGCATCGGCGGCGAGCGCCACGCGGTCGAGCAGCGTCCGCCATTGATCGGATGACTTACGCAGGGCGAGCAATGCGCGCGCCTGTTCCGCCATGGGCGCATCGTCCGGCCCGACAACCGGGTTGGCATCGAGCATTTTTTCCAGATCGTCCCAGAACTTTCGCGCATCGACCGGGCGAATGCGCAGCAGATCGGGATCTCGTTCCAGCATTTCTGCGGTGACGCCCGCCGGATAGACCTTGTTGCGCGCGCTGGCCTCGCAATCGAAGGTTTTGCGTTCGGGTGCGTCCTCACTCAACGGATAGACGCCGATCTGGTTGAGCACGCGACGCGCCCTGGCTTTGTCCTCTGGCGAATGGGCGGTGAAGCTGCGTCCGAACAGCCCGGCCACGGCGGTTGCCGAATGCAGCACATCGATGAAGCCATCCGGCTTCTCGTCCTGCCAGCCGGGCCCTACCAGCAGAAGCTTGCCGCCGGGTGTGTATGAGGCCGAGCCGAGTTGATGCGTCACGGTGGTGAAGATGTCGACGATCTGTATCGTCCAGTAATGTCCGGGCGGCACATCGACGGGCGTCTGGATCACCAGCGGCTCGACGCTGAGGTCGGCAAAGCTGACGCCGTAGATGGTATCCGCATTAGGGGTGACGACCTTGCGCTGGGCCGGGGACATATAATCGTCGAGATAGCCCATGCGGTTTTTGGGGGCGCCGGGGAAGAGGCCCATCGTCGCGCCCGGACCGGCCTCCTTCATGACGTCCCAGGAGCTTGTTCGCCCGAAGCCATCCACTGCGGGATAGCCCCAATAATAGATGATCCGGGCGAGCGATTCGACATAGGCCTGGTAGCCGAGGCTGGCGGGGATGCCGGCTCCGTTCTTCAGATCGGGATGCGCCGGCATGAACTGGCGTGTGACATAGGGGATGTCCGTCATGGCAGCTCACCTCGATCTTCCGGGGCGAGGCTAGATTGCCCTCGATGGACTGACCATCGGGACATACCCGCAAACGAAGCTCAGGAAATTCGCGTTGGCGCGCGCGATAAGGTGAGAAGCTTCCCTCCCTCCTTGCAGGGGAGGGAGGGAAGCGCTGAGGGCCGCGGCCTGTGGCTTTTTTCGGCCATTCGGAGCTCGTTGGGCACCTTCAGAACCTCGAGGGTCTTCCGCTTTCGGAATTTGCCATGCCGCCAACGCTGCGGGAAGGGTCGGCGCCCTCCGGATGGGCGTGGCCCCATTCTCGCACGGTCCCGAAACAATATTGACGCAATGATGCGCGTCGGGGCGGGGTTCGGCACCGTTCCAGCTTGCTCCGCGCGTGTCTCCTGCTATAGACCCCGCCGACCGGCGGTCCCTGCGGGCGTGGCGGAACTGGTAGACGCGCTGGATTTAGGTTCCAGTATCGCAAGATGTGGGGGTTCGAGTCCCTTCGCCCGCACCAGATTCCGCGACATGTTCGCGGAGTGCGCCAAACGAAATTCAACCCGGAAGGCTCTGGAAGAAACCCGATGCAGACTGTCGAGACTTTGAACGAGGGGCTGAAGCGCGCCTACACGCTGACGATTTCGGCCAAGGACATTCTCGCGCGCGTCGACGCCGAGGTGAAGCAGGTCGCCCCGCAGATCCGCATGCCGGGCTTCCGGCCGGGCAAGGTGCCGGCGAACCTCGTCAAGAAGATGCACGGCCCCGCGCTGGAGCAGGAAGCGCTGAACAAGGCGGTTCAGGAAGGCGTGCAGTCGCTGATCGTCGAGCAGAAGCTCCGTCCGGCCGTGCAGCCGGCCGTCGAGCTGGACGAAGGCTATGCCCCCGGCAAGGATGCCGAGGTGAAGATCAGCCTGGAAGTGCTGCCCGACGTTCCCACCCCCGCGATCGAGGGCCTGAAGCTCGAGCGCCTGACGGTGGAGCCGACCGAGGACGAGATCGCCGCCGCCGTCGATCGCATCGCCTCGCAGCAGAAGAGCTATGACCCGGCCGCCGAAGGCCATCCGGCCGTGGAAGGCGACCTGGTCGTCATGAACTTCGCGGGTTCGGTCGCCGGCAAGCCGTTCGAAGGCGGCACCGGCGAGGCGATGTCGATCGAGATCGGCTCCGGCCGCCTGATCCCCGGTTTCGAGGACCAGCTGATCGGCATCAAGCAGGGCGAGGCGCGCAGCGTCGTCGTGACCTTCCCGGCCGACTATCCGGTCGATTCGCTGAAGGGCAAGGAAGCGATCTTCGAGGTCGAGGTGACCGAGCTGAAGACGCCGAAGGAAACCAAGGCGGATGACGAATTCGCCAAGGGCCTGGGCCTGGAGGGCATCGATCAGCTCCGCGATCTCCTGAAGGGCCAGATCGAGCAGGAACTGAATGGCCTGACCCGCACCCACATGAAGCGCAAGCTGCTCGACCAGCTCGCCGCGAGCCACGACTTCCCGGTGCCGCCGTCGATGGTCGAGGCCGAATTCGGCCAGATCTGGGCGCAGCTCGAGCATGAAGCGAGCCACGAGGCCGACCCGGAAGCCGCCCGCGCGGAGATGGAGAAGGATCGCGCCGATTATCAGGCGATCGCCGAGCGCCGCGTGCGCCTGGGCCTGCTGCTGTCGGAAATCGGCCAACAGAACGGCGTCGAGGTGAGCCAGCAGGAAATGCAGCGCCTGATCATCCAGGCCGCCCAGCAGTATGGCCCCAAGGATCGCGAGCGCTTCATCCAATATGTCCAGCAGGACCCGATGGCGGCCGCGCAGCTCCGCGCTCCCCTCTATGAGGACAAGGTCGTCGACTTCCTGTTCGACAAGGCCGAGATCAGCGACCGCGCCGTGACCCGCGAGGAGCTGGAAGCCGCGATCGAGGCGGATGACGACAGCATCGGCAGTGGCCATGTCCACGGCCCCGGCTGCGGCCATGATCACCACGATCATGACCATGATCACGACCATGCCGAGAAGCCCAAGGCCAAGAAGGCTGCGACCAAGAAGGCAGCCACCAAGGAAGATGAGGCCCCGGCCGAAGCCGTGACCGAGGAAAAGTCCGCCAAGAAGGCCCCGGCAAAGAAAGCCGCCGCCAAGAAGGCGGACGCTCCGGCGGAGGAAACCGCCGAGGCTCCGGCCAAGCCGAAGAAGGCTCCGGCCAAGAAGAAGGCCGCCGAATAAGGCCTTGCCGGTCAGATGAACGAAGAAGGGGGGCGGAAACGTCCCCCTTTTTTGTTTTCCGATGGGGCGGGTTGGACTGGAGCGCGCGAGGATGGCGACCTGTGTTCGGCGGCTTGGGTGGGTGCGCAAGCCCATGCCCGCAACGCCAAGTGAAACGGCGAACCCGAAACGTCATGCCAGCGAAGGCTGGCATCGCGAGCGGTTCAAGTGGCTCCTTCCCTTCGGAGCTGCTCGGTCCGTTTCCATGTGCGCGGCAGACGCGGCATAAATGTCGAGACGATGCCAGCCTGCGCTGGCATGACGCTTGGGGGAGGTGCTGAGGGGCTGGTTCGAGGTTGCCGCTCCTCGATACGCCAGCGCCTGGCGCAGATCGACCCGGATCAGATCCGGGGTGACGGAGCTTCGGGTTCGGGTGGCGTGCGGCCATGCCGATCCCACCCGATATGATGCCCATAAGGATAGGGTGGCCTTCCTTATGGCTGATATGCCTTATCGCCTTTGCGCCGGCCGGCGAAGGCGACTGGACTCGGGCTTTATCCGAATCCGGGGATGCGATGATCGCGGCAGGATCGCTTTCCGACAGGGAGCGCATCAATTCGGTGCGGGGGCTCGCCTGCCTGCTGCTCGTCGCCTTTCACAGCGTGACGAGCGCGACCGAGGCAATGGGGCATGGCGATCGGACGCTTTCGCTGATCGCCGAGCAGGCGTTCCTTTCCATCCGCATGCCGCTGTTCAGCATGATCGCGGGGTGCATCTACGCCATGCATCCGGTGGCGCCGGGCGGCTATGCCCGTTTCGTGCGGAAGAAGGGCTGGCGCATCCTCGTCCCCTGCATTTTCACCACGATCATCCTGATCCTGGCCAAGAACATGCTGGGGCGGCGCGCCCCGTGCGACACCGATTGCATGCTGGGCCATCTGGTCCTGCCCTATGAGCATCTCTGGTTCCTGCCGGCGATATTCTGCGTGTTCGTGGCGGCGGCCGCGCTGGACGTGTTGTTCCCCCAGCAGCGCCGCCGCGCGACGCTGATCGCGCTGGCGGCGGCGTGCCTGCTTTTCTTCAGTCCGCTGCGGCAGATCCAGGCTTATGCCATCGGCAACGCCTTCTATCTGGCGCCCTTCTTCTTCGGAGGGGCGGCGATCTACCTCTTTCGGGATGAGATCACGCCGCGGATGGCGCGGGGCTGGCCGTGGCTGCTGGCGGCGACGATCATCGTCTACGCCATCAACTTCACGCTCATGGCGCGGGGCATGAGCAGCGGGCGGGATTCGCTGGCGGCGCTGGCGCTGGGCCTGCTCGCCTGCGGGGGGCTGCTGATCTTCTTCCCCCGGATCGGGCTGCTTGCGCGGATCGGCGTCTATTCCTTCACCATCTACCTCTATCATTTCGTCTTTCTGTCGCTGGCGAACCGCATCGGCTTCGATCTGTTTTCCGTCACCGCGATCGGGATCGTGCTGGGGCTGGCGGGGCCGATCCTCGTCGAGGTGGCGATGATGCGATTCGCGCCTGCGCTGGGCTTCCTGATCGGCCAGCCCCGGCGGCGGCCCCGCTCGGAACCCTCGCTGGCGCTGAGCGGCGGGGGGTGAGGCCGGCCGGAAATCGGGATCGCCGGGCTAGAGACATTTCAACCTTTGCCCATTAGAGACGCGGCCCATGACATTCGAGGCCGCCCCAACCCGCATCGCGGTGATCCTGCCCTGCTATAATGAGGCCGCCGCCATTGCCGGCACCGTCGCGGCATTTCGCGCCGCGCTGCCCGATGCGGTCGTCTATGTGTATGACAATAACAGCACGGACGGGACGCCCGCCGTCGCCGAGGCCGCGGGCGCGATCGTCCGCACGGAGCGGATGCAGGGCAAGGGCCATGTCGTCCGCCGCATGTTCGCCGACGTGGAGGCGGACGTCTATGTGATGGCGGACGGAGACGCGACCTACGACGCCTCCGCCGCGCCGGAGATGGTGCGCCTGCTGGTCGAGGAGCGGCTGGACATGGTGGTCGGCGCGCGCAAATCCGAGGTGGAGGCCGCCTATCGCCGGGGCCACCGGCTGGGCAACCGGCTGCTGACGGGCATCCTCGCACGCATTTTCGGGCGCACTTTCAGTGATATATTGTCCGGCTACCGCGTATTCTCCCGCCGCTTCGTCAAGAGCTTCCCGGTGCTTTCCGAAGGGTTCGAGATCGAGACCGAGATCAGCGTCCACGCGCTGGAGCTGCGCATGCCGGTGGCGGAGGTCGTCACCGCTTATGGCGCGCGGCCGGAAGGATCGGCCTCCAAGCTTTCCACCTATCGCGACGGCTGGCGCATCCTCAACACGATCCTGACGCTGTTCCGGATCGAGCGGCCGGTGGTCTATTTCGGGGTGGTGGGCGCGGCGCTTGCGGCGCTTGCGGTCATCCTCGCGATCCCGCTGGCGATCACCTATGCGCAGACCGGCCTCGTCCCCCGCATGCCCACGGCGCTGCTTTCCACCGGCCTCATGATTCTCGCCTTCCTGAACGGCTTTTGCGGCATCATCCTCGATACGGTGGTGCGCGGCCGGCGGGAGGTGAGGCGGCTGGCCTATCTGGCGCTGCCGGCGCCGGGGGCGGGCGGCGAATCCCGGGCGCGCGCCTAATCCCCTTGAACTCGGCTCCGCGAACGCCGATGTTGCGAAGGCTAGAGAGGCACAAGGACCAAGATTTTCCCATGCACAATCCGTTCGAGACCGGCCAGTTCGCTCCTCCGGGGTATCGTGTCGACCCGATCACCGGCGCGCTGGTGCCCATCGTGATCGAACAGTCCAACCGCGGCGAGCGCAGCTTCGACATCTATTCGCGGCTGCTGCGCGAGCGGATCATCTTCGTGACCGGCGCGGTGGAGGACCATATGGCCTCGATCATCACCGCCCAGCTCCTGTTCCTGGAGGCGGAGAATCCGAAGAAGGACATCTTCATGTACATCAACTCGCCGGGCGGCGTGGTGACGGCGGGTCTCGCGATCCACGACACCATGCAATATATCCGCCCGCGCGTCGGCACGGTGTGCATCGGCCAGGCCGCCTCGATGGGCAGCTTTCTGCTCGCCGCCGGCGAACCGGGCATGCGCATCGCGCTCACCAACTCCCGCATCATGATCCACCAGCCGTCCGGCGGCGCGCAGGGCATGGCCAGCGATATCGAGATCCAGGCCAAGGAAATCCTGCGGATGCGCCATCGCCTGAACTCGCTCTATGCGAAATATACGGGCAAGTCGCTGGAAGCCATCGAGACCGCGATGGACCGCGACAAGTTCCTCGAGGCCGATGAGGCCAAGGAATTCGGCCTGATCGACGAGGTGTTCGACAAGCGTCCCACGCCGGCCGAGGAGGCTGCGGCGGCTTAAACTGTTTCTACGGCGGGCGGTGGCAGATTCGGCATTGCCCGCCGGGAAAAAGCGGGTTTAGGATATCCGCGCTGCGAACGGCTGGCGTTTCCCGGCCGAAGGAAAGAAGTATGACCAAGCTGAGTGGCGGCGATTCAAAGAGCACTCTCTATTGCTCGTTCTGCGGGAAATCGCAGCATGAGGTGCGCAAGCTGATCGCCGGCCCAACCGTGTTCATCTGCGACGAGTGCGTCGAGCTGTGCAACGACATCATCCGCGAGGAAACGAAGTCGGCCCTCGTCAGCAAGAAGGATGGCGGCGTCCCCAGCCCGCAGGAAATCTGCAAGGTGCTGGACGATTATGTGATCGGCCAGAGCCAGGCGAAGCGCGTGCTCTCCGTCGCGGTCCACAATCATTACAAACGGCTGGCCCATGGCGCCAAGGGCGCCGAGGTGGAGCTTGCCAAGTCCAACATCCTGCTGGTCGGCCCCACCGGCTGCGGCAAGACGCTGCTCGCGCAGACGCTGGCCAAGACGTTCGACGTGCCGTTCACCATGGCGGATGCGACGACGCTGACCGAGGCGGGCTATGTCGGCGAGGATGTGGAGAACATCATTCTCAAGCTGCTCCAGGCGTCCGACTATAATGTCGAACGCGCGCAGCGCGGCATCGTCTATATCGACGAGATCGACAAGATCAGCCGCAAGGCGGACAATCCCTCCATCACCCGCGACGTTTCGGGCGAGGGCGTGCAGCAGGCGCTGCTGAAGCTGATGGAAGGCACCACCGCCTCCGTGCCCCCGCAGGGCGGCCGCAAGCATCCCCAGCAGGAATTCCTGCAGGTGGACACGACGAACATCCTGTTCATCTGCGGCGGCGCCTTCTCCGGCCTGGAGAAGATCATCGGCGATCGCCTGCAGGGCAAGTCGATCGGCTTCGGCGCCTATGTGGCCGCGCCCGAGGAACGCCGCACCGGCGAGGTGCTGCGCCAGTGCGAGCCGGAGGACCTGCTGAAGTTCGGCCTGATCCCCGAGTTCGTCGGCCGCCTGCCGGTGATCGCGACGCTGGAGGACCTGGACGAGCCGGCGCTGGTGAAGATCCTGGCCGAGCCGAAGAACGCGCTGGTGAAGCAGTATCAGAAGCTGTTCGAGATGGAGGACGTGAAGCTGGGCTTCACCGACGAGGCGCTTTCGGCCATCGCCCGCAAGGCGATCGAACGGAAGACCGGCGCGCGCGGCCTGCGATCGATCCTGGAAGGCATATTGCTGGACACCATGTTCGACCTGCCGTCGATGGACGGGGTGGACGAGATCATGGTCGACAAGGATGTGGTCGAAGGCCGCAAGGAGCCCGTCCGCGTCTTCACCAAGAAGGGCAAGGAAGCCAGCCCGGCGGCCTGACGCCGGCAGGCTCCGCGCCCGATAAAGCGATTGCCGCCCGCGAGGATGCCCCGCCGAGAGGTTGGGGCAGCTTCGCGGGCGGTTTCGTTTTGGGCGGGTGGTCGTCCGGGCGATGCTTATCGCTTCGGCCGCCACTTCCGAAAGTTGGAGCAGCGCGCCCCACACCCCCCGTAATCCCCGCGAACGCGGGGATCCATGGATGCGGCCGGCCTGATTAGCCGATAGCTCCCGACACAATGGATTAGCTACGCTGGCCTACGGCTCCCGCCTTCGCGGGAATGACGAGTGTGTTGCGGAGGCGGCTTGCCCCCGCGGTGGCGGCGGCCGTTAAAGCCGCAGCCCCGCCGTTTCGCCCAGGCCGCACATCAGGTTGAGGTTCTGGACGGCGGCGCCGGCCGCGCCCTTGCCGAGATTGTCGAGCGCGGCGACGAGGCGGAGCTGGCCGGTGGCGGCGTTGCCGAACACGTAGAGTTCCAGCCGATCGGTGCCGGCCGCCTGTTCGAGCGTGAGGAGCGCCTGATCGCCGGCCGTTTCGACATGGACGACCGGGCTGCCGCGATAGGCCTCGACCAGCGCATCGCGCACGTCGGCGAGGCCGCCCTTCAGCCATAGCGGGTGCAGCGGCACCTCCACCAGCATGCCGCGATAGGTGCGCGCCACCGCCGGCAGGAAGATGGGTGGATGGGCAAGACCCGCATGACCCTGCATTTCCGGCACATGCTTGTGGCCGAGGCCGAGGCCGTAGATGCGGAAGGCGGTGTCGGTGGCGTCGGGCACATGGGCATGCTCGAACGCGGCGATCATCGACTTGCCGCCGCCCGAATAGCCGGACGTGGCGTTGACCGAGAGCGGCGCATCCGCCGCCAGCAGCCCTTCGCGGACGAGGGGGCGCACCAGGGCCAGGAAGCCCGTGGGATAGCAGCCCGGATTGGACACGCGCGTGGAGGTCGCCAGTTCCGCCCGGCGGCCGGGCTCCACCTCGGCGAAGCCGTAGGTCCAGCCCGGCGCGGTGCGGTGCGCGGTGGAAGCGTCGATCACCCGCGTGGTATCGTTGGCGATCAGGGCCACCGCCTCGCGCGCGGCATCGTCCGGCAGGCAGAGGACCACCGCATCGGCGGTATTGAGCATCTCGGCGCGCGCATCGGCATCCTTGCGCCGGTCCTCGGCGATGTGGAGCAGTTCCACGTCGCTCCGGTCGGCCAGCCGCTCGCGAATTTCCAGGCCGGTGGTGCCGGCCGCGCCGTCGATGAAGACCTTCACTGTCATGGCAATACTCTCCGCCGCGAAAGGACGGGCTTTTCGTGTTCAGGTTGCAGCCGGGCGACCACATCGGCCAGCGGCTCGCGGACGACGGCCATCCAATGGGCGTTGGCATGCACCAGCGTCTCGCCGTCCGCCATCAGCCCGACATGGCCGGGGAAGAATATCAGGTCGCCGCGTCGCAGCGCCGCGCCGTCCGCGATCTCCTCGCCGATCGCTTCGGCCTGCTGATCGGTGTCACGGGGCACGGCCAGCCCGCACAGCGCGAAGGCCGTCTGGACGAGGCCCGAGCAATCGACGCCGTCGCCGCCGCGCCCGCCCCAGCGATAGGGCTGGCCGAGCAGCCGTTCGGCCACGGCCACCACATCCTGTTCGGCGGCGGCGACGGCGCCGGCATGGCGCGAATGGATGAAGCCGTTTTCGGCCCTGAGGAACGCGCCTTCCGCCGTGGCGGCGAAGCGGCTGCCCATCGGCAGCGTCGCGACGACCGGGGACTTGATGTCCGCATCGGCGAACACCAGCGCTGAGGCCGCCCGCACCACATGATCGGGCTCCGCACCCATATCGCCCAGGACGGCGGCGGGCAGATAGCCGACATAATGATCGTGCAGGCCATAGCCCCAGGCCCAGCCGCCCTCGCTGTCGATCACGGCAAAGCCTTCGCCGAACAGCAATTGGGATACGGCGCGGGCATCATCCGAAGGGCCTTCGCGGAGCGCCACGGACGGCACGGCGACGCGCGCCTGCTCGGCCTCGGCATAATGGGGAGCGAAGACCCGGTCGGCCAGCGCGATATCGGCGATGTCCTTGCGGACGGCGTAGATGCGCGGATCGAGCCGGACGCTCGGCCCCGTCAGGCGAAAGCGTTCAGCCCGCGGAGCCGCCGGCGTGCCGATGCTGGTGCGGCTCTGGCCGAGCCGCGATGAGGCTTGCGAAGCTTGCAAGGAATTCCGCTCCCTTGTCCGTGCGCGCGACGAATATGTTGCGCCGGTCGGACTCGTCCCGTTCGCGGCGCAGATAGCCGAGGCTGCCGAGCGTGTTCAAGGCGCGCGTTACGACGGGCTTGGAAACACCGAGCAATTGGGCGAGGCCGCGGACCGTATGTGGCCCGGGGGCAAGGTAAACCGCCAGCAGCAGCGCCATCTGGCGGTTGGTGAGATCGGGACTGCCCGATCGGACATAACGCACCAGGGCGTCCATCCAGTCGGAGAGTGCTCTGTCCGTCACCGGGACTCCTCGTTGCAGGCGGGGGCGGGGATCGGCCCACATCCGCAACAACCAGCCAGCGCCCTGCTGGTTTCATCCCATCGTCACGGCAGCGTAAAAAAATTCCGGGCCGCGGGGACGCAGCGTGCCGCGTGAGCGTTGGTTTGAAAATTCGCCCCGGCGAATTCTGGCGCAAACGCCGGCAAGCCGATTTGCAGATGCCGCCTATCCGCCGAAACGGGTCCGCAACATCTCCCACGCGGCGCGCAGGCCCAGCGCGTCGCCGCCGCGCGGGCGGCCGGGCTTGGCGGACGGGCGCCAGGCGAAGGTATCGAAATGCGCCCAGGGGATGGCGGCCGGCACGAACTTTTGGAGGAACAGGGCCGCCGTTACGGAGCCCGCCATGCCGCCTTCGCCGGCATTGTTGATGTCGGCGATCGTGGATTTCAGCATGTCGGCATAGCCGGCCCATAGCGGCATCCGCCATATGGGATCGGAAACGGCGGCGGCGGCGGCGATCAGGTCGTCCGCCAGCCTGTCCTCGTTGGCGAACAAGGCCGGCAGGTCGGGGCCGAGCGCCACCCGCGCCGCGCCGGTGAGCGTCGCGAAATCGATGATGACCGCAGGTTCCTTCTCCGCCGCCAGCGCCAGCGCATCGGCCAGCACCAGCCGCCCCTCCGCATCGGTATTGCCGATCTCGACGGAGAGGCCCTTGCGGCTCCTGAGGATGTCGCCCGGGCGGAAGGCATCGCCGGAAACCGCATTCTCGACGGCCGGGATCAGCAGGTGCAGCCGCACCGGCAGGCGCGCCTGCATGACGAGCGAGGCGAGCGCCAGCGCATGCGCAGCGCCGCCCATGTCCTTCTTCATCAGCAGCATCGCCGAGGAAGGCTTGATATCCAGCCCGCCGGAATCGAAGCACACGCCCTTGCCGATGATGGCGATGCGGGGGTGGGCGGGATCGCCCCATTCCAGCTCGATCAGCCGCGGCGCGCGCTCGCGGATGGCGGCGCGGCCGACGGCGGCGATCATCGGGAAACCCTGGGCCAGCGCGTCGCCCTGGGTGACGGTGAAGTTGGCGCCGTTGGCGTTGGCCACCGCCTCCGCCGCATGGGCGAGCTCCGCCGGTCCCATGTCGGCGGCGGGCGTATCGACCAGATCGCGGACCAGCGCGACGGCGCCGGCGATGCGCACCATATCGTCGATGCGCGCGGGATCGGCGGTCAGCAATATCCGTTCGGGAATGGGCTCCGCCTCGCCGCGATAGCGATCGAAGCGGTGATGGGCGAGCAGCCAGCCCAGCGCCGCCGGCCCGGCATCGCCTTCCGCCAGCCGATAGGTGCCCGCCGGCAGCCGCGCGGCCGCACCAGCCAGATCCCACGGCCCTGTTTCCTCGGGCAGGCCCAGCGCGACGGCCCAGTCATCGGGCTTGGCGCCGGGGATCAGCGCGAACTGGCCGGCCTTGCCCTTGAACAAGGCGGCTTCCAGCGCGCCGCGCGCGCGTTCGGGCTGGCCGGCGAACCATTCGTCGAAGCCCGATTTGCGGACGGTGTGGAGGAGGTGGGCGGGCTGCCCGCGATCGGGCTGCAGCAGGGGCGCGAAATCCGTCATGACGCCTTCCTAGCCAATAAAATGGCGGCGCGCGAGACGGGCTTCCACGCCTTGCCCCACGCTTCAGGCGCCGGGCAGCGCCCCGAACAGGTCGTGATCGTCGGCATCCTCGATGACGACGCTGACGATGTCGCCGGGCTTCAGGTGGCCCGCATCGCGCAGATGGACCTCGCCGTCGATCTCCGGAGCATCGGCCTTGGACCGGCCGGTGGCGCCGCCGTCCTCGGCATCGACCGCATCGATGATGACGTCGAGCGTGCGGCCGATCTTCGCGCGCTGCTTGGCGGCGGAGATGGCGGCGGTCTTCTCCATGATCCGGGCGTAGCGCTCTTCCTTCACGTCTTCCGGCACCGGATCGGGCAGCGCATTGGCGGCAGCGCCCTCGACCGGCTCGAACCGGAAGGCGCCGACGCGGTCGAGCTGGGCTTCGTCCAGCCAATCCAGCAGATACTGGAAGTCCTCCTCCGTCTCGCCGGGGAAGCCGACGACGAAGGAGGATCGGACCGCGATATCCGGGCAGATCGCCCGCCACGCCTTCAGCCGTTCCAGCACCTTGGCCTCGTTCGCCGGGCGCTTCATCGCCTTCAGCACCTTGGGGCTCGCATGCTGGAAGGGAATGTCGAGATAGGGGAGCACCAGCCCCTCGGCCATCAGCGGGATGACCTGATCGACATGGGGATAGGGGTAGACGTAGTGGAGCCGCACCCAGGCGCCCAGCCTGCCCAGCTCGCGGGCGAGATCGGTCATGTGCGCGCGCACCTCGCCGCCCTTCCAGGCGCGGGGCTGGTGCCGGATGTCCACGCCATAGGCCGAGGTGTCCTGGCTGATGACCAGCAGTTCCTTCGTCCCGGCCTGGACCAGCTTTTCCGCCTCGCGCAGGATCGCGTCGGGCCGGCGGCTGACGAGATCACCCCGGATCGAAGGGATGATGCAGAAGGCGCAGCGATGGTTGCAGCCTTCGGAAATCTTCAGATAGCTGTAGTGGCGCGGCGTCAGCTTCAGGTCGCGTTCCGGCACCAGGTTCAGGAAGGGGGAAGGGGGCACGGGCGCGGCCTCGTGCACGGCGCCGACCACCGCTTCATACTGGTGCGGGCCGGTGACGGCGAGCACGCCGGGGAAACGCTGGCGGATCACCTCCGCTTCATTGCCCATGCAGCCGGTGACGATCACCCGGCCGTTTTCCGCGATCGCCTCGCCGATCGCCTCCAGGCTTTCCTCCTTGGCGGAATCGAGGAAGCCGCAGGTGTTCACCAGCACGACATCGGCATCGTCGTAATTGCCGGACATCTCGTAGCCGTCCGCACGCAGCTTGGTGAGGATGCGTTCGCTGTCCACCAGCGCCTTCGGGCAGCCGAGCGAAACCATGCCGACCTTCGGCGCGGAGGGGAGTGTCGTTGTCATGAGCGCGCGCCACATAGTGGATCGCGAGGCATTTTGCGAGAGGGGGAGCGATTTCGCCGTGCTGCGGCGCAAAAATTTATCGAATCTCAACCATGGTCAAGGTTTGTGCCGGTTGAGTCCGTCTTGTGACGCGACAGGTGTTCAACCCCCGTATCCCGCGAATTGAGGAGGGCGCAATCGCATGGGGCGTGTAGCGTTTGGAGTTAGTAAATGGAACGGCCCGAGGCCATCAAGAAGGAGGCTGAACGAGCCCGCCGTATAGCGGCGCTCTCTCATAATCAAAGCGTTGTCAAGATCTTGATCGATTATGCCGAGGAACTGGAACGCTGCCTGGAGCAGTGCCGGGACAAGGCCGGATCGGTCGGATAAGAGGAAATATATGAACCGGTGCCGTCAGGGCCGGGGGCGTCGGGGCTTGATCTCGACGATGACATCCCCGGCCCTGAGCTCCGACGCGGCGTCGTCCCAGGCGCCGTGGGGCTTGCCGTCGCGATAGATGCGCAGGCCAAGGCCCGTGGCGATGCTCGACAGCGGCCGCCCGATCTCCTCCGCGGTGACGGGCCGTTCGTTCAGCGCCACCCTGCCGTCCGCCGCGGCAAGATCCGCCATATATTCGGCGATGTGCGACCCTTGAGTCGATCCCGCCAGCAGCAGCCCCGCGAAGCTCACCGGATTGATGACCGTGGTGGCGCCCGCCTGCCGCGCGAGGGCCTCGTTATCCTCCGAACGGATCACCACGCTGATCGGCAGGTCGGGCGCCAGGCTGCGCGCCGTCAGCACGATCAGGATCGACGTGTCGTCGCGGCCCGCCGATATGATCATTGCGCGGGCGTGCTCGATATGGACCGCCTTCAGCGTCGCATCGCGCGTCGAATCGCCCTCCAGCACGGAAAGGCCGAGTTCCTCCGCCTCCCCCAGCGCGGCGTTGCGGCCGTCGATGGCGACGATGCGGTCGGGCGGCGTGCCGCGGGCGATCAGCTCGCGCGCGGCTTCCGATCCGCTGGTGCCGAAGCCGGTGACGACGACATGGTCCTTCAGGTTGCGCTGGATCATGCTCATCCGGAACTTCTCCCACAGGCGCTTGAACATGAAATCATAGGCGGTTCCCAGGAAGAGCAGCCATACGAACAGCCTGATCGGCGTCACCACGAACGTATCGAACATCCGCGCCCGATCGGTGACGGGAACGATATCGCCGAAGCCGACGGTCGTGACGGTGATCATCGTGAAATAGAGCACGTCGACGAAGCTGACATGCCCGTCCATATTGTCGCGGAGGCCGCCGCGATCGAACCAGTGCACCGCCAGGACGATGCCGAGCAGCCCCAGCACCAGCAGCAGGCGCAGCAGCAGCGTCAGCCAGATCGGCAGCGGAGACTTGCGCCGGAGCGGCGCGAAGCGGGGAACGTGGAAGATGCGGCGCGGTTTCAACCGCGTTTCGGCAGATAGGCCATGGGATCGACCGGCTTGGCCCCCTGGCGGATTTCGAAATGGAGCTGCGGCTCCGCAATGTGTCCGCTGGCGCCGGCACGGGCGATCACCTGGCCGCGCTTCACGGCCTGGCCGCGCGTCACCAGCAATTCCGATGCGTGGGCATAGGCCGTCGTCCAGGTGTCGCTGTGGCGGATCAGGATCAGCCCGCCATAGGCGCTGAGGTCGGTGCCGGCATAGGCCACCACGCCATCGGCCGCCGCCGAGATCGATTGCCCCATGCGGGCGGCGATGTTGATGCCGTTGTTGCGCTGGCCGCTGCCGAAATTGCCGAAGCCGCGCTTGATCGTGCCGGTCAACGGCCAGTCGAACCGGCCGGAGAAGGGCCGGGACGCGGCGATCGCCTCCGTCGGCGGCAGCGGCTTGGCGCGGGGCGCGGTGGCGACCGGGCGGGCCGGGGCCTCCCGCTCGGCGAGCGCGGGCTCGCCGCCGGTGATGATATCCTCGATATCGAGATCGAAGGCCGCGGCGCGCTCCTCCAGCGACATCGCCGCCACCTCGGTGGTGGACGGCAGCAGCAGCCGCTGGCCGGTGCGCAGGATATAGGGTTCCTCCAGCGCGTTCATCGTCGCGATGCGCACCCATTCCACGCCATAGGCCCGCCCGATGGCGATGCCGGTTTCGCCGGCGCGCACCTGATGCCAGCGGCCGGCGGGAATCTTCAGCTTCTGGCCGACGCGGATGATGAAGGGCGGATGCAGGCCGTTGGCGCGGGCGATCGCCTCCGATCCGGCGCCTGTCCTGTCCGATACGCGCCGCAGGGTATCGCCCGCGACGACGGTGTAGGTGCCGCCCCGGCTTTCCACGACATTGGGCGTCACGGCCCGCACCTCGAAGGGAGCCGGGGTCGGGGTGGGCGCGGCGGGCCGCGCCGGCGCCGGCGTTTCCGGGGCCACGGGCGCCGGCACCGGGGCAGGCATCGGCCGGCTGCGCGGCGCGACGCAGCCGGAAACGGCCATCAGGGCAAGCAATATCCCGGAGGAACGAACGGTCGGCCGGCCAAGCATGTCGCCGTGTCTAGGCAATCGCGCGGTGGGATGGAATAGGCGGGCGCCGTTTCGTGGCCGATATAAGCGGCATCTCGTCAAGATATCTTTGCCTCGCTAGGATCGTGCCCGTGACCCGCTATGATCGACGGACCTGGCTACTGGCCGCCTGCCTTTCCGCGCTGGCGGGCTTCGTCGATGCCGTGGGCTTCCTGAAGCTGGGCGGCTTCTTCGTCTCGTTCATGAGCGGCAATACCACGCGGCTGGGCGTGGGGCTGTTCAACCATGGCCGGGATGCGGCGATCGCGGCGGGGCTGCTCGGCCTGTTCGTGGCGGGCGTGGTGCTCGGCGCCTTGGTCGGCCGGCTGGCCGATCCGGATCGGCGCCCGGCGCTGCTGGCGCTGATGGCCATGCTGCTCGGCACGGCCGCCGGCGCGGCGATGGCGGGCGCGGACAGGATCGCCGTGGTGCTGATGGCGGTCGCGATGGGCAGCGAGAATGCGATGTTCGAGCGCGACGGCGAGATCCATATCGGCCTCACCTACATGACCGGCACGCTGGTGAAGATGGGCCAGCGCATCGCGGCCGCCTGCTTTGGCGGGGACCGGCTGGGCTGGCTGCCTTATGCGCTGCTGTGGACGGGGCTGGCGCTGGGGGCCTGCGCGGGCGCCGCCATCTATCCACTGCTCGGCCTCCACGCCCTGTGGATCGCGGCGGGCGTGTCCGCGATCCTCGCGATCATCACCCTTGCCGTGCGACGGGAGACCCGCGCCGCATAGGCGGACTTCGAGGCCGGGGCGTCCGTCCTGAGGAGTGTCCGGCCCCTCAACATAAGACAAGCTCCTCCCCATCCTCATTCCCGCGAAGACGGGAATCCATTGTGTCGGAAGCTATCGGCTCAATCGAGCCAACCGCCTCCACGGACCAGCGGCGCTTACCTACGCCTCCCACCCTCGCAGGATTGACGAGCGGAAGGCTGGCGAAACGTCCACTTCCCCGACTTGTCGGCCGTTGCGCCCCGGCGACGCTTGAAAATCCGAACTATCCGCACACGGCGAGTTTGCGGACGCTTCGCTTAGCGTTCGCGCCGCAGCGCGAACAGCCAGCCAATGAGGACCACGGCAACGAAGCAGCCCGCGACCGTCGAGATTATGGCCAGCTTGTCAGGTCGCCTTTCCGCAAGTCCTCGCAGGACGATAGCTCCGGCGAAGAGGATACCGCCTCTCTTGAGCCAAACGGAACGTGATGACATTTTCGACGCGTCGCAGCCGGGTAGGGCCTCGTCAAGGCGAACCTCCACCAACCCCAACTTTTCGGTCGTTACCGCAGCTGCGGCGACGCTGGAAAAAATCTGGGCCGTCGGGACATCGCGACATAGCGAACGCAATGCCTTCATGCGAGGTCGGTCGATGGAAAGCTCCAACGATCACACGAAGTTCGACCGCCTTTATCTGAAGGGCCTCGGAATCCGTTACGAACGGCAGCGCGGACCGTGGATGCCCATCATGTGGCATTTGGCTTTACGAAGGCACACAGGCGCCATGATCGAGTTGGCGGACTGGTTTTCAGCAGGGGACAGCTTGCAGTCCTTTGGTCCGGCCGCCGATGGTTCCAGTGCTGCGGGACTTTACCGACGCGCTTACAGAGCGGGCGATGCCCGCGCTGCTTCGAACGCCGCGATGAGCTGCTTCAATCGCCGTGACATGGTGGGCTATCGCAACTGGCTTCGACGCGCGGCACGGGCAGGCGACACCGATGCAGCCACGCAGCTTCGCTCTTTCGAGACGCGTCTTTGGCATGGAGCTGCCAGGAAAATTGGTCGCGCCAGACCCAAGCAGAAGCGCGACGGGTTAGCCTAGCTTATGTCCGCTATCCCCCGACTATGCGGCCCTTCTCTCTACCAGCAGTTCCCGTGCGGCGATTATCTCAGATATCCCGATAAGCGCCGCGCAGGCTGTCGAGCGAGGGGCCGTGGGTGAGATCGAGGTGTAGCGGCGTCACGGATATGAAGCCGTCGGCGATCGCCTCCAGGTCGGTGTCGTGCTTGGGGGTCGGCACCGCGCCGCCCAGCCCGAACCAGTAATAATTATAGCCGCGCGGATCGGTGCCCTTGACGATGCGCAGCCGCCCATAATCGCGGATGCCCTGGCCGACGACGCGCACGCCGCGCACCTGATCGGCGGGCACGGCCGGGAAGTTGATGTTCACAAGCGTTCCCGGCGTCCACGGCCCGTCCAGCAGCGGCGCGAGCACGCGGGCGCCCCAGGCTTCGGCGGCGGAGAAGGGAACGGCATCGCCCATCGCCTCGCGGGCATAGACCTGGCTGAGCGCGACCGACCGGAAACCGGCCAGCGCGCCTTCCATCGCGGCCGAGACGGTGCCCGAATAGGTCACGTCCTCGCCCAGATTGGCGCCGCGATTGACGCCGGAGAGGACGAGATCGGGCGGATTGTCCTTCATGATCTCGGCCACCGCCATCATCACCGCATCGGTCGGCGTGCCGGTGACGGAGAAGCGGCGCTCGCCATGCTTGCGCAGCCGCACCGGCCGGGTGAGGGTGAGCGAATGGCCCGCGCCGGACATCTCCTCGGCCGGGGCGACGATGGTGATGTCGTCGGAAATGGTCCGCGCGATCGCCTCCAGCACCGCGAGGCCGGGGGCGTGGATGCCGTCGTCGTTGGTCAGCAGGATACGCATCAGGCCGGCACCAGCCGGTCGATCCCGCCCATATAGGGGCGGAGCTTTTCGGGAATGCGGACCGATCCGTCGGCCTCCTGGTAATTTTCCAGGATGGCGACGAGGGTGCGGCCCACCGCCAGCCCCGATCCGTTGAGCGTGTGGAGGAAGCGCGTGCCCTTGGCGTCGCCGCCGGGGCGGTAGCGCGCGTTCATCCGCCGCGCCTGGAAATCGCCGCAGTTGGAAACGCTGCTGATTTCCCGATAGCGGCCCTGGCCCGGCAGCCAGACCTCCAGATCATAGGTCTTGCGCGCGGTGAAGCCCATGTCGCCGGCGCAGAGCAGCATGCGGCGATAGGGCAGGCCGAGCTGTTCGAGAATCATCTCGGCCGCATCCACCATCCGCTCATGCTCCGCCTCGGATTGCTCCGGTGTGCAGATGGCGACCATCTCGACCTTGTCGAACTGGTGCTGGCGGATCATGCCGCGCGTGTCGCGGCCGGCGGCGCCCGCTTCCGACCGGAAGCAGGGGGTGAGCGCGGTGTAGCGCAGCGGCAGCGCGGCCTCGTCCACGATCTGCTCGCGCACCAGGTTGGTCAGGCTGATCTCGGCCGTGGAGATCAGCCAGCGGCCGTCGGTCGTCTGGAACAGGTCCTCGCGGAACTTGGGCAGCTGGCCGGTGCCGAAAGCGGCCTCGTCGCGCACCAGCAGCGGGGGCGCGACCTCCATATAGCCGTTGCCCAGGGTCTGCACGTCCAGCATGAACTGGCCGATCGCGCGGTTCAGCCGGGCGATGCCGCCCTTCAGCACGGCGAAACGCGCGCCGGCGATGGCGGCGGCGCTCTCGAAATCGAGGCCCAGCGCCGGGCCGATATCGGCATGTTCCTTCGGCTCGAAATCGAACGCCGGCGGCTCGCCCCAGCGGCCGACCTCGACATTGCCGTCCTCGTCGGCGCCCTCGGGCACCTCGTCGGCGGGCAGGTTGGGGAGCGCCGCCAGCAGCGTATCCAGCGCGGTGCCGGCCTGCTGCTCCTCGCCTTCCAGTGCGGGCATGCGTTCCTTGAGCGTCGCGACCTCGGCCATCAGCGCCGTGGCGGTGGCCTCGTCCTTCCGGGCCTTCGCCTGGCCGATCGCCTTCGATGCCTCGTTGCGGCGGGTCTGCATGCCCTGCAGTTCGGTGGCGAGCGCGCGGCGCTTCTCGTCGAGGGCGATGATCTCGGCCGCATGCGGCTCCACGCCCCGTCGCGCGAGGCCGGCATCGAAGGTGGCGGGGTTTTCCCGGATGGCGCGTATGTCGTGCATGGCCGGGCTATGGCCAAGCCGCGCGGCCCGCGCAAGCCTGCGCGATCCTCGCCCGCGCAACTCCGTCATGCCTCATGCGTTGCGGTGCTGTTCCGATAGCGGGAAGGAGGCAAAGCATGATCCTGCCCTATAACAGCGTGGTCCTCGTCGCCGATGGCCGCAAGATGCTGCTGCTGCGCAACATGGGCGATGCCCAATATCCCCAGCTCGAGGTGATGAACGCCGCCCAGCAGCCGGTGCGTTACGACCGCGACATGAAGCGCGACGCCCCCGGCCGGGCCTTCGCCAGCGTCGGCGGATCGCGCAGCGCGATGGAGGAGACCGATTTCCAGCAGCAGGAGGAGGATCGCTTCGCCGCCGATGCCGCCGCCATGCTGGAACGGATGGCGATGGAAGGCGAATATGATCGGCTGATAGTTGTGGCGCCGCCGCGCACGCTTGGCGAACTGCGCAAGCATTATCACCGCGAAGTCACCGATCGGCTGAAGGGTGAGATCGCCAAGGACCTGACCGGTCATCCCGTGGGTGCGATCAGCCGCATCATTGCCGAGATGGATTGATCCATCGGGGCGATCCGTCGCCTTTTGGTCTCAATTCATCGCCTTGGCATGGCCTGATGGCCGGCTTCTCGCGTTTTCTCATCGGGATTTTGATCGCTAGGAGACGATTCTGATGAGATTGAAGATGGCTTTTGCGGTTTCCGCCCTTGCGCTCGCCACGGCGCCGGCACTGGCCCAGACGGCCGCCCCGGCGGCGAGCGCATCGGCCAAGGTCGCCGTCGGCTCCACCGTCTATGACACGTCGGGCGGCACTGTCGGCACGATCGAGTCGGTGAATGGCGATCTTGCCGTTCTGGCAACGGAAAAGAGCAAGGTTTCCATTCCGGTCGCCTCGTTCGGTGAGGGCCCCAACGGCCCGGTCCTGGCCCTGACACGCGACCAGATCGACGCCCAGGCCGGTGCCGCCAACGCGCAGGCCGCGCAGGAGGCCGAAGCGAAGAAGACGTCGCAGCTCGTGGCCGGCGCCACGGTGAAGGACCCGTCCGGCGGCACCGTCGGCACCATCAAGTCGGTCGATGCGCAATATGCCCTGGTCGACACCAGCAAGGTGCAGGTTCGCCTGCCCCTGACCGCCTTCGCGGCGGGCGAGGACGGCCCGGTGATCGGCATGACGAAGGATCAGCTCGACGCGCAGGCCGGCGCCAACACGCCGAGCGGCGGCGGCCGCTAAGGCGGCGCCTGCCGGAAGAGACAGGCGAAAGAACGGGGAAAGCCGTGTCCAGCCGAAAGGCCGGGCGCGGCTTTCCGCTGTTTCGGCCGGCCGGCGGCAATCGGGCGGCGATCGATCCGGGAACGCGCCGGGATTAATCGGCATAGTTGCGGGATCGATCGTTGTTTCATCGAAATGTCGCTGATTCCGGCGCTTGTGCCCGGTTCGGCGGGCCGGTATAGCGCCCCGGCAAATAGCCCACCGCGGCCAACGCGGGTGGTAGCGGAGAACGTGATGGCGACGGCGCTCAATTCGACTCCCGGTTCCAACGGTGCTCATCAGGACGATATCATCGACGCGGATTATCGCCCGTCTCCCGACGAAGAGTTCATGAACCCGCGGCAGATGGCCTATTTCCGCCGCAAGCTGATCGATTGGAAGGAGTCGATCCTGCGCGAGGCCCAGGGCACGCTGGCCCAGTTGCAGACCGACTCGCTGCGCGAACCCGACATCACCGACCGCGCCTCCAGCGAGACCGACTGGTCGATCGAGCTGCGTACCCGCGATCGCCAGCGCAAGCTGATCTCCAAGATCGAAGCCGCGCTGCGCCGGATCGAGGAAGGCGAATATGGCTATTGCGAAGTGACGGGGGAACCGATCTCGCTGGCCCGCCTGGAAGCCCGCCCGATCGCGACGATGACCGTCGAGGCGCAGGAACGGCACGAGCGGCAGGAAAAGATCTCCCGCGACGAATAATACGCTACCGCACCGTTAACCGTTTCTGGATGATTTGCTGCTTTTTTGTCCCCATGGCGCGCTGCGGTTCAAGTGCGCGATCTATAAGAAAATATGGGGCCGGTCGTGAAGGATAGCACCGTCTCGGATGACGAGATCGGGGATGTCGCGGACGCAGGAAATGGCGGTCGCGCGCCCCGCGACAGTATGTTTTTGCAGGCGATGGCGACCTTTTCGGATCGCGGCGATTCGGTGCAGCTGCGCGTCCGCAATCTTTCCGAAGGCGGGCTGATGGCCGATTGCCTTCGCGATTGCCGTTCCGGGGATCGACTCATCGTGGAACTGAGGGGAGTCGGGCCGGTGGCGGGCCGAATCGCCTGGTGCGCGCAGGGCCGCGTGGGCGTCGCCTTCGACGCGCCGATCGATCCCCATCTCGCTCGCAAGCCGATCGCCGGGCCAAAACCGCAGACGATGACGATCGCCGATCTGGAACGCATGCGCCGTCCGGGCTTCCGCACGGGGCGCTAGCGCCGCCGGAGCGGATCGATCTGCATGGCGGGGGAAGGGCGGGCCGGGCGCGGCGCCGGCTTGGAAATTTCGTCCCTCCAGACCTAGCCGTGAGGGGCAGGCGGGTCGATTCGACTTTGGGATGAAGCGGAAGGAGGCCGCTGTCGCTGCCCGTTCCTGGGCAGCGACCCGGTGCGGCGGCGCTCAGACCTGGCGGAGCGCTTCCTTGATTTTCAGTTTCTGTTTCTTGAGGTTGGCGATCAGGATGCCGTCGGGTGCCGGCCGGTTGTTCTCGGCGGCGATGCGGGCGTCGAGGCCGGCATGCTTGGCGATCAGTGCAGACGAATGGGCGTTGTCCATGAAGGATCCTCCTTTCGTTTCCCGCTATGGGGAGAGGGAGTAAATCACCGATCGGCCCGCTTGTAATCCACCTATTCGCATGGTTGCGATATTTGCCATCGGGCATGCGATGGATGGGCGGGGCGGGATGTGCTTGAGCGCCGGCCCGATCGCCGATATCGCTGGCATGGCACGGAATTTCCGGCAGGGAGCGCGCGGGATGGAAGATATCGGCATCGGCCGGCGAATCGAGATTCTGCGGGAAGAACATCGCGATCTCGACATCGCGATCGAGGCGATGGGCGATGCGCCGGCCGCCGATCAGCTTGCCCTGGCGCGACTCAAGAAGCGCAAGCTCCGCCTCAGGGACGAGATCGCGCTGCTGGAGGACCAGCTCATCCCCGACATCATCGCCTGAAAGCGATCGGGACAGCAAAAGGGCCGGCGGATGGGTGATCCGCCGGCCCCTTTTTCATGCCGCGATGTCTGCGTCAGGCGGCGTCGCGCTGCTCGGTGATCGCTTCCGGCACTGGCGGGGCGGCATGGTCGATCTCGATCCGGCGCGGCTTCTTGTGCTCGGGCACCTCGCGGACCAGATCGATGTTGAGCAGGCCGTTCTCATAGCCCGCGCCCGTCACCTTGATGGTGTCGGCAAGCTGGAAGCGGCGCTCGAAGGCGCGCTTGGCGATGCCGCGATGGAGGAATTCCCGCGTGCCGTTTTCCTGCACTTCGCCGGCGCGGCCGACCACGATCAGGACATTCTCCTGAACGGTGAGGTCAAGCTCGTCGCGGCTGAAGCCGGCAACGGCCATCGAAATGCGATAGGCGCCGTCGCCCAGCTTTTCGATATTATAGGGGGGGTAGGCGTCCCCTTCGCCGCGTGTCGCGAAATCGACGAGGCGGTTGAGGTTCTCGAAACCGATCGAGGACCGGAGGAGGGGGGCGAAATCCACTGCACGCATTGTCTCAATCCTTTCTGGCATTGAGGATGGAACAGGCCCGCGGAAACCGCCGGGCCGTAGCGTCATCGTCCCATCAGGCGACGATGCGCCAGGATCGAGATAGGCAGCCGGCAGCGGGCTTCAAGGGGCGGGATGTGCATCGAAATCTTGCCGGATCGCGCGGCTGCGTCGGCCGGAGCCGGCGGGTGCGGACGGGCCTTGCGGGACAGGGCAAAGCCGGCATTCACCTTCTTTCCGGGCTGCGCCGCCGCCGCTTTCGTGGCATCATGCGGAGATGCAGGGTGATGGGCACTTGGATGTGGACGGCCGCATGGCCGCCCGGCTGGTCGACAGCCTCTATCTCGAGGCCATGGTGCTCGCCGACGAGGTGCGGGCCTATTTCGACGAACCCGGCCGAGCCGAGCGGGATGCGCTGTCGCCGCTGGCGCGCGTCAGCTTCTCCTGCGAATCGCTCAAGGTGACGACGCGGCTGATGCACGTGATTGCCTGGCTGCTGGTGCGCAAGGCGGTCGAGGCGGGCGAACTGACGCCCGAGCAGGCGCGCGAGCCGGGCCGGCGGCTGGGCGGCGCGCATGACAGCGATCCGCAGGTGGTCGCCGATCTTCCGCCGACGGCGCGCCACCTGATCGCCGCCAGCCGGGACCTTTACGATCGCGTCGACCGGCTAGATCGCGACATGGGCGGCTTCCGCGCCGTCCCCAGCCCGGCCCGCAGCCTCGTGGAGCGCCTGCAGCAGGCATTCTAGGCGCTGGGCAAGGCAGATGCCGCGACCTTATCCGTAATTCCCGAGAAAGCGGAGACGGTGGGGCGCCTGTCGCGGCGGCGCCCCGTGGCCCGCGTTCAGCCGCGCGCGGTGAGCGCGGTTTCGGCTTCGGTGACGAGCGCGGTGATGATGTCGGCCGCCGGCTCCTCCCTGGTCACCATGCCCACCGACTGGCCGGCCATCAGCGATCCGTTCTCCACATCGCCGTCGATCACCGCGCGGCGGAGCGCGCCTGCCCAATAATGCTCGATCTGCAACTGGGCCTCGGCCATCTCCACCCGGCCTTCGTCCAGCGCCTGCGCCACTTCGCGCTGCTTTGCCGTGAACAGCTCGGTGGAGGCGTTCTTCAGCGCGCGCACCGGGATCACCGGCAGGCGCGGGTCGATCTGGACGCTGGCCACCGCCTCGCGGGCGGAAGCGCGGATGAACGCCTTCTTGAAATTCGGATGCGCAATCGATTCCACCGCGCAGACGAAGCGGGTGCCGAGCTGCACGCCGGCCGCGCCCATTTCCAGATAAGCGGCGATCGCCTCGCCCCGGCCGATGCCGCCGGCGACGAACACGGGCAGCTTGTCGGCCACCTCGGGCAGGATTTCCTGCGCCAGGACGGAGGTGGAGACCGGGCCGATATGGCCGCCGGCTTCCATCCCCTCGATCATCAGCGCGTCCACGCCGGAACGGATCAGCTTCTTGGCCAGCGCCAGCGCGGGAGCGAAGCAGAGCACCTTCGCGCCCGATGCCTTGATCCGTTCGATCGCGCCGCCCGGCGGAAGGCCGCCGGCCAGCACGACATGGCCGACCTGATGGCGCGCGCAAACCTCGATCAATTCATCAAGATCGGGGTGCATCGTTATGAGATTGACGCCGAAAGGCTTGTCCGTAAGCCCCTTGGTGCCCGCAATCTCGGCATCCAGCAGCGCCGGCGTCATCGCCCCGCAGGCGATCACGCCGAAGCCGCCGGCATTGGAGATCGCCGCGACGAGATGGCGTTCGGACACCCACGACATGGCGCCGGCCATGATCGCATGGCGCGTACCAAGGAATTTCGCCCCGCGCGCCATCAGCGCGTCGAGGCGCGGGCTGGAAAGGCTCACGCGTCCACCGTCTCTTCCTCGGCGTCCAGGCCGTAGGCGGTGTGCAGCACGCGAACGGCCAGCTCGGTATAATCGTCCTCGATCAGCACGCTGACCTTGATTTCGGAGGTGGTGATCGCCTGGATGTTGATGCCGCGATCGGCCAGCGCCTTGAACATCGTCGCGGCCACGCCCGCATGGCTGCGCATGCCGACGCCGACCACCGAAACCTTGCAGACGTTGGTGGCGTGGAGGACGCGTTCGAAGCCGATGGTCGGCCGCGCCTTTTCCAGCACGTCCAGCGCGCGGGCCAGCTCCGCCTTGGGGACGGTGAAGGTCACGTCCGTGCTGCCCGTTTCATGGGCGATGTTCTGGACGATCATGTCCACGTTGATGCTGGCATCGGCCAGCGGCGTGAAGATGGTGGCGACGGCGCCCGGCCGGTCCGGCACGGCGACCAGCGTCACCTTGGCTTCGTTCTTGTCGTGGGCGATGCCCGTGATGAGCTGACGTTCCATGCTTCCCTCTTCGATCTCGTCGTCGCCTACGATCAGCGTGCCGCGATGGCCGTCATCGTCGCGGCTGTCGTCGAAGGACGAAAGCACGCGCACGCGCACCTTCTCCTTCATCGCCAGGCCCACCGACCGGGTTTGCAGCACCTTGGCGCCAACGCTGGCCAGTTCCAGCATCTCCTCATAGGTGACGCGGCTGAGCTTGCGGGCCCTGGGCACGATGCGCGGGTCCGTGGTGTAGACGCCGTCCACGTCGGTATAGATGTCGCAGCGATCCGCCTTCATCGCGGCGGCGACCGCCACGGCCGACGTATCCGAACCGCCCCGGCCCAGCGTCGTCACCCGATCGCCATCGGCCATGCCCTGGAAACCGGGGATCACCGCGACCTCGCCCGCCGCCAGCGACGCATCCAGCGCGGCGGTATCGATCGCGGCGATGCGGGCGGAGGCATGCGCGTCCGACGTGCGGATCGGCAGCTGCCAGCCCAGCCAGCTCCGCGCGTTCACGCCGATGGATTGCAGCACGATGGCGAGCAGGCCGCTCGTCACCTGCTCGCCCGATGCGACCACCACGTCATATTCGCGCGGGTCGTAAAGGGGCGATGCCTCGCGGCAGAAATTGACGAGGCGATCGGTTTCGCCCGCCATGGCCGAAACCACGACGGCCACCTGGTTGCCGGCGTCCACCTCGTGCTTCACGCGATTGGCGACATTGCGGATCCGTTCGATGCCGGCCATCGAGGTGCCGCCGAACTTCATGACGATACGGGCCATGGGCAGGTCTTCTAGCTCTATCAGGAACCGGCTTGGCGCGCGGTGTGCCGGCCTGATAGGGAGGAGGCGCCATGAACGCAAGCACGCCCGATACGATCGATCCCGCCGAAGCCGCCCATTTCGGCGCGATGGCGGCGGACTGGTGGAACCCCAAGGGATCGTCGGCGATGCTGCACCGGCTCAATCCGGTGCGGCTGCGCTACATCCGCGACGCCGTGGACGGGCACTGGCACGGCGACCCGGCCGGGCTGAAGCCGCTGGCCGGCCGGCGGGTGCTGGATGTCGGCTGCGGGGCGGGGCTGCTGGCCGAGCCGCTGGCGCGGCTGGGCGCCAGCGTCACCGCGATCGACGCCGCGCCGGAGAATATCGCCGTCGCCCGCGCCCATGCCGAAGGGCAGGGCCTCGCCATCGACTATCGCGTCGGCGGCGTGGAGGAGATGGACGAGGCGGCCGCTTTCGATCTCGTCACCTCGCTGGAGGTGATCGAGCATGTCGCCGATCCCGCCGCTTTCGTCGCGGAACTGGCGCGGCGGCTGGCGCCGGGCGGGCTGATGGTGCTTTCCACGCCCAACCGGACGCCGATGTCGCGCCTCGCGCTCATCGCCGTCGGCGAAAGCGTGGGCGGCATCCCGAAGGGCACGCATGACTGGCACAGATTCCTCACGCCCGAGGAACTGGCCAAGCTGGTCGAGGCGGCGGGGCTAAGGGTGGCGGACGTGACCGGCCTGTCCTTCGGGCCGGGCCGGGGCTTCCACCTCTCGGACAACAAGGCGATGGATTATCTGCTGACGGCCGTGCCCGCGGCGGCAGCGGAATAGGATCAGCGGCTGGCGGCCTTCCTGCCGGCCTTGGCCTTTTTCTCCAGGAAATGCAGGATCGCGTCCGCGCTGCGGGCCGAGGCGCCGGCGGGGTCGCCACCGATCGAATCGGACAATATCTGGCACTGGCGGGCGGCATAGAGGGGGTGGCGCTCCGCCGCCGCGTCGATCGCCGGCAGCACATCGGCCACGCTGGAAACCACGTCTCCCAGCGTCCAGAACAGATAATCGGGATTGTCCGGCCAGTCGGCATCGTGCGCGTTCAGGAACACGCAGGGGCGCGGCCGGTTGAGGAATTCATAGACCTGGCTGCTCACGTCGCCGAGATAGATGTCCGCGCCGGCCGTATAGGTCATGTCGACGAGCCGTTCGGAGCTGAGATCGACGATGATCTTGCCGGGCACGGCCATCGCCTCGATCGGCGCGGTCACGCGGGCGGGGGCATGATCGAACAGCCGGATATGCGGCGCCACCACCAGATTGTAGCGATCCTGCGCGGCGAAGGCGCGGATGATCGCCTTGCCGAACCTGTCCCAGGACGACAGCGACGATCGGAAATGTGGTGCATAGAGCACCGTCGGCCGGCCGTTGTCGAACAGCGGCGGGCGATGCGCCGCCAGCCGCTGCATGAAATCCATCTTCACATAGCCGGTGACGGCATAGGCGCCGGGGCGGATGGTGCCCAGCTCCAGCATGCGCCGCTCGCTTTTCTCGCCCGCTACCAGGGCGAAATCGAACAGCCGGTCCCGCTTGTCATAGGTGATGGCGCGATCGCCCGCGCCGTGCGGCGTGAAGATCAGCTTCGTGCGGGACCCCAGGAAATGCCGGATCATGGTGGTGGTCCGTTCCGGCACCACGATCGCATCGAAGCCGCGAAGGTAGGGCAGGGCGGCGATCAGCCGGGTAATGCGCTGCTGCCCGCGCAGCACGCCCCATTTGTGCAGGGCATCGGCCGGGCCGGGAAGATCGAGATAGCGGATCGTGGGGGTGAAGCCGGGAAAGCAATTCAGCACGTCGCGCACCAGCGCATCATTTTCCGGGCCGGCGATCGCTATCTCGATATCCAGATCGGGATAGCGTGCCGCCATCTCGCCCGCGATCGGCAAGGCATGGAACACATGGTGTTTTTCGCCCACGAACAGGAACAGGATACGCATCGGAGCCCGTGACCGTCCTCCGCTGATCGCGCGGATATGCATCGGTCGCCGGGCGGCGGTGCCCATGGGCGGCGTCGCGGCCGCGGCGGAGCGGTGCTTAGAAATCGACCTTGTCATAATGATCGGGCGGGCTGACGATTTCCATGCGTTCCGACAAAAGCGGGCGGAAGCTAGGCCGCGATTTCAGCGCGGCATACCATTCCTTGGTGCGGTCATGCCCGCGCCAGTCGATTCCGCCCAGATAGTCCGCGACGGACAGGTGGGCGGCTGCGGTGAGATCCGCGAGGCTCAGCACCGGCCCGCCGATCCAGCGGCGATGATCGAGCAGGTAATCGACATAATCGAGGTGGCTGTTGGCCGCCTTCATCGCCTCGCGCAGGGCCTTGGCATCCGGCGTCATGCGGTGGACGATCCGCTTCAGCATGCGTTCGTGCATCAGCGGCGCCACCACCTCGGCATACATGCGCTCGTCGAACCAGGTGACGAGCCGGCGGATTTCCGCGCGGTTGGCGGCGGTGCCCGGCAGCATCGACGCCTTGTCGATCGTCTCCTCGAAATATTCGCAGATCGTGGAGGAATCGATCAGCACCGTGCCGGCGGCGCTGTCCGCCATCACCGGCGTCTGGCCGGCGGGGTTCATGTCCAGGAACTCGTCCCGCTGCACCCAGGGCGATTCGCGGACGAGCTCATAGCCCACGCCCTTTTCACCGAGCAGCAGGCGCACCTTGCGCGAGAAGGGACAGAGCGGGAATTGATACAATTGCCACATGACTGGCCCTTGTTAGGCACGGGATTGCGCGGGCGGAAGGGGGCGTGCGGGCCACAACGTAAATATTCGTTCACCGGAATCCGCGAACCGGCCGGAAAGGCGAAGGGCCGGGGGGCGGGCGATCCGCTCTCCGGCCCTTGCCAGGGACATGCGGTTCAGGCCGCCAGCGACAGCGGGCTGGCGATCTCGTCCGGCGCGCCGGGGCGCATCCGCTTGCGGAAGGACTTGGGCGTCTCGCCGCAGGCGCGGCGGAACGCGACCGAGAAGCTGCTGGAACAGGTGAAGCCCAGCTTGAAGGCGATATCCTTGATGAGCAGATCGGTATCCGCCAGCATGTTGGCCGCGCGGTTGAAGCGCACCTGCTCGACATAATCGTAGATCGTCTGGCCGGTGGTCTGCTTGAAGGCGCGGCTCAGGTGGCGGCGGCTGAGGCCGGTCAGCTTGGCGAGGTCGCTCAGCGACGGCGTGCCGTTCTGCGTCTCGACATATTCGATGATCTGGCGGTGGGTGCGCCGCGCCAGCCCGCCGCGCTGGATCGTGGAACGCGGCTGCAGATCGTTCACATAGCGCGCGATTTCCACCATCAGCGAGGTGCCGAGCGCTTCGGCCAGCACGCGCGAGGCGAAGCCCGGCGCCTCCGCCTCGCCGGCAAGGCGGGCGAGCGTGTCGGTGATGCGCGGGCTCTTCACGTCGAGGCAGCCGACCATCTCATTGGGATGGACCAGCTCGTCCAGCCCGGTGATGCGGGCATAGGCATCCTGGTTGAAGATGCAGCGCACCGCCTGGGTCGGCCCGCCTTCGGCGCGCACCTCCAGCGGCACGTTGGCGGGAAGCACGAGGACCCGGCCGATATCCTCGAAGCGCTTTTCCGCGCCTTCGATCAGGTAGCGGCCGGTGGAGAAGGCCTGCTTGCGCTGGCGCTGCATCGCGATCGCATGGTGCGGTTCGCAATGCGTATATTCCACCGGCGTCGGGTGGATCGCGCTCACGATCTGGATCGTGCAGTTCGGGGCAACGATGGCGGCATCCACATGGATGGTGGACGATTGGGTGGCTTGCTGGGCTGCGATCACGTTCGTCATGCCTTTCCCTTTTTCCATCTCCGGTTCGCATTTTATTGTTTTTGACCTTCGACGGCCTTGCTATGCGTTCGAGTAACCATAGCATCGCTGCGCATATGATGCCTAGGGGGAAGATTCAGGGGGCGTTTTGCGTCCGTGGAGCGTGAATTTGGCCCGATTTTGGAAGGACGGGCTTCTCCTGGGCGGCGGGACGTGGTGGAACTGTGATCAACGATTGCGTCGCCGCGCATGATGCGCACGACCGGATAAAAGGGTGAGGCGGATGATGGAGGGCAAGATCACGACCGGCTGGGATCATGAGACGGACGTGCTGGTCGTGGGATCGGGGGCGGGCGCGCTGACAGCGGCGATCGTGGCGGCGGACAACCATGCCGACGTGCTGGTGATCGAGAAGGGCGAGCTGTTCGGCGGCACCAGCGCCACGTCCGGCGGCGTGCTGTGGATTCCCAACAGCCACCTCGCCAAGGCGGCGGGCCAGCAGGATTCGCGGGAAGAGGCGATCGAATATATCTCCGCGCTCGCGGGCGACGTCGATCCCAAGCGGATCGAAGCCTTCGTCGATATGGCGCCGGCGATGCTGCAATATGTCGAGCGCGAGGCGAACGTCCTCTACAACTCGATTCCCTATACCGATTATCATGCGGAGCTGCCGGGCGGGAAGCTCGGCTGGCGCAGCCACGATCCGGTGCCGCTGGACGGGCGGCTGCTGGGCGACGACCTGCGCTGGATGCGGCCGACCCACGCCTCCGCGATGCTGTTCGGCAAGATATCGTGGACGGCGGCCGAAGCCGCGCCGATGATCACGCGCTGGCCGGGCTGGTTCAAGAGCCTGCTCAAGGTGCTCTGGCGCTATTATTCCGATATCGGCCAGCGGCTCAAATCGGATCGCGCGCGCTTCCTCACCGGCGGCAATGCGCTGGTCGCGCGGCTGAAGCTGGCGCTGGACAAGCGCCATGTGCCGCTCTGGCGCAAGGCGCCGTTCGCGGACCTGATCGTCGAGGACGGCAAGGTCGTCGGCGCCACGGTGGTGAAGGACGGCCGCGTCCAGCGCATCCGCGCCCGCAAGGGCGTGATCCTGGCCGCCGGCGGGTTCGAACGGAATGCCGAACTGCGCGGCGCCAACCTCCGCCGCTCGCCCGATCCCGATGTCAGTGGCGGCCAGCCGGACAATACCGGCGATACGCTGCTTGCGGCCGAACGGGCCGGTGCTGCGGTCGAGCGGCTCGATTCGGCCTGGTGGGCGCCGACGATCAAGGTGCCGGGCGAGGATCGCGCCCGGCCGCTTTTTTTCGAACGGTCGCTGCCCGGATCGATCATCGTCAACCAGGCCGGCAAGCGGTTCACCAATGAAGCGGCCTCCTACCACATCGTCGGCAAGGAGATGTTCGAGAAGAATTTGCCCGGCGCCGAGACCACGCCCGCTTATGTGATCTTCGACGCCACCTTCCGAAGCAAATATCCGATGGGGCCGGTGATGCCGGTCTTCCCGGATTTCACCATGCGCGGCGAGGTGAAGCAGATCGTGACCAAGGCGAACAGCATCGCCGAACTCGCGGAGAAACTGGGCCTGCCCGCGGACGCACTGGTGGCGACGGTGGAGCGCTTCAACGAGAATTCCCGGCGCGGCGAGGACCCGGATTTCGGGCGCGGCCACCAGCCCTATGATCGTTATTATGGCGATCCCAAGGTGCAGCCCAACCCCAATCTGCTGCCGCTGGAAAAGGCGCCTTTCTATGCGCTGCCGGTCAATCCCGGCGACATCGGCACCAATGGCGGCCTGGCGACGGACAGCCACGGCGCGGTGCTGGACAAGCAGGGCAAGCGCATCCCGGGCCTCTACGCCATCGGCAATACCGCGGCCTCGGTGATGGGCCGTTCCTATCCTGGCGCCGGCGCCACGATCGGCCCGGCGATGACCTTCGGCTACGCCGCCGCGCGCGACCTTACGGGCGCGAACCAGCCGGTCGGCTGATCGGTGGAAGCGGGGAGGGGATCGCCTCCTCCCCGCAATCCGCTTTTCGGCAATGTTCCGGTTTGATCAGAGCCGGAGCATCTCCGAAAAGCTCCTTATCCGACGTGATTTCCGGGCCGGCAGATGGGATCATCCGCCGGGAAATCCCTTCAACCCCGGAACTTGGCGTCCAGCTCCGCCTTGGCGGCGACATATTCGGCCTTGAAGCGGGCGATCATGTCGGCGGCCGGCTCCACCGCGTGGATGGTGCCGATGCCCTGGCCGCAACCCCAGATGTCGCGCCACGCCTTGGCGGTGATCGTCGCGCCGAAATCCATTGACTTGATGTCGCCCTTGGGCAGATTGTCCGGGTCCAGCCCCGCCGCGACGATCGATCCGCGCAGATAATTGCCGTGCACGCCGGTGAAGAGATCGGAATAGACGATGTCCGCCGCATGGCCTTCGACGATCGCCTGCTTGTAGGCGTCGGTCGCGGTGCCTTCCTTCGTGGCGATGAAGGCCGATCCGATATAAGCGAGGTCCGCGCCCATCGCCTGCGCCGCCAGGATCGCGCGGCCGGAGGCGATGGCGCCCGACAGGATCAGCGGGCCGGCGAACCATTCCCGAATCTCCTGGATCAGCGCGAAGGGGGAGAGCCGCCCGGCATGGCCGCCGGCACCCGCCGCCACCGCGATCAGCCCGTCCGCGCCCTTTTCGATCGCCTTGCGGGCGAAGCGATCGTCGATGATGTCGTGCAGCGTGATGCCGCCCCAGCCGTGCACGGCATGGTTCAGATCCTCGCGCGCGCCCAGCGAGGTGATGACGATCGGCACCTTCCACTTGGCGCAGGTGGCGACATCCTCCTCCAGCCGCGCGTTGGACTTGTGGACGATCTGGTTCACCGCGAACGGGGCGGACGGGCTTTCGGGATGATCCCGGTCCCAGGCGGCCAGTTCCTCGGTGATGCGGTGCAGCCATTCGTCCAGCTCGCTCTGCGGGCGGGCGTTCAGCGCGGGGAAGGAGCCCACGATCCCCGCCTTGCACTGCGCGATCACCAGATCGACGCCGGAGACGATGAACATGGGCGAAGCGATGGCCGGCAGCGAAAGCCGGTCGAAGATGGCTGGCAGGGTCATGCCCCGTTTCTTAGCGCAACCAAAATGAGCGTCCAGTGCGGGAATGGCCCCAATTCCGGCGCCGTCCCGCCCGCGAATGGCTCTGCCGGCGGCGCCCATCCGGCAACGGCAAGCCGTGCCGTAGCGTCTCGGGCGCCGAGATGCCCCCGCGCGGGCGGGACGGGATTTTTTCGCTTGGTCCTCAGTTGCCGGCGGTGGCGGGCTTGCCCTGATCCAGCGAGGCGGCGGTCTGGCCGAAGAGGATGCGGCGCTGCTCCTCGCTCTGGACGCCCGGCGTCGTGCGGAACTGTTCGCCGATCGCATAGGCGCGCACCGTCGCCGGCCGCGTGGCGATCGCCTCGAACCAGCGCTTCAGGTGCGGGAAATCGTTGAGGTCCTGCCCCTGATTCTCGTGCGGCACGATCCAGGGATAGGCGGCCATGTCGGCGATCGAATAATCGCCGGCCACGAATTCCCGATCCGCCAGCCGCTTGTTCAGCACGCCGTAGAGCCGGTTGGTCTCGTTGACGTAGCGATCGATGGCATAAGGCAGCTTTTCCGGCGCATAGACGCGGAAATGATGGTTCTGGCCGGCCATCGGCCCCAGCCCGCCCATCTGCCAGAACAGCCATTGCAGCACCTCCGCCCGGCCGCGAATGTCGGCGGGGATGAAGCGGCCGTGCTTTTCGGCGAGGTAGAGCAGGATCGCGCCCGATTCGAACAGCGAGATGGGTGCGCCGCCGTCGGCCGGGGCCTGGTCCACGATCGCCGGCATGCGGTTGTTGGGCGCGATCTTCAGATATTCGGGGTCGAACTGCTCGCCCTTGCCGATGTTCACCGGCACGATGCGATAGGGAATGCCCGTTTCCTCGAGGAAAAGGGTGATCTTGTGGCCATTCGGCGTGGGCCAGTAATGCAGGTCGATCATCGCAGCGCTCCCAGAAGGTGTCGGCCGGGTATCAGGGAGCCGGCCCGCCTCCGCAATTAATCCTTTCGTATGGCGGAGAAGCGGAAGTCCACCGCGACAGGCCCGGCGATGCGATCGGTCGCCTCCCATTCGCCCGTGCCGATGCCGAAATCGCCGCGCGTGATCGTGCCCTTGCCGGCCACATCGGCGCGATCGCCCTTGATTGCGAGCGTGAAATCCACGGTCATCGGCCGCTTCACGCCCTTGATGGTCAGGCTGCCCTGCGCGCGATAGCGGCCCGGCCCGGTCGACGTCACCCGCGTGGCGTGGAAGGTGGCGGCGGCATGGGCGCCGGTATCGAAGAAGGCGTCGCCGCGCAGCGTCTCGTCGCGCGAGGAATCCTCGGTATCGGCGGACGCCATGTCGATCCGCACGCGGATGTCCGACTTGTCGAGCGCGTCCGCGTCGAAGCGGATATCCGCGTCCCAGCGGGCGAAGCGCCCCTCGATCGGGGTGCCGGTGAAGCTGGCGGTGAAGCCCAGCCGGCCGCCGGGCTGGACGGCCCAGCGCGGCGCTTCCGCCTTGGCTTCCTCGGCCGGGACGGCCGCGACGCTGGCATTGTCTCCGGCGGTGGTGGCGGCGTTATCGGGGGCTTCGGCCGGCGCAGCTTGGATGGCGCCATTCCCTTCCGCCGCATCGTCCCCCGCCGTCTCGCCGGCCGGGGTTTCGGCGGCAGCCGGGGCGGGCGGCGGCACATTGCCCCGCGTCGATCCGATCGTGCCGGGCAGCAGGAAGGCGCCGCCCACCAGCGCCAGCGCCGCGACATAAGCGAGGGCGCCGCCACCGCGCGACAGCCGCTCAGGTCCGGCAGGCAGCATCCGTTCGATCAGCGGCTGGCGCAGCAGCCACTGGTGGCGGAGCGCGCCGGCGACGTGCAGCACGAACAATGCGATGCCGATCCAGGCCAGCGCCGAATGGGCCGCCTCGCTGAATTCGTGGACGGGGCCGCGCAGCGCGCCGTGCAGGCCGGGAATGTGCGGCCAGGGAATGGTGTTGAACAGCAGGGTCGGCACCTGGATGCGCGATGTGGATACCAGCAGCCATCCGGTGATCGGCCCGCCGATCATGAAGGCATAGAGGCCGAAATGCACGAGGCCGGCGGCCCGCTTCGCCCACGGGCTGTCCGGTTCCGCCGCCGGCCGGGGCTTCCACCAGCGCACCGCCACGCGGATCAGGCTGAGCAGCAGGATCGTGATGCCGATCGACTTGTGGAGCTGGAAGGCGGTGAACTGGCCGGTGGCGGCGGTCAGATTCCCCATTCGCCAGCCGAGGCCGATCTGGAAGGCGAGGGCCGCGGCGATAAGCCAGTGGAGCGTGATCGCGATGCGCGAATAGCGGGCTGGTTCCATAGGCACAGGGCTAACCCGTTATTTCGCTTGTGTCGACGGTCACAGCCGCATGTCCTGACGGCCTGTTAACCCTGATTACGGTTAGACATTCGGGGCGGATTGCGTCGCACGGGTGGGCGTGCCGGGATTTTTGTGGGATTGATATCGATCATGTCCGGACCGGACCCCTTCGCCGACATCGTGCCGCCCAACCGGAGCGAGGCGATGTTCAATGGAGCATTCCATTCGGCGGTGATCGGCATGGCGCTGGTCGGCCTTGATGGGCGGCTGATCCGGGTCAATCCCTCTTTCGCGGACATGCTCGGCTATCCCGCCGGGGAGCTGGAGGGCCAGCGCTTCCAGGCCGTCACCCACCCCGATGATCTGGCCGCCGATACGGAACAGTTCGAGGCGGTGCTGCGTGGCGATATCGATCATTACCGGCTGGAAAAGCGCTATCTGCGCAAGGATGGGAAGGTGGCCCACGGCATGCTGAGCGTATCGGTGGTGCGCGACGCGGGCGGCCATGCGGAGCTTTTCGTCTCGCAGATCGAGGATATCGGCGCGCGCAAGCTCGCCGAACGGGCGGCGCGGGAGGAGGCCGAACGGCTGGCGCTGGCGTTCGAGGTGATGGAGGGCGGCCCCTGGCAATATGACATCGCCGGCGGCGTCTTCACCATGTCCTCCTATCTCACCCGCTTCGTCTGCGGCGACGGCCATGGCGGAATCGATGCCGATGACTTCCAGGCCCGCATCCATCCGGACGATCGCCCGGCGGCCAGCTTCATGGCGCTGCTGGCCAATGAGACGGACCGGGCCGTCGCCCATTTCCGCATCCGCGTGCATGACGACGAATATCGCTGGGTCCGGTCCACCGCGAAGCTGCTGCGCGACGGCGCCGGCCAGCCGGAAAGCATCGTCGGCATCACCATCGACATCAACGAGGAGCGCAGCCGCCAGGCGCGCCTGCAGATGGAAGCGGAAAGCGATCCGCTCACCGGCCTGCTCAACCGTCGCGGCTTCGATCGGCGGGCTGCGGCCGGCTGGGGCGGGCTGGTGCTGATCGACCTCGATCATTTCAAGGCGGTCAACGACGGCCACGGCCATGCCGTCGGCGATGCCGTGCTGTGCGAGGCCGCCCGGCGGATACGCGCCACCGTCCGCGCCGGGGATATCGTCGCCCGGCTGGGCGGGGACGAGTTCGCCGTCCTTCTCGTCGAGGACGAAGGAGGCGATCATGCGGCCCTTGCCGAACGCCTGCTGGCCGCGTTGCAGGCGCCCTATCTGGTGGATGGCGCGCGGATCGCGGCCAGCGCCAGCATCGGCGTCGCCCCGCGCAACCATGGCGGGGAAGCCGCCGCCGGCCTCCTCGTCCGCGCGGACGCCGCGCTCTACGAGGCGAAGCGCGGCGGCCGGGCGGGCTGGCGCATCGCGGCCTGACGCCCGATCGCCGGAACGGCTGAGGCCGCTTGCGGGCTGCCGCCTACGCCGCGGCCGCGCTCTGCTCCGCCTCGCGCAGCACGTTGCGCTGGATCTTGCCGGTCGCGGTCTTGGGCAGTTCGGCGGCGATGCGGATGGCGCGGGGCACCTTGTAGGCGGCAAGCTGATCGCGGCAATGGGCGATCAGCGCCGCCTCGTCCGCCGCGGCGCCGGGCCGCAGCGAGACGTGCGCCACCACCGTTTCGCCGCGATAGGCATCCGGGGCGCCCACCACGGCCGCCTCGCGCACCGCCGGATGGGTGTGGAGCGCATCCTCCACCTCGCGCGGCCATACCTTGAAGCCGGAAGCGATGATGCAGTCCTTCTTGCGGTCGACGACGTAGAACCAGCCTTGCTCGTCCATGAAGCCGACATCGCCGGATCGCATCCAGCCATCGGTCAGCGTGGCCGCCGTCTCCTCGGGCTTGTTCCAATAACCGGCCATGATCTGGCGGCCGCGCATCCATATCTCGCCGGTCTCGCCGACGGGCACGGGCCGGCCGGCCTCGTCCGCCACCATCGCCTCCGTGCCGATGAAGGGGATGCCGACGGAGAAGGCGCCCGATGCGGGATCGACGGGCACCTCGACGCCCACCGGGCAGCTATGGGTGACGGAGGCCGTTTCGGTCATGCCGTAGGCGGCATAGACGGCGTGGCCGATCGTGTCGGCGATCGTGGCGCGGAGCGCGGGCGCGATCGGCGCGCCGCCGGAATCCATCCGCCGGAAGCTGGCGAAATCCTCGCGCGTCACCTCGCCCAGCCCGGCCAGCGCGTTGTAGGCGGTGATGGCGCCCACCGTCCATGTCGGCCGTTCCGCGCGGATGGTGGCGAGCGCCCTGGCCGGATCGAAGCGGCCGAACAGGATCAGCGTCGCCCGCGCCGCGATCGACAGAGCGAGGTGCATGACGAAGCCAGTGATGTGGAACATCGGCGCCACGCCCAAGATGCGGGCATCGCCGTCTATCCCATACCAGAGCGACATCGCCTCGCTGTTCCAGGCGAGGCTTTCGTGGCGGATCATGGCCGCCTTGGGAACGCCCGTCGTGCCGGAGGTGTAGAGCAGCAGGCCGAGGTCGTCCGGCGCGATGGCGGGAGAGGGTGGCGGCACCAGTTCTTCCGCCATCGCGGCGGCAAGGCTGCCGGGGAGGGCGGCGTCGCCCGGCCCGCCGTCCTCGGGCACTGTCAGCACCGGCCGGCCGCCGTCGCTGATGATCGCCAGCGCCTCGCCGATCGTCGCGGCATGGCCTTCGTGGCAGATCAGCAAAGCGGGGCGGCTGTCCTCGAACTGGCGGGCGATCTCGGCCGCGCGATACATGGGGTTGCCCGGCACCGGGATGGCGCCCAGCTTCCATGCCGCAACCGTCGCGATCGCGGCGGCGGGCACGTTCTGAAGGATGATGGCGATGCGATCCCCAGGCTTGACCCCGTGCGCGGCCGCCCAACCGGCCAGGCGATCGCTCTTGGCATCCAGCGCGCCGAAGCTGATGCCGCTGCCCGAAAAGCGGATCGCCGTCCGGTCCGCCGCATCCGCCACCGCCGCGCGGAACGCCGCCAGCATGTCGCCGAAGCGGGCCTGGTGGTCATGGGGTTGCCCTTCGGGGAAAAGCCTTAACCATGGCTTCGCCGCATAATGGTTCGCGGTCATCCTCTGCTCCATTGTATTTTGGCTGGCACCATCGCGCGCGCGAATCGGGGCCGCAATATCCAAATGGATAGGAAACTCGCCCTTCTTGGAGGTTTCACCTTTGAAAAGGCCATGCTAGGGCACAGGTAAAACCAGAACAGCGAAATAAGGTTGCACCTATGGTTGATTCGACGATCGGCGTGAAGGTTAGCGAGGAGCTTCGCCAGCGCCTCAAGGCGGCGGCGGCCGAAATCGCCCGCACCCCCCATTGGCTGGCGAAGAAATCGCTGATCGGCGCGATCGAGGCGATCGAGCGGGGCGATCACGGCATCGTCCAGGAAGGCCCCGCCGTTGCCGAGGAGGTGGAGCCCGTCGCCGCCGCCGATCAGGATGGCCCGCCCGCGCCCTTCATCCAGTTCGCCCAGACGGTGCAACCGCAGGGCGCGCTCCGGGCACGGATCACATCCGCCTATCGCCTGCCGGAACGGGAATGCCTGCCCTATCTGCTGGCCGAGGCGACGTTGAGCCCCGAGCAGCAGCGCCAGGCCACCGAAACCGCGACCCGGCTCGTCAGCGCGCTCCGCGCCAAGGGCCAGGGCGGCGGAGTGGAAGGGCTGATCCAGGAATATTCGCTGTCCAGCCAGGAAGGCGTGGCGCTGATGTGCCTGGCGGAGGCGCTGCTCCGCATCCCCGATCGCGCCACCCGCGACGCGCTGATCCGCGACAAGATTTCCACCGGCGACTGGCAGTCCCATGTCGGCCGCAGCCCCTCGCTGTTCGTCAATGCCGCGACATGGGGGCTGGTCGTCACCGGCAAGCTCACCTCCACCGCCAGCGAGAAGAGCCTGTCATCGGCGCTCACCAAGCTGATCGGGCGCGGTGGCGAGCCGGTGATCCGCAAGGGCGTGGACATGGCGATGCGGATGATGGGCGAACAGTTCGTCACCGGCCAGGATATCGGCGAGGCGCTGGCCAACGCCCGCAAGATGGAGGCGCGCGGCTTCCGTTATTCCTACGACATGCTGGGCGAGGCGGCGACCACGGCGGCCGATGCCGATCGCTATTATGCCGATTACGAACGCGCGATCCACGCGATCGGCAAGGCTTCGGGCGGGCGCGGCATCTATGAGGGGCCGGGCATCTCGGTGAAGCTCTCCGCGCTCCATGCCCGCTATTCCCGCGCCCAGGCCGATCGGGTGATGGCGGAGCTTTATCCCCGGCTGAAAGCGCTCGTCATCCTCGCGCGGGGCTATGACATCGCCGTCAACATCGATGCCGAGGAAGCCGACCGGCTCGAGCTGTCGCTGGACCTGCTGGAAGGGCTCTGCGCCGCGCCGGAGCTCAAGGGCTGGAACGGCATCGGCTTCGTCATCCAGGCCTATTCCAAGCGCTGCCCCTATGTGATCGATCATGTCATCGATCTGGCGCGCCGCACCGGCCACCGCCTGATGATCCGGCTGGTGAAGGGCGCCTATTGGGATAGCGAGATCAAGCGCGCCCAGGTGGACGGGCTGGAGGATTTCCCCGTCTTCACCCGCAAGGTGCACACCGATGTTTCCTACCTCGCCTGCGCGCGCAAGCTGCTGGCGGCGCCGGATGCGGTGTTCCCGCAATTCGCCACGCACAATGCCCGCACGCTCGCCAGCGTGATGGCGATGGCGGGCGGCAATTATTATGCCGGCCAATATGAGTTCCAGTGCCTGCACGGCATGGGCGAGCCGCTTTATGAGGAGGTCGTCGGCGCGGACAAGCTGAACCGCCCGTGCCGCATCTACGCGCCGGTCGGCACGCATGAGACGCTGCTCGCCTATCTCGTCCGCCGCCTGCTGGAAAATGGCGCGAACAGCTCCTTCGTCAACCAGATCGGCAATGCCGACGTGCCGATCGCCTCGCTCGTGGTCGATCCGGTGGAGGTCGCCCGCAAGATCGAGCCGCTCGGGTCCCAGCATCCCGCCATCCGCTCGCCGCGCGATCTCTACGGCCCGTCGCGGCCCAATTCGGCCGGCCTCGATCTCGTCAACGAACAGCGGCTGGCCTCGCTCTCGGCGGCGCTCCTCACCAGCGCCGCCACCGCCTGGCGGGCGGAGCCGGCGGATGAAGGCGGGATCGAACGGCCCGTCTACAACCCGGCCGACGGCCGCGACATCGTCGGCACCGTGTGGGATTGCACGCCGGTGATGGTGGACGCGGCGCTCGCCCGCGCCGTGCGCGAACAGGTGGTGTGGGGCGCCACGCCCGCGGCCGAGCGCGCGGCCTGCCTGCGCCACGCGGCGGACCTGATGGAAGCGCGGATGCCGATCCTGCTCGGCCTGATCGTGCGCGAAGCCGGCAAGTCCCTTCCCAATGCCATCGCCGAAGTGCGCGAGGCCGTGGATTTCCTGCGCTATTATGCCGATGCCGCGCAGGATTTCGCGGCGGATACGCATCGTCCGCTCGGCCCCGTCGCCTGCATCAGCCCGTGGAACTTCCCGCTGGCGATCTTCACCGGCCAGGTTTCGGCGGCGCTGGCCGCGGGCAACACCGTCCTCGCCAAGCCGGCGGAGGAAACACCGCTGATCGCGGCCGAAGCCGTGCGGCTGCTGCACGCCGCCGGCGTGCCGGCCGATGCGCTCCAGCTCGTCACCGGTGCCGGTGATGTCGGCGGGATGCTGACGGGCGACGCCCGGGTGCGCGGCGTCGTCTTCACCGGATCGACCGAGGTCGCCCGCCTCATCCAGAAGACGCTGGCGAAGCGCGTGACGCCCGAAGGCCATGCGGTGCCGCTGGTCGCCGAAACGGGCGGCATGAACGCGATGATCGTGGACAGCTCCGCGCTGGCCGAACAGGTGGTGGGCGATGTCATCGCTTCCGCCTTCGACAGCGCGGGCCAGCGCTGCTCGGCGCTGCGTATTCTCTGCGTGCAGGAAGATGTCGCCGATCGCACGCTGGAGATGCTGTGGGGGGCGATGAACGAGCTTTCGGTCAACAATCCCGATCGGCTTTCCACCGATGTCGGCCCGGTCATCACCGCCGAGGCGCGCGATCGCATCCAGGCGCATGTCGATGCGATGGCGGCGAGGGGCCACAAGGTCCGATCGCTGCCGCTGCCGGCCGAGACCCGCAACGGCACCTTCGTAGCGCCGACGATGATCGAGATCGACGCCGTCGCCGATGTCGAGCAGGAGGTGTTCGGCCCCGTCCTCCATGTCCTCCGCTACGCGCGGGAGGATCGCGATGCCGTGCTCGAACAGGTCAATGCCAGCGGCTACGGCCTCACCTTCGGCGTCCATTCCCGCATCGATGAGACGATCGCCCGGCTCACCGATCGCAGCCATGCCGGCAACATCTATGTGAACCGCAACATCATCGGCGCGGTGGTCGGCGTGCAGCCGTTCGGCGGGCAGGGGCTTTCGGGCACCGGCCCCAAGGCGGGCGGCCCCCTCTATGTGCCGCGCCTGCTCGCCAGCCGGCCGGCGGTGGAGCGGCCGGGCCTATCGGCCGATCCGGCGATGCTCGCGCCCTATGAAGCCTATGCCGATTGGCTGCGCGATGCCGGCCATGGCGAGGCGCTGGCCGTCTGCCAGGCGCACAGCCGGGGCGTGCCGCTGGGCGCGCTGGCGGAGCTGCCGGGGCCGGTGGGCGAGCGCAATCTCTACCGTCTGGAGCCGCGCGGCACGATCGCGCTCATTCCGTCCTCCACGCTGGGCCTGCTCGTGCAGCTCGGCGCGGCGCTGGCGACCGGGAACGATGTCGTCGTCGAAAGCGGCCAGCCGGTGCTCGCCATCCTCGAATGCCTGCCGTCCGATCTTGCCCGGCGGGTCCATCGCACGGGCGACTGGGCGGCGCGCGCCGATCTGGGGGGCGTGCTGTTCGAAGGCGATGCCGATGCGCTGATCAAGGTCAACGCCATCCTCGCGGAACGCCCCGGCCGGATCGTCACCGTCCAGGGCGCCACGCCCGCGGATCTCGCCTCGGGCCGCTCCACCTACAATCTCGATCTGCTGCTGGAGGAAAAGTCCGTCAGCACCAACACCGCTGCGGCGGGCGGCAACGCCACGCTGATGGCGATCGGCTGAGCCTCGCCGCCCTTCCGCCGCCCGCTCCGTCTGGAAAGCGGGCGGCGGGGAGGGGCCTCATCCTTCCTGCCAGCCGCCGCCCAGCGCGCGGAACAGATCGACCTGCGTGGTCACGATCCGGGCATCGGCCTCGGCCAGCGCAGCCTGCGTCTCGGCGAAGGTCCGCTCCGCATCCAGCACGACGAGGAAGTCGACACGGCCTTCGCGCTGCTGGGCACGCGCGATGCGGGCGGCGATCTCCGCCTGGTCGCGGGCGGATTGCAGCGCGGTCCGCCGGTCGAGCGCGTGGCCGTAGGCGGACAGCGCCGTCTCGGTCTCCTCCAGTGCGCGCAGCACCGTCCCGTCGAAGGTGGCGAGCGCACCCTGCGCGTCGGCCTCGGCCCCCTGGATGCGGGCGCGGGTGGCTTCCTGGTTCAGGAAGTTCCAGTTCACCAATCCGCCCACCAGCCAGCCGAGCGGCCCGGCGCCGAAGATATTGCCGAAGCTGTTGCCGGTGGAGCTTACCGATCCGCCCAGCGTGATCCGGGGATAGAGGTCCGCCGTCGCCACGCCGATCCGCGCGGTTTGCGCGGCCAGCCGCCGCTCGGCCGCCCGCACGTCCGGCCGGCGGGCGAGCAGGGCGCGCCCGTCGCCCACCGGGATCGGCTTTTCCAGCCGCAGCGTCGTGCCGCGCGCCTGCGCCTCCGCCGGCAGCTCGGAAGGCGCACGGCCGGTCAATGTCGCCAGCCGGAAGCGGGCGGCGTCGCGCTCGGCCGCCAGCGGCGGGATCAGCGCCTTCTGCTGGTCCCGCAGCGCCAGCGCGCGGGATACGTCCAGCCGCGTGCCGCGCCCGGCTTCCAGCCGCTTGGCGGTGAGGGAGGCGGTCTGGTCGATCAACTCGACGATATGCTCGGCCACGCCCAGCCGCTCGGTCGCGCTGTTGAGGTCGGCATAGGCCCGCGCCGTCTCGGCCGCGACCGCGACGCGCACGGCGTCCCGCTCGGCCTCCGCCTCGGCCACGTCCGCGCGGGCGGCCTCGACGTTGCGGCTGATCCGGCCGAACAGGTCGACCTCGTAGGAGATGTCGAGCCCGGTATCGACCTGCCAGTCCTCGCGGTCGACGCCCGCCGGCCGCTGGATCGCCGGAAGCCGGCCGTAATTGGCGCCGAAGCCGGCATTGGTCTGCGGCAGCCGATCGCCCTTCACGCCGCGCAGCGAGGCGCGGGCCTTGGCGATGTTGGCGACGGCGACGGCGACGTCCTTGTTGTTGGCGAGCGCATCCTCGACCAGCCGGTCGAGCACGGGATCGTCATAGAGCCGCCACCAGCGGCCGTCCGTCGCCGCATCCGCCGTCACGGCGGCGGGCTGGCTCAGGAAGGCGCCCTGGGTGGGCGCCGCCGGCAGCGGCGCCACATAATCGGGGCCGACGGCGCATCCGGCGAGCGCCAGGGCGGCGAGGCTGGAGAAGGCAAGGTTGCGGAGACGGTTCATGGTCGTCCTCCTCATTCGGCGGGTTGCAGGGTGGCGGCGGGATCGTCCGCCGGGCGACGGCGAAGCCGATCGCCCAGCGCGCGGGCCGCCACGTAGAAGACGGGGGTGAAGATCAGGCCGAAGCCGGTGACGCCCAGCATCCCGAAGAACACCGCCGTGCCCAGCGCCTGCCGCAGCTCGGCGCCCGGCCCGGAAGCGATCACCAGCGGCAGCACGCCCAGGATGAAGGCGAAGCTGGTCATCAGGATCGGCCGCAGCCGGGTTTCGGCCGCCTGCACCGCCGCGTCCACCACGCTCCGGCCCGCTTCCTCCGCCTGCTTGGCGAATTCCACGATCAGGATGGCGTTCTTGGCGGCCAGCGCGATCAGCACGACCAGGCCGATCTGCGTCAGGATGTTGTTGTCCAGCCCGCGCAGGTTCACGCCCGCCAATGCCGCCAGCAGCGTCATCGGCACGATCAGGATGATCGCCAGCGGCAGCACCAGGCTTTCGAACTGGGCGGCCAGCACCAGGAACACGAACACCACGGCCAGGGCGAACACGACGGCGGCGGTATTGCCGGCGGCGCGCTGCTGATAGGCCATGCCGGTCCATTCCCAGCCATAACCGGCGGGCAGCGCCTTGGCGACGGCGGCCTCCATCCCGTCCAGCGCCTGGCCGGATGAATAGCCCGGCGCATTCTCGCCCTCCACCTCGATCGCGGGATAGAGGTTGTAGCGGGTGACGCGATACGGCCCGGTCCGGTCCTCGAAATTGGCGACCGCGCCGATCGGCACCATCGCGCCCGAATTGGACCGGGTCTTGAGGTTGGCGATGTCCGCCACGCTCGTCCGCGATGTTCCCTCCGCCTGCGCCGTCACCCGGTAGGTGCGGCCCAGAAGGTTGAAATCATTGACGAAGGAGGAGCCGAGATAGACCTGCAGCGCCTCGAACACGCGGGCCGGGGCCACGCCCAGCATATCGGCCTTGGCGCGATCGATATCGGCATAGATGCGGGGCGATGACGGATCGATCTTGGTGTGCACCATGGCGAGGCCCTGGGTCTTGTTGCCCTCGCCGATCACCCCGCCGGTGGCCTTGTAGAGCTCGGTAAAGCCCTGGCCGCTGCGGTCCTGCACCATCATGGAGAAGCCGCCCGCCGTGCCGATGCCGCGGATCAGCGGCGGCGGCACGATGAAGATGGTGGCGCCGTCGAACTCGGCGGCCGCCTTGCGCAGCTCATCGGCGATGCCCTGCGCGGTCAGGCCCAGCTTCTTGCGCTCGTCGAAAGGCTTCAGCACGATGAAGGACGCGGCCGAATTGGGCGCCTGCGTCTGCGAAGGCGCGTCGAACCCGGCGAACATCACCGCGCCCTCGGTGCCGGGCACCTTCAGCAGCCGCTGCGACAATTGCCGCATCAGCGTGTCGGTGCGCTCCAGCGAGGCGCCGGAAGGCAGGCGCACGGCGGCGAGATAATAGCCCTGGTCCTGCCACGGCACGAAGCCGGCGGGCGTCGCCCAGAATAGCGCGCCGGTGAGCGCGATCAGCCCGGCATAGATGGTCAGCATCTTCCTGGGCGCCGTCACCAGCCGGCGGACCAGCGCGCCATAAGCGGCGGACATCCGATCGAACCCGCGGTTGAACGCATCGCCCGCGCGCGCCGCGATGCCCCGCCAGCCGTGGGTCGGCCGGTGATGGCCGGACTTGAGCAGGCGGGCGGCCAGCGCCGGCGAGAGAGTGAGCGACAGGATCAGCGAGATCACCGTCGCGGTGGAGATCGTCACCGCGAACTGGCGGTAGAACTGGCCCGAAATGCCGGTGATGAACAGGGTCGGCACGAACACGGCCAGCAGCACCAGCACGATGGCGACGAGCGCGGTCGAAACCTCGTCCATCGACAGGCGCGACGCCTCGAGCGGGCTCAGCCCGCGCGCGATGTTGCGCTCGACATTCTCGACCACGACGATCGCGTCGTCGACGACGATGCCGATCGCCAGCACCATGCCGAACAGCGAGAGGTTGTTGAGCGAATAGCCCAGCCCCGCCAGCACCGCGAAGGTGCCGATCAGCGATACCGGGATGGCCAGCACGGGCACGATGGCCGCGCGCCAGCTCTGCAGGAAGACGAGGATGACGAGGACGACGAGGATCACCGCCTCGATCAGCGTGTGGTTCACCGCCTCGATCGATTTCTCGATGAACTCGGTCGGGTTGTAGACGGACTTATATTCCAGCCCCTTGGGGAAGGACTTGGCCAGGGTCCGCATCTCGGCGCGCACCTCCTCGGCGGCGGCGAGCGCGTTGGAGCCCGGCCGCTGGAAGATGCCGATGTGGATGGCGGGCTTGCCGCTCAGATAGGCGTTGACGCTATAGTCCTCGGCGCCCAGCTCCACGCGGGCGACGTCCGAAAGGCGCGTCTGGCGGCCCTCGGCGTCGGTCTTGATGACGATGCCGGCGAACTGCTCGGGCCGGTTGAGGCGGCCCAGCGTCTCCACGCCCACCTGGAAGGCGGCGCCCATATTATAGGGCGGCTGGCCCACCGCGCCGGCGGCGACCTGCACGTTCTGGGCGCGCAGCGCCGCCACGATCTCGCCCGCCGTCATGTTGCGGGCGGCCGCCTTGCCGGGATCGATCCAGATGCGCATGCCGTAGTCGCGCGCGCCGAAGATGCGCACGTCGCCCACGCCGTCGATGCGGCTCAGCCGGTCGCGGATCTGGGTCAGCGCATAGTTGGACATATAGGCCTGGTCGAGCGACCCGTCCGGCGAGATCAGGTTCACCACCATCAGGAAGTCGGGCGACGTCTTGCGGGTGACGACGCCCTGGCGGCGCACCTCCTCCGGCAGGCGCGGCTCGGCCAGCGCGACGCGGTTCTGCACCAGCACCTGCGCCTGATCGAGGTCGGTGCCCAGCCGGAAGGTGACGGTGATCGTCAGGCGGCCGTCGCCGGTGGACTGGCTCGACATGTAGAGCATGTCGTCGACGCCGTTGATCTCCTGCTCCAGCGGGGCGGCGACGGTATCGGCCACCGTCTCGGCATTGGCGCCGGGATAGGTGGCGCTCACCGTCACGGTCGGCGGCACGACGTCGGGATATTGGGATATGGGCAGCGCGAAATAGGCGATCGCGCCGATGATCGTGATGATCACCGCGATCACGCCCGCGAAGATCGGGCGGTCGATGAATATGCGGGATATGCGCATGGCAAGTCTTCCCTGTTGGGCCGCTTCGGGGAAGCGCCCCTTGTCCTGTCATCCGCCCGTTCCGGGGGATCGCCGGGGCCTGGCCTTCAGGAAGGCGTCAGGCCCCGGCGCGATATCCCTCCGGCGCGGGCGCGGTTCGGTTCGTTTCCCTCAGCGGACGGTGAAGGTCGCCTGCGATGCCGGGGGGGTGATGGGCCTGCCGTTCGACGCCGCCTTCACGGCCTCGACCTTGCCGGCCCGCGTCTGCACCGTGGTGCCGGGCTGGGCGAGCTGCATGCCGCTGATGACCACGCGGTCCCTGGCGGCGATGCCGCTGCGGATGATGCGGAGGCCGTCCACCACAGCGCCCAGCTCCACCGGGCGGGCGACGACCGTGCCGTCCTGCTGCACCACCAGCACCACCTTGCGGGCCTGGTCGCTCACCACCGCGCTGTCGGGCACCAGCAGCGCCGGCCGCGCCTGGCCGCCGGAAAGCCGCATGTTGCCGAACATGCCCGGCGTCAGGAAATGATCCGGGTTGGGGATCACCGCGCGGCCCCGGATCGTCCCCGAATTGGGATCGATGCCGTTGTCGGTGAAGTCGATGCGGCCGTTCCAGCGATAATCGGTCTCGTCCTGCAGGCGCACCTGCACGGTCGTTTCCTTCTCGCCCGCCTGCGCCAGGCGCTGCGCCTTCAGGTAGAGCGCCTCCGATCCATCGAAGGTGAAATAGATCGGATCGAGCGCATAGACCGTCGTCAGCAGCGTGGCCGATCCGGCATTGTCGCCGGCCACGAGGTTGCCGATGTCGGCGCGGCGATCGGATACGCGGCCGGAAATCGGCGCGCGCACCTGGGTGAACTCCACGTCCAGCGCGCGGGTGCGCACGGTCGCCTCGGCCGCCGCGACGGCGGCGTTCGCGGAACGGACGGCGGCGCGCAGCGAATCGATCTCCTCGGCGGAAACGGCTTCGTCGGCGATCAGCCGTTCGGCGCGGGCCAGCTCGCTGCGGGCCAGCGCGGCGGCCGTGCGGGCGGATGCGGCGCGCGCCTGCGCTTCCGCCATCGCGGCGGTGAAGGGGCGGGGATCGATGGTGAAGAGAAGCTGGCCCTTGCGGACGAAGTCGCCGTCCTTGAAGTGGATGCCGGTGATCTGGCCCGAAACGCGGGGCCGGATCTCCACCGCCTGGCTGGCGGCGAAGCGGCCGATATAATCGTCCCACTCGGTCACGCTGCGTTCCACCGGCGTCGCCACCGTCACCGTGGGGGCGGAAGGCGCGTCGGCGGAGGCGGGGGTGCCGCCCATCATCATGTGGCCCACGCCCAGCAGGGCGGCCACCGGCAGGCCGACCAGCGCCGCCAGCCGCACGCGGGAGCGGCGCGGCGTGAAGGGCGGCACGGCCGCCGGCGCCGCGTCGGCAGGCACCGGCACCACCTCCGCGCGGTCCGTGAAATTCTCGTTGCGGCTGTCGAAGGTCATGCGAGGCTCCCCATGGCGCTGCTCGGCCGCGCATCGTCGATGATGGCCAGCAGCATGTCCGCCTGGAACGCGCTGAAGCCGGCCGCGACGAAGCGGGCGATTTCGTGATGATCGATCTTGCGGCGCCGCAACCGGGCGGTCACCGCGAAACGGCGAAGGGCTTCCAGCCGTTCGTTGGCAAGCGGGCGGGGGGCCTCGATGCCGAACAGGCGGTGGCGCAGCCTGGCCCACCAGCCGTCCGGCGCCAGGCTTGTCGTGTCGTCATGCGCGGCAAGCCCGATCACCGACCATTCGGCCCGATCGAACAGGTGGAACGCCTTGCTGGCGGCAACAGGCTGCGTGCCCGTGGCGGCGGCCACGGCGAAATCCATGAATGCCATTGTCTGTCTCCCTGCGATGCGGAGGTGGACCCTCTCGTCACCGCTGCCGATCCTGCGGGGACCGGCGCTTTCCCATGGCAGGCAACATATTGCAGCGCGGCAGCCAGGTCATTTCAGACGAAGGTATGTCCTTCGGCGCGTTGGTTTATGCGCATCATACGAAGGTTTATGTTGAAGGCCGCCGGGCTGATTCCCATGGCTGATTTCGCCGGTGCACAACGGGTTGCGATCCGCCGCCGGATTGGACTAAAACGGGAACGAATTTCTGAAAAAGTGGGGGCAATCGGATGAGCGAGACAGCGATCGTTCACATCGTCGAGGATGATGAGTCGCTGCGCGCCTCGCTCGACAGCCTGTTCCGATCGGTCGGGCTGGCGACGCGGCTCTACGGATCGGCGCGCGCCTTCATGGAAGCCGATCGGCCCGACGCGCCCGGCTGCCTCGTGCTCGATATCCGCCTGCCGGGGATGAGCGGGCTGGATTTCCAGGCGCAGCTCCAGGAATCGGGCGTGCGCCTGCCGGTGATCCTGATGACGGGTTTCGGCGATATTCCCATGTCCGTCAGGGGGATGAAGGCCGGGGCGGTCGATTTCCTGACCAAGCCGTTCCGCGATCAGGATATGCTGGATGCGGTCGCCACCGCGATCGAGCGGGATACGGCGCGCCGCGCGGCGGAAGGCGACGCCGCCGATCTTCACGGGCTGTTCGGCACGCTTTCGCCGCGCGAACGGCAGGTGATGGCGCTGGTCACGGCGGGCAAGATGAACAAGCAGGTCGCCGGCGATCTCAACCTCAGCGAGATCACGGTGAAGATCCATCGCGGCCACGCCATGCGCAAGATGGGCGCGCGGTCGCTGGCCGATCTCGTCCGCATGGCCGAGGCGCTCCAGCTCCGGCCGGACGGCACCGTCGAGCGGCCGGCCTGACGGTTTTCAGCCTTGCTGCGGGCTTGAATCGCGGAAATGAGTGTGATTCACACTTCCGTATGATTCACAGGGGGACGGGGCTTGCCCATATCGGCATTCACGGGGCGGCAATTCATGCGGGCGCATGATCGCCCGTCCCCTGTGGAACGCCCGATGCGAGGCCCGATGTGACGAGTGCGAAGTCCCTGCCCATGATCGTGATCGTCGATGACGACGATTCGCTTCGTGCCGCGACGCGCAGCCTCGTCCGCTCGCTGGGCTATGAGGTCCATGATTACGGCAATGCCGAGGATTTTCTGGCGTCCGGCGATGCCGATCGCGCCGCCTGCCTCATCACCGACGTCAACATGCCGGGCCTGAGCGGCATCGACCTCAAGCATGCGCTGGCGGGGCGGGGCTGCTCGCTGCCCGTCCTGCTGATGACCGCCAGCACCGACGAGAATATTCTCGATCGCGCGGCATGCTGCGGCGCCATCCGCACGCTGCGCAAGCCCTTCGACTGTCGCGACCTGATCGACACGCTCGAAGCGGCCGTCGCCGCTCCCTGATCCGTCCAGTCCATCCGTCATTCGAAAAAATTGGCCGGGGTGCGGGGAGGCGCCCCGGCCAAGTTATTTCGCGTCACGGCGGAGAGGGGGCCGTAGCCCGCGGAGCGACTAGGGGATCGCCCCGGTGAGATGAGCATTATTGCGACTCGTTCTTAATTGCAAGAGAAATTCTGCCGCATCGCCGGAGCATTCCGCCCAGCCGCGATGATTTGCCCGCTCGACAGCCGAGTCCGGCCCGCGTTAAGGACATTTCGGATGCGCATGTGCATCCGTGTAGCGAACGGCTTGGAATCGGGCGGGGTAATGCGATGAAGCCTTGGATGGTGCTGGCTGATCGCACCGCCGTGCTTTTCCTGGGGGTGGCGGCCGGCGTCGCGATCGGCCTGTCCTTCGCTTATGGCGGGCACCCCTGGCCGGATACCGCCGCGATCGACGAAGGCGTGCCCGCCATCGTCCCGCCCGCGAAGGGGCCGGGGGCGGAGCCCGCTTTGCCGGCGACGGGGGGCAGGGGGCCGGCCACGGCCGCCGTCACGCTGCCCGATCATTCCTCCTCGGCCGCGATCGACTGCTCCATGCCCTTCCAGCAGCAATTGCTGGATACGCTGGCCGGCGGCGGCAAGGTGCGCGTGGGCGTGTTCGGCGACAGCTTCGGCGACGGCCTCTGGTCGGCGCTCTATCGCCAGCTTCCCGCCAAGGCCAATTACCAGGTCGTCAAATATAGCCAGCAGTCCACGGGCTTCACCCGCTATGCCAGCCTCAATATCGAGGAGCATACCGCCCAGCAGCTCGCGGCGGACGGCCCGGTCGACATCGCCGTCATCTCCTTCGGCGCCAACGATACGCAGGGCGTGTGGGCCGGCGGCAAGGCGGCGCGCCTGCTTTCGCCCGAATGGAAGCGGGTGATCGGCGAGCGGATCGACGGCCTCGTCAACCTGCTGCGCGCGCGCGGCGCGATGGTCTACTGGGTCGGCCTGCCCAAGATGCGCAAGGACAGCTTCGACGCGGATATCAGCGCGATGAACGCCTTCTATGCGGATCGGATGCGCGCGCTGAACGTGCCCTTCATCGATACCGCGCCCCTTTCGGTGGACGAAAACGGCGCCTACGCCCCCTATCTGCCGGACGGGCCGGAGAAGAAGCGCACGCTGATCCGCGCCAATGACGGCATCCACATGTCGATGACGGGCTATGTCCGCATCACGCGCGGGCTGGCGGAACGCATCCGCAACTATGTGGATACGGCGCGCAGGTCCGTCGCTGAGGGGGCCGTCCCCGCCGCCGGGCAGGCCGGCGTTTCATGATGGTTCCGATCCTGGCGCTTGCCGCCGCTGCCGCCGCCGGGCCGAACTGCGCCGAGGGCCTGTGCAACATTCGCGGGCTCGAACCCTTCTTCGACAAGCTGGAACGCCAGCCCCGCAACCAGGCCGGCAAGCGCCCGGTCCACATCCTCCAGATCGGCGACAGCCACACCGCGGGCGATACGATCACCGGCGCCTGGCGGGAGGTGCTGCAGGCGCGCTACGGCGGCGGCGGGCGCGGCGTGCTGGCGGCGGGGCGGCCCTATCAGGGCTATCTCACCCAGGGCATCACCGCGCAGATGTCCTCGGGGTGGCGGATATCCTCCACCTTCGGCTCGGCCTCCGCGCCGCCGCGCCCGCTGATGGGCGTTTCCGGCTTCAGCCTCACCTCGCAGCAGCCGGGGGCGGAGATGTCGCTCACCGCCGATGCGGGGCAGATGTTCGATCGCTTCGTGCTCTGCGCGGTCGCGGCGCCGGGGGCGGGCGCGCTCACCATCCGCATCGGCGCGCGGACGGAACGGATGCAGCTTGCGTCGGCCACGGAACGCGCGGAATGCCGCATGGTCTCCGTCGACCAGCCGTCCTTCACCGTCACCGTGACGGCGGAGGACCGCCCGGTCACGATCACCTCCTGGGCCACCTTCCGCGACAATGGCGGCATCGCGCTCTCCAATGTCGGCGTGGTCGGTTCCCAGCTCCAGCATTTCGCGCGGACGGACGATGCCGTCGTCGCGGAGGAGCTTCGCGCCTACCGCCCCGACCTGATCGTCATCGAATTCGGCACCAACGAGGGCTTCTCGCCGGTCTTCCGGCCGAACGAATATGAGATCACGCTCCGCAGCCAGATCGGCCGGATGCGCAGGCTCGCGCCCGGCGTGCCGATCCTGCTGATCGGCGCGCCCGATGCCAGCAGCCGCCGGCCGGAGATGCTGATCAACGCGCCCGGCCCCGCGCCGCGCCCCTGCGCGGAACCTTCGGGGCCGATCAACGCCTCCATCCCGCCGGGGCAGACCCGGATCGGCACCGGCCGGCTCGATAACCTGCTCGCCGATATCAGCGCGGGCGACAGCGCCGATGCCGGCCAGGACGGCGCCGATCCGGTGGCGGCTCCGCCCGCTCCCCCGCCGCCCGCGCCGGCTCAGATAAGCTGGTCGGTCCGCGCCAATCCGTTGTTCCCGCCCGCGGGCCTGCGCGCCGTGCGCGATGTCCAGCGCCGCGTCGCCGGCCAGCTCGGCATCGCCTTCTGGGATTGGGAAGCGCGGATGGGGGGCGCATGCTCTGCGGTCAAATGGGTGAAGGGGGATCCGCCCCGCATGCGCGGCGATTATGTGCATTTCAACTCGGCCGGCGGGCGCGACATCGCCCAGCGGCTGAACGCCGATCTGGAACAGGCCCGCACGCTGCTGAGCGCGTCGCGCTAGATGCTGTTCCCCACGCTCACCTTCGGGCTGTTCTTCCTCGCGACCTATGCGGTGATCTGGGGCGTCGGCCGCGCGAACGAATGGCGCAAGATCCTGCTGCTGCTGGCAAGCTGGATCTTCTATGGCGCCTGGGACTGGCGCTTCGTCGCGCTGCTGATCTTCTCCGCCTTCCTCAACTGGGGCACGGCGGCGCTGATCGCGCGGACGGACGAGGAATATGAACCCGGCCGGCGCAAGGCGCTGCTCGCCTTCGGGGTCGCCGCCAATCTCGGCATCCTCGGCTTCTTCAAATATTATGATTTCTTCCTGGAACAGCTCGGCCTGCTGCTCGCCCATTTCGGGTTCGAGCGGGATATGCCCCTGCTGGAGATCATCCTGCCGGTGGGGGTCAGCTTCTTCACCTTCCAGGGCATGTCCTACCTGATCGATGTCGCGCGGCGGAAGGTGCCGCCGGCCAGCCTGCTGGACATGACCCTGCTCATGTCCTTCTTCCCGCACCTCGTCGCCGGGCCGATCGTGCGCGCGTCCGATCTGATCCCCCAGTTCCGCCGCACGCCGAAGCTGGAACGCGGCATGGTGGCGATGGGGCTGCTGCTGATCGTCTGGGGCCTGTTCAAGAAGGCGGTGATCGCGTCCGAGCTTTCGGTGGGGCTGGTCGATCCGGTCTTCTTCGATCCGTCGGCCCATTCCAGCCTCGATCTCGTCATCGCGGCCTATGGCTATGCGGTGCAGATCTACTGCGATTTCTCGGCCTATAGCGACATGGCGATCGGGCTCGCCGCCCTGCTCGGCTATCGCTTCCCCTATAATTTCAACCAGCCTTATCGCGCGAGATCGCTCCAGGATTTCTGGCGCCGCTGGCACATCAGCCTGTCGAGCTGGCTGCGCGACTATCTCTATATCTCGCTCGGCGGCAGCCGGGGCGGGCTGGCCAGGGCCTGCCGCAACATCATGATAACGATGCTGCTGGGCGGCCTGTGGCACGGCGCGAAATGGACCTTCCTGATCTGGGGCGGCCTCCACGGCATCGTCCAGGTGCTGGAAACGCTGTGGCGCAAGCTGCGGCCGGCGGGCTGGCCGCATCTGCCGGCGGCGCTGGCGATCGTCGCCACCTTCCATATCGTCACGCTCGGCTGGATATTCTTCCGCGCCGATACGTTCGACGGCGCGATCGCCTTCCTGGACGGCATCGGCCGGGGCGACTGGGGATCGACGATCGCGACGCCGCTGGCCATCGGCCTCATCCTGTTCGGCATGGCGATCCACTTCACCCCGCCGACGCTGGCACAGGGGATCGCGCTCCGCCTCCGGGGCGTTCCCGCCATCTGGCTGGGGCTTGCCACCGGCGTGGTGATCCTGCTGATCGATGCGATGCGGTTCGAAGGGGTCGCGCCCTTCATCTATTACCAATTCTAGGGCCGGGGAGGCGAGGGCATGAGCGAAGACCATCATCCATCCCCGGTCGATCTGCCCGGCGGCCCGGATTTCCACGGCCGGCCGCTGCGCTGGGCGACGATCGCCATCGCCGTCGCCACGCTGTTCCTCGGCCTGTTCAACGCCACCGCGATCAACGGCTGGGCGGTCGAGCTGGCGCCCACGCCGCTGAGCGCGCGGATCGTGGCGGCGACGGAAGCGTGGGAGGAAACCACCGAGGCGATCGGCATCGCCGCGCCGCGCGCCTGGCTCCATGCCCGCTGGAAGGCGCTTCAGACGGCGCGGTTCAAGGGGCAGGAAAAGGCGGAATAGCCAGCCGCCACCTGCCGCCATGCCGACGAAAGCCTGCATCCATTGGCCGCAGCGCCGGTCCTGCGGATGCAGGCCGGACGTCGATGGACCCCGATTTTCGTCAGGGTGACGAGATGCTCGGAAGCCGCTGACCCCGCAACCAGGCCGCTATTGTCATGCTGACGAAAGCCAGCATCCATTGGCCGCAGCATTGGCAGCCAGAAGCGAGCCCGGCGCCGACGCGCCCTGGCTTTCGTCAGGGTGACGAGTTCTGATTTGACGGGCCAGCCCGCCCCTCAATCCTGGAACGGATCGCGCACCAGGATGGTGTCGTCGCGCTCGGGGCTGGTGGAAACCAGCGCCACCGGGCACTGGATCAGCTCCTCCACCCGGCGGATATATTTGATCGCCTGCGCCGGCAGGTCGGCCCAGCTCCGCGCGCCCGCGGTGGACTGGCTCCAGCCTTCGAACACTTCATAGACCGGCTCGACGCGGGCCTGATCCTGCGGATGCGGCGGCAGATAGTCGTAATGCCGGCCGTCCAGCATGTAGCCGGTGCAGATCTTCAGCTCCTCGAACCCGTCCAGCACGTCCAGCTTGGTCAGCGCGATGCCGGTGATGCCCGACACGGCGGCCGACTGGCGCACCAGCACCGCATCGAACCAGCCGCAGCGGCGCTTGCGGCCGGTGACGGTGCCGAATTCATGGCCGCGCTCGCCCAGCCGCTGGCCGGTCTCGTCGGTCAGCTCGGTGGGGAAGGGGCCGGAACCGACGCGCGTCGTATAGGCCTTGACGATGCCGAGCACGAAGCCCGCCGCCGAAGGCCCGAGGCCGGAACCGCCGGCGGCCGTGCCGGCGATGGTGTTGGAGGAGGTGACGAACGGATAGGTGCCGTGGTCGACGTCCAGCAGCACGCCCTGCGCGCCTTCGAAGAGGATGCGGTCGCCGCGCTTGCGGGCTTCGTCCAGCGTGCGCCACACGGGCTTGGCATAAGGCAGGATGAAGCCGGCGATCTCGGCCAGCTCGGCCATCAGCGCGGCGCGGTCGATCGGCGGCTCGCCGAAGCCGGCGCGCAGCGCGTCATGGTGGGCGCAGACGCGGTCGAGCTGCAGGTCGAGATCGTCGAGATGGGCGAGGTCGCACACCCGGATCGCGCGGCGGCCCACCTTGTCCTCATAGGCCGGGCCGATGCCGCGCCGGGTGGTGCCGATCTTGCCCGCGCCGCTCGCATCCTCGCGCAGGCCGTCCAGGTCGCGGTGGAAGGGCAGGATCAGCGGGCAGGTTTCGGCGATCTGGAGGTTGTCGGGCGTCATCTCCACGCCCTGTCCGGCCAGCTTGGCCACCTCGTCGCGGAAGTGCCACGGGTCCAGCACCACGCCGTTGCCGATCACCGAAAGCGTGCCGCGCACGATGCCGGACGGCAGCAGGGAGAGCTTGTAGACCTTCTCGCCCACCACCAGCGTATGCCCGGCATTGTGCCCGCCCTGGAACCGGACGACGCAATCCGCGCGCTCCGCCAGCCAGTCGACGATCTTGCCCTTGCCTTCATCGCCCCACTGGGCGCCGATGACGGTGACGTTGGCCATGCTACTCTTCTTTCTAAAGCGTCATGCCGAACATGCTTCGGCATCCATCGCGTCAGGCAGCGCCTAGCGCCGAAATGGTCCCTGAAACAAGGTCAGGATGACGGTTGCAGTGGTTCGGGCGTCGTGCCCCGCAGGATGAACGCGCAATTGGCGGCGGCGGGATCGTCGCTCTCGCCCAGCGCCGCGATGGTGGTCCAGCCCTCGGCGCGCAGCGCGGCCGCTGCCGCCGGATCGCTTCCCGCCGGCACGAACACGCGGCGGCTCGGCTCCTGTCCCAGCCCGGCGTCCACCAGCGGATCGATATAGAGCGAAAAGCCCATCGCCGGCTCCTCGCGGCCGTCGGCGTGGAGGATGGTGTAGCTGCCGCCGCGCCCGATCTCGCCCGAAAGGCCATCGGCGAACAGCGAAAAGCCGATCCAGCTCTGATATTCGAAGCCGTGCCGCTCGGTCGGGTCCAGCGTCAGCCCGACGCGGCCGGCGAAGGCGGCGGCGATCCGCTCCACCGCGTCCAGCCGCTCGGCCAGCGGCGCCACGCCGTCCAGCAGCCGCAGCCGCGCGACGGCGCGGTCGATGGGCCCGGCGGCGGCGACCAGCGGCAGATAATCCTGCCCGTCGAGCGCCGCGAGCGCGCCCACATCCTTCGCGTCCAGCCGCTCGCGCACCCGTTCCAGCCGGGCGGGGGTGAGCGGCATCGGCCCGGCGGCCAGGGTCTCGATCAGGTCGGGCAGGGTCAGATCCACGGTGATGCCGGTCACGCCCGCCGTTTCCAGCGCCTCGATCGCGACGCCCAGCACCTCGATCGCCGCCGTCACCGAATCGCTGCCGATCAGCTCGGCGCCGGTCTGGATCAGTTCCCGCTCGGGGCGGAGCTGGGTGGTCTTCAGCTTCAGGATCGGCCCGCCATAGGCCAGCCGCAGCGGCCGGGGCCGGTGGGCCATGCGCGTGGCGGCGATGCGGCCGGCCTGCGCGGTGATGTCGGGCCGCAGCGCCAGCGTCCGCTGCGATATGGGATCGACGACGCGCAGCAGATCCTGCGCGCGCGCCGATTTCAGCCGGCCGACCAGCTCGTCCTCGAACTCGGCCAGCGGCGGCGCCACGCGCTCATATCCGTTGCGCCCGATCGCCACGATCACCCGATGCAGCAACCGCGACGCCGCCTCCGCCTGCGGCGGCAGCCGATCGCGAAGCCCAACGGGCAAAAGGCCGGGTGTGTTGGTCATGCCCAATTCCCCCTCCCCCCTCGGGGGGAGGGATGGGGTGGGGGGGGCGACGGTGCGGCAAGCGCATCGGCGATGGCGGCCAGCACGCCGTCGATGTCCCCAAGGACTTCCGAATTGGTGAAGCGGATCACCCGATATCCCTGCCGTTCGATGAAGCTCGTTCGCGCGGCGTCATACTCGACTTGGCCGCCATGTGTATCCCCATCAATTTCGATAGCGAGATTTGCCGAAGGAGCGGCAAAGTCTGCGATGTAGCGGCCAATGATCGCCTGGCGGGTGAATTTTACGCCTTCGAAGCGCTTGCCCTTGAGAAGCAGCCACAATTTACGCTCGGCGGGGGTGGGGTTCGCCCGCATCTCGCGGGCACGCGCCTTCAGCGTTTCGTCCGTCCGCACGGTCCCCCCCACCCAAACCCTCCCCCCCGAGGGGGGAGGGCTTCTCTATCAAAACCGCAGCGATTTCACTGTCTTGACGCCGGGCAGGCGGCAGATGTCCCACATCACCGGCTCGCCGGCGGGCGTGTCGAGCGAGAGGAGCAGCACCGCCTCGCCGCCGGCCGAACGGCGGCCGAGGTGGAAGGTGCCGATGTTGACGCCCGCCTCGCCCAGCTTGGAACCCAGCCGGCCGATGAAGCCGGGGGCGTCCTCGTTCACGACATAGAGCATCGTGCCGGCGAGGTCGGCCTCCACCTTCACGCCGAAGATTTCGACCAGGCGCGGCTCGGAATTGGCGAACAGGGTGCCCGCCACCGATTTCTCGCCATTGGCGGTCGTCACCGAAACGCGGATCAGCGTGTGGTAATCGCCCTCGCGGTCGTGGCGCACCTCGCGCACGTCCAGCCCGCGCTCGCGCGCCAGGAAGGGGGCGTTCACCATGTTCACCGTGTCGGAATAGACACCCATCAGGCCCTTCAGCACGGCGCCGGTGATCGGCTTCTGATTCAGTTCGGCGGCAGCGCCCTCGACCTCGATGGCGACGGACTTGATCGCATCGCCCTCAAGCTGGCCGACCAGCGCGCCCAGCCGCTCGGCCAGCGCCATGTAGGGCTTCAGCTTCGGCGCTTCCTCGGCCGACAGGCTCGGCATGTTGAGCGCGTTGGTGACGCCGCCGGAGATCAGGAAATCGGCCATCTGCTCGGCCACCTGGATCGCCACGTTCACCTGCGCCTCGTTGGTCGAGGCGCCGAGGTGCGGGGTGGAGATGAAGCCCGGCGTGCCGAACAGCGGGCTTTCCTTGGCCGGTTCGGTCACGAACACGTCCAGTGCCGCGCCCGCGACATGGCCGCTGTCCAGCGCCGCCTTCAGCGCCTCCTCGTCCACCAGGCCGCCGCGCGCGCAGTTGATGATGCGCACGCCTTTCTTGGTCTTGGCGATATTCTCGGCCGAAAGGATGTTGCGGGTGCTGTCGGTGAGCGGCGTGTGGAGGGTGATGAAGTCCGCGCGGGAGAGAAGCTCGTCCAGCGTCACCTTCTCCACGCCCATGTCCACGGCGCGCTCGGGCGTGAGGAAGGGATCGTAGGCGACGACCTTCATCTTCAGGCCCAGCGCGCGGTCCGCGACGATCGATCCGATATTGCCGGCGCCGATCAGGCCGAGCGTCTTGCCCGTCACCTCGACGCCCATGAAGCGGTTCTTCTCCCACTTGCCGGCCTGTGTGGACCGATCGGCCTCCGGCAGATCGCGGGCGAGCGCGAACATCAGCGCGATGGCATGTTCGGCGGTGGTGATCGAGTTGCCGAACGGCGTGTTCATCACCACCACGCCCTTGGCGGAGGCGGCGGGAATATCGACATTGTCGACGCCGATGCCGGCGCGGCCGACCACCTTCAGGTTGGTGGCGGCTTCCAGCACCTCCTTCGTCACCTTGGTGGCGGAACGGATGGCCAGGCCGTCATACTCGCCGATGATGGCGATCAGCTCTTCCTTGGTCTTGCCGGTGATCTCGTCCACCTCGACCCCGCGATTGCGGAAGATCTGGGCGGCAAGCGGGTCCATCTTGTCGGAAATCAGAACCTTGGGCATGGTGAAAATCCTTGGATTTTCGTCATCCTGACGAAGGTCAGGATCTCGGTCGGCGGGGAATGCCCTCACGAGACCCCGGCTTTCGCCGGGATGACGTCTTGAATAAGGGAGGGGTCAGCCGCGCGCCTGCGACCAGGCCCAGTCGAGCCAGGGGCCGAGGGCCTCGATATCGGCGGTCTCGACGGTCGCGCCGCACCACACGCGCAGGCCTGGCGGGGCGTCGCGATAGCCGGCGATGTCGTAGGCCGCGTCCTCATTCTCGAGCAGCGAGGCGATCTTCTTGACGAGCGCCAGCTTGCCCTCGTCGTCCAGGCCCGTCACCGCATCGTCCGCGAACTTCAGGCAGACGGAGGTGTTGGAGCGCGAGGCCGCGTCCACGGCCAGATGGTCGATCCACGGCGTCTTTTGCACCCAGGCGTCGAGCGCCGCGGCATTGGCGTCGGCGCGCTTGATCAGCGCGGTCAGCCCGCCGATCGACTTCGCCCATTCCAGCGACCAGATATAATCCTCGACCGCGAGCATCGAGGGCGTGTTGATCGTCTCGCCCTTGAAGATGCCCTCGATCAGCTTGCCGCTTTTCGTCATGCGGAAGATCTTGGGCAGCGGCCAGGCCGGCGTGTAGCTTTCCAGCCGTTCCACGGCGCGGGGGCCGAGGATCAGGATGCCGTGCGCGCCTTCGCCGCCCAGCACCTTCTGCCAGGAGAAGGTGACGACATCCAGCTTGTCCCACGGCAGGTCCATGGCGAAGCAGGCGGAGGTGGCGTCCGCGATGGTCAGACCCTCGCGGTCGTCCCTGATCCAGTCGCCGTTCGGCACGCGCACGCCGGATGTGGTGCCGTTCCAGGTGAAGACGATATCGGTCGACTGGTCGAGCGCGTGGAGGTCCGGCAGCTCGCCATAGGGCGCCTTCACCACGTCCGCGTCGATCTTCAGCTGCTTGACGACATCGGTGACCCAGCCTTCGCCGAAGCTTTCCCAGGCGACCATCGTGGCCTTGCGCGCGCCCAGCAGCGACCAGAGCGCCATCTCGACGGCGCCGGTGTCCGATCCGGGAACGATGGCGATGCGGTGGGTGGCGGGAACGCCCAGTATCTCGCGCGTCAGCTCGATCGCGTGGACGAGGCGGCTCTTGCCCAGCTTGGAGCGGTGCGAGCGGCCCAGCGATCCGGTGGCGAGATGGTCGGCGGCCCAGCCCGGAGGCTTGGCGCAGGGACCGGACGAAAAATGGGGGCGCGCCGGCTTGGTGCCGGGGCGAGCAACGTCAGTCATGTAGTCTCTCCTCACAGAGAGCGCGCGCCGCGTTGGGACGGCGTGGCCCGCCGGCGCTTCTAGAGATTGGGCGAGGGGAGTCAATCGCCCTTCGTGTCGGAAAATTTTGCACGTGCGAAGGGCTCGCAACTGCATTCGTTACGAAATCATAACGATAAGGCTTTGGCCCGGGCCTTGCTTGGTGCTTCGTCAATCGTAGCATTGGGAGAGGTGAACATGCGGAAGCTTTGGGGTGTCGCCGCACTTTCGGCGGCGGTGATGGGGGCCGCTCTGGCTGCCGTTCCGGCCTCGGCCGCGATCGTGATCTACACCTCGCCGGGCGCCGTTTCGCCGTCGGACAACGTCCAGTTCAACGACGGCTATCCGAATCCCGCCAATCCGCTGCAGGCGGAAACCAATCACGGCACGCTGGTGACGTTCGAATCGAACGAGCTGCTCTATACGCCATCTAGCGGGCAGGCGCGCATCACCGGCACCGACAGCAACCTGACCACGCTCACCTTCTACCTCACCAATCCCGCGCTTGCGATGAGCGAGGTGGAATTCAGGCTTACGGACCCGAACGGCAACTATCACACCACGGCAACGATCGATTTCTACGATCAGTTCGGTGTTGCGACGACGCTCTCCGGTTTCACGCTGAGCAACGGCGCGGATTGGTTTTCCGCTCAGGGGACCGACGGCTCGTTGATCAGCAAGGTGGTGATCACGACGGCGGACAATATAAACGACGTTCGCCAGGTTCGCGTCACGCCGACGGCCTTGCCGCTGAACGAACCGTTGGTGCCGGAGCCTTCGACCTGGGCGATGCTGATCACGGGCTTCGGCTTGGTCGGCGCTGCGATGCGCCGCCGACGCGGGCAAGCCGCCTTCGCCTGAACGGGGATGGAGCGGGGATCGGTGGCGGGCGTGCCTCGGCTGCCCGCCACTCGCTTCGCGGATCAACCCCGCAGCCGGAAGGGCTGACGCAGCGCGACCTGCCCGTCAGCCTTCCTCCCCGCTGCGCGAGAATTTGCGGCGCACCCAGGCAAGGCCGCCGGCGATCGCGGCGATGAAGATGGCCAGGAATTTCTTGCCGAAAAGCAGGATGGCGCCCAGCAGCCCCACTTTCTTCGCGGCCGCGACGCCGGCGCCGGCCGCGACCAGCCCGGCGAGGCCGAACTCGGCGGTCTTGTCCTTGCTCGAATCATAATCGGCATAGCGCGATCCGACATCGAAGCTCGCCGCTTTCCCGAAGGCCGCCGCCGCCGTGCGCACCTCGGCAAGCTGCGGCATGCTCGCCACCATGTTGAGGCTCAGCACGCCATGGCGGCCGAGCAGCCGCACGTCATAGTTGAGCGCATCGACGTCGCTTCCCGAAAAGCGGATGTCGCGGGCCCAGATCAGCGAATGATCGGCCGGATCATAGGATGGCTGCTGCGCCCAGCCGACGAGGTGGCGCGCGGCATAGCCGGCCTTGGTCCGCTCCTCATTATCCGCTTTCTCGCTTTCCTGGATGTCGCGGAGGAGGGCGTCGTAATCCTCCGTCTTCGCGTCCCTGTCGCTCACATAGCCGGTGGCTTCGTAGGTGACGACCGCCCCCCAGCTATCGTCGAGGAAGGTCTTGCCCTTGGGAAAGACGAGGCCCAGCACCCCGCCCACCGCATCCGGCGGATTGCCCCAGCCTTCGACGAGCACCTTCTTCGCCTCCTCGGCCGGCAGGAAATAATAATCCTCGCCCAGGTGGAGCGTGGCGTTGGCGTTTCCGATCGGCACGTCCCCGGTCCTGGGATGCAGGCTGTCCAGCAATGCCTTCATTCGCGCGACATAGGCCTTCTGCTCGGCCGTAAGCTCCGCCGTGGCGGTGGTGTTCGCCGCGGGGCTGGCCAATATCTGCGCCGGAACGCCGGCCAGCAGGATGGCGGCCGCCAGCATCTTGATTCTCATCGTCAAATTCCCCCCGAATATTCCCCGAGGGGCTGGCTCGCACGACGCCCCGTTCTTGACCAGATGGAAAATGATCCGATGCCGGATGCTTAGACGGGCAGGGAGCGGATCAGAACGGAACCGTAATCGTCACCTTGGCGCGGTTGCTCGGAAATCCGCCGACGCCGACCTGTTCGGTATTCACCTTGCCGCGAACCTTGCCGAACAGGCCGAACTCCGCCTTCGGCATGCCTTCGGGCGGCGCTTCTTCCGCGGTGACGCGGCTATATTCCTGCTTGTTGCGGCTGGCGCAGACGATGATGTCGCGGCCCGATCCGGCGGCATCGGCCCGGCAATCGGTTTCCGGCGGCTTCATCTTGCCGAGATCGAAGTCTATCGGCGGGGCTATATTGGCGGCTTGCAGGGCGATCGCGATCGATAACATGCCGCCTCCCGATATTCGGCATGACGTTATTTGCGGTTCTGGGCGCAAATATGGCCGGATCCGCCAGGGCAAGCGGCGGCAGGCAAACGGCGCAACGCCGCTTTGCCTCGCTTCGACTCACGCGGGATTGACCGGACCGGCTTGAAAACGCACAGATTCCCATGATGCGTATTCGGGGGGCATGGCTGTTGGCGATGCTGGCGCTTGCCGCCTGCGTCGGCCCGTCGCGGGAAAAGCCCCGCCGTCCGCCCGCGCATCGCCCGCCGCCCGTGGCCAAGGCGGATGATCCGCGCGAGCTGAAGCAGTGCCTAGCCGATCTCGGCAAATATGGCGCCCAGTTCAACGTGCTGCCGGATCGCTGGTTCGGCAATGGCTGCTCGGCCACGGGCGCGGTGCAGCTCGTCGCCATCGGCATCCCCGTCACCAATCTCGGCGCGATGAAATGCCGCACGGCGGAACGGCTGTCCGCCTGGACGAACGAGGCGGTGCAGAATGCCGCCATGGCCTGGCTGGACAGCCGGGTGGTGAAGATCGAGAGTTTCGGCACCTATAATTGCCGCCCGCGCAACGGCGTGGCGGGCGCCAAGCTTTCGGAGCATGGCCGCGCCAACGCCGTCGATATCGCCGCCTTCCAGCTTGCCGATGGCCGGCGGATCACGGTGGAGAAGGGGTGGCGCGGGCCGGACGCCAACGTCCGCAACTTCCTGCGCGCGGTCCACAAGGCGGCCTGCCGGCGCTTCGCGATCGTCATCGGCCCGGACGGCGATGCCGCCCACTACAACCATTTCCACTTCGACATGGGCGCCGACGGGCCATATTGTAAGTGAGCCGAAAGGCCCCATTTCGATAAGGTGCCGGAACGCACCAAATCGATAACAGAACAAGGCTAATTTGCTTTCCATGAGTAACCGAGAGATTCCCAAGCGCGTCTTCCCGCCCGCGAAGGACGACGCCGCTTCCGCGCGGCATGTGACGCCGGCGCCCCAGACCACCGATCCCGCCTACCGGCTCGCCTTCCAGGACATGGATTTCCTGCTGCGGGACGATCTGCGCCCGGTGCGCTTCCAGCTCGAGCTGATGAAGCCGCAGCTTCTGCTGAACGAGGCGAATATCGGTTCCACCTTCGTGATGTATGGATCGGCCCGCATACCGGAGCCGGCCAAGGCCGACATGCTGGTCGATGCCGCCGTCACCGATACGCAGCGCCGCATCGCCGAACGGCTGAAGGCCAAGGCGCATTATTATGACGAGGCGCGCAAGCTCGCCGCGCTCGCCAGCCAGTCCCCGCTCGACGCGGAAGGGCGGCGGCAGTTCGTCGTCTGCTCGGGCGGCGGCCCCTCGATCATGGAAGCCGCCAATCGCGGCGCCGCCGATGTCGGCGCGGATTCGATCGGGCTCAACATCGTGCTGCCGCATGAGCAGGCGCCCAACGAATATGTCACGCCGTCATTGAGCTTCCAGTTCCACTATTTCGCGCTGCGCAAGATGCATTTCCTGCTCCATGCGCGCGCGGTGGCGGTGTTCCCCGGCGGCTTCGGCACCTTCGACGAGACGTTCGAGCTGCTCACCCTGATCCAGACCGGCAAGATGAAGCCACTGCCGATCCTGTTCTTCGGCCGCGAATTCTGGGATCGCGTGATCGATTTCGAGGCGCTGGTCGAGGAAGGCGTGGTTTCGCCCAACGATCTCAAGCTGTTCCGCTTCGTGGAAACGGCGGACGAAGCCTGGAATCATGTGAACGCCTATTGGGCGAAGCGCGAGCTGGAGCAGCGCGAGCAGCAGCAGGCGGCGGAATAGCCGCCGGCTCCACCGCCACCCCGGCGGGGTCCGGGGCGGCGTGGGCCGGCTCCTCCGGGCCCTCCGGCCCCATGCCTCAGGAGATATCGATCCTGAGCCGCGTCAGCCGCACGCTGGCGATCCGCCAGCCGTCCGCCTCGTGCCGGTAGGTCTCGTGATAATGGCCGTATCCGTGCAGGAAGGTGTAGGGCACGGTCGCGCCCGGCCCCACCCATAATTTGTCCTCCATCGCCCAGATACCGGTGGCCAGCTTCGGCGATGTGAAGGCGATTTCGGGCATGTGGCCGTGGTGCACGGTGGTGATGTTGGCCAGGATCGGCGCCAGCATCGCGATATAGGCGTCCGCGCCCGCGATCAGGGCCTGCGGGTTGGGCGGATCGGTGCCCTCGCGGAAATCCGCGTGCAGGTCGTCCGTGAACACGGCGCGCAGGCCGCTCCAGTCCTTCAGGTCCATGCAGCGGAAATATCGCGCCTTCAGCGTCTTTATCTCCTCGATGGCCAGCAGCCTCTCGATCGCGTCCATCCGTGCCTCTCCTTTGTCCGTGGCCAGATTGTCCGGTGGGCGGCTGATGGAAAAGCCCGCATCCGCCCCAAGAATCGCTTTATGGCGCCGGGGCGAAAGGCACGTCATTCAGGATGAAGTCGCCGGCCTTGCCGCCTTCCTGTCGCTCCACCTAGCTTGAACGGCAGGGATCGGTGGGCCGGCGCCCGCCGCTGAAGACAGAAAAAGAGCGAGAGAGAGTGAGCGATAATCCCAGCGCGCCCGCCGGCGTGAACCTGACGCATCTCCAGCGTCTCGAGGCGGAAAGCATCCATATCCTGCGCGAGGTGGTGTCCGAGGTCGAACGGCCGGTGATGCTCTATTCGGTCGGCAAGGATTCGGCGGTCATGCTGCATCTGGCGCGCAAGGCCTTCTATCCCTCGCCGCCGCCCTTTCCGCTGCTCCATGTCGATACGACGTGGAAGTTCAGGGCGATGTATGAGCTTCGCGACCGGATGGCGAAGGAAAGCGGCATGGAGCTGCTGGTCTATCACAACCCCGAAGCCATGGAACGCGGCATCAACCCGTTCGATCACGGATCGCTCCACACCGACATGTGGAAGACGGAAGGGCTGAAGCAGGCGCTCGACAAATACGGCTTCGACGCGGCCTTCGGCGGCGCGCGCCGCGACGAGGAGAAGAGCCGCGCCAAGGAACGCATCTTCTCCTTCCGCTCGGCCAATCACCGGTGGGACCCGAAGAACCAGCGGCCGGAGCTGTGGCGCCTCTACAATGCGCGCAAGGCGAAGGGGGAGAGCATCCGCGTCTTCCCCATCTCCAACTGGACCGAGCTGGATATCTGGCAATATATCCACCTGGAGAACATCCCGATCGTTCCCCTCTATTTCTCCGCCCCGCGCCCCACGGTGGTGCGCGACGGGCTGACCCTGATGGTGGACGACGATCGCTTCCCGCTGCGCCCCGGCGAGGTGCCGGAGATGAAGTCGATCCGCTTCCGCACGCTCGGCTGCTACCCGCTGACCGGCGCCGTGGAGAGCGAGGCGAAGACGCTGCCGGAGGTGATCCAGGAGATGCTCCTCACCACCACGTCCGAACGCCAGGGCCGCGCGATCGACCACGATCAGGCCGCCAGCATGGAGAAGAAGAAGCAGGAGGGATATTTCTGACGGACGGCGGCGGCCGTGCGTCATCCTGACGAAGGTCAGGATCTCCCTCCCCGAGAGCATGCTCTCAACCGCAAGAGATCCCAGCCCGCGCTGGGATGACGGGATTGAACCATGACGACCAATGAAAGCTCCTACAAGGCGCAGGACCTCATCGCCGAGGATATCGACGCCTATCTGAAGCAGCACCAGCACAAGTCGCTGCTGCGCTTCATCACCTGCGGTTCGGTGGATGACGGCAAGTCCACGCTGATCGGCCGGCTGCTCTATGATTCCAAGATGATCTTCGAGGATCAGCTCGCCGCGCTGGAGGCGGATTCCAAGCGCGTCGGCACGCAGGGGCAGAATATCGATTTCGCCCTGCTGGTCGACGGCCTCGCCGCCGAGCGCGAGCAGGGCATCACCATCGACGTCGCCTACCGCTTCTTCTCGACGGAAAAGCGCAAGTTCATCGTCGCCGACACGCCGGGGCATGAACAATATACCCGCAACATGGTGACGGGCGCGTCCACCGCCGATCTCGCCGTGATCCTGATCGACGCGCGCAAGGGCGTGCTCACCCAGACGCGGCGGCACAGCTACCTCGCCCACCTGATCGGCATCAAGAATATCGTGCTGGCGGTGAACAAGATGGACCTGATCGATTACGATCAGGAACAATATGAGGCGATCGTCGAGGATTATCGCGTTTTCGCCACCTCGATCGGGATCGGCGATTTCGTGGCGATGCCGATTTCCGGCTTCAAGGGCGACAACATCACCGGCCCGTCGCCCAACACGCCCTGGTATCAAGGCCCCGCGCTGATCGAGCATCTCGAGACGGTGGAGCTGGACGTCACCACCGATCAGGCCAAGCCGTTCCGCATGCCGGTGCAGTGGGTGAACCGCCCGAACCTGGATTTCCGCGGATTCTCGGGGCTTGTCGCCACCGGCACGGTGCGGCCGGGCGATGCGGTGCGCGTCCTGCCTTCGGGCAAGACCTCCACCGTCGCCCGCATCGTCACCATGGACGGCGATCTCGACGAGGCGGTGGCCGGCCAGTCCGTCACCATCACGCTGGCCGACGAGGTGGATTGCTCGCGCGGGGACGTGCTGTCCGTCGCCGATACGCCGCCCCAGGCGGCCGACCAGTTCGAGGCGACGATCGTCTGGATGGCGGATGAGGAGATGCTCCCCGGCCGTCCCTATTGGCTGAAGCTCGGCACCCAGACGGTGACGGCCAGCATCCAGGCGCCCAAATATCAGGTCAACGTCAACACGATGGAGCATCTGGCGGCCAAGACGCTGGATCTGAACGCCATCGGCGTCGCCAACCTGTCGACCGATCGGCCGCTGGTGTTCGAACCCTATGAGGCGAACCGCGATCTGGGCGGCTTCATCCTGATCGACAAGCTCACCAACGCCACCGTGGCGGCCGGCATGCTGCACTTCTCGCTCCGGCGCGCGCAGAATGTCCACTGGCAGGCGCTGGACATCAGCCGCGAGGCGCATGCCAACCTCAAGAACCAGAAGCCGGCGGTGCTGTGGTTCACGGGGCTTTCGGGCGCGGGCAAGTCCACCATCGCCAACCTGGTGGAAAAGAAGCTGCACCGGATGAACCGGCACACCTTCCTGCTCGACGGCGACAATGTCCGCCACGGCCTGAACAAGGATCTCGGCTTCACCGATGCCGATCGCGTGGAGAATATCCGCCGTGTCGGCGAGGTGGCGAAGCTGATGACCGATGCGGGCCTGATCGTCATCACCGCCTTCATCTCGCCTTTCCGCCAGGAACGGCAGATGGTGCGCGACATGATGGCGCCGGGCGAATTCTTCGAGGTGCATATCGATACGCCGCTGGCCGATGCCGAGGCGCGCGACGTGAAGGGCCTCTACAAGAAGGCGCGCTCCGGCCAGCTCGCCAACTTCACCGGCATCGACAGCCCCTATGAGGCACCGGCCAATCCCGAGGTCCGCATCGACACGACGAAGATGACGCCCGAGGAAGCCGCCGACCTGATCGTCGAGGAGCTGCTGAAATGAGCACGCTGTTCGAAGGCATCATCGGATCGGACGTCGATCTCGCTCGCCGCATCGCGGAAACCGCCGGCCACATCCTCGTCACCCTCCAGAAATCGGGGCTGTTCGAAGGCAAGGCGCTGGGCAAGGCGGGCGATCGCGTCGCCAACGCCTTCATCATGGAGGCGCTGAAGCAGCAGCGCCCCGACGACGCCGTGCTGTCGGAGGAGGAGAAGGACAACCCCGAGCGCCTGAAGCGCGAGCGTGTGTGGATCGTCGATCCCCTCGACGGCACCCGCGAATATGGCGAGGAACGCACCGACTGGGCGGTCCATGTCGCGCTCGCGGTCAACGGCCGGGCCACGGTCGGCGCGGTGGCGCTGCCCGGCATCCCGCTCACGCTCTGCACCGAACGCAGCTTCGGCGCGCTCGTCGGTAGGGGCAAGCCGCGCATGCTCGTCAGCCGCACCCGCCCCGCGCGGGAAGCGGTGGCGGTCGCCGAGAAGCTGGGCGCGGAGCTGGTGCCGATGGGTTCGGCCGGCGCCAAGGCGATGGCGGTGGTGCGCGGCGAGGCGGAGATCTACCTCCACTCCGGCGGCCAATATGAATGGGACAGCTGCGCCCCCGTCGCGGTGGCGCAGGCGGCGGGCCTCCACGTCAGCCGCATCGACGGCAGCCCGCTCGTCTACAACCAGGCGGATGTCTACCTCCCCGATCTCCTGATCTGCCCGCCCAGCTATGCCGATCAGGTGCTGGCGCTGATCCGGGAACTGGAAGCGGCCTGACGATCGCCCGGGGTAGCCCTTTTCCAGGGCTACCCCGGTTTCGGACTACTGCTCCTTCAGGATAGCGAGCAAGGCACGCGCCGCCGCATCGTCTCCGCTATTGAGCGCGGCTTCCAGTTGTTCCCGCGCAAGCTGCGATTGGAGCTGCGCTATATGCGCCTCATTTTCCGCGGCGGCTTCGCGCAGTGGCTTCAAAGGATCGCTTGAGGGCGGCTGCTGGAGTTTCCGCAGCTTTTCGGCATTTTCCAGCTCCGCGATCTGCGCGGTCAGCGCCTTGCTCTTTTCGCTCTGCGCATATTCCAGGTCGGATCGGCGTTCCGTTTCACGTTTTTCCATGGCATCGGCCATGGTCGTCGCCGCGTTGGCGGCCGAGGCTGTTGCGGTCTCAAGTGCGGCCTTGGTCGATTTCAGATAATAACGTTCGAGCCGTCCGTCCGCGCTCAGGAACACGCCCAGATCCTTGGCCTGGAACATGGGGACCTTGAACTTCAGGAAGCGCAACTGGCCGAGCTGCGGGAAATTGGCTGCCTCCACTTCGGCCAGATCATCTTCGAGGGCGCAGCCGACGTCCGTGGCGAGTGCCTTGCGGCAGACGAGCAGCTTCCCCTGCGCGGGCTCGCGAATGAAGACGCCTTCGTCATATGCCGTGTCGCGGGCGTGCCGGATGCGATAGGCCTTATCAAGATCGTCGACCGCTTCGTCGGTCAGGCGTTTGTGCAGGCACTCCGCATCGTTGGGGGCTCCTGCCGCGCAGTCCTTGGCAAGGGGCCATTCGGTGCGGACGGCCAGGTGCAGCTCGAGGTGATGTTCCAGGCAGGCTTTCAGCGTGCTGCTGCCGAGGCATTCGGCCGGGACCGTGGGCGTGGATTGCCTGGCGGCGCTCGCCAACTCAGCGGCGAGATCCGTGGATTGTGCCTTGGTGGTGCTGTTTCCGAATGGCGATACGGCTTTCATGCCGGCAAGCGCCCGTATCTCGCTGGATAGCGCGGACATGTCCACCCCGCCCACCGGGACGACACGCTGGGCGGTGCCCATGGTCACCAGCTTTTCCAGTTTCTCGCGCGCGCTATTCCCCAGCGGCAAATCCTGTTGGCGGCCGGCCTCGCCATAATGCTCCGGCCAGCGTGCGATTTCTTTCACGCTCAGCGCTTCCAAGGCCTTGGCCTTGCTGTCCTTGGCGCCTTCGATGGCGGCATTCGCCCGGCGCTGTTCCAGCAATATCGCCTGCCACCGCCCCTTTGCTTGCCGGGGCGTCTTCAGCTTGAGCCTGAGTTCCTCGGTCAGCTCTTCCATGGCCTTGTTGGCGCCGATCAGCGCCTTCGTCTCTTCCTTGATCGCCTTGTCGGCATCGGTGAGCGTTTTCAGGTTCTGCTTCGCCTCATCGGTGCAGATTACCTGCGTTGGCCCAATCGGCTGCAATTTGAAATTGCTGGATTTGTTGGACAGCACGTTCGCGTCGCCGGAAGTCGGCGGTATGGCGGCGGCACCTGCGCCCGCTACCACCGCAACTGGCGGCACTCCCGCCGCCAGCATGACGCCGGCGGCGGCGATCTTGGCGGCGTTCTCGACGACCTGACCGGTGCGATCTTCCGCCGCCACGCCGATCGATTTCAGTGTGCCGTTGGGATAATAGTTCATTTCCAGGCTGGAGGTCTTGAGGAAGCCGGTTAGCCGCGGGTCCAGCATATAGGCCTCGCCGGGGACATAGCTTTTCTCGGCCGCGACATCGGTGGAGAATTTGAGGCTCGTCGGTTTGCCTTCGATCATGCCACCTGGGCATTCGGCAAGAGTTCGCACGATCGTCAGTTCGTATTGCGCCATCGGCAGCCTGTAGGTCAAACCCGGCAGGGCATCTCCCGCCTCCACGGTCTGTTCCCGATATGGCGTGGTGCGGATCGTTGCGCAGCCGGCCAGCAGCGATGACGCGATCAATAAAGATGCTGAAAAGCGTGTCATGGAATGCCTCCCCCCAAAGGCTGCCACGATGATATTATGATTTTCGATGGATCATCAATTCGAAAATAGAATTGATTAGATTTTCTGAAGGGGAAATTTATCTGCGATGGTCGAGGTGATCTGCTTGCGGATAGGTCGAGACCTGCATCTGTTTGGATTGTTTTTCCGGGATTTCCCAGCCGGCCGCTCTAACCCGCATCGAAGCAAAATCCGGAACGCTCCGCCCGAAACCATAAGCGAAGCCGGCAGCCTTCCTTCCCGATTTGCGCCATTATCGTCCGCAGGGAAGGGAGCCTTGAGAGCATGAAATTCTGGCAGAATCTGAGCTGGATCGAAACCGATCAGCAGATCGAATGCGCCCGCTTCGCCGAGGAGGTCGGCTTTGACGGCGTCATGCACGGCGATCATTTCTGTTTTCCCGATGTCATCCGCAGCCGCTATCCCATGTCGCCCGACGGCGCGGCGCCGATGCCCACCGACTGGGCCTATCCCGATCTCTGGGTGACGATGGCGGCGCAGGCGGCGGTGACGAGCCGGCTGCGCTTCGCCGCCGCCATCTACACCATGGCGACCCGGCACCCGATCGTCACCGCCAAGGCCACCGGCACGCTGGCGCTGCTTTCCGGCAACCGCGCGATCGTCGGCGTGGCGCCGGGCTGGATGAAGGAGGAGTTCGACGCCGCCGGCATCCCCTTCGAACGGCGCGGCGCGCGGCTGGACGAGGCGATCCGCGCCACCCGCAAGCTCTGGGGCGGCGGCGCGATCGAGCATCATGGCGAATTCTACGATTTCGGGCCGGTCCGGCTGGAGCCGATGCCCGGCTATGCGCTGCCCATCTATATCGGCGGATCGGGCGAGGTCGCGTGGAAGCGCGCGGCGCGGCTGGGCGATGGCTGGATCGGCGGCGGCGATGCGCCGGAGGACGTGCCCGAACTGCTCGCCACCCTGAAGCGCCTGCGCGCGGAGGCCGGCCGGGCGGACCAGCCGTTCGAAACCATCCTGCCGCTCACCCGGCCGGCCAGCGTCGATGAGCTGAAGCGCCTGCACGCGGCCGGCATGGATGCCACCGTCGCCTATCCCTTCATGCTCACCATCGGCCCGCGATCGACGATCGACGAGAAGAAGCGCGCGATGGACGCCTTCGCCCGCGATTATATCCGCGCTTTCGCCTGAGCTTTCGGCCGATCGGCGGGAATCCGCCGCGCTCCCGGCACGGGCGGGCGCGGGCGCGATTCCCCATGGGCGCCGATTGCGGCAGATTCCCAAGCATATCAGCGGGGAGGGGGGCGATGCAGGCGCGATCTGATGGAAAGGCCTTTGCCGGGGCGGCGCTGGTGGCGGGGATCGCGCTTCTGGCCGGTTGCGCCTCGAAACGGCAGGCCCGGCCCGAACAGCCGTCCGCCGCCCGGCCCGTGCCCCCGGCCGGTGCCGCGACCAATCTGGTCGTCCCGCCGGCGGACGGGCAGGGCGGCTATCGCACCATCAATGACGGGCTCGGGCAGGACGAGGCCGTCTGGCACCTCCGCTCCGCGCTCAACGTCGCCGCGCTGAGCTGTTCGGGCACCAATATCCCCGCCGATTACAATGCGTTGCTCACGCAGCGGAAAAGCCTGTTCGCGAAAGCCTATGCGGCGGAGGTGGCGGGGCACAGGTCCGGCGGCAATGTCGCCCTCGATCGCCACATGACGCAGCTCTACAATTTCTACGCGCAGCCGCCTGCCCAGGCCGGCTTCTGCGCCGTCGCCCGCGATGTCGCGACCGAGGCGCGCGGCGTGGGAACGGGGGCCTTCCCCGCCTTCGCCATGTCCGCGCTGGCCAGGCTGGAGCGGCCGTTCGACGATTTCTACCGCGCCTATGACGATTATCGCGTCCAGCTCGCGGCGTGGGAGCGCGGCGATCGCGTCAGGACGGCCGCCGCTCCGGCCGCGCGCGCCGCGCCGACGGCGCTGGCGGCGGCATCGCCGGCCGCAAAGCAGGCGGCCGCGGTCGCTTCCCGCGCTGCCGCCATGGACGCGTCGTCGGCCTCGTGGCGCATCCAGCTCGGCGCCTTTTCGGGCGAGGATGCGGCGCAGGGCGCCTGGCGGAAGATCAGCGCGCGGATGGCCGATGTCGCCGGCTTCAAGCCGCGCTACGAAGCCGTGCCGGGGAAGAAGCTGGTGCGCGTGGAGGTCGGCCCGCTCGGCAGCCGGGCGGATTCGATCCGGCTATGCGCCGCCGCCGCCGCCGCCGGCTTCGATTGCTTCCCCGTCGTCGCTTCCTGATCCGGCGGCGCAGGCCGTGGCGCTCGTAAAGGCAATGCGCACGGCCTCGTCCAGCGGCAGGGCGCGATGGGCGTCCGCGATGATCTCCACGCCGATCGGCCCGGCATAGCCGATCTCCCGCATCGTGCGGACGAAGCCCGCCGTGTCCAGCGCGCCGTGCCCCGGTGGCAGCCTGTCCCCGATGGTGGCGTCCATCATGTCGCGCGCCGGGTTCGGGATCGCATCGTTGATCTCGATCCCCACGATCCGATCGATCGGGATGGCGCGGATCTGGTCGTCATCGATGCCGCCGTGGCGGACGTGCCAGATGTCCAGATAGAGGCCGCCATCCGCGCCGCCCACCACCTTCAGCCCCGTGGCGGGATCGGCGATGCCGGAAAAGGGCAGCAACTCGATCGCGGGCCTCACGCCCGATCCCCGGGCGTCGCCCGCCACCCCCGCATAACATTCGGCCAGATGCTCCAGCGGCCATTCCTCGCCGATCGGCCCCATCAGCTTCAGGTGGCGCGCGCCCACCGCCGCGCCGAATTCGATCAGCATGTGCCGCATGGCATCGGATTGCCGGCGCCGCTCTCCTACGGCGAACCAGTCGCCCAGGCATTCCACCTCGATGTCGGTCAGCCCATGGTCGCCCAGCATCCGCGCGATCTCGGCCGGGCGGTATCGTTCCAGCAGGCGGGCGAGGTCGCTGTGGAGGAAGCCGATGCCGCTGAACCCGGCGCCTGCGGCCGCCCTGATCCTGTCCGGCAGCGAATGCGGGCTGGTGCCGTCCGATCGCAGCGGATGCTGGTTGCCGGCGATCGTCCAGTGGCAGGCGATCAGCCTGTTCTCGCGCCTCTCCATGCTCCTATCAGACGACGGCGCTGCGGTGCCCGCAAGGATCGAGGCTTCTCGATTCAGGCAATCGGCGGTGGCTGCGCGTCGTCGGTCGGCAGATCGGGATCGATATGCGCCCAGCGCGGCGCGGCCGATGTCCAGATCGTCATCTGCGGCCCGATCAGCCCGGGATCGTCCAGCGCGCCGGCCCGGATGATGGTGAGGTGCGGCCGCTCGTCCGCCTTGCTGAACAATTGCGTGCCGCATTGCGGGCAGAAGCCGCGCCGCATGTGGTTGCCGGAATCGGCCAGCGTCTCATGCCAGCGCACCTCGCCCTCCACGTGCAGGGCATCGGCCGGGAAGGTCACGTTCACGGTGGCGCTGCCGGCCCCCAGATACTGGCAGAGGCGGCACCAGCAGGCCCTGGCGCCGAGCGGCGCGGCATCGGCCGTGAAGCGCACCGCGCCGCACAGGCAGCCGCCGGAAACGCTCACCGCCGGCCCCGCATCGGGCAAACCCGCATCAGGCGATGGCCGCGACCAGGCCTTCGAACAGGCGGCGGCCGTCGGTGCGGCCGTGCGCCGGCTCCATCATCCGTTCGGGGTGCGGCATCATGCCCAGCACGTTGCCCGCATCGTTGAGGATACCGGCGATGTCGCGCGCGGAGCCGTTCACCTGCTCGCCATAGCGGAAGGCGACGCGGCCTTCGCCCTCGAGCCGGTCCAGCGTTTCCGCGTCGGCGGTGTAATTGCCGTCATGATGGGCGACGGGGATGCGGATCTCCTCGCCTACCTCGTAGCGCGAGGTGAAGGCCGACTGGCTGGTGCCGACGGTCAGCGTCACGTCGCGGCAGACGAAGTTGAGGCCGGCGTTGCGCATCAGCGCGCCGGGCAGCAGCCCCGCCTCGGTCAGCACCTGGAAGCCGTTGCACACGCCGAGCACAGCCACGCCGCGGGCGGCGGCATCGGCCACGGCGCGCATCACCGGGCTGCGCGCGGCCATCGCGCCGGCGCGGAGGTAATCGCCGTAGGAGAAGCCGCCCGGAACGCCGATCAGGCCCACGCCCTCGGGCAGCTCCGTCTCGCGGTGCCACACCATTGCCGGCGCCTCGCCGGTGACGTCCCGGATGGCGACGGCGAGATCGCGATCGCAGTTCGATCCGGGGAAGACGATGACGGCGCTCTTCATGCCGCGATCCGCTCGATCCGGAAATTCTCGATGACCGTGTTGGCGAGCAGCTTGCGGCACATCGCCTCGATGTCCGCGTCGCTGGTGCCGTCGGCCAGCGAAAGTTCGATCAGCTTGCCGGCGCGGACATCCTCCACGCCGGAAAAGCCGAGGCCCTCCAGCGCATGGTGGATGGCGCGGCCCTGCGGATCCAGAACGCCGTTCTTGAGGGTGACGTAGACGCGCGCCTTCATGCGATTCAGCCCGATGATGATTTGGATTGGCGGGCTTATGCGCCCGGGGGGCCTGGCTTTCAACCTTCCGTTGGCGCGGACGCCCCGCGCCAACGGCAAGTCGTCACTTTTTCTCGCGATTCTTGCGGTGCTTTTCGAGGTCGAGCACCGTGGTGTCGCCCTCCGGCAGCAGGCCGAGGCGGCGTGCGACCTCCTGATAGGCCTCCACCTCGCCGCCGAGGTCGCGGCGGAAACGGTCCTTGTCCAGCTTCTCGCCCGAGGTCATGTCCCACAGGCGGCAGCCGTCGGGGCTGATTTCGTCCGCCAGGATGATGCGGCTGTAATCATTGTCCCAGATGCGGCCGAATTCGAGCTTGAAGTCGACCAGCCGGATGCCGACGCCCGCGAACAGGCCGGACATGAAATCGTTCACGCGGATGGCGAGGTCGGCGATGTCGTGCATCTCCTCCTGGCTCGCCCAGCCGAAGCAGGCGATATGCTCGTCCGTCACCAGCGGATCGCCGAGCGCATCGTCCTTGTAATAATATTCGATGATCGTGCGTGGCAGCTGCGTGCCTTCCTCGATGCCCAGCCGCTTGCTGAGCGATCCGGCGGCGACGTTGCGCACGACCACCTCGATCGGCACGATTTCAACCTGGCGAATGAGTTGCTCGCGCATGTTGAGGCGGCGGATGAAGTGCGTCGGCACGCCGATCTGGCCGAGCAGGGTGAAGACATGCTCGGAAATCCGGTTGTTCAGCACGCCCTTGCCCGAGATCGTGCCCTTCTTCTGCGCGTTGAAGGCGGTCGCGTCGTCCTTGAAATACTGGATCAGCGTGCCGGGCTCTGGGCCTTCGTAAAGGATCTTGGCCTTGCCTTCGTAGATCTGGCGGCGGCGGGACATGGGCGCGGGCTCCCCGGGCGTTAAAAGAAGATCGCCCCGGACGCGGCGTCTGGGCGACGCGCAGCCGAGGCGGATGGACGGCCTATAACTCAAGGCCGGGCATGTGGCAACAAAGCCGGGCCGGCGGGGGCGGTGCCTTCGCCGGCCGCGGCCGATCAGCGGTAGAAGATATGGTCGCCCAGCACGCCGGCGCGTTCGCGGGTGCGGAAGAAGCGCGGCGGGGCCTGGTAGGAGGCGTGGTAGAAGAGGGCGCCCGGCATCACATCCGGGGCCTTGCCGGCCATCGCCTCGCGCGAAACCTCGACGGCGGTGCGCCACTGCGCGGTGGTGCGGCGCGGATTATAGGTGTTGGTGTTGAAGAACTGGCCCGGCTGGTGCGCCACGCCGCACACGGTATCGGCGAAGCGGCCCGATTCGAGGCGGTTCATGATGAGCTGGGCGACCGCGAGCTGCCCGGCGCGCGACTGGTTCGCGGCTTCGTGGTGGACGACCTTGGCCATGCATTCCAGCTCGGGATCGTCGATGCGTTCGGCCGAAGCCGTGGCTGTGGTGGCAGCGCGGGTGTCGCGCGCCGGAATATCCAGGGAAAGCGCAGGGGCCTCGACCGCTTCGCCCGGAGCATCCGCGACGATCGCGGGCGCAGTCTCTTCGGCGACGATGGCGGGAAACGCTGCGGAAACGGTGGCGGCCAGGGAGGTTTCGGAAGCGAAACCGAAGGTGGCCGGAACGGCCATCGCCATCGCGGCGGTGGCGGAGATATAGAGTTGGCGGCGGGAAGCGCGGAACGACATTCAAGGCTCTATCGAATGCGCAAAAGCCGTCCGTGCCCCCAAAACCAAACACTTGGGCGCGGCCGAAACTTTCACGTCTTGTCGATCAGCAGGGTAGGGACAGGATAGTCGCGATCCCCCGCAGCGACCGGATCGGCACCCACATCGGGTCGGCGGGGCGAGGAGTCAAATGTCGCACGACGAGTCGTTACGCTCACGGGACGGCCCGATGCACGTTCCGGGGAACCCATTGAGAAAACGGGTGGCTTGGCGGGCCGGTGGCGGCCCCCCGTCGAATCGCGATGCGGCGTTGTGGCCGACGGCGGAATGCATGTAGAGCAGGCGAAGCTTAATGAAGTGTGAGCGATGAACCAGTATCCGGCCCGGCAAGAAGACGACGAACGCAATCTCGCCACCGAGATCGAGGACGTGATCGATCACGCCGTCGAGGAAGCGCTGGACAGCGCGCGGGCCGAGAATGCGGAGATGGCCTATCGCCGCGATCGGCTGCTCGCGGCGCTGACGCTGCTGGGCGGGGCGGGCCTGTTCCTCGGCACGCCCTTCGCGCTCCGGTCGGGGGCGGAATTCTTCCTTCCGGTGACGGCGGCGCTCGTGGTCGCGATCGCGCTGGTGCCGCTGCTCGAATGGCTGGAGCGGCGGCGCGTGCCGTCCGCGCTCGCGGCCTTCGCCTGCATGTCGCTGTTCCTGGGCGCGGCCAATATCGCCGTCGCCCTCATCGTCGTGCCGGCCAGCGACTGGTTCGCCCGCCTTCCGGAACGCGCCGGCCAGATGCGCGCCAACCTTTCGCCGCTAATCGAGCTTTACGCCAGCTTCGAACGCTTCATCGACGATCTGGTCCACACCTTCGCGCGCAAGCCGACAGCGGCGGCGACTGTCGCGGTGCAGACGCCCAATTCGCTGCTGGAAATCGTGGCTTCCTCCGCGCCTTATGCCGCGATCCAGATGTTCTTCGGCATATTGGTGGTCTTCTTCTTCCTGTCCGGCTGGACGCGGATGCGCCGCCGAATCATCCAGAGCCGGTCGAGCTTCTCCAACGCGATGATGACGGCGCGGGTGATCCAGGAGATGGTGGATTCCACCTCCGCCTATCTGGGCACGATCACCATCATCAACATGTCGCTGGGCGCGCTGGTGGCGGTGGCGCTGTGGGCGATCGGCATGGAAACGCCGATGATGTGGGGCGGCATCGTCGCACTGCTCAACTACATCCCCTATCTCGGGCCGATCGCGGCGGCGCTGCTGCTGGCGGCGGGCGGGCTGATGACCTATCCCGACGTATGGGTGGGCCTGGCGCCGGCGGCGATCTTCGTCGCCATCCACCTGATCGAGGCGAACGTGCTCACGCCCACGCTGGTGGGGCGGCGGCTGACGATCAATCCGCTGCTGATCCTGATCGCCCTGAGCTATTGGGGCTGGGTGTGGGGCACCACGGGCGCGCTGCTGGCGGTGCCGCTGCTCATCATCCTCAAGACGATATTGGATGCGGCGGGCAAGCCGGACATCGCCGGCTTCCTGTTCGAGGAAGGCACGCTCACCAACGGCCATCATGACGAGGTGATCGCCGCGATGGAGGCCGAGCGCGAGGCGAGGCGGAGTTCTCCACAATAATCCTTCCATGGCGGTTGACAGCCATCGGGGGCGGTTCTAGGGAGCGCGCCTCATCGCTTCGATGCGAGTGTAGCTCAGTTGGTTAGAGCGCCGGCCTGTCACGCCGGAGGTCGCGGGTTCGAGCCCCGTCACTCGCGCCATTCCCTGTAACGGGGGTGGTTTTCGAAAGGATCGAGCTTCGCATTTTGTGCGGGTGTAGCTCAGTTGGTTAGAGCGCCGGCCTGTCACGCCGGAGGTCGCGGGTTCGAGCCCCGTCACTCGCGCCACTTCCCATGCATCAGCGTGCAACGCAGCCATGCAGCGGGAAGGGCGCGCTTCGCGCTCCCCACGCGCCTTCAATCCTTCCAGACGCCCAGTTCCATCCAGCGCAGCAGGCGCTTCATCGGCAGCGCCCATAGCCAGGCGAACCCCGCCACGACATAGAGGGCCATCGCGATCCACTCCGGCGGCGAAAGCGCCTCGACGATCGTCACGGCGGCGAATGCCCACAGGCCGATCAGCGCCAATATCAGGAACATGCCTGCGGGTTTGCGCCAGCTCGGGGTCATGCGGTCTCCGGTTCGATCCATTCACGTTCGGTGGCGATCGCGTGGAGCGGCATGTCCCACGGATCGGCCGGCACCTCCTCCACTTCTTGCGCGGACCATGCAAGGCCGATCCTGCGGATATCGGGAAAGCGCGCGAACAGCCGGTCATAATAGCCGGCGCCCTGGCCCATCCGCATCAGCCGCCGGTCGAAGCCGACCAGCGGCGTGACGATCAGGTCCGGCAGGAGCGCGGGCGCGCCGTCGGCGGGCTGGAGCAGGCCGTGGCCGCCGGCGACGAGCGTGTCGCCGGGGCGCCAGCGATGGAAGGTCATCGGGCTTTCGGGGGTCGTGACGCGGGGCAGGGCGACGGCGCGGCCGCGATCGTGGAGCGCGTGGAGGAGGGGTCGGGGGTCCGCCTCCGACCCGATCGGCCAATAGCCGGCGATGACGCGCGCGTCCCGGATATGGGGAAGGGCCTGGGCGGCGAGGGCGTCGGCCGCCTCGCGCAACCGCCCCTCGCGATCGAGCAGCGCCGCGAAGTCGCGCCGCCGGCCGCGCAGCGCGCGCCGCAGGTCGGCCTTGGCCGGGATCATGCCGCCCGGATCATGCCGAAGCCGGGCCGTGGGCGGCAGGAGGAAAGGCGGCTGGAGGGTTGGCGGGACCACCATGGCCGTTTTCCGGAATATCCTCTGACGCCGTAAACGTCAGGTGGGGGCCGTGTGTTTTGGACCAGGGTCCTCACAGGGACAGCTCCCTTGGATGATGAATCGCCTCAGGGATGTTCAAAGGCTCGTACCGGGCAGTGCCCGCCGTCTTCCTATTTAGGCGTCCGTCCGGCCCGGCTCAAGGGCGATCGGCGTCGTTCAGGCCGGCCAGCGCTTCCAGCCGGTCGGCCAGGCGCTCCAGCGCGGTCAGCGCGGCGGGCTCGATCGCCGCCGGCGTCGCGGCGGGGGCGGGGGTGGCAGCCGTGCGGGGCGCCGCGCCGCGCTTGGCCTCGTCCAGCTCGTCGGCCAGCAGCAGGGAGGCGAAAAGGAACTGGCGCACCTCGTTCAGGCCGCCCACCGCCTGCGTCGCCCGCGCCATCCGCTCGTCGATGATCGCGGCCAGCCGGCGGAAATGCGCCTCCTCGCCGTCGCGGCACGCGAGCGCGTAGCGGCGCCCGCCGATATCGAGGTCGACTTCCGCCATCAGCCCGCCTTCCGCTGGTCGATGATCGCCGTCAGCCGCTCCATCGCCGCGCTGGTGCGCTCGCGCAGGCGGCGTTCCCGCTCGGCCAGCAGGTCGTAGCGTTGCTGCAGCTGGCCCAGCGCTTCCATGGCGGGATCGCCGCCGGGGCGGCCGGAACCCCGGCTTTCGAGGCGGGCGAGGGCGCGTTCGATGCGATCGATCGCGGAAATCAGGCGCTCGTCGGTCATCGCCGCACGCATAGCACGGCTCGGGCGCGCATCAATATCGCGCACCGCGCGCCCGGTGCATTCCACCGTGGTTGACGATCGGTGCTCCGCGCTACAAAGGGACCCGCGATCCCATTCGAATCGCCGCAGCCCCTGCGGTTTCCATCCCGCTTGATATACAAGGCTTGCCCATGACCGTCGCTCCCAAGCAACTCGCCAACGCCGTTCGCGCGCTGTCGATGGATGCCGTGCAGGCGGCCAATTCCGGGCATCCCGGCATGCCGATGGGAATGGCCGACGCCGCGACCGTGCTGTTCACCCAATATCTGAAGTTCGATCCGCAGGCGCCGAAATGGGCTGATCGCGACCGCTTCGTCCTGTCCGCCGGCCATGGATCGATGCTGATCTATTCGCTGCTCCATCTTACGGGGTACGCCCGTCCGACGATGGCGGATATCCGGAATTTCCGTCAGCTCCACAGTCCGTGCGCGGGCCATCCCGAGAATTTCGAGCTGGCCGGCGTGGAAGCGACCACCGGCCCGCTGGGCTCGGGCTTCGCCACCGCCGTGGGCATGGCCATCGCCGAACGCCACCTGAATGCCACCTTCGGCGACGACCTTGTCGATCACCGCACCTGGGTGATCGCCGGGGACGGCTGCCTGATGGAAGGCATCAACCATGAGGCGGTGGGCCTGGCCGGCCATCTCGGCCTCGGCCGCCTGATCGTGCTGTGGGACGACAACCGCATCACCATCGACGGATCGGTGGACCTTTCGTCGAGCGAGAATGTGCTCGGCCGCTACGATGCCTCGGGCTGGCACACCATCGCCTGCGACGGCCATGATCCGGCCGATGTCGCCCGCGCCATCGATGCCGCCATCGCCGATCCGCGCCCGTCGCTGATCGCCTGCCGCACCGTCATCGGCTATGGCGCGCCCAACAAGCAGGGCACGTCGGCCACCCACGGTTCGCCGCTGGGCGGGGACGAGGTTGCCGCCGCCCGCGCCGCGCTGGGCTGGGATTCGGCCCCGTTCGAGATTCCGGCGGACATCGCCGCCGCCTGGGCCGAGGCCGGCGCCCGCGGCGCGCCCGTCCGCGCCGAATGGGAAAAGCGGCTGGCCGCGCATGCGCAGGGCGCTGAATTCACGCGCCGCATGGAAGGCCGGCTGCCGGTGAACGCCGCCGCTGCCGAGCATATCCAGGCGCTGCTCGCCAACCCGCAGAAGGTCGCCACGCGCAAGGCTTCGGAAAACGCGCTGGAAGCGCTGACCGCCGCGATCCCGGAGATGGTGGGCGGTTCGGCCGATCTCACCGGTTCGAACAACACCAAGACCAAGATCCAGCAGCCGCTGACCGCCAAGGATTATTCCGGCCGCTACATCTATTACGGCATCCGCGAATTCGGCATGGCCGCCGCGATGAACGGCATGGCGCTGCATGGCGGCGTCATCCCCTATGGCGGCACCTTCCTGGTCTTCTCCGATTATTGCCGCCCGGCGATCCGCCTGTCGGCGCTGCAGCGGACCCGCGTCGTCTATGTGATGACGCACGATTCGATCGGGCTGGGCGAGGATGGCCCCACCCATCAGCCGATCGAGCATCTCATGTCGCTCAGGGTGATGCCCAATCTCGACGTCTATCGCCCCGCCGATGCGGTGGAGACGGCGGAATGCTGGGCGCTTTCGCTGGAGAAGGCGGACGGCCCGTCGCTGCTGGCGCTGAGCCGCCAGAACCTGCCGCAGGTGCGGACGGGCGCGGACGAGAATCTTTCGGCGAAGGGCGCCTATCGCCTGCGGGGCGCCACCGCCGCGCGCAAGGCGGTGATCGTCGCCAGCGGTTCCGAGGTGGAAATCGCGCTCGGCGTGGCGGAAAGGCTTGAAGCCGCCGGCATCGGCGCCGATGTCGTCTCCATGCCCTGCTGGTCGCGATTCGATGCGCAGACCCCGGAATATCGGGCGGAAATCCTGCCCGCCGACGTGCTGAAGATTTCGATCGAGGCCGGCACGACGATCGGCTGGGAACGTTATGTCGGGCTTGACGGCCTGCGCTTCGGCATCGACGGCTTCGGCGCGTCGGCGCCCGCGCCGGCCCTCTACGAATATTTCGGGCTCACGCCCGATGCGATCGCGCCCAAGATTCTTGCGGCGCTTGGCAACTAAGGAGACGAGACCATGGCGGTGAAGGTAGCGATCAACGGGTTCGGGCGTATCGGGCGTCTCGTCGCGCGGGCGATCCTGGAGCGTCCGGACAGCGGGCTCGAACTGGTCGCGATCAACGATCTCGCCGATGCCAAGTCCAACGCGCTGCTCTTCAAGCGCGATTCCGTGCACGGCACCTGGCCGGGCTCGGTCGAGGTCGACGGCAACGATCTGATCATCGATGGCAAGCGCATCAAGGTTTCGGCCGAGCGCGATCCCGCCAACCTGCCGCACGCCGCCAACGGCGTGGACATCGCCTTCGAATGCACCGGCTTCTTCACCGATCGCGCGTCGGCCGAGAAGCATATCGCCGCCGGCGCCAAGAAGGTGCTGATCTCGGCCCCCGGCAAGAATGTCGACCTGACCGTCGTGTTCGGCGTCAACGACGACAAGCTGAAGCCGGAGCACAACATCGTCTCCAACGCGTCGTGCACCACCAACTGCCTGGCGCCCGTCGCCAAGGTGCTGAACGACACCATCGGCATCGAGCGTGGCCTGATGACCACGATTCACGCCTACACCAACGATCAGAAGATCCTCGATCAGATCCACCCGGATCTCCGCCGCGCCCGCGCGGCCGCGATGTCGATCATCCCGACGACCACGGGCGCCGCCCGCGCCGTGGGCGAGGTGCTGCCGGAACTGAAGGGCAAGCTGGACGGTTCGGCCGTCCGCGTGCCTACGCCGGACGTCAGCCTCGTCGATCTCACCTTCACGCCGAAGCGCGACACCACCAAGGAAGAGGTGAACGCCATCCTCAAGGCGGCGTCGGAAAGCGGCCCGCTGGCCGGCATCCTCGATTATACGGACGAGCCGCTCGTCTCGATCGACTTCCAGCACACCGCGGCTTCCTCGACGGTCGACAGCCTCGAAACCGCCGTGCTGGACGGCAAGCTGGTGCGCGTCGTTTCCTGGTATGACAATGAATGGGGTTTCTCGAACCGCATGGTCGATACCGGCGCCGCCATGGGCAAGCTGCTCTAAGGCAAGGCAGGCATGACCGGCCGTCTCCTGGGGATCGCGCGCCATGATCGGCCGCGCGGCCCCATGGAGACGATCGATGCCGCCATCGTCACCCCGTCGCTCGGCATCCATGGCGATCATCGCGGCGCGGTGAAACCGGGCGGCAAGGGGCGCCGTCAGGTGACGGTGATCGCCCGCGCGGCCTGGGATGCGGCGATGGCGGATCTGGGGCTGGTCCAGCCGCTCGACTGGTGGGTCCGCCGCGCCAACCTGCTGGTGGATGGCATCGATCTCCCGCGCGAGGCGGGCGCCCGCCTTCTTTTCGCGGGCGGGGTGGTGCTGGAAATTACCGGCGAATGCGACCCGTGCCGCCGGATGGATGAAATCGCGCCCGGCCTGCAGGATGCGCTCGTGCCCGATTGGCGCGGCGGCATCACGGCGCGGGTGCTGGCCGGGGGCGAGCTTGCCATCGGCGACGAAGTAAGGATCGGGACATCATGACCTTCAAGACGCTGGACGATCTGGGCGATATCCGCGGCAAGCGCGTGCTGGTGCGCGAGGATCTGAACGTGCCCATGGACGGCGCGAAGGTGACGGACGATACCCGTCTGCGCGCCGCCGCGCCCACCTTGTCCGAACTGTCGGACAAGGGCGCCATCGTGCTGGTTCTGGCCCATTTCGGCCGGCCCAAGGCGCCGACGCCGGAATTGTCGCTGGCGCAGATCGTTCGCCCGCTGGCCGATGTGCTGGGCCGCGAGGTCCGCTACATCGATTGGGAAGGCGACAAGGAAGCCGTGGCGACGCTCCAGCCGGGGGACATCGCCGTTCTTGAAAATACGCGCTTCTTCGGCGGCGAGGAGAAGAATGATCCCGCCGTCGTCCAGCGCTTCGCCGCGCTCGGCGACATCTACGTCAACGACGCCTTCTCCGCCGCGCACCGCGCCCATGCCTCGACGGAGGGGCTGGCGCACGTGCTTCCCGCTTATGCGGGCCGCTCGATGCAGGCTGAACTGGAAGCGCTGGAAAAGGCGCTGGGGAAGCCCGAGCACCCTGTGGCGGCCGTGGTCGGCGGCGCCAAGGTTTCCACCAAGCTCGACGTGCTCAAGCATCTCGTTGCCAAGGTCGATCACCTCATCATCGGCGGCGGCATGGCCAACACCTTCCTCGCCGCGCGCGGCGTGGATGTGGGCAAGTCGCTGTGCGAGCACGATCTGACGGGCACCGCGCTCGAAATCCTCGACGCGGCGGACAAGGCCAATTGCATCGTCCACCTGCCTTATGACGTGGTGGTGGCCAAGGAATTCCGCGCCAATCCGCCGACACGCACCGTCAACGTGCATGAGGTGGCGGCGGACGAGATGATCCTCGATGTCGGCCCCGCCGCCGTCGAGGCGCTGGGCGATGCGCTCAAGACCTGCCGCACCCTGGTGTGGAACGGCCCGCTCGGCGCCTTCGAGATTCCGCCCTTCGATGCCGCCACGGTGGCCCTTGCCCGGACGGCCGCGGCCCTCACCACCGCCGGCCAGCTCGTATCGGTCGCCGGCGGCGGCGATACGGTGGCCGCGCTCAACCATGCCGGCGTGGCCGATCAGTTCAGCTTCGTCTCCACCGCCGGCGGCGCCTTCCTCGAATGGATGGAAGGCAAGGAACTGCCGGGCGTGAAGGCGCTCGGCTGAGCCTTGGGGGCGGGCGCCAATCCCCTTCTTCGTCATCCCCGCGCAGGCGGGGATCCATAGGCACCGACCCCGAAAGGGCCGCGACGTCGGACACCATGGATTCCCGCTTTCGCGGGAATGACAAAAGCGGGGGACGGGGTGTCCGGCCTTATGGCAGCCATGCCGTCCGTCGGCTGAAATGCCGGCGCCATGGCAGCCGCTTCGCTGGCAGCCCCTCCGTCATCCCGCGCAAGCGGGGACCCCCGTTGGAACGGTGCATCGCCAGAACCGCAACAGCCCCTTTCTTCGTCATCCGCGCGCAGGCGGGGATCCATAGGCGCTGACCCCGGAAGGGCCGCGACGTCGGGACGCCATGGATTCCCGCCTTCGCGGGAATGACGGAAGGGAATTCCGAAACTCGTCGCCCATGCCCCGCATGATCCCGATCTTCGTTGGAACTGTCCTACGGCCGTTGGATCATGCTAAAGTCCCTTCATGGCCACGATCGAAGGAAATCGACGTAATATTAGCCGCTTGCCGGCCATACCCGGCTTCCGCCCGATATCGCTGGCAATCCTCAACTTCCTCAACTTCGTTGGATTCGGCGGGCGCCGCGCCGGACCCCGGCGGGTGGTGCCGCCGGCATGATTTCCATCGCGGCCATCGATCATGTCGTGCTCCGGGTGGTCGATCTCGATCGCATGATCCGTTTCTACACCGGCATCCTAGGCGCGCGGTTGGAGAAGGTGCAGGCGGAGATCGGCCTTTATCAGCTTCGCCTCGGCACCGCGCTCGTCGATCTCGTGCCGGTGGAGGGCGCGCTCGGCGCGATGGGCGGCGCTCCGCCGGGCAGGGAGGGGCGCAATGTCGATCATGTCTGCTTCCGCGTGTCGCCCTGGGATGGCGATGCGATCCTGGCCTTTCTCGCCGGCCATGGCATCGCGGCCGAAATCGCCTCGCGCTACGGCGCGGAGGGGGAGGGGCCTTCGATCTACCTCGCCGACCCGGAAGGCAATATGCTGGAGCTGAAAGGGCCGCCATGGCCTGTTGGTCCCGAACAGGACAGGATTTGACCGACAGGTCTTGTCCTGCGGGACAATTCGGATAGGGACGCGGGGACATGTCCCAACAGGAGCCGACGATGACCTTCACGCCCACCGTCAAAGCCATTCTCGACAAGTATGAAAGCGACAATCCCGGCGTTAAGGCCAATCTCGCCCGCATCCTGACGCAGGGTCGCCTCGGCGGCACCGGCAAGCTCATCATCCTGCCGGTGGACCAGGGGTTCGAACATGGCCCGGCGCGCAGCTTCTCGGTCAACGAGCCGGCTTATGACCCGCATTACCACTATCAGCTCGCCATCGATGCCGGCCTGTCGGCTTATGCGGCCCCGCTCGGCATGCTGGAAGCCGGCGCCGATGCCTTCGCCGGCCAGATCCCGACGATCCTGAAGGTCAATTCCTCGAACAGCTGGGCCACCTCCATCGACCAGGCCGTCACCGGCACGGTCGACGATGCGCTGCGGCTCGGCTGCTCGGCCATCGGCTTCACCATCTATCCGGGTTCGGACAACATCTTCGAGATGATGGAAGAAATCCGCGAGATGCGGGCGGAAGCCGCCGCCGTCGGCATCGCCACCGTGATCTGGTCCTATCCGCGCGGCGGCAATCTTTCCAAGGATGGCGAGCTGGCGCTCGACGTCGGCGCCTATGCCGCGCACATGGCGGCGCTGCTCGGCGCGCACATCATCAAGGTGAAGCTGCCGACCGACCATATCGAGCAGAAGGACGCGAAGAAGGCCTATGAGGGCTTCGACGCCTCCACCCAGGCCAAGCGCGTCGCCCATGTGGTGAAGAGCTGCTTCAACGGCCGCCGCATCGTCGTCTTCTCGGGCGGCGCGGCCAAGGGCGCGGACGCCGTCTATCAGGATGCCCGCGACATCCGCGATGGCGGCGGCAACGGATCGATCATCGGCCGCAACACCTTCCAGCGCCCGCGCGACGAGGCGCTGGCGATGCTCGACAAGCTCGTCCGCATCTACAAGAACGAGGAATAATCCGGGGAAAGGACCGGCGATGGAATTGTTGAGACGCGATTTCATCGCCGGGTCCACCGCCGTCGCGGCGCTCGCCGGCACCGCGCAGGCCGGGGCTCCGGCCAACGCGGCGATGTATGGGCTGATCGGCCGGATGACGGCCCGGCCCGGCCAGCGGGGCGCGCTGGCGGAAATCCTGCTGGGTGGCGTTTCGGACATGCCCGGCTGCCTCAGCTACATCGTGGCCGAGGACGGCGAGAATGCCGACGCGCTGTGGATCACCGAGGTTTGGGAAAGCAGGGAAGCGCATGCGGCTTCGCTCTCGCTTCCCGCGGTCCGTGCCGCTATCGCCAGGGCGCGCCCGCTGATAGCGGGCATGGACAACGGCCATTCGACCCGGCCGATCGGCGGACATGGATTGAAATGAACGATCAGGACGATTTCGACGACGAGGATCTGGCGCTCGACCCGCATTTCGCGGACCGTTTCGAGCAGGAGGAAAAGCCCGCCTGCCAGCTCTATTTGATCTCGCCGCCGAAGATCGACGAAGGCTTTGCCGATAGGCTGGCCGAGGCGCTGGATGCCGGCCCCGTGGCGGCCTTCCAGCTTCGCCTCAAGGGCATCGACGAACATGCCATCGCCGCGCTGGCACCGCCGCTGCAGAAGGTCTGCGCCGATCGCGAGGTCGCCTTCATCGTCAACGATTCGATCGGCCTTGCCAAGCGCCTGAAGGCCGATGGCGTCCATCTCGGCCAGGATGACGGCGATCCCCGCGACGCGCGCGAGCAACTGGGCCGCGACGCGCAGATCGGCGTCACCTGCCACGACAGCCGGCATCTGGCGATGGAAGCGGGCGAGGCGGGGGCCGATTATGTGGCCTTCGGCGCCTTCTATCCCACCGATACCAAGGAGACGAAGCACCGGCCCGATCCCTCGATCCTGGGCTGGTGGTCGACGGTGACGGGCATACCTTGTGTCGCGATCGGCGGCATCACGCCGGACAATGCCAAGCCCCTGATCGATGCCGGGGCCGATTTCCTCGCCGTGTCAGGCGCCGTCTGGAACGATCCGGAAGGGCCGGCGGCGGCCGTCAGGAAATTCGCGGCGCTGCTCTCCGCTTCCTGAGTATCCAGCCGGCGGCGCCTTCACCAGGTGCGGACGCGCCCCGTATCGACATGGACGAAGCCGTCGCGCGGATAATAGCCGACGCCGCCCCGGCCGATGGAAAGCGCCGCCGTGCGCAGCGTCTCCAGCCGCACGCCGGGCAGTGCGATGTCGCTCGCCTTGCCCAGCATGTGCTGGCTCTTGGTGGCGACGCCGTTGCTGCGGGCGTGCAGCGAGGCGTTGGTCTGTGGCGAGCGATAGCCGGAGATGAGGTCGAAGGAGGATCGCGGCGAGGCGCCGAGCTTGTCGCGCAGCGCCACCAGCAGGTCGATCAGATCGCGATCCATCGTGGTGACGTCGCCGGTGCGCCAGTCGCGCATGCCGTGGTTGATCTCCGCCAACCCGTCCGCATCGAAGCCGCTCGCGCCCCAATAGCGCGCGTCGATCCGCTCGTTGTTGTGGACGTTGCGGAAGGCCAGCCGCTTTTCGCCCACCATGGCGAAAGCTGCCTTCGGCGTGAGGAGCGCGCCGGCCCCGAGGGCGAGGGCGCCGGCCAGCAGCCCACGCCGATCCGTGTGTCTCGTAGCTACAGTCATGATGCCCAACCGCTTTTCAAACCCGGATCAGAAAATACGCCGGTGCGGTTGATAAGGAATAACCATGTGGGGAATCGGCCCCGCCAGCGCCACGGTCCGTCTTGTTTCCGTTAAGGCCAGGCAACGAAAAGCCGGTTTCCGGGCGCAAAAAAGGGCGGCCCCGGATGGAGCCGCCCTTCCTGTTCTTCGCCGAAGCGAGGAAGCTTACTTGAGCTCGACGGTCGCGCCGGCTTCTTCAAGCTGCTTCTTGAGCTTCTCGGCCTCGTCCTTGCCGACGCCTTCCTTGATCGCCTTCGGCGCGCCTTCGACGAGCGCCTTGGCTTCGGTCAGGCCCAGGCCGGTGATGGCGCGGACTTCCTTGATGACGTTGATCTTCTTGCCACCGTCGCCGGTGAGGATCACGTCGAACTCGGTCTTCTCTTCGGCGGCAGCGCCACCGGCGGCGCCACCGGCGGCCGGAGCGGCAACGGCGACGGCCGCAGCGGCCGAAACGCCCCACTTCTCTTCGAGCAGCTTCGAAAGCTCAGCGGCTTCGAGAACGGTGAGGGCGGAAAGATCGTCAACAAGCTTCTGAAGGTCAGCCATTTAAAGTCTCCATGCGGGGCGCAGCGCCCCAGTCAGTGTCAGTGAAACGGTATCGAAAATCAGGCGTCGGTCTTGGCGGCGTAAGCGCCAAGCACGCGAGCGACCTGGCCGCCGGGCGCCTGAAGCACCTGGGCGATCTTGGTCGCGGGCGCGCTGACGAGCCCGATGATCTTCGCGCGCAGTTCGTCCAGCGACGGAAGCGTCGCCAGAGCCTTCACCCCATTCACGTCGAGGACGGTGTCACCCATCGCGCCGCCGACGATTTCCAACTTGTCGTTGGTCTTCGCGAATTCGACGACGACCTTGGCGGCCGCCACCGGATCGGCAGACGTGGAGAGCGCCGTCGGCCCCACCAGCAGATCGTTGATCGCTGTGTACGGCGTGCCTTCGGTCGCAATGCGGGCGAGCGTATTCTTCGATACCCGATAGCTGGCGCCGGCTTCGCGCATCTTCACCCGAAGCGCAGTGGACTGCGCGACGGTAAGGCCGAGGTTGCGGGTCACGACGACCACGCCGCTCTCGGCGAAGGTGCTCTTCAGTTCGGCGACCAGGTCGGCTTTCTGAGCTCGATCCATGCCTTACTCCTTGACTGCCCCGACGGAACATCCGCCGAGGCCCCGCAGCCGGCATGCCGGATACGGGTGATTGCGCCGGCAGACGGATACGCAGTCCGCACGGCAAGTCCGAAGGGGTAGGGTAGTCTGACGCCGGGCATGGAGCCCTTGGCAGACCCGGAGGGACGGCCATTGGCCGGTCCGGAAACTCTATCCCCGCCTATGCAGCCGAATTAAGGGCCAGGGCCCAGCTGCAGTCTCGGACGGTACTTCCCTCGATTCGCCCCGCGGGGAGAAAAGAGAGACCCGCCGACGCGAGGCCGGCGGGTTTTCGTGGGCGGCCCTTAGCGCATCTCTGCGGAAAGGGCCAGCCCCAAACTTGCCCCCGAAAGGGCAAGCGATCTCGTTCAGGCGGCCGCCACGTCGGCGACGTCGACCTTGATGCCCGGGCCCATCGAGGAGCTCACGGCGATCTTCTTGACATACTTGCCCTTGGCGCCCGACGGCTTGGACTTCACCAGCGCATCGAGCAGCGCGTCGAAGTTGGCGCGCAGGTCTTCCGCCGGGAAGCTCGCCTTGCCGATGCCCGAGTGGATGATACCGGCCTTCTCGACGCGATATTCCACCTGGCCACCCTTGGCGGCCTTCACGGCTTCGCCGACGTTCATGGTGACGGTGCCGAGCTTCGGGTTCGGCATCAGGCCCTTGGGGCCGAGCACCTTGCCGAGGCGGCCGACGAGGCCCATCATGTCCGGGGTGGCGATGCAGCGATCGAAATCGATGTTGCCGGCCTGCACGGCTTCGAGCAGGTCTTCCGCGCCCACCACCTCCGCACCGGCGGCCTTGGCTTCCTCAGCCTTGGCGCCACGGGCGAACACGCCGACGCGCACGTCCTTGCCGGTGCCCTTGGGCAGCGTCACCACGCCGCGGACCATCTGGTCGGCATGGCGGGGATCGACGCCCAGGTTGACGGTGACTTCGATCGTCTCGTCGAACTTGGCGGTGGCGTGGGTCTTGGCCAGCGCGATCGCTTCGTCGACGCCATAGAGCTTGGTCTTGTCGACCGCGTTCACCAGCGTCTTCTGCTTCTTGGTCAGCTTCTTCGGAGCGAACATGTCTTAGCCCTCCACCACTTCGAGGCCCATCGCGCGGGCGGAGCCTTCGATGATGCGGGTCGCCGCTTCGATATCGTTGGCGTTCAGATCCTTCATCTTCGCGGTCGCGATCTCGGCGAGCTGCGAGCGCTTGATCTTGCCGGCCGAAGCCTTGCCCGGCTCCTTGGAACCCGACTTCAGGTTGGCGGCCTTCTTCAGCAGGTAGGACGCCGGCGGCGTCTTGGTGACGAAGGAGAAGGAACGGTCGGCATAGACGGTGATGACGGTCGGCAGCGGGGTGCCGACTTCCTCACCCTGGGTCTGCGCGTTGAACGCCTTGCAGAATTCCATGATGTTGACGCCGCGCTGACCGAGCGCGGGGCCGATCGGCGGGCTGGGATTGGCCTTGCCGGCCGGCACCTGCAGCTTGATATAGCCAGTGATCTTCTTGGCCATGGTTACTCACTCTCTTCCAAGTTTAGCGGTTCATGCGACGGCCGAGGCCGCCTCCCGCGGGCATTCCGGCTGGTGCCGGAAATCTCTTACTTCGCGCGCTCCACCTGCTCGAAATCGAGCTCGACGGGCGTCGCGCGGCCAAAGATCGACACCGAAACCTTGACCTTGTTCTTTTCGAAATCCAGCTCTTCGACCAGGCCGTTGAAGCTGGCGAAGGGGCCGTCCAGCACCTTGACGCTGTCGCCGATCTCGAAATCGACCTTGATCTTTGTCTTGGGCGCGGACGCGGCGGCCTCCTCCTTGGTGTTGAGGATGCGCGCGGCCTCGGCCTCGCTGATCGGCTGCGGCTTGCCCGACGAACCGAGGAAGCCCGTCACCTTCGGCGTGTTCTTCACCAGGTGGTAGACGTCGTCGTTCATGCTGAGCTTCGCCAGCACATAGCCGGGGAAGAATTTGCGGTCGGAGGTGATCTTCTTGCCGCGGCGGACTTCCGTCACCTTCTCGGTCGGAACCTCGACGGCTTCCACGAGCTGCTCGAGACCGAGGCGCGCGGCATCGGCGAGGATGGTTTCCTTCACCTTGTTCTCGAAGCCCGAATAGGCATGGATGATGTACCAGCGCGCCATGTGCCTTGCCTGTTCCCCGATTAGTTGCCGGACGCCAGGCCGATCAGGAACTTCACGACGGCGCCGAAGAAGGAATCGACGCCGAAGAAGAAGATCGCCAGCAGCGACGTCATGATCGCGACGAGGATGCCGGTCGTGATCGTCTCACGACGGCTCGGCCAGACGACCTTCGCCGTCTCGGCACGGACCTGCCGGATAAATTCGCCGGGTGAAACCTTCGCCACCAAGAACCTCGCAATCCGTTTTCCGCCTCATCGCATCCGAATCGATCGGACGCAAACAGCGACAACGAGGCCGACGGCCGCTATCCGGTGTCCCGGCGCAGCCCGGCCTCGTCCTGCCTTTCCGGACCCTTGGACCAGCCTTTCCAGACACCTTCAGGCGGCTGGACTGGCAGGAGTGGAGGGACTCGAACCCCCGGCCCTCGGTTTTGGAGACCGATGCTCTACCAACTGAGCTACACTCCTCCGGGGTCCGGAGAGGAGGGCGACATAGCGGCGGCGAAAGGCGAGCGCAAGCCATGACGCGCAAAGATTTGCCCCTCGCCGTGGCGCGAAATGCGTGGCCGTCAGGCGGTGCGGCGCAGCGTTCCCGCGATCATCGCCCTGGCATCGTCGGGCGTTGCCGGGGCTCCGGTGAGAAAGCCCTGGAAGTGCGTGCAGCCGAGATCGCGGGCCACGCGCTGCTCCGCATCGGTCTCGGTGCCCTCGGCGGTCGTATCCATGCCGAGCGTGCCGGTCAGCGCCACGATCGCGCGGATCAGGCCCAGCGCGTCGGGATCGCGATCGGCCGCCGCGACGATCAGGCTGCGGTCGATCTTCACGGTGCTGAACCGGCCCTGGCGGATATGGCCGAGCGCGGAGGCGCAGGTGCCGAAATCGTCGAGCGAGATCCGCACCGAAAGCGCGCGCAGCCGATCAGCGGCGGCGCTGACGGCGGCGCTGTCCTCGCGGAAGGCCTTTTCGCCCACCTCCAGCTCCAGCCGCGACGGCGGCAGGCCGGATTGGGCGAGGGCGGAAAGGATGATTGCCGGCAGCTGCGGATCGACCATCTGTTCGCGGGCGAGGTTGACGTGGAGCCGGACATGATCCGGCCAGCGCGCGGCCTCGGCGCAGGCGGACCGGATCACCCATTCGCCGATCTGGCTCAGCAGCCGGGCCTCGCTGGCGATGGGGATGAATTCGTCCGGGGCCACCTCGCCCAGCTCGGCGTGCGTCCAGCGCAGCAATGCCTCGAAGCCGCTGATGCGGCCGTCGCGGGCGCGGACGACGGGCTGGTAGCTCAGCCGCAATTCCCGCCGGTCCATCGCGTCGCGCAGCGCGCTTTCGATCGCGCGGCGCTTTTCGGCGCGGGCCAGCAGGTTGGGCTCGAAACGCTGGTGGAGGCCCCGGCCGTCCTCCTTGGCGCGGTAGAGGGCGAGATCGGCGTTGCGGACCAGCATCTCGGCCGATCGCCCATCGCGCGGGCCGATCGCCGTGCCCACGCTGGCGCCGACGCGGACGATCTGCTCGTCTATCTCGAAGGGGGCGGAAAGCGCGGCGATGATCGCCTCGCCCAGCGCATCGATGCGGGCGATGTCGGCGGCGTTGGCGACCACCAGGGCGAATTCGTCGCCCCCCAGCCGGCCGCAGGTATCGGCCGGGCCGATCAGGCCCAGCAGGCGCTGGGCCACGAGGCGCAGCAGCTTGTCTCCCACCGGATGGCCCAGCGTGTCGTTCACCGCCTTGAAGCGATCGAGATCGATCAGCATCAGCGCGCACTGGCCCTTTTCGCGGAAGCACCGCCCCAGCGCCTTGCGAAGGGCCTCATTGAAGGCGGTGCGGTTGGCGAGGCCGGTCAGCGCATCGAACCGCGCCATCCGGTCAATCTTGTCGGCCGATCGCCGCGCTTCGGTGATATCCGATCCCACCCCGTGATAGCCGGCGAAGCCGCCGCGTTCATCCTCGCGCGGGGCACCCGAAAGGCGCCACCAGCGGGTTTCGTCGAGGATTGCCACGGGAAGCTCGAACTCGATGAAGCGTTCGCGCGCGTTCATGCGATTGAGCAGCTCGCGCAATTCCTGGGGATGATCCGCCGTCTCCCAATTCTCCCCGGCGAGCAGGCGGAACATCGGCATATGCTCCAGCGCCTCGGGCGTGGCGGCGGCGGCCTGGGCGAATGCGGGCGAGACGGAACGGAGGCAGCGCCCGGCATCGGTCTGCCAGAGCCAGCCGCCGTCGCGATCGCCGGATTCGCGGAGCAGCAGGCTTACCACCGCGCGCTTTTCGGTCAGCGCGATTTCCGCCCACTGGCGGCGGACGAAGGCGCGGGCATTGAGCAGCCCTCCGGCGGTGAGGAAGGCAGCATAGCCCACGGGAAGGGCCGCCAGCAGCCACGATCCGGTCTTGACCATCATCGCGGTGAGCCCGGCCGATCCGATCAGGATGAAGCCCAGCATCGCCGGAGGCACGGGCGCCGCGACCATGGCGGCGCTGGCGATGATGGCCGCCGAAACGAGGCATATCGCAAGCTGCTGCTCGATCGTGCCGGTGCCTGAAAGGAAGGCCGGCGGAATGGCCCACAGCGCGCCGAGCAGGATGGCGCGGGCGACGGCCCGGCGGACGGGTGCTCCGGATGCCGCCGGCCCGGTCCCCCGGCGCGCGCGCCGGGCGAGGCGATGGATATCGATCGCGACGGCAGCGACGGCGGCGAGCCAGCCGATCAATTGCCAGGAAGGCGCGGCGCCCCATAGCAGTGCGGCCAGCACCGCGGCGCAGCCGATCTGGGCCAGCACGGCGCCGCCGCACAGCCGCGCCAGCTCGGCGATCTGTGCGGCGCGCACCTGTTCCCAGCCGGCCGGGCGATCGCGCAACATGCGCGACATGGCCCGCCAGCCAGCTCCGGTCGTCGACGATGGATTGGATCGCTGCCGCATGATGCGGACGATCCTTAGTTGCGGCGGGTTAGCGCAAAGTAACCGCGCCGATCATTTCATGGACGCGGATAATCGCGGCAGTTCCGCATAATTGGGCGAAACTTGCCGCGATCCGTGTCAGGCGGCGATGTCGTAGGGCTGGATTTCGCCGGAAAGATACAGATTTCGCGCTTTCGCCCGGCTGAGCTTGCCGGAGCTGGTGCGCGGCAGCGTGCGGGGCGGCACCAGTTCGACCACGCAATGCATGCCGGTGATCGATCGCACCTTCTCGCGGATCTGGTCGCGCAGGCGCGCGCGCTCGGCCAGGTCCGACGTGCGGCACTGGACGAGCACCGCCGGCGTTTCCTCCCCGCCCGGCGTGGTGATCGCGAAGGCGGCGATGTCGCCGGCCTTGAAGCCGGGAATCTGCTCCACCGCCCATTCGATATCCTGCGGCCAGTGGTTCTTGCCGTTGATGATGATCATGTCCTTGGCGCGGCCGACGATATAGATGTAGCCGTCGCTCAGATATCCCATGTCGCCGGTGTCGAGCCAGCCGTCCACCATGCAGGCGGCGGTGGATTCGGGATCGCGGAAATATCCGTCCATGATCGACGGGCCCTTGCACCAGACCTTGCCGATCGCACGGTCGGGCAGGGGGCTGCCGTCCTCGTCGCGTATCTCGACCAGCATGTCCTTCACCGGCTTGCCGCAGTTCACGATCGCGCGATAGCGCTGCGGCCGGCCGATCGCGGCGTCGCCGCCGGAAAGCTGGGTTTCCTCGACCAGCTCCACGACGATGCCTTCGCCGGGCGGCATGATCGAAACCGCCAGGGTCGCTTCGGCCAGGCCGTAGCTGGGCAGGAAGGCCGATGCGTTGAAGCCGGCTTCGGCGAAGGCATCGACGAAGGCCTGCATCACGTCCGGCCGGATCATGTCCGCGCCGTTGCCGGCCACCCGCCAGCGCGAAAGATCGAACCGGTCGGAAGCCTTGGTCTGGCTGGACATGCGGCGGGCGCAGATATCGTAGCCGAAGGTCGGCGAATAGCTGAGCGTCGTGCCGGGATTGCGGCTGATGAGGTCGAGCCAGGCGAGCGGGCGCCGGGCGAAATCCTCGGTCTTCAGATAGTCGACCGACACCTGGTTGGCGATCGGCGACAGGAAGCAGCCGACCAGCCCCATGTCATGATACCAGGGCAGCCACGATATGCAGCGATCCTGCGGCTCCAGCGCCATGCCATGAGCGTGGGCGGCCAGATTGTTGAGCAGGGCCGCGTGGGTCACGGCCACGCCGTGCGGGAAGCGCGTCGATCCGCTGGAATATTGCAGATAGGCGATGTCATGCGGCGCAGCGTGCGGCAGCGGCGCGGGATCGGCGTCCCGCTGGCCGAATTCCTCGTAGCTGATGCCTTCGACATGGCAGGCGGCCGCGGCGGCGCCGGCCATCTCGCGCAATTCCTCGGGGAAGAAGAGCATCTTCGGGTCGGAACTGCCAAGCTGGACCTTGAGCTGGTCGATATAGCTTTCCTTGCCGCCGAAGCTGGTCGGCAGCGGCAGCGGCACCGGCCAGGCGCCGGCATAGACCGCGCCGAAGAAGAGCGCGGCGAATTCCGGTCCCGTCTCGGCGACGAGCGCGATCCGGTCGGCCGTCCGCACGCCGTGGGCGATCAGCCGATAGGCGGTGGCGATCGCATCCGCGCGCAGATCGGCATAGGCATAGGGGCGCACCAACGCGCCGCGCGCGTCGTGGAAGTTGAGCCCGCGCGCGCCGCTGGCGGCATAGTCCAGCGCATCGCCCAGCGTCGCGAATTCCGAGAAGATGCGCGGAAGGGCATCCTCGGTCGGCGTCGGGGCGATCGTCGCCTTGGCTTCGGCGCTGGCGGGCGTGGTGGCTTTGATCGTCGTGGCTGCGGTCTTGTTCAGCACCGACGGCGACTCCTTAGATTCTTGGTCGAACGGTAATCGTCAGCCGATCCCCGTTCGCGATTGCTGGGTTCCAGCCGCACGAAGCGGCATATTACGCACGGAATACCCCAATGGACGCGTTCTAAATCCGGCCCGACTGTGGCACAAACATGGCGCGTGGCACGATCATCATCATATCGCAACCATAAGTCGCTCGATGCCGAGGCGTTGGAGCGACTCGCCATCGCCTATGTCGGCCGCTTTGCGACGACGCGGGTGAAGCTTGCCAGCTATCTCCGCCGCAAGCTCGCCGAGCGCGACTGGGAGGGCGAGGGCGCCCCGCCCGTGGAGGCGATCGTCGCGCGCTTCGCCGAGGCGGGCTATATCGACGATCGCGGCTTCGCGGAGGCGCGCGCGGCCGCATTCGTGCGGCGCGGCTATGGCGCGCGCCGCCTGGCCGATCGCCTGCGCGCCGACGGCGTGGAGGGCGAGGACGCCGCCGCCGCCCGCGATCTTGCCGAAAACGGGGCGTGGGATGCGGCGCTGGCCTTCGCCCGTCGCCGCAGGATCGGCCCGTTCGCCGCCGAGCCTCTCGATCCCGATGCCCGCCGCCGCGCGCTCGCGGCGATGCTGAGGGCGGGGCATTCGCTGGAGCTTGCCCGGAAAATCATCGCTTGCGCGCCGGATGATGTCCCGGATCGGATCAGTTGAGCGAAAGACGGTAATTGGACCTTCGTTTCGGTTGCGGCCCATGCTAGCTTCGTCAGATGCTTACCGGGGGGGTGGGCCTAATGAAGTTTGAAAGTCAGGTGTCGCGGGCATCGGAGAATTCGGCCATTGAGGATGTCGGGGTGGGCGAAAGCCTGCTTTCCGAGCCGGTGGACGAGGGCTTCTCCATCGGCGGCACCGTAAAATGGTTCGATGCCACAAGGGGATTCGGTTTCCTGATCGGAGACGATGGGGTCGGGGATATCCTCGTCCATTTTTCGGTGTTGCGCGAACATGATCGGCGGACGCTGCCGGAAGGCGCGCGCGCCACGGTCGTCGCGGTGCGCCGCGAACGGGGGCTGCAGGCGCGATCGGTGATCGATATCGATCTCACCACCGCCACCGGCCCGGATGCCGACGCGATCGCCCAGCGCAGCGCCGACCGGGTCGATCCCGCCGAGCTGGTCGAGGATGCCGGCGAATTCGAGCCCGTCGTGGTCAAATGGTTCAACCGCCTGAAGGGCTATGGCTTCGTCGTCCGTCCGGATGACGAGCAGGACATATTCGTCCACATGGAGGTGGTGCGCCGTGCCGGGCTCAGCGATCTGGAGCCCGATCAGGCGTTGCTCGCCAGGGTGGCTTCCGGCCGGAAGGGGCCGCTTGCCGTGATGGTGCAGGTGAGCTGAATCATTTCACCGGCGCCGAAATCGTCCTAATGGGGGCCATGATCAGACGCTCTCTTGCTCCGGTCGCCGCGCTGATGCTGGCGATCTTTCCCTTGGCCGGCTGCGCCGCCGCCAAGACCGCGAATGCCGCAGCCCAGGCGGAGGACCTCGTTCCGCTGACGATCGCGACGAGTTCGGGCGCGCGCAGCTTCCTGGTGGAAATGGCGCGAACCCCGGCGGAGCAGGAGCGCGGGCTCATGTTCCGCACCGAGCTAGCGGCCGATCGCGGCATGCTCTTCCCTTATGATCCGCCCCAGCCGGCCAGCTTCTGGATGAAGAACACGCTGATCCCGCTGGATATGATCTTCATACGGCGCGACGGCACGATCGCCCGCATCGCCGAGAACACGATTCCCGAATCGCTACAGCCGGTGCCCTCGGGCGAGCCGGTCGGCGCCGTGCTGGAGATTGCCGGCGGCGGCGCCGCGGCGCTGGGAATCGCCGTGGGCGACAAGGTCAGCTGGCACGATCCGCGGCGCAAGGGCATCCGCTGAACGGCATCGGCGGCTTTGCCGTTGCACCGACCCCGTCACAAAGGCTAAGCGCACACCCATGGGTCTGTTGAAAAGCATCTTCACCTGGTGGGACGGCGCCACCATCGGCACCTCGCTCTGGAGCCGCCGCAACGGCACCAGGATTGGCGAGGACGCGCTGGGCAACGTCTATTACGAAAGCCGCGCGGGCAAGTCGCCGCGCCGCCGCTGGGTGATCTATAACGGCTCGAACGATGCGAGCCGGGTGCCCGCCGAATGGCATGGCTGGCTGCACCAGACGATCGAGGAGGCGCCGGACAAGGCACTGCCGCCGGCCCGCGCCTGGCAGCAGCCGTCCCGTCCCAACGCCACCGGCACGGCCCTGGCCTATCGCCCGCCCGGCGCGTTGGAGAAAGGCGGCCATCGCGCCGCCGCGACGGGCGATTACGAGGCCTGGAGCCCGAACTGACCATGAAAGCGCTGCTGCGGGAAAATGTCGGTGAAGCGCTGGTCGGCCTTCTGGTCGTCCTCCTCGCCGCATGGTTCGTGATGTTCGCATGGGACAGCACGGGCGGCGGCGCGCGCGCGGGCGCGGTGCGGGTCACGGCGCTCTTCCCCAATGCGGCGGGCGTCAACGTCGGCACCGATGTGCGGGTGGCTGGCCTCAAGGTCGGCACCGTGGCCGAACAGCATCTCGATCCGCAGAGCTTCCAGGTGGCGGTGACGCTGGCGATCGATCCCAGCGTGAAGATCCCGTCGGACAGCAGCGCCGCCATCACCTCCGAAGGCTTTCTCGGCGCCACCTATGTCGCGCTGATGCCCGGCGGGTCGGAGACGCCGCTGAAGACGGGCGACACGATCATCGATACCCAGGGCGCCACCGACCTGATGGGCATGATCGGCCAGTTCGTGAACGGCACGGGCCGCGATTCCGACAGTTCCGCCAAGAATGAAGGCGCCGCAGCGGACGGCGCCACGCCGTGAAACGGATCGTTGCGGCGACGGCGCTCGCCGCGCTGCTGGGCTTCGGCGCGTGGCAGGCGGCGGAAGCCCTGCAGAACGAGGCCGCGCCGCCGCAGCCCATCGTGGATACCGATCCGAAACCGGCCGTGCCCGGCGAGCCTTCCTCAACCAACGCGGACGCGCCCTCCAGGCCGCCTGCGGAAAGGCGGGCGGCTGAACCCGCCGTCCGCGCCGCCACGCCGATGGCCGATCGCATCGCGGTGATCGGCCTGCTCAACAAGCGGAACGGCATTGCCCGCGATTTCTCGATGCATCCCGGCCAGGCGGTGCGGGCGGGCGACGTCATCATCCGGCTGAAGGCGTGCGAGGAAACCGCGCCGTGGGAACCGCAGAAGCTGACCGGGGCCTTCATCCAGACCGACATTCGCGGTCGCGACAATGTGTGGCGGCGGGTATTTTCAGGCTGGCTCTACAAGGAGTCGCCCTCGCTCAACATGGTCGAGCATCCGATCTACGATGTCTGGCCCAAGAGCTGCACGATGCGCCATCCCGATGTCGGGCCGGAAACCGTGTCCGCCGGATCATCGCAGGGCGCCCCGCGATCCAGCGCGAAGAAGTCGGGCGGCCCCACGCCGTCGGGTGAAGGGGAAAGCCCTCCAACCCCGCCCACCACGCCGCCGCCCCTCGCGCCCAGCGCCGCATCCAGCAACGCGACATAATCGTCGCGGCTGATCTCGATCGCGCCCAGCGAGGCGAGATGATCGGTGATGAACTGGCAGTCGAGCAGGCGGAAATTGCCGAGCGCAAGCCGCGCCACCAGCCAGGCGAGCGCGACCTTCGATGCATCGCGCTGCCGGCTGAACATGCTCTCGCCGAAGAAGGCGCCGCCCAGCGCCACGCCGTAGAGGCCGCCGACCAGCTCCTCGCCCATCCAGCATTCCACCGAATGGGCATGGCCGCGCAGATGCAGGTCGCCATAGGCTGCCTCGATCTGCGGGTTGATCCAGGTATCGGGGCGGTCGGGGCGCGGTTCCGCGCAGCAGGAAACCACGCGGGCGAAGGCCTTGTTCACCGTCACGGTGAAGCGATCGGACCGGATCGTCTTGGCCAGCGACCGCGAAAGCCTGAACCCGTCCAGCGGCAGGATGCCGCGCCGCTTGGGTTCCACCCAGAATATCTCGCGGGCGTCACGGCTGTCCGCCATCGGAAACACACCGACGGAGTAAGCGCGTAGCAGCAGATCCGGGTCGAGGCGCGACATGTGGGACGATCGTAACCCGCCGCGAGGCGGGAGTGAACAGCATTTACGCGCGGGCGGCCCCGCTGCCTTCGCTCACGCCTGGGCCAGGCGGCGCTCTATTCCGCGCCACAGGCTGGAAAACGCCTCGCTGGCGGGGGATTTCGGGGCGAAGGCGCCCACCGGCTCGCGCCGCGCGGCCATCGCCTCGATCGCGCTCGCCATCGGCACGACGGGCCAGTCCGGCTGTTCGGCCAGCGCCGACAGGTGCAGCGCGCGACGGCGATCGACCATGGTGAACACCGGCAGGATCGGCGCATGGCGGCCATGCTCGCGCGTCAGATGGGCCACCACCTCGTCCAGCGCGCGGCGGGAAAGCGGGGAGGGGATCAGCGGCACGAGGATCAGCGAGGCGGCCCGCATCGCCTGATCGGCGGTCTCGGTAAGGCCCGGCGGGCAATCGAGGACGATGCGGTCATGATCGCGGCCGATATCGTCGATCAGCTTGGCCATCCGCTTCTTCTTGCCGAGCCCGAAGAAGAAATGATCGAGGCCGCGCAGCGATGCGTCCGCCGGCAGCAGCCAGAGCCGGTCTATGGCGGTGGGAGTCCGCAGCTTCGCCGGGGCGACGTCCTTGGCGAACACGGCCTGCGCCACGTTGCGGCCGGTTTCGCCGCCCAGCAGGAATGTGGAGGCCGCCTGCGGATCGAGATCCCAGAGCAAGGTCCGCCGGGAGGATTGGGCGGCGGCGCACCAGGCAAGGTTCACGGCCAGCGTCGTCTTGCCCACGCCGCCCTTCAGGCTGAAGACGGCGATGGTCGCGGCGCCCGCGCCCCCATTTGCCTGCTTGCGGTGCGGCGGGGGCGTCAGGGCCATGTCAGCTCCTCGATTGGCTGAATCCGTCGGAAAGGACGGATGCTACAGGATTTCGCGCACCTTGTCCTGCGGGCGGGCCAGCACCACGCCCTTCTCGGTCTCCACCAGCGGGCGTTCGATCAGGATCGGATCGGCCAGCATCGCATCCAGGATGGCATCGTCGCTGGCATTGGCGGCGACCAGCGCCTTCGCGCCCTCCTCCTTCATGCGCAGCCCCGCGCGCGGGCTGATGCCGGCCTTGCGGTAAAGCTCGGCCAGCTTGGCGCGGGTGGGCGGCGTCTTCAGATATTCCACCACCGTCACGTCGGCGCCGGCCTCCTCGAGGATCGCGAGCGTCTTGCGCGACGTGCCGCATTTGGGGTTGTGCCAGATGGTGGCCTTCATTCCGCGGCCTCCTGCCCGGCCAGCCACTCCTCCAGCCATTTGATGGTGTAGTTGCCCTTCTGGAAATCGGGATCGTCCAGCAGCGCCTGGTGCAGCGGGATGGTGGTCTTCACGCCGTCGATCACGAACTCCTCCAGCGCCCGCCGCAGCCGGCGCAACGCGCCCTCGCGGGTGGTGCCGTAGACGATCAGCTTGGCGATCATGCTGTCGTAATAAGGCGGGATGCGATAGCCGGCATAAAGCCCGCTATCGACGCGCACGTTCATGCCGCCCGGCGCGTGGAACTGCTTCACCAGCCCCGGCGAGGGCGCGAAGGTGCGCGGGTCTTCGGCATTGATCCGGCATTCGATGGCGTGGCCCCGGAAATGCACGTCCTCCTGCCGCAGCGTCAGGCCGTGGCCGTCGGCGATGCGGATCTGCTCGCGCACCAGATCGAGCCCGGTGATCGCCTCCGTCACCGGATGCTCCACCTGCAGGCGGGTGTTCATCTCGATGAAGTAGAAGCGGCCGTCCTCGTAGAGGAACTCGATCGTGCCGGCGCCGCGATAGCCCATCTCCGCCATCGCCTTGGCGACGATGCCGCCCATCTCCTCGCGCTGGGCGGCGGTGATGACGGGGGAGGGGGCTTCCTCCAGCACCTTCTGGTGGCGACGCTGGAGCGAGCAGTCCCGCTCGCCCAGGTGGATGGCGTTGCCCTTGCCGTCGCCGAAGATCTGGAACTCGATATGGCGCGGATCGCCGAGATATTTTTCCATGTAGACGGTGGCGTCCCCGAAGGCGGCCTTCGCCTCCGACCCCGCCTGCGCCATCAGGCTTTCCAGCTGATCCTCGCTCGGCACCACCTTCATGCCGCGCCCGCCGCCGCCGGACGCGGCCTTGATGAGCACGGGATAGCCGATCTCGGCGGCGACCTTCCGGGCCTGATCGAAGGACGTCAGCGGCCCGTCCGACCCCGGCACCAGCGGCAGGCCCAGCTTGGCGGCCGTCAGCTTCGCCTCGATCTTGTCGCCCATCGTCCGGATATGTTCGGGCTTGGGGCCGATCCAGATGATGTTGTGGCTTTCCACGATCTCCGCGAAGCGGGCATTTTCCGAAAGGAAGCCGTAGCCGGGATGGATCGCGTCCGCGCCGGAGATTTCGGCGGCGGCGATGATGTTCGGAATGTTCAGATAGCTTTCGGCCGCCGGCGGCGGGCCGATGCACACCGCCTGATCGGCCAGCCGCACGTGCATCGCGTCCGCGTCGGCGGTGGAATGCACCGCCACCGTCTGGATGCCCATTTCATGGCAGGCGCGATGGATGCGCAGCGCGATTTCGCCGCGATTGGCGATGAGGACCTTGTGGATCGCCATCGCCGCTTACTCGATGATCAGCAGCGGCTGATCGAATTCCACGGGCTGGCCGTTTTCGACCAGCACATCGCGGACGACGCCGCCGCGCGACGCGGTGATCGGGTTCATCACCTTCATCGCCTCGACGATCAGCAGCGTCTGGCCCGCGGCAACCTTGTCGCCGGGGGAGACGAACGTCGGCGCGCCGGGTTCGGGCGCGAGATAGACCGTGCCCACCATCGGCGATTTCACGGCGCCCGGATGGTCCGCCGGGGCGGCTTCCACGATCGGCGCGGCCGGCAGCGTGGCGGCGGGAGCGCCGGCGGCGGGTGCCGGGGCGGCGGCATAGGCCACCGGGGCGGGCGACGCCGCCTTGCGGGCTACGCGGATGCGGCGATCGCCGTCCTCGACCTCGATCTCGGTGAGCTTGGTGGCGTCCAGCAGCTCGGCCAGCTGCTTCACCAGATCGACGTCGACCCGGATCGGGCCCTCATGCTTCTCGGTCATTGGATCTGACCCTTCTCTTGTCTTGCTTGTTTCAAAGTTGCGCGCGCTACTGTCAGAGCTTCGCCGCCGCGTCCAGCGCGAGCGTGTAGGAAAGCGCGCCGAAGCCCGCCACCGTGCCCCGTGCCGCCATGCCGACAAAGCTCTTGTGACGGAAGCTTTCGCGCGCGTGCGGATTGGAAAGATGCACCTCGATCACCGGCACGCGGATCGCCTTGATCGCATCGTGCAGCGCCACCGACGTGTGCGTATAGCCGCCGGGGTTGAGCAGCACGGCCCTGGCCGGCAGCGCGTTCGCCTCGTGCAGCCAGTCGATCAGATGCCCCTCATGGTTGGACTGGCGCATGTCGATGGTGAGGCCGAGCGCGCGTGCCTGGTCCTCCAGCCGGTCGGCGATGTCGTCCAGCGTATCCGATCCGTATATCTCCGGCTCGCGCAGGCCGAGCAGATTCAGGTTCGGACCGTTCAGGACGAAAATCGTATCGGCCATGCGTGGGATGCCTTGCGGTTGCGATCGGGGTAGGGCGGTTTCTATATGGGGTCGAAGCCGATGTCCAAGCATGGACATCCTTATTGCATTCCCCCCTCGAGGAGCCTTTTCGAACATGACCATCGACGGCACCATCCAGCTTCGCGTGAATGGCGAGCATCGTCGCGTGCCGGCGGGGCTCACGCTCGCCGGGCTCGCGGCCGATCTGGGGCTGGATCCGGCCAAGGTCGCCGTGGAGCGCAACCTGGAGGTCGTGCCCCGTTCCACCCTTACCGACGTGGTGATCGAGGATGGCGACGAGCTGGAGATCGTCCATTTCGTCGGCGGCGGCGATCATGCCGCGAAGGTGGAGGAGGATAGCTGGACGGTCGCCGGCCGCACCTTCCGCTCGCGGCTGATCGTCGGCACCGGCAAATATAAGGATTTCGCGCAGAATGCCGCCGCGGTGGAGGCATCGGGGGCGGAGATCGTCACCGTCGCCGTCCGCCGGGTGAACATCGCCGATCCCAAGGCGCCGATGCTGACCGACTATATCGATCCGAAGAAGATCACCTACCTGCCCAACACCGCCGGCTGCTTCACGGCGGACGAGGCGATTCGTACCCTCCGCCTCGCCCGCGAGGCGGGCGGCTGGACCCTGGTGAAGCTGGAGGTGCTGGGCGAGGCGCGCACCCTCTATCCCGACATGCTGGAAACGCTCCGCGCGACGGAAATCCTTGCCAGGGAAGGGTTCCAGCCGATGGTCTATTGCGTGGACGATCCGATCGCGGCGAAGCGACTGGAGGATGCCGGCGCGGTCGCGATCATGCCCCTGGGCGCGCCGATCGGTTCGGGGCTGGGCATCCAGAACCGGGTGACGATCCGGCTGATCGTCGAAGGCGCCGGGGTGCCGGTGCTGGTCGATGCCGGCGTCGGCACCGCATCCGACGCGGCGGTCGCGATGGAGCTGGGCTGCGACGGCGTGCTGATGAACACCGCGATCGCCGAGGCGAAGGACCCGATCCTGATGGCCCAGGCGATGAAGGCCGCGGTGGAATCGGGGCGCATGGCCTATCGCGCGGGCCGCATGGGCCGCAGGCTCTATGCCGATCCGTCGAGCCCGCTGGCGGGGCTGATCTAAACCAGCCTTGCGAGCCTTTTCGGGGCGGCGAGGCGATAGCTTTGCCGCACCCGATCCTCGATATGATCCCAGTCGGGTTCGCCGTCGCCGTCCAGCCGGATGCCGATCCAGCCGGAAACGCCGATATAAGCGGGCCAGTAATAGAGGCCGGGATCGGCCTCGATCAGCATCTCCTGCTCCTCCCGGCCGCTCGTCTTCACCATGATGCTCACCGGGGCGCCGTGATGGCCGTGGTCGGCGAAATAAGCGAACATCTTCTTGCCGGCGACGTGGAAGCCATGGGCGCCGTGGGAAAGCCTGGTGCCGGCTTCGGGCAGCGCGAGGCAGATCGCGCTTATCCGTTCGAGCGGGGCCGCCGCGTTCAGCGCAGGCTCCGCGCATAATCGGCGAGCGCGCGGGCGTAGAGCGCATGCTCCTGCCCCAGCACCCGTTCGGCCAGCGTATCGGGCGTATCGCCCGGCAGCACGGGCACGCGCGCCTGCGCGACGACCGGGCCGTCATCCAGCTCGGGCGTCACCACATGCACCGAGCAGCCGGCTTCCGCATCGCCGGCGGCGATGGCGCGGGCGTGGGTATCCAGCCCCTTGTAGAGCGGCAGCAGCGAGGGGTGGATGTTGAGGATGCGCCCCTGCCAGCCGGCGATGAATTCGGGGGAGAGCAGGCGCATATAGCCGGCGAGCGCGATCAGCTCGACATCGGCGGCGCGCAGTTCGGCATCCAGCAGCGCATCGAATTCGGCGCGCGGCATCCCCTTGTGGCTTTTCGCCCAGGTCGGGATGCCGGCCACGGCGGCAATCGCCAGCCCGCCCGCATCCTCGACATTGGAAAGCACCCGGACCACCCGATAGGGGCTGTCGGGGGCCTCGCTCGCCTTCACCAGCGAGGCCATGTTCGATCCGCGGCCCGAAATCAGTATGCCGACGCGAACCGGATCAGCCTTCATGCGTGGCCGTCCAGGCCGCCCGCGCGCTCCATGCCTCGGCCGAACCGGAAACCGTGCAGCCCTTGGCGCCCTGCGCGATCCGGCCGATGCGGAACACCGTCTCGCCCGCCGATTCGAGCGCGGCGGCAACTCCGTCGGCCTCTTCCGGCCGCACGATCACGGCCATGCCGATCCCGCAGTTGAAGGTGCGGGCCATTTCCCCAGGCTCGATATTGCCCTGCGCTTGCAGGAAGGCCATCAACCGCGGCTGCGGCCAGGCATCGGCATCGACATGGGCGTGCAGGCCATCGGGCAGCACGCGCGGGATATTCTCCAGCAACCCGCCGCCGGTGATGTGGGCCATGGCGGCCACCTTGCCGGCGCGGACCAAGGGCAGCAGCGACTTCACATAGATGCGGGTCGGCGCCAGCAGCGCATCGATCAGCAGCACGTCCTGGTCGAACAGGGCGGGGCGGTCGAGCTTCCAGCCCTTGTCGGCGGCCAGCCGGCGGACGAGCGAGAAGCCGTTGGAATGAACCCCCGAGGAGGCGAGGCCCAGGATCACATCCCCCTCGGCCACGCGCGTACCCGTCAGCGCCTGATCGCGCTCCACGGCGCCCACGCAGAAGCCAGCCAGGTCATAGTCGCCATCGGCATACATGCCCGGCATCTCGGCCGTCTCGCCGCCGATCAGCGCGCAGCCGGCGATGCGGCAGCCTTCGGCGATGCCGGCGATCACCCGTTCGGCCACGCCGTTGTCGAGCTTCCCGGTCGCGAAATAATCGAGGAAGAAGAGCGGCTCGGCGCCCTGCACGATCAGGTCGTTCACGCACATGGCGACCAGATCGATGCCCACGCCGTCATGCTTGCCGCTGTCGATGGCAAGCTTCAGCTTGGTGCCCACGCCGTCATTGGCGGCCACCAGCAGCGGATCGGTATAGCCCGCGGCCTTCAGGTCGAAGAAGCCGCCGAACCCGCCGAGGTCGGCATTGGCGCCCGGCCGCGCGGTGGCGCGCGCCAACGGCGCGATCGCCTTCACCAGGGCGTTTCCGGCCGCGATGGAGACGCCGGCCTTGGCGTAGGTATAGGGGGTATCGTCGCTCATGACGTCCGCCTAGACATATCCTGCTTGGATTTCCACGCCCAAGTCGCCAAAAGACGGCGGTGATCTCCGCCGTTCGTTCCTTGCCTCCGCTGAATCGTGCCGGGCTCGCCTTGCTGGCGGCCGGGCTGCTGGGCGTTGCAGGCGTCGTCTTCGCCCAGATTGAAGGCAGTGACAGGGGGATAGCCCCCATCGACAGCACGTCGAGCTACGAGGTCGGCGGCGTTGCCGTGGACGTCGCCGCACGCGACGCCGATGCCGCGCGCACCGCCGGATGGCGGATCGCCCAGCGCAAGGGCTGGCAGCTTTTGTGGAGCCGCACCAACGGCCAGCCTGTGTCGGCGGCGCCAAGCCTTTCCGATTCGACCCTCGATTCGATCGTCGCCGGCATCGTCGTGGAGGATGAGCAGGTCGGCCCGCGCCGCTACATCGCCCGGCTGGGCGTGCTGTTCGACCGCGCCCGCACCGGCCAGCTCCTCGGCGCGCACGGGCAGGGGCTGCGATCGCCGCCGATGCTGCTCATCCCGGTGATGTGGTCCGGCGCCACGCCCACCAGCTTCGAAACCCGCACCGAATGGCAGCGGGCCTGGGCGCGGTTCCGCCCCGGCGGCAGCCCGATCGATTATGTGCGGCCCACGGGCACCGGCAGCGATCCGCTGCTGCTGAACGAGGCGCAGGCCGGCCGGCCGGGGCGCGGCTGGTGGCGGATGATTCTCGATCAGTTCGGCGCGGCCGACGTGATCGTCGCGGAGGTCGCGGTCGAACGGAGCTGGCCGGGCGGGCCGATCCTCGCCCGCTTCACCGCGCGCCACGGGCCGGACGATGTCGTGCTCGATCGCTTCACCCTGCGGGCGGCCAATGGCGATGGCATGGCGGCGCTGATGGACGAAGGCGTGCGGCGGATGGACGAAATCTATTCGCAGGCGCTGCGCGACGGCCGGCTGCGGCCCGATCCCTCGCTGGTGATCGAGGAGGAGCCTGCCGAGCTTTCGGACGAGGCGTTCGCCGGCGAGACGATGGCGGAAGAAAGCCCGCTTACCGCCGTCAACTATACGGTGCAGGTGGAAACCGCCGACGCCAACGCGCTCACCGTCGCCGAATCGTCGCTGCGCGCCGTGCCGGGCGTGCGCGGGGTCGATACCACCAGCCTCGCGCTCGGTGGCACATCGGTGATGCGCGTCGCTTATGAGGGCGAGATTTCGGGGCTCCGCATTGCCTTGCAGGCGCGGGGCTGGCGGGTCGATGAGGGGCCGGGCACGCTCCGTATCAGGCGGGCCGCGCCCACGCCCGCCCCCCCGCCGGCACCAGGCGGAACGCCGAACCAATGAGCCAGATCGCCCTGCCATTCGCGTGGCCGGCGGTGGAGGATGAGCGGGATTTCTGCCGTGGAGAGGCCAATATCCAGGTGCTCCGCCACCTCGAGCATCGCGCGCTCTGGCCGGTCATGGCGACGCTGATTACCGGACCGCGCAAGTCCGGGCGCAGCCTGCTGGGCCGCATCTTCGCCGCCAAGACGGGCGGAGGGCTGATCGACGATGCCGATCGCCGGCCGGAGGAGGAGCTGTTCCACGCCTGGAACCGCGCCCAGGCGGAGCGGCTGCCCTTGCTGCTGATCGCCGATGCGCCGCCGCCCATGTGGCAGATCGCCTTGCCCGATCTGCGATCGCGGATAGCGGCGACGCCGCATGTCGCGATCACGGAGCCGGACGACGGGCTCGCCGCGACGTTGATGGAACGGTTGCTGGGCCAGCGCGGGCTGGCGGCCGGGCCGGACGTGATCGCTTATCTGCTGCCCCGGATCGAGCGCAGCTATGTCGCGATCCTGCGGGTGGTGGATGCGCTGGACCAGCTTTCGCTCGAGCGCCGGTCGCGGATCACGGTGCCGCTTGCGCGCGAGGCGCTGCGGCTGGGGGGTGTCATCGACGATTCATGAAATTTGGCATATCGTCCCGCGCATGGATGAAGCCGTCGCCCTGCAGTCGATCGTTGAAATCGATCCCGTCACACCGGAAATCGAACCGGCCCAGCGCTATTTCAATCGGGAGATATCCTGGCTCGGCTTCAACCGCCGGGTGCTGGAGGAAGCCTGCAACACGGCCCATCCGCTGCTGGAACGCCTCCGTTTCCTGTCGATATCCGGCAGCAACCTCGACGAATTCTTCATGGTCCGCGTCGCCGGCCTCAAGGGCCAGCTCACCGAGGATGTCGATGCCCGCTCCGCCGATGGGCTGACGGTCGCCCAGCAGCTCGCGGCGATCGAGGTCGAGGCCGATCAGCTGATGGATTCGCAGCAGCTCGTCTGGCGCGATCTTCGGGCGGAGATCGCGCGCGCGGGCATCGTCGTGCTCGCGCATGACGAGATATCGGGGGATGACGCCCTGTGGCTGGACGCCCATTTCAGGGACCAGATCTTCCCCGTGCTGACGCCGCAGGCGCTCGATCCCGCCCATCCGTTTCCTTTCATCCCGAACAAGGGCTTCAGCCTGATGTTCGAGCTGCGCCGGCTTGCGGACGGCGAGCCGATCCGCGAGCTGCTGATGGTGCCCGCCACCTTGCCGCGCTTCATCCGCCTGCCCGGCAAGGAGGCGCGTTATATCTCGATCGAGGCGGCGATCCGCCGATCCACGGCGATGTTGTTTCCGGGCTATGCGGTGGAAGCCTATGGCGCCTTCCGCGTCATCCGCGACAGCGATATCGAAATCGAGGAGGAAGCGGAGGATCTCGTCCGCTATTTCCGGTCGGCCATCAAGCGGCGGCGCAAGGGCCGGGTGATCCGGCTGGAGCTGCTGGCCGGCATGCCTGAATCGCTGGAGCGGCTGGTGAAGGACGAGATCGTCGGCACCGACGCCATCATCACCGATACCGAACGGTTCCTCGGCATCTCGGATCTCGAGCAGCTGGTCGAGGAAGATCGGCCGGACCTGAAATTCCCGCCCTTCATGCCGCGTTTTCCCGAGCGGATCCGCGAACATGGCGGGGATTGCTTCGCGGCGATCCGCGCCAAGGATATCGTCGTCCATCACCCTTATGAGACGTTCGACGTGGTGCTGGCCTTCCTCCGCCAGGCCGCCAGCGATCCCGATGTCGTCGCCATCAAGCAGACGCTCTATCGCGCCGGCAAGCAATCGGCGGTGATCCGCGCGCTGGTCGATGCGGCGGAGGCCGGCAAGTCGGTGACAGCCGTGGTCGAGCTGAAGGCCCGTTTCGACGAGGAACAGAACCTCATGTGGGCCTCGCAGCTCGAGCGGGCGGGCGTGCAGGTCGTCTACGGCTTCGTCGACTGGAAGACGCACGCCAAGGTATCGATGGTCGTGCGGCGGGAGGGCGGCAGCTTCCGCACCTACTGCCATTTCGGCACGGGCAACTATCACCCGGTCACCGCCAAGATCTACACGGACCTCAGCTTCTTCACCGCCGATCCGCGCGCGGGCCGCGATGCGGCGCAGCTCTTCAACTACATCACCGGCTATGTCGAGCCGGCCAATCTCGAAATGCTCGTCATGTCCCCGCACGGCATGCGCGACCGGCTGTGCGAGCTGATCCAGGCCGAAATCGACAATGCCGCGGCGGGCAAGCCGGCGGCGATCTGGGCCAAGATGAACTCGCTGGTCGATCCCGCCATCATCGAGCAGCTCTACCGCGCCAGCGCCGCCGGCGTGCAGATTGATCTGGTGGTGCGGGGCATATGCTGCCTGCGCCCCGGCGTGCCCGGCATGTCGGACAATATCCATGTGAAGTCGGTGGTCGGCCGCTTCCTGGAGCATAGCCGCATCATCTGCTTCGGCAACGGCGCGGCCTTGCCCAACAAGAATGCGAAGGTGTTCATTTCCTCGGCGGACTGGATGCCGCGCAATTTCGACCGGCGGGTGGAATATATGCTGCCGATCGAAAACCCGACGGTCCACGCCCAGATCCTCGATCAGGTGATGGTGGCCAACCTGATCGACAGCGAGCAGAGCTGGCACCTGCGCGCGGACGGCAGCTATCAGCGGGTCGATCCGGGCAAGCGGCCCTTCAACCTGCACCGCTATTTCATGACCAATCCGTCGCTTTCCGGCCGTGGCGCGGCATTGGAACGCAGCGGCGCCGTGCCCAAGCTCAGCCTTCGGCGGGGTGGATAAGGCGGATTAATCCGGGATCGTTCCGCCGCTTTTCCTTTCGGTGGAAACGAAATCCGGTTAACTTCGCATCGCATGGTCGCCGCTTCGTTCTATCGCAGGAAAGCCCCCATGGGCTCCGCTGAAGGCCGCACGGCCATCATCGACATCGGGTCCAACTCGATTCGCCTCGTCGTCTATGACGGGCCGGTCCGCATCCCTTCGATCCTGTTCAACGAAAAGGTGATGGCGGGCCTGGGCCGCGGGCTGGTGAAGGACGGTGCGCTGGACGAGGAGGCGACCGACCGCGCGCTCACCGCGCTGTCCCGCTTCCAGCGGCTGGCCGCGCAGATGGGCGTCACCCAGATCCGCACCGTCGCCACCGCCGCCGTGCGGGAAGCGAGCAACGGCCCCGGCTTCATCGGGCAGATCGAGGCGCTGGGCCTCGATGTCGAGCTTCTTTCCGGCGAGGACGAAGCCAAGATGGCGGGCTATGGCGTGCTCGCCGGCATACCGGACGCGGACGGGATCGTCGGCGATCTCGGCGGCGGCAGCCTGGAGCTGATCCGCGTCGGCGGGGGCCGCATCCACGAGCGCGTCTCCTTCCTCCTGGGCGTTCTCCGCATCGCCGCCATCCGGGCCAAGGGACCGAAAGCGCTGGAAAAGGTGGTGGCCAACGCGATCGGCAAATCCGGCTGGGAAGGGCGGGGGCAGGGGCTGCCCTTCTATCTCGTCGGCGGCTCCTGGCGGTCGCTGGCGCGGCTGGACATGTTCCTTTCCGATTTCCCGCTGCCCATCATCCACCATTATCGCATGCCGGCGGAGGCGCCCGCGCGGCTGGTCCGCTCGCTCGCCCATCTCGACAAGGCCCGGCTGCGCGACGTTCCCGGCCTGTCGCAGCCCCGTATCCCGACGCTCGGCAATGCCGCCGCCCTGCTGGCGACGCTGGTGAAGCATCTCGGCTCGAGCGGACTCGTCGTCTCCGCCTATGGCCTGCGCGAGGGGCTGCTCCATCAGAGCCTGCCCGAGGATGTCCGCGCGCAGGATCCGCTGCTCTGCGCCACGCGCGAGGAAGGCGTGCGCCAGGGGCGCTTCGCCGAGCATGGCGACCTGTTGAACCGTTGGGTTGCCCCGCTCTTCAAGGAAGAAGAGCCGGCCGATGCCCGTCTGCGCCATGCCGCCTGCCTGCTCGCGGACGTGGGCTGGCGCGCTCACCCGGAATTCCGCGCGGTGCGCGGCCTCGAAACCGCGCTTCACGGCAATTGGGTGGGGGTGGACGCGCAGGGGCGGGCGAAGATGGCCCATGCGCTCTACCGCAGCTTCGGCGGCGAAGGCGTCGCCCCGGTGGTCGCGGCGCTGCTGCTGCCGGAAGAGATCGCCCAGGCCGAACGCTGGGGGCTGGCCATGCGGCTGGGCCAGCGGCTCAGCGGCGGCGTGGCCGAGCCCCTGGAAACCAGCGCCTTGCAGCGATCGGGCAGTGCGCTCGTGCTCGTGCTGCGTCCGGCCGATTCCGCGCTCTACGGCGAATCGGTCGAACGCCGGCACAAGACGCTGGCCGCGGCCTTCGGCCTCAAGGCGAGCCTGGCCATCGCCGGATAGGAGGGAGGGGAGGGAGGTCCTCCCCTTGCCTCAGCCGCAGCGGATCGAGCGGATGAACTGCCGCGAATCGACCTCCACGTTCAGCCGGTCCGCGCGATAATCCATCGTCACGGGCTGGCCGGGGCGCAGCATCCGCACCGTTCGCGCGCCCGTCGCCTTGCGGGCACGTTCGATCACGCCGCCTTCGGCCACCTTGCCGACGAGATATTGTGCGCGGTCAGCCCGGCATTCGCCCTGCGGGCGCGGCGGCCGCGAATGTCCTGGACGGTCGTGATGATCGTCCATGCAGCCGCTCAGCAACAATGCGCCCACGCCGATGAGTGCCAGGCCCTTCACGCGCATGCTTTCCTCCTGCGTTTCAGGCGGCCGCTTTCGGTTGTTTCACCGTGCCGGGCGCGCCTTCCCCGAAATAGGTGGAAACTTCCGAGGAGTCATAATGTTCCACAGGCGGAATGTTCATGGCGGCGCGCGCCTCGTTCAGGCTCAGCCCGAACAGCGGCTCATATTTCGCGGTGAACAGCGGCCTGGCGACCCGGCCGATCTGGATGCCGCGCTCCACGAAGTCCGAAAGGGTGGCGTAGGCGGCCGGATAATGGAGCTGCACGCGGGTGAACATCGGCATGATCAGCAGCATGTTGAGCGAGACCATCTCGCTGGCCAACTCCGGCGACATGTTGCGGTTCCAATTCTCGATCCGCATCCAGAAGGGCACGACCTCCGCCATGGCATCGAAGCCGACGCCGCCCAATATATGTTCGAAATCATGGGTCTGCGCCGACCGCAGCTCGAAATATTCGAGGTCCGTGGCCGGCCGCCAGTCGGGATCGACGCGCAGGCGCGGATCGAGCGCGATGTCGAGATCGCCCGCCACGAGATAATCGTGGAATATCCGGCCCAGCGTGCCTTTGGGATAGTCGGCCAGGTCCTCGCGGGTGAAGGTGGAGATGAAGCGTTCCTCCATGAACGCATCGAATTCCGCGTTGCGCTTGCGCTCCTCGGCCAGCAGCCGGTTGATCTCGCCGGTATCGCGCACCTCCCAATAAGCGCGGACGATATTGGTGCTGTCCCACCCCACGCGCCGGTCGCGGCCATTGCGGCGAAGCATCGCGGTGGTCATCGCGTCGCCCAGCCGGGGATTGTTGAGGTAGCGCGAGGAACTGACGAGAACGCTGCTTTCCGTCGGCATGTCGATCACGCCGAGACGCGAAAAATCATCCATGGTCCGTCTCCGTTGTCGCGCGCATCTCTCGCGGCCGGGGCCGGCGTGCGCAGTCGAAACGGAGTGTGCCCGCGCCCGCGCGGGGCGCCAAGCGCAAAATGAAGGGCGTTCACTCGCCGCGATATCTTATTCCGGCGGCGTCACCTCGGACATCACCATGCGGCCCTTGCGCACGCTGAACGCCATCCGGCCTTCGACCAGCGCCAGCGCATCCTTGCCGAACAGGTCGTAACGCCACCCTTCCAGCAGCGCGAGGCCCTCGCGCTGGCCGGCGGCGATCGCCTCCAGCTCGTCCGATCGGGCGATCAGGCGCGGCGCCACATCGGATTCGCGCGAACGCACCTTCAGCAGCAGCTTCAGCAGATCGGCCACCAGCGCGCCTTCCTTGCCCAGGCCGGGCTTGCGGTCCTCGCGCGGGGGCATCTCGTCGTCGGACAGCGGCGTCGCCGCCTCGATCGCGCCGATCAGCCGGCCGCCAATGTCGTTGCTGGCCCAGCTTGGCGAAAGGCCGCGCACCTTGGCGAGGTCCGCCTGCGATTTGGGGGGATGGGCGGCGATATCGGCCAGCGTCTCGTCCTTGGCGATGCGGCCGCGCGGCAGGTTCTTGCCCTGCGCCTCGCGCTCGCGCCACGCCGCCAGCGCCTTCAACCGGCCCAGCACATCGGCCTTGCGGCTGGGCACGCGGATGCGCGTCCAGGCCTGCTCGGGCAGATTCTCATAATTGGCGGGATCGCCCAGCCGCTCCATCTCCTGATCCAGCCACTGGCCACGGCCGGTCTTGCGCAGCCGGTTCAGCATCTTCGGGAAGATTTCGACGAGGTGGGTCACATCGCCGATCGCATAATCGATCTGGCGCTTGTCGAGCGGGCGGCGCCCCCAGTCCGTGAAGCGGGCGCCCTTGTCGAGCTTGATGCCGAGAATCGATTCGACGAGGTTCGAATAGCCGACCTGTTCCCCCATGCCGAGCGCCATGGCGGCGACCTGCGTATCGAACAGCGGGTGCGGCGTCCTGCCCGTCAGGTTGTAGACGATCTCGAGGTCCTGGCCGCCGGCGTGGAAGACCTTCAGCACGTCCTCATTATCGACCAGAAGATCAAGAAGTGGTTTCAGATCAAGGCCTTTGGCCTTGGGATCGATGGCGGCGGCTTCCTTGTCGTCGGCGATCTGGATCAGGCACAGATCGGGCCAGTAGGTGTTCTCCCGCATGAATTCCGTATCGACCGCCACGAACGGCGATTGGGCAAGGCGAGCGACGAGGGCGGCGAGCGTGGCGCTATCTGTAATCAGCGGATGAATCTGCATGAGTGGTGCATAGCCCGGTATCGCGGCTTGACAAGGCGCGCATGCACGCGCGAAGCGCGGGCCACGCGAATAATTCCAAAAAGTCGAAAGAACCCGATGCACGCTTACCGCTCGCATAACTGCGCCCAACTGCGCGCCGCCGATGAAGGCGCCACGGTCCGTCTCTCGGGCTGGGTCCACCGCAAGCGCGACCATGGCGGCGTGCTCTTCGTCGATCTGCGCGACCATTACGGCCTCACGCAGATCGTGGCGGACGGCGATTCCCCGGCTTTCGCCACGCTGGACGCGGTGCGCGTCGAATCGGTGATCACCATCACCGGCAACGTGAAGCTGCGCGCCGAAGGCACCACCAATCCCAACCTCGCCACCGGCGAGATCGAGGTCTATGCCCGCGAGGCGACCGTCCAGTCGGCCGCGGCGGAACTGCCGCTGCCGGTGGCCGGCGAGGCCGAATATCCGGAGGATATCCGCCTGCGCTATCGCTATCTCGATCTGCGCCGCGATCGCCTGCACAAGAATATCGTCCTGCGCTCCAACGTCATCGCCTCGCTGCGCCGACGGATGATCGACCAGGGCTTCACCGAATTCCAGACGCCGATCCTGACGGCCTCGTCGCCCGAGGGCGCGCGCGACTATCTCGTCCCCAGCCGCGTCCATCCCGGCAAATTCTATGCGCTCCCGCAGGCGCCGCAGATGTTCAAGCAGCTGCTGATGGTTGCCGGCTTCGACCGCTATTTCCAGATCGCGCCCTGCTTCCGCGACGAGGATGCCCGCGCCGATCGTTCGCCGGGCGAGTTCTACCAGCTCGATTTCGAGATGAGCTACGTCACCCAAGAGGATGTGTTCGCCGCGATCGAACCCGTGCTTCATGGCGTGTTCGAGGAGTTCGCCGATTTCGAAGGCAAGGGCCGCACCGTTTCGCCGCTGCCGTTCCGCCGCATTCCCTACAGGGAATCGATGCTGAAATATGGCAACGACAAGCCGGACCTGCGCAATCCGATCCTGATTTCGGACGTGTCCGGCTATTTCGAAGGTTCGGGCTTCGGCCGCTTCGCCTCGATCGTCGAGGCGGGCGATGTCGTCCGCGCCATCCCTGCGCCGAATACGGCGGACAAGAGCCGCAAATTCTTCGACGACATGAACGCCTGGGCGCAGTCGGAAGGCTTTGCCGGCCTTGGCTATGCCACCCGCAAGGGCGGCGAATGGGGCGGTCCGATCGCCAAGAATCATGGCGAGGAAGGCATGAACGTGATGGCCGACGCGCTGGGCCTCGGCCCGGACGACGGCCTGTTCTTCGCCGCCGGCAAGGAAGCGCAGGCCGCCAAGCTCGCCGGCCTCGCCCGCACGCGGGTGGGCGAGCAATTGGGCCTGATCGATGCCAGCCGCTTCGAATTCTGCTGGATCGTCGATTTCCCGATGTTCGAATATGACGAGGACGCGAAGAAGATCGATTTCAGCCACAACCCCTTCTCGATGCCGCAGGGCGAGCTGGAGGCGCTGGAAACGAAGGACCCGCTCGATATCCTCGCTTATCAGTATGATATCGTCTGCAACGGCGTGGAATTGTCGTCCGGCGCGATCCGGAACCACAAGCCGGAGATCATGTACAAGGCGTTCGAGATCGCCGGCTACAGCCGCGAGGATGTGGACACCAACTTTGCCGGCATGATCAACGCCTTCAAATATGGCGCGCCGCCGCACGGCGGATCGGCGCCGGGCGTGGACCGCATCGTCATGCTGCTGGCGGACGAGCCGAACATCCGCGAGGTGATCGTCTTCCCGATGACGCAGAAGGCGGAGGACCTGATGATGCAGGCGCCCGCGCCCGCGACGATGAAGCAGCTGCGCGAGCTCAACATCCGCGTCGTCGAGCCTTCGAAGGGCTGATCGTCCCGCAGCGGGGCAAGGGGCGCGCCGCCGAGCGGCTTGACTTGACGGCACCCTTTGCCCACGCCTTTCCCTTCCCGCAGGCGTGAGGGGAAAGCGTATGGCGATCGATCTTTCGGACTACGAAAAGGGCGAAAAGTTCGACGGCGACTATGATAAGGCGCTGGAAAGCGTGCAGGAGCGGCTTGCGCGCGTGCAGGTCGCCCATATCATCCACGGCCGGCGCAGCGTCGTTATGTTCGAAGGGTGGGACGCGGCCGGCAAGGGGGGCATCATCCAGCGCCTCACCGCCAAATGGGACCCCCGCCATTTCGAGGTCTGGCCGATCTCCGCACCCACCGAGGAGGAGAAGGCCCGCCATTTCCTCTGGCGCTTCTGGAAACGTCTGCCGGGCCAGAGCGAGATCGGCGTGTTCGATCGCAGCTGGTATGGCCGGGTGCTGGTGGAGCGCGTCGAGAATTTCGCCACCGAAAAGCAGTGGCGCCGCGCCTATGACGAGATCAACGAGTTCGAGGCGCAGCAGAAGGAAGATGGCACGCCCATCATCAAGCTGTTCCTCCACATCACCCAGGAAACCCAGGACGAGCGCCTCAAGGAACGCCTCGCCCATCCGTGGAAACGGTGGAAGACCGGGCGCGAGGATTTTCGCAACCGTTCACGCCGGCCGGAATATCTGACGGCGATGCACGAGATGTTCGAGCATACCGACACGCGCTGGGCGCCGTGGCACGTGATCGACGGCAACAACAAGAAGGCGGCCCGCATCGCGGCGCTCAACCTGATCGCCGAAAAGCTGGAAAAGGCCGTGCCGATGAAGCCGCCGCCGCCGCCGCCAGAACTGGTGGCGATCGCCCGCACGGCATTCGGCGTCGATTTCGAGATGGAATGACGGAAGGCCGCGGGGGGCCTCAGCCCGCCGGCGGATAACTGATCGCCAGCACTTCCCATTCCTTGGGACCGGCGGGGAGCTGGACGCTGCGCATGTCGCCGACGGCCGCCCCCTTGAGCGCACGGGCGAAGGGGGAGCGCCAGCTTATCCGGCCCTGGCCGGCATCGGCCTCATCCTCGCCGATCAGGGTGACGATGCGTTCCTTGTCGTCCTCGTCCACCAGCGTCACCGTGGCGCCGAACCACACGCGATCCCGATCGGCCTGAGCGGCCGGATCGATCACCTTGGCCGCCTTCATCCGGCGCGAGAGGAAGCCCAGCTCCCGATCGATCTCGCGCAGTTTCTTGCGGCCGTAGATATAGTCGCCATTCTCGGACCGGTCGCCATTGCCCGCCGCCCAGGAAATGGTTTCGACGAGCTTCGGCCGCTCGATGGCGAAAAGCTGGTCGTAGCGTTCGCGCAGGGCCCTCAGCCCGGCGGGGGTGATATAGTTCGGGCGGTCGTTCATGTGCCCGCCGATATCAGCCCGGCGTCGATTTGCCGAGATAGGCCGACAGCTTGTTGCGCGCCGGCATGCGGGCATATTGCGGGTTCATGGCGGAATAGACGACGGCGTTTTCCAGCACGCGCTGCACATAGCCGCGCGTTTCGCTGAGCGGGATCGCTTCGATCCATTCGACGACATCGATGCCGCTCATCCGGGGATCGCCGTTTGTTTTCAGCCACTTATTAACATTTCCTGGGCCGGCGTTGTAACTCGCCACCGCCAGCACGTGGCTGCCGCCATAATAATCGAGCAAGCGTTGGAAGAAGCTGGAGCCCAGCATGATATTGTAGGACGGGTCCTTGACCAGCCGGTCATAATCATAGGGCAGGCCCATCTTGCCCGCCTGCTCGCGCGCGGTGCCCGGCATCAGCTGCATCAGCCCGCGCGCGCCGGCATGGCTCACGGCCTCGCGGTCGAACTGGCTCTCCTGCCGGGTTATGGCATGGATCATCACCCAATTGTTCCGCTCGGTCGGCGGCACGGCGATCTGGGGGAAGCCGGTGGGCACGAAATCGCTGACGCCGGTGTTGCGGGCGTTGCGGGCCACCATCACCCCCAGGTCGGGCCGCCCGATCTCGCGCGACAATTCGGCCGAAAGGGCGTGATCCGCATCGGATTTCGCATCCTGGGCTATCGCGCGCAGGAACTGGCTCTGGTCGCGCCACGATCCCAACTCGCCCAATATGCGCGCGGCCCGAACGATCGGCCGTTGCGCGAAGCTCGTGCGCTCGGCGGGGGTTATGGTGATGGGGTCGACATGGGGCGTCTCCACCGTCCGGCCCAGCCGTTCGGCGGCAAGCTGGCCGTAGAACTGGTCCGCATGCGATGCCGCCTCGGTGAAGTAGCGGTTGGCCGCCGTGGGATCGCCCGCCGCCAGCGCGGCACGGCCTGCCCAGTAGAGCCCCTTGGTCTGCGTGCCGGGCGACTGCGCGGCGGCAGCATAGCGGCTGAAGAGCGTCGCGGCGTCGGCGGGGCGGTTCATCTTCTTGAGCGCGGTCATCCCGCCAAGCCAGACGAGGTCGGTATATTTGTCCCGCTCGCCAAAGGGGCGGTCGCGGATCACGGTGCCGGGGGCGAAGGCGCCGTCCGCCTGCTGGGCCATGCCCAGCGCGTAGCTGGTCTGGTTGTCGTTGGCCGCGCCGCGCGCGTTCGTCACCAGCACGTCCAGCCATTTTTCGGCATCGAGCGGCGGGCTGGCGAAGCTGCGCCGCTGCGCCAGCCAGGATCGCGCGTTCACGCTCTGGCCGTTGTCGCGCAGCCAGCGGGCGCGATCGGCGACGAAACCGGGATCGCTGTTGCCGGTCGTGGCGAACACCATCGCCTTGTCGGCGGCGTCGGCCCGGTTGGTCTGCATGGCCAGCCGGGCATCGAACAGGGCCTGCCGCACCGGCGACGTGCGGGCCATCTGGCGCTGGGCGGCGGCCGTCTGCCGGTTCCACAGCAGCCGTTCCATCCGGAGATCCTGGTCCGCCTGGGTGAGCTGTCCGCCGAAGCGGGCGATCAGGCGCTGTTCTTCCGCGTCGCTCAGCGATCCGCCGGTCCAGGCCGCGCGCGCCGCGGCAACGGCGTCGGCCGACCGGCCGATCGCGGCCAGCGCCTCGGCCTGGCGCAGCCGGCCGCTGTTGGTCAAGGGTGGGAAGCGATCGAAGAATCGCGCGACGTCCGCCGGCGCGCCGGGCAGCGTCTCCAGCTGGCGTTCGGCCGTCCGGCGCATCGCCGATTCGCCGGGCCAGCCGGGGAAGGCGATCAGAAAGCTCGCATATTCGGAAAAGGGCAGGCTGTCCGTCTGGCGCAGGCGGCTCCAGCGGACCACCCCTTCGGCCACGGGATCGGCGGCCACGCCGGCGGCCGGAATCCCGCTGGCGGCCGACAGCCCCAGCCGCCCGCGATACCAGTCCCGCTGCTCCGTGGTCAGCGTCGCGGCGCCGGCCACCGACGCCATAAGCACACCCAGGCTCAAAACGCGCTTCAACATGCTGGACATGATGTGGCTGGCATCCTTATCAGCCGCTGAACATAACCGGCCCATATCGCGCACTATGCCGCGCCCTGGGCTTCAGGTGAAGGGAGTGCATGATGTTCAGCGGGTCGATTCCGGCTCTCGTGACGCCGTTTCGCAACGGGCGGTTCGACGAGGCGGCCTTCCGCGCCTTCGTCGATTTCCAGATCGAGAACGGCTCGTCCGCGCTCGTGCCCTGCGGCACGACGGGCGAAAGCGCCACCATGTCGATCGACGAGCATAACCATGTCGTCGCGGTGTGCATCGATCAGGCTGCCGGCCGCGTGCCGGTGATCGCGGGCTGCGGATCGAACGACACCAAGGTCGCGCTGGAACATATGCAGCATGCCAAGGCCGCCGGCGCCGCCGCCGGGCTGGTCGTGCTGCCTTATTACAACCGTCCCAACCAGGATGGGCTGATCGCGCATTACACCTACCTCGCCGAAAATTGCGATCTGCCGATCATCCTCTACAACGTGCCCGCGCGCACCGTGACGGATATCAGCGTGGATACCATGGCGACGCTCGCCAGGCTTCCCACCATCGTCGGCGTCAAGGATGCCAGCGGCAAGGTGGAGCGCGTGGCCGCCCAGCGGCTCGCCTGCGGGGCGGATTTCTGCCAGCTTTCCGGCAATGACGATATGGCGCTGGGCTTCATGGCGATGGGCGGCGTCGGCTGCATCTCCGTCACGGCCAATGTCGCGCCCCGGCTGTGCGCCGATTTCCAGGCCGCCTGCCTTTCCGGCGACTGGAAGGGGGCGCTGGCGCTTCAGGACCGGCTGTTCCCGCTGCACAGCGCGCTGTTCACCGATGCTTCACCCGGCCCCGTCAAATATGCGCTCAGCCGTACCCGCCCGGATTTTCCCGTGGAATTGCGCCTGCCGATGACCTGGCCGTCGGACGCGAGCCGCAAGGCGGTGGATGCGGCGCTCGTCCATGCGGGGCTGGTGTAACAGCTACCGTCCCCCATATGGGCGCATGACGCGATTCTGCGCCCAAGAAAGCAAGAGATGGCCCGCCCCAAGCCCGCAACCTTTGAAAAAGTGAAGACGGTCGCCGAAAACCGGCGGGCGCGGTATGAATATTTCCTGGAGGAATTCTTCGAGGCGGGCATCGCGCTGACCGGCACCGAGGTGAAGTCGCTGCGGTTCGGCGAGGGATCGATCGCCGAAAGCTATGCCGAGGTGAGGGACGGGCAGGCCTGGCTCATCAATTCCAACATCCCGGAATTCAGCCACGGCAACCGTTTCAATCACGAGCCGAAGCGGCCGCGCAAGCTGCTGCTGCACGAACGCGAGATCGAAAAGATGCGCAACGCCGTCTCTCGCGAGGGGATGACGCTGATTCCGCTGTCCATCTATTTCAACCCGCGCGGCCGGGCGAAGGTGGAACTCGCGCTCGCCAAGGGCAAGAAATTGCACGATAAGCGGGAGACGGAAAAGTCGCGGGACTGGAAACGCGAACAGCAGCGCCTGCTGCGCGACCGGGGTTAGGCGCGATGTTCGAGAGAATGCGCGCCTGGTCGGAGCGCAACATGCCCACGCGCGAGACGTTCGAGCGGATCGGCTGGCTGCGGCCGATCGCGCACCGCATCCTTTTGCCCGAACTGTGGCGCTTCCACCGCCGCTCGGTGCCGCGCGGCGTGGCGCTGGGCGTGTTGGTCGGCGTGCTCATCCCGGTGGCGCAGACGGTGTTCGCCGCGATCTTCGCCTTGCCATCACGCGCGAACGTGCCGGTGGCGGCGCTCACCACCTTCATCACCAATCCGTTCACCACCCCGGCCATCTGGGCCTTCTCCATCTGGATCGGCCGGATGATGCTGGGCCATCATGGCGGCGATCCGGCTGTCGTCGAAGGCGTGAACAAGGCGATGGGCTGGAGCGAATGGCTGCTGCGCGACGTCGGCCCGGCGCTCGGCCTCGGGCTGGTCGTCGTGGCGGTCGTCGGCGCGGTGCTCGGCTATCTGGTCGCCTCCATCACCTGGCGGATGTGGATCGCCCACAAGTGGCGGCACCGCCGGCATGAGCGCCAGCGTAACGATTGAGCCCTGCCGGTCGCGGCATCGGATGGATCGCCGCCGCCGCGCTTGACGGGCCGCGCCTTGCCGGAGGATGAAACAGGATCATGGCAACCGCCTTTCCGTCCCTCCCGGTCCAGGCTTCCGAACGCGGCGATCGCGCGATCCTGCTGGGCGTGGCGGGCCTCGGCCTCGGCACGGCGCTGCTGCTGCTCTGGCTGCTCGGCGATGCGCTGGCGGCCGGCGTCTTTCTCCTCGTCTTCCTCGCGGCCGGCGGGCTCATCCTGCTGCTGGGCCGGCACCGGTCCGGCCTGGCCGACGCGGCGACCATGGGCGATATCGGCCTGCTCAACGCCGCCATCGGCGATTCGTCCGAAGCGGTCGCGATCACCGACAGGTCCGGGCGGCTGATCTGCGCCAACCGCACCTTCGGCGAATGGTTTCCCGGCCTGTCGGCGCCGCCGGGGCTCGCGATCGGCGATCATGGCGACGATCGTCTGGCGGAGGCCGGCCGGTCGGCATGGCGCGACGGCTGGGCCGAGATCGAGGGGCTGGCGACCGGGCGTGGACGGCTTTCCGCCACCGCGCTGCGGGCAGGCACGGCGCAGGACCATCTCGTCTGGCGGCTGCGGCGGATGCGCGGCGGCCAGCTGGTCGATGAAACCCGCAGGCTGGTGGAAGGCGAGGGGGGGCAGCGCCTAGGCGCGGCCGGGATGATGGCGGCCATCGCCGATGGCGGCGGCCGGCTCGTCGCCGCCAACCGGGTATTCCTCCAGCGCGCGCTGGGCAATGAGGAAGCCGGCATCCACGCGCTTGCCGATCTTTTCGACGACAGCGGCGGCGATGTGATCCGCTTCCGCCATGAAGGGGATGAGGCGACCCCGTTGCGGGTGGTGCAGGTGCCGCTGGACGACGGCGTCGGCGAAAGCCCCACCCTGTTCCTGCTGCTCGACGATGCCGGCGCGCTCCGGCCGGCGGCCGATGCCGCCTCCGATCATGTCGAAGCCCTGCTGGCGATGCTACCGCTGGGCCTTGCGCTGGCGGAGCGCGACGGCCGCATCCTCTTCATGAACGATGCCTTCCGGCGCGCGGCGGGGCTGCCGCAGGGGCAGCCGGTGCTCTATCCCAGCGATCTCGTGGTGAAGGAGGACAAGGCCGCCGTGGCCGATGCGGTGCGCCGTTTCGCCGCGGGCCAGCGCATGTCCGGCGACATCGCCGTCCGTCTCCGCTATCGCGCGGACGAGGCGGTGGCGCTCACCATCGCCGGCGCGCGCGGGCTGGGCGAGGCGGCGGTGCTGCTGAGCCTCAAGGACAATAGCGAGGAATCGCGCCTCAAGAACCAGGTGGCGCAGGCGACGAAGATGCAGGCCGTGGGCCAGCTCGCCGGCGGCGTCGCGCATGATTTCAACAATATCCTGACCGCCATCATCGGCCATTGCGATCTGATGCTGCTGCGCCACCGGCCGGGCGAGAGCGATTATGACGATATCCAGCAGATCCGCCAGAATTCGAACCGTGCCGCCGGCCTGACCCGCCAGCTCCTCGCTTTCTCCCGCCAGCAGACGCTGCGCCCGCAGGTGCTGCAACTGCCGGACGTCATTTCGGAAATTTCCAATCTCATCAAGCGGCTGCTGGGCGAGCGGGTCCGCCTCGTCGTCAAGCATGGCCGCAATCTCGGCCAGGTCCGCGCCGATCCGGGCCAGCTCGAACAGGTCATCGTCAACCTGGCGGTGAACGCGCGCGATGCGATGCCGGATGGCGGCACGCTGACGGTGCAGACCTATGGCGTCACCGCCGCGGAGGTGCGCCGCCTCAACAGCGATATCCTGCCGGTCGCCGATTATACCGCGCTCAGCGTCTCCGACACGGGCACCGGCATTCCGGCGGAACTGCTGGGCAAGATATTCGAACCCTTCTTCACCACCAAGGAAGTGGGCAAGGGCACCGGCCTCGGCCTGTCCACCGTCTACGGCATCGTCAAGCAATCGGGCGGGTTCATCTTCGCCGATTCCAAGCCCGGCGTCGGCACCAGCTTCGTCATCTATCTACCCGTCCATCGCGCGGACCCCATGCTGGATGCGCCGCCCCCGCCCAAGAAGCCGCGCCAGGGCGAATTGTGGGGAACGGGGACGATCCTGCTGGTCGAGGACGAGGATATGGTCCGCGCCGTGGCCGAACGCGCGCTCACCCGCCAGGGCTACAAGGTGTTGACCGCTGCCAATGGCGAGGAGGCGCTGGAAGTGCTGCAGGGCATGGCGGCCGATGGCGGGGAGACGATCGACCTGCTCGTATCCGACGTGGTGATGCCCACCATGGACGGGCCGACGCTCGTCCGCCATGCGCGCGAGATGTTCCCCAGGCTGCCGATCCTGTTCATGTCCGGCTATGCCGAGGAGCAGCTTCGCCGTTCGATCGATCTCGATCGGGTGGCCTTCCTGGCCAAGCCCTTTTCGGTCCAGCAACTGGCCGAGGCGGCGCGCGATGCGCTGGGCGCCGAGGGGACGGCGGCTTCCTGAGCGGGCGGCGAAGCGGTTTGCCGCATCGGCGAACGGAGGGCGCGGCAGGCACTGGTCGGCGCCTTGTTGTCATTGTATGACCATCGAAATGAACCAGACCCTCCGTATCTTGGTCGTCGAGGATGAACCGCTGATCGCGATGGTCCTCGAAGACTATCTGGAAAGTCTCGGTCATGAGGTGGCCGGCGCCGTCGATTCGGTCGAAGGCGCGCTGGCCATGGTCGCCGGCGGCGATTTCGATGCCGCGATCCTCGATGTCCACCTGCGGGGCGGCGAGGCGAGCTGGCCGGTTGCCGATGCCCTGGTGGCCGCGTCCAAGCCGTTCCTGCTGGCGACGGGCGGCCATGTCGAGCCGCCGCCGGGCCGGCATGCCCAGGCGCCCGTGCTCATCAAGCCCTTCACCATGGACGGGGTGCGCCTGGGGCTGGACGGGATAGCCGCTACCGCCTGACCGTTCGTTCCCCTCTTGTTCTCATGGAACAATCCGTGTACGAAGCTGCCTGTTGAACCGCGCCGATGCGCGATCTACGAGGGGAGCTGACCGGATGGCCGCACAGTTGAAGCTCATCGGTTCCGAAAAGGAAAAGGCCGATATGGATAGGCAGAAAGCCCTCGAAGCCGCTCTCGCGCAGATCGATCGCGCGTTCGGCAAGGGCTCCGCGATGAAGTTGGGAAGCCGCGAGAAGATCGAGATCGAGGCGATTTCGACCGGATCGCTGGGGTTGGATATCGCGCTCGGCATCGGCGGCCTGCCGCGCGGGCGCATCATCGAGATTTTCGGCCCGGAAAGCTCGGGCAAGACGACGCTGGCGCTGCATGCCATTGCCGAGGCGCAGAAGGCCGGCGGCACCGCCGCCTTCGTGGATGCGGAACATGCGCTCGACCCCGTCTACGCCCGCAAGCTGGGCGTGGACATTGACGAGCTGATCGTGTCGCAGCCCGACACGGGCGAGCAGGCGCTGGAGATCACCGACACGCTCATCCGGTCGAACGCGATCGACGTGCTTGTGGTGGACTCGGTGGCCGCGCTGGTGCCGCGCGCGGAAATCGAAGGCGAGATGGGCGACAGCCATGTCGGCCTGCAGGCCCGGCTGATGAGCCAGGCGCTGCGCAAGATCACCGGATCGATCAGCCGGTCGCGCTGCCTGGTGATCTTCATCAACCAGATCCGCATGAAGATCGGCGTCATGTACGGCAACCCGGAAACCACGACGGGCGGCAACGCGCTGAAATTCTATGCGTCGGTTCGCCTCGACATCCGCCGCACCGGCCAGATCAAGGATCGCGACGATATCGTCGGCAACGCGACCCGCGTGAAGGTGGTGAAGAACAAGGTCGCCCCGCCGTTCAAGCAGGTCGAATTCGACATCATGTATGGCGAGGGCGTTTCCAAGGTGGGTGAAATCCTCGACCTCGGCGTCAAGGCCGGGATCGTCGAGAAGTCCGGCGCCTGGTTCAGCTATGATTCGATCCGCATCGGCCAGGGCCGCGAAAATGCGAAGACCTATCTTCGCGAGAATCCCGAGGTCGCCGAGCGATTGGAAAGGGCGATCCGCGGCAATTCGGCGGACGTGGCCGAAGCGCTGATGTCCGGGCCTGAACCTGACGACGACCTCTGAGGGGACGGGGTTCGGAAAGCTGAAGGGGCGGCTGCAACGAAGGTTGCGGCCGCCCTTTTCCTTGCCCGCGAAGGAGGCATCCAGGAAGGAGGCGAGGCGATCCGCCGCGGCCCGGTAGCAGGGAAGGGCCGCGCGGCACCATCCGATTGACGTTGACGTGAGCGTAAACTAGCATGGCGGCATGCCTGTTCATGCCACGATCGACACGCCCGACGCGCAGAATCGCGAATCCTATACGATCTCGGACCTGTCCGAGGAGTTCGGGGTCACGGCGCGCGCGCTACGTTTCTATGAGGATGAAGGCCTGATCGCGCCCGAGCGCGTCGGGCTGGCCAGGGTCTATTCGAAGCGGGATCGCGCCCGCCTCGCCTGGATATTGCGGGGCAAGCGCGTAGGTTTCAGCCTTGCCGAGATACGCGAGATGATCGATCTCTACGATCTCGACGATGGCCGCGCCACGCAGCGCCATGTCACGGTGGAGAAGTGCGAGGCGCGCATAGAAGCGCTGCGGCGCCAGCGCGAGGACATCGACGCCGCGATCGCCGAACTGATGGATTTCGTGGAACTGGTGAACAGCGCGGAGGATGATCCGAAGCGCGTCGAGGCGGCCGAGCGGGAAGCCCGCCGCCTCGCCGAAAGCAAGCGCGCCCGGAACACCGGAAACGACGCCTGAGAGCAAGAGCAGGAGCCTGCAATGCCGATCTATTCCGCGCCGGTGCGCGATACCCGCTATGTGTTCGACGCCATCATCGGCCTCGACCGCTATTCCAATCTTCCCGGCTTCGAAGCCGCCTCGCCGGACATGGTCGAGGCGGTTCTCACCGAAGGCGCGAAATTCTGCGAGGAAGTGCTCTTCCCCCTCAACCAGGTGGGGGACCACGAAGGGTGCACCCGCCATCCGGACGGCAGCGTGACGACGCCCACCGGCTTCAAGGCGGCTTATGACGCCTTCCGCGAGGCGGGGTGGCCGACGCTTTCGGGGCCGACCGAATTTGGCGGGCAGGGCATGCCCCATGTCGTCGCGACGGCCTTCGAGGAATATCTGATCAGCGCCAACATGGCCTTCGCCATGTATAACGGCCTCACCATGGGCGCCACGGCCGCGATCCTCGCCAAGGGTTCGGACGAGCAGAAGGCGCTCTACACGCCGAAGATGATCTCCGGCGAATGGGGCGGCACCATGAACCTGACGGAGCCGCATTGCGGCACCGATCTGGGGCTGATCCGCACCAAGGCCGAGCCGAAGGGCGACGGCACCTATGCCATCACCGGCACCAAGATCTTCATTTCCTCGGGCGAGCATGACCTGACGGAGAACATCATCCACCTGGTGCTGGCCAAGGTGACGGGCGCGCCGGACAATGTGAAGGGCATCAGCCTGTTCATCGTCCCCAAGTTCATGGTGGGCGCGGACGGATCGATCGGCGATCGCAACGCGGTGTCGTGCGGTTCCATCGAGGAGAAGATGGGCATCCACGGCAATTCCACCTGCGTCATGAACTATGACGGCGCCACCGGCTTCCTCGTGGGCGAGGAGAATAAGGGTCTTGCGGCGATGTTCATCATGATGAACGCCGCGCGCCTGGGCGTGGGCCTGCAGGGCCTGTCCGTGGGCGAGGTCGCCTATCAGAATGCCGTGCAATATGCGAAGGATCGCCGGCAGGGACGCGCGCTCACCGGTCCGAAGGAGCCGGACCAGAAGGCCGATCCGCTGTTCGTGCACCCCGACGTCCGCCGCATGCTGATGGAAAGCAAGGCCTGCCTGGAAGGCGCCCGCGCGCTGTGCCTGTGGGGCGGCCTTCAGGTCGATCTCGCCCACCATGCGGCGACCGAGGAGGAACGACAGCAGGCCGATGACCTGATCTCGCTGCTGACGCCGGTCATCAAGGGCTATGTGACCGACCTGGGTTACGACATCGCCACCAAATCCCAGCAGGTCTATGGCGGCCACGGCTACATCCGCGAATGGGGGATGGAGCAATATGTGCGCGATGCCCGCATCTCGCAGATCTATGAGGGCACGAACGGCGTGCAGGCCATGGATCTGGTGGGCCGCAAGCTGCCGATGAACGGCGGCCGGGCGATGATGGCGCTGCTGGCCCTGATCGGCGAGGAGATCGCCCAGGGCAAGGCGACGCCGGAAACGGCCGATCTCGCGGGCAGGCTGGAAAAGGCGGTGGGCGAATTGCAGGCGGCCAGCATGTGGCTGATGCAGAACGGCCTCGCCAATCCCGACAATGCCGGCGCCGCGGCCTATAGCTATATGACGCTGCTGGGGATCGTGTCGCTCGGCTGGATGTGGCTGAAGATGGCCCGCGCCTCGACGGCCGCGATCGCGGCCGGGGACGGCGGCGACCGCGCCTTCCACGAAGCCAAGCTCGTCACCGCGCGCTTCTTCGCGGAACGCATCCTGCCGGATGCGGGCTCGCTGCGCCGCAAGATCGAAAGCGGCGCCGAAAGCATGATGACGCTTCCCGTCGAAGCCTTCTGATCCCGATCGCCCCCGGCCCGTTTTCGTCATCGGGCCGGGGGCGAGACTTCGGTCCCGAAATGTCGGGGGCCTGCGATCGGCGCCTTGCCCCGCCGGCGCCAGCGGCTACACACGCAGGGCCCGGTATCCGCCGGCGTGGGACGGAGAGTAGGATATGGCGACACGCCCGGGGCGGGACCTTACGCAGGGGCCGATCGCCCGCACGTTGCTGCTGTTCGCGTTGCCGACGCTCGGGTCCAGCATCCTCCAGTCGCTGAACGGATCGATCAACGCCATCTGGGTCGGCCAGTTTCTGGGCGAGGCCGCGCTGGCGGCGACGGCCAATGCCAACCTCGTCATGTTCCTGATGTTCTCGGCCGTGTTCGGGTTCGGCATGGCCGCGACGATCCTGATCGGGCAGCGCATCGGCGCGCACGACGTGGATGGCGCGCGGCGCGTGATCGGCACGACCATCGGCATGTTCGCCGTGGCGGCATCGCTGGTCGCGCTGGCCGGATGGCTGTGGGCGCCGTCCCTGCTCCACCTGCTGGCCACGCCGCCGGAGGTATTCGGCCTCGCGCTGGCCTATCTGCGCATCATCTTCCTCGGCCTGCCGCCCAGCATGATCGTGGTGCTGATCACCATGGGCCTGCGCGGATCGGGCGATTCGCTGACGCCCCTGTGGTTCATGATCCTGTCGGCTGTGATCGACGTCATACTCAACCCGGTGCTGATCCTGGGGCTGGGGCCGGCCCCTCAACTCGGCATCCGGGGATCGGCGGCGGCCACGCTCATCGCCAATATCGTCGGCCTTCTCGCGCTGGTCGCTTATATCTACCGGCGCGATCTGCCGCTGCGGTTGCGCGGGCGGGAGATCGGCTATCTCCTGCCCGACCTTCGCCTTCTGAAAACGATCGTGTTCAAGGGCGTGCCGATGGGCCTGCAGATGCTGGTCGTATCGGTTTCGGCGCTGGCGATGATCGGGCTGGTCAACCGGGAAGGGGCGGCGGTGACGGCCGCTTATGGCGCGGCAAACCAGCTCTGGACCTATATCCAGATGCCGGCGATGGCGCTGGGCGCGGCGGTGAGCGCCATGGCCGCCCAGAATATCGGCGCGAACCGCTGGGATCGGGTGAGCCAGGTCACCCGCGCGGGCATCGGCATGAACGTGCTGATGACGGGATCGGCCGTGCTCCTGCTGCTCGCCATCGATCGCCACGCCCTGTCGCTGTTCCTGGGGAATGACGGGCATGCCATGGCGATTGCCCGGCACATGAACCTGATCGTCAGCTGGGGCTTCATCCTGTTCGGCATCACATCGGTGCTGTCGGCCGTGGTGCGGGCGAACGGCGCGGTGATGGTGCCCCTCCTGATTCTGGTCATCGCCTTCTTCCCGGTCCGGCTGGGGCTGGCCGCCTGCTTCCAGCCGCGGATCGGCGCGGACGCGATCTGGTGGAGCTACAACGCCGGTTCGCTCACCACGCTGGTGCTGACGATCGCCTATTTCCGGTTCGGCGGATGGCGCGCGCTGCGGATGATGCCGCCGACAGATCCGATCGAGGCGGAGGAGATGGTGATTTCCAGCACCGATCCGGCCGGCCGCGCCCAGCCGAACGGCTGACGGGATCAGGCCCGCAGCCGCTCGATCGCCTGGGCCAGCGCCACGTAGAGCTTGCCCATATCGGAGGACAGCAAGGTCACGCTCAGCGGCGCGCCGTCGCGCTGGGCGAGCATCCGGCGCAGCATCGCCTCGAAATCGTGGACGTAGCGGTTCACCTGCTCCCGGAACTCCGGCTCTTCCTCATAATGCCGGACGATTTCCTTGCTCTCGGCCGTGTCGAGCAGCCGCACGGCGCGGCGGGTGAAGATGCTGCGATCGCCCTTCAGATAGGATGTCCAGGCGCTGTCGGTCACGTCGTTGGACAGGATCTTGGCGATGTCGATCGCGGTGGAGTTCAGCGATTCCACCAGCAGGGCCGCGCGGCGGGAGAAGCTTTCCTCGTCCGCCTCGGCCACCTGCGCCTGAACCTCGTCGATCCGCGCATCCACGGCGGCGGCCGTATCGCGGATGGCGAGAAGCTGTTGCTGCAGCCGCTCGTTGGCCGATGTCGCGGCGGAAACGGCGCGGTCGGCGGCCGTGGCCACCTCCTCCAATTGCGTGCCGAGCGCCTCGCGCATCGCCTTCTCGATCGCGTCGCGGGCGGCGGCGCCCAGATCGGTCGCGGCGGAGGGAATGACGGTGCCGATGGTCTCGCGGGCATGGTCCGCCGCCTGAACGGCCGTCTCCCGCACGCGGAGCAGCGCTTCGACGAGCTGCGGCCCGGCCTTTTCGGCAAGCTGCTTCGCGCTGTCCTCGGCCTGGGCCAGGCTTGCCTGCAACTCCTCCGAACGGGTGCGGACTTCGGCCAGCCGGTCGCCGGCGATGCGATGCATATCCTCGATCACCGCGCGCTGATCCGCCAGCGACTGGCCGGCATCGGCGATGCCGCCGGTGGCGAGGGCGAGGGCGCGTTCCAGCGCGCTTGCCTCGGGCAGCAGCGCCGTGATCGCGGCATGGCTGCGCCCGGCCTGAGCCTCGATTCCGGCAAGCGCGGCGGGAATGTCGCTATCGATGCCGGCGGTGCTCGCATCCAGCGCGGATTTGAGCGCCGCCGCGCGCTCGACGAGGGCCTCCGTCGCCGGGGCGGCGGTGGCGAGCCGATCGGCCAGGCCTTCGCTTTGCTCGCGCAGCCGGCCGACTGCTTCGGTCAGGGCCTGGACGGCATCATTGCCCTTGCCGGACAGCCCGGCGAAGCGGGCCTCGATCTCGTCGAGCGACCGGGCGATGGCGTCGATCGCGGCCTGGCTTTCGGCATTGCGGGTGGCGAAGCCGCCGGCAAGGGAATCGATCCGGCTGCCCATATCCTCGATCCGCGCGGCGAGCGCGGTCGCCGCTTCGGCCATGCGCGCATCGATCCGGGCGCCTTGCTCGTCGATCCGGGCGATCTGCTCCGCAAGCTGCCGCGCCGCGCCCGATGCCGCCTGGTCGGCCTTCTCGCTCTGCGTCTCCAGCGCCGCAAGCTGGGCCTGCAGGGCATCCACCCTGCCGCCGGCCTCGCCCGCCGTCTCGCGCAGGCGATCGGAAATGCCGCGAACCTGCTCGTCCATCCGGGGCAGATCGTCGATCAGCACGCCCAGATCGCTGCGGGCGATTTCGGCGGCGGTTTCCAGATTGTCCGATTCCGCCCGCAATATACTGGTCTCGCGCCCCATGGCGGCCGCGATCTCGCTCAGGCGAAGCGCGGTATCGTCGCCCAGCGACATCAGCTGCTGGGCCTGATCCGCCAAATCCTTCCGGCTTTCGGATATCCGGTCGGCCAGCCGGCCGATCACGCTTTCCAGAAGCGCGGACTCGGCCCGCATCGCCTGGGCCGTCTGGCCGAACCGGGCGGCTTCCTTCCGGCTGGAGCGCTGCAGGACGATGAAGATCACGCCCAGCAGGGCCAACGGCCCGCTCGCGAGCGAGATGAGCGCCGTCGCGCGGGTGAGGGGCGATCCATCCGCCTCGACGGAGGTGCCGACCGCCACGATCCAGATCGCCGCCGCCACGAGCAGGACGGCCGCCGTCACGCGGCCCTGCCAGGACGAGGCGGGCTCGATCGCGGGTTCTGCCTCCGGTTCCGGCGCCTGGGGGGCGACCGCGACGCTTTGGGGCGGGGCCTCGACGGCCGTGGCGGCGTCTTCACGATTGCGCGAAATGGCTTCGAGCAGCGCGCGGTGCTCGCGCCATTGGTCGGTGGATCGGACCCCCTGGTTCATGATCTTTGTTTATCAGCTTTCGGGCGTGGCGAAAGGGCCGAGAGCATGGCGATGGCATGCAACGCCCTGTTAAGGCGTTCATGCGAGACTGGCGCCCATGAAATATGATCCGCGCGCCCTTGAAGCCACGCTTTCCGCCGCCGTGGGAGACGATGCCATGCTGGCGGCGGAACTGCGGCAGGCCTTTCTTTCCGGCGCGCGCGGCCATGCCGATGCGATGGGCCGCACGGCGGACGTGGCGGAATGGCGGGCGTCGGCGATGCGCCTCCAGGGGCTCGCGGCCAGCTTCGGCGCGTTCGAGCTGATGGACCTGGCCGAAAAGGCGGCGCAGGATACGCCCGGAAACACCGTGCTTTCCCGCGCCATCGACGCGGTTATCGGCGGCCTCGCATCCTGAAGCCCTTTGCCGGCGGCTCCGCCGGCCGGCCTTTCGTCGCGGGCGGCTTTGCATCATCCGGCTTCCCGGCTTATCGCTGAGGCGCGATAGGATCGGGGGACGCTTGTGGCGCTTGCGGCGCTGATATCTGCTTACCGTTATGCGAATGACGAGGCCGAAGGGCTGCGGTCTACCCTGCCGCTTGCCGGGCGGACCTTGCTGGAGCATCAGGCCCGGCTGGCGGCCCTCGCCGGCGCGGATAATGTGGTCGTGCTGGCGGAGCGCGTTCCCGTGGCCCTGGCTCAGGCGGTGGAGCGGCTGCGGCGCAGCGGCATGCGGGTCGAGATCGCGCGCGGGGTGAACGACGCGGCGGACCGCATCCATCCCGACGAGGAGCTTCTGGTGGTGGGCGATGGCTGCCTGGCCTCGCCCCGATTGTTCCGCAGGATGGTCAAGGCGCGGGCGCCGGCGCTGCTGACGGTGCCGGACGAGCCCGATCGCGCGATGTTCGAACGGATGGACGCCACCGTCCGCTGGGGCGGGCTGATGCTGGTGAGCGGCGCCTTCCTGCGGGATACCGCCGCGATGCTGGGCGATTGGGACGTGGAATCCACCTTGCTGCGCCGCGCCGTGCAGGGCGACGCCGAACGAGTCGACGCCACCGCCGGCAACGCGGCCGGCAGGACGCCGCTGCTGGTGGACGGGATAATCGATCTGGAGGGATTCGACCGGCACATGCTCGCCACCGCCAGGCCGCGCGGGCGCGACTGGCCATGGCGGCATGTTTTTCCGTTGATCGAGGGCGTGGTCGCGCCGCCGCTGCTCCGCCGGGGAACCGACCCGATCTGGTTCGCGGTCGGCGCCGTCACCGCCGCCGTCGCGGCCGGCATATTGATCGCAGCGGGATGGCGGCTGGCGGGCCAGGCGGCGCTGATGCTTTCCGGCCCGATCGCCGCCGTCGCCGAACGGCTTGCCGGCGCGCGCCTGTCGCCGCTGCGCTGGTCGGGCGCCTTCTTCATCGCGCGGTCCCTTGCGGCGGTGGCGGCGCTCCTGATCCTTTCGTTCGATCTGGCGAAGGAAACCGGCTGGGGCGCCTGGCCCGTGGCGGCGATGCTGCTGCTCGCCATGGGCGCGCTGGCGGGCGAGCAGCGCATCCTCCGGCATCTGCCGGGCGGTTTGGCGCCGCACTGGATCGCCAGCCTCGACGGGTTGATCTGGGCGATGCTGCCCTTCGCCCTGATCGGCCAATGGCTGGCGGGCATCGCCGTGCTGGCGGCCTATGCGCTCGCCTCCTTCGGTTTCGTCCAGCGCGAGGTGGCGATCCGCGTCGTCGCGCAGGCAAGCGAGACCGCCTGAACATGGCCAAGTGATCGCAGCCGTTCGCCAATTTCGTTTAAGCCCGCTTTAACCGCGTCGCGATAAGCCGTGGCAATGGTCGCCTTCGTTCCGGATTCTGTTGACGGTGCCGAACGCCTTCTGGGCGATGCCGCGCGCGCGCAGGTGGCGGGCCGCGAACGCATCCGGCTGGCGCTGATCGACCTGTTCCTGCCGGATGGCCGCCGCTTGCGGGATATCGAGCGGATTGCCGCCGCCAACCTCCTCCAACGGCTGATCTGCACCGTCGAGGATGATCTGCGCGATCGTATCGGTCAAAGGCTGGAAGCGCGCGATCCCGTGCTGGCCGCCGCGATCACCGCCGGCGCCGTGCCGATCGCCGCGCCGATGATGGAGCAGGCCGGCCTGCTCCGCGATGCCGAGCTGGTCGGAATGGTGCTGCGGCGGGCGGAGGAGCATCGGTTGAGCGTCGCCTTGCGCCTCGCCGCCGCGCGCATGGCGGCGATCGCCCCGGAACCGCCGCTGATCGACCTGCTCGTCGAGGATGCCGAACCGGCGATCGCGGAAGCCGCCATGGCGATGGTGGTCGCGGAAAGCCGGCGGATAGATCGTTTTCAGGATCCCGTGCTGGCCCGCACCGATCTGCCCGCCGATATCCAGCATCGGCTGATCTGGCGGGTGGCGGCCTGCCTGCGCCGCTACATGATCGATATCGGCCGCCTCGATGCCGCCACCGCCGATCGCGAAGTCGGCCTCGCCGCGCAGCATCTGCTGTCGGGCTATGACGAAAGCGCCACGCTGGAAGGGCGGGCGATGGCGCTCGCATTGCTGCTGCGCGCCGGCGGGCGCCTTACCGATGCGGTGATCGCGCGCGCGCTGGGCGAAGGCCGGGTGGCGCTGACCGTGGCCGGGCTGGCGCTGCGCGCGGGGATCGAATTCGGCGCGGCGTGGGACATGCTCTTCGACGCCGACGGCAGCCGCCTTGCCGTGCTGCTGAGCGCCATCGGCATGGAGGCGGAGGCGGCCGCCGACATCCTGTTCCGCTGCGTGCCGAGCGATGTCGACCCCGATACCGCCGCCGCCCGCATCGAAGCCTTCATGATGCTCGACCGCAACCGCGCGGACGAGGTGCTGCGGCCATGGCGGCTGGAGCCGGCGTTCCGCGCCGCCATCGACGAACTCGACGCGGGGCTGCGATGATGATGGCCCCCATCCATGGGCGCCTGGACCGGGATTTCCGGCTGGTCGAGGCGGATGCCGCGCTGGAAGGGCTGCATTTGCGCGCCGGCGGCCTTGCCGGCGGCGTGCTGGCGGTTCCGCAGGTGGCCAGCATCGCCCGGCTCGCGCGCCGGCTGGGGATTGTCGTCTCGCGCGGCGTGATCGCGGCCGATGGCGAAACCGATCTCGAGCTGTGGGTGCGCGCCGAACCGCAGGGGGAGGGCGTGGCGCTGGCGATCGCCGGATGGACGGCGCGGCCCGCCGCCGATTCCTTCCCGGCCACGACGATCGACCGCGAGCATGATTTCATCCGGGCCTCCGCCGACTGGCTCTGGGAAACCGATGACGCGCTGAAGATCACCGCTCTATCGCCCGGCGTGGTGCCGTCCCGCGAATCCCTGCTTGGTCAGCCGCTGACCAAGCTCGTCACCTTGCGGGAGAATGAGGCCGGCGTGCTGCCTATCCTGGACGCGATCGCCACCCAGCGCCGCTTCGACGATCAGGAGGGCGAACTGCGCGAAGGCGGGGGCGGGGTGCGGCTTTCGGCGGTGCCGATCTTCGATGCCGCCGGCCGCTTTGCCGGGCTGCGCGGCGCGGCGGTGGCCATATCCCCGCCCAGCGCGCCGGTGCTGCTGCCCGTTACCGACAGCGGCGGCACCAGCGTCGATCGGGTCCAGGCCGAAGCCTTCGGCCGGCGGCTCGACACGGCGCTGCGCGATCCGCTCGACCGGATCATCGCCAGCGCCGAACATATCCGCGCCCAGGCCGACGGCCCCCTGCGGCGCGATTATGCCAATTACGCCGCCGATATCGCGGCCGCGGGCCGGCACCTGCTGGCTTTGGTCGACGATCTCGTCGATCTCCAGGCGATCGAGCGGCCGGATTTCGCGCCGGCGATCGAGCGGCTCGACATCGCCGATGCCGTGCGCCGCGCCGCAGGGCTGCTGGGCGGGCGGGCGGCGGACCGGGGCGTGCGGATCGATCGGCCGGCGGCGGACGAAGCACTGCCCGTCCAGGGCGATTTCCGGCGGGCGCTGCAGGTGCTCGTCAACATCATCGGCAATGCCGTGCGCCATTCGCCCGAAGGCGGGGCGGTGTGGCTCAGGTGCGAACGACAAGGGAGCTATGCGGCGGTGACAGTGGCGGATCAGGGCCGGGGCATCGACCCGGCGGATCATGAGCGCATCTTCGAGAAGTTCGAGCGGCTGCAACCGGGCGATGGCGCGGGGACCGGGCTCGGGCTCTATATCGCGCGGCGGCTGGCGCGGGCGATGGGCGGCGACCTGACGGTGGAGAGCCAGCTGGGGCAGGGCGCGCGCTTCACCTTCACCCTGCCCGCGGTGGAACCGGGGCAGGGTTGAGGTAACGGATTACGCGCGCAACGGCGCGCGCCGGTATCAGGCCGGGGTCTTTTCGAGGAAGGCCTCGCGATAGCTGCGGAATTTCTCCTCCACCTGCGCGCGGGTGAGGCCGAAATCCTCGAGCGAATATTTATGCGGCGCGCGATCCTCGCGCTTGTTGGCTTCGATCCACTCGGCCATGCCGGCCTCGATTTCCGGCGTCACGGTGATGCCGGCCTGTTCCAGCACGTAACGGCCCACCTTCACCGGTTCCGAAAGCTGTTCGGTATAGCGCACGTCGATGAAGTTGCGGCCGCCCACCTTCTCGCGCTCGGCAACGAAGGTGTTGAGCAGTTCCGCCAGGCGATCGATCCAGAAGGCGCCGACTTCCTCGCGCGTCACCTCATCCGATACCATCGAATAGAGATTGGCCATCATGCTGGAATAAGACGGCACGGTCTGCACCGGATCGCGGTGCGTCATGACGATCTTTGCCTCGGGGAACACCTCGATCACGCCATCGATGCCCATCAGGTGGCCCGGCGTCTTCAGCACCCACTTGGCGCCCTTGCGGCTGGGATCGGACCATTGCAGCAGCTTCAATATCTGCTTGAGGTCGCGATAGACCTGGATGCGATCATGCTGCATCAGCCAGCGCGCGAAGCTCGGCACGAAGAAGGTGCCCTCGATCATCGTCGAGGAGAAAAGCTGCCCCATGATGATCAGCTCTTCATCCGGCTGGTCGATATCCATGGGATGGATCGACATCAGCTCCGGGATGGCCTGCACCATATAATCCATCAGCACCTTCGCCTCGGCGCGGCGCGGCTCGGGATTGCCGCGTTCCTCGCCGGGGAAGGGGACGTAGTTCTTGGTTTCGTACCAGCGGCACCCGGTCATCCCCGGCGCCGCCGCCAGCATGCGGTGAAGCATGGTGCTGCCGGTGCGCGGCAGGCCGACGACGACGGCCGCGACCTCGACCTCCTCCTCGTCGATCTCGGGATGCTGCTTGAACATCTCGACGAAGCGGAGGCGGTTCACCAGCGACGTGACCACCGTTTCGCGCGCATAGGCCGCGCCCGCATCGCTCAGCTTCGCCTCGCCGTTGAAAGCGGGGATGAGGGCATCGATGTGCGAGAAGAACCAGGTATCGCCGAAATCGTCGAGCCCGGTCTTCGCCTTCGCTTCCGCGATCAATGCCTCGCGATCGGGAACCTTCGCCGTCATATCCCCTCCATATTCCGCATTTTGTCAATCATAGCGGTTGTAAATGATGAACTACGCAATCCCATATGGCGGCGGGTGCGCATGAGCGTCAACGCCCCCGCCATCGCGCATCGGACGCGGATTTATCGTGGCGGACATTAATGGCCGTGGGAAGTCAGTGCCGGAATTTGACCCGTGCGGTCGCCCCGAACAGGATGGCTGCCGATTGCCGTCGATCGAAAAGGAATAGCCCGTGCCCAGCGCCAACAGCCTTCGCCAGCGCCTGCTGATCTGCGCCGCGCTGGGCTTCGCGGCGGCACATGCGGGTGGGGCAGGCGCCGGGCCGCCCGCTACGCCGATAATCGACGTCGATGACGTGACGCGCTTCTACCGGCTTTATGACGCGACCGGGGGCAAGCCGGGCGCGGAGCGGCTGCAGCGCGAATATCTGGATGCGGGATCGGCGGGGCTCCACCAGTTGGCGGCGCAGCGCAACGTGACGGGGGCGACGATCGCGGCCGCCATCGCCGCGCGGCCCCAGGCTTATGAGAATGCACGGGCGTGCATGGCCGTGCTGCCGCGCGTGAAGCCGAGGGTGGCTGTCGCGCTGGAGCGGTTCCGCGAACTTTATCCCGAGGCCCGCTTTCCGCCGATCACGATCGCCGTATCGCGGACCAAGCCCGTGGGCATGACGGACGGGGAGGGTGTGCGCATCGGTCTGGAGGGGCTTTGCGCCACCCGTTACATGAACCCCGATCCGGAAGATCGCTTCGTCCACGTGATCGCGCACGAATATGCCCATATCCAGCAGAGCCCCGAGCCCGAGGATGGCCAGATGACCGTTCTGGAAGCGGGCTTGAGGGAAGGAGGAGCGGAGCTGGTGGCGGAGCTGATTTCCGGCAATGTCGGCAATATGGCGCCTGCTGCGATCACCAAGGGGCACGAGGCGGAAATCGAGGCCCGGTTCATGGCCGACCAGGACAAGGCCGACCTTTCGGACTGGTTCTACAACGGCACGAACGAGACGCCGGGCGATCTGGGCTATTGGGTCGGCTACCGCATTGCCAAGGCCTATTACCAACGCGCGAAGGACAAGCATCGGGCGCTGCGTGACCTGTTCGAGTTGCGCGATCCGAAGGCTATCCTCGCGGCGAGCGGCTGGCGGCCGGGGATGGCGTTGCAATAGGAGGCGGGCGATGCCGGCGCCGCCCGGCGATGGAGCGGCGCCGAGAAATCGCTTCAGAAGATATCGGCCAGATTCACCTTGGCACCGGCGTAGAAATAGCGGCCGACGCCGGAGATAGGCAGGAAAACCTCGGCAAAGTCCGGTTTCTGGTCGAACAGGTTGTTGACGCCGAAATAGACGTTGAACCGTTCGTTGATGTCGTAGCTCAGCTGGATTTCATGTTCCTGCTTGGATTTCAGGTGGAAATATTTCTTCTCCACATAATCGTCGTCCCCGGTCGTGGTGGACCGGAGGAAGCGCAGGGTCTTGCCGAAATAGTTGAAGCCGTAATTGACGGTGAGCGGGCCGTGCTTCCACGTCGCGTCGAAGTTCAGCAGCCATTTCGGCGCGGGGCCGCCATTGACGCTCTGGGCGACGTTGCGGTCGTTGGAAGGGTCCGCCCCCGGTGAGCCGATGAAGGTCAGTTTGTCGAGATAGCCGCCGACCAGGTTCAGGGCGATGCGATCGGCCTCGCCCACCGCGAACTGGTAGTTGACGGTGAAATCGACGCCGCGCGTGTGGAAATTGGCGACGTTCTGGGGCAGCAATGTGAAGCCCGTTATCCCGCCCGCATTGGCGCCGCCCACCTGCCGCGTGATGTTTGCGCAGAACTGGTTGTCGATGGTGGCCTGATCGACGCAGAGATCGGCCAGGCGCTGCGCCGTCACCGTGGTGATCGCGCTCTTGAGCTTGATATTATACCAGTCGACCGAGGCGGTGAGGCCGGGCAGGAAGCGCGGCTGCAGCACGATGCCGGCGGTGGTTGTCTTGGCGGTCTCCTCGGTCAGATCGGGATTGCCGGTCTGCACGCCGGGAATGGAAGCGGAATTGGGGTCCCGGAAAGTATTGGGATCGGCGCCCGCTGCGGTGAGGAGGGCCGCGCAATTGGCCCGCCGGGTGGAGGCGCCATTGTTGACGTTGTTGACGTCGCAGGGGTCATCAATGAACAGGAAGGTCTGGTTCGCCGGATCGAACAGTTCCGAGATGTTCGGCGCGCGCACCGCTTCGGCATAGGTGGCGCGGAAGCGGACGTCGCGGATCGGCGCGTAGACGCCGTCCACCTTCCACGTCCATGTGCTGCCGACGGTGCTGTAATCCGAATAGCGGACGGCGCCGCCGAAGCTCAGCTCCTCGGCAAAGGGCCTGTCCTTGAGCAGCGGCACATTGATTTCGCCGAAAATCTCCCAGACATCATAATGCCCCTTGGAGGGCAGCAGCACATTGTTGAAGGTGAAGCCGGCTGTGTCGGCCGGATCGGGTGTGGATTTGCTGCCTTCCCGCCGATATTCGGCGCCGATCGCATAGCCGACGTCGCCGCCCGGCAGCGAGAAGAGGCCACCGAGATCGCCGCTGACCGACCCGGACACGACATGCTGGGTCAGCTTGTCGCGAGCGATGCTGGTGAGCGTGACCCAGTCGATCGCCTGCCGGCTGGGCGATCCCTCGCCGAACGGATTGAGCGGCACGCACCCGCTATTCGGGCCCGGAGTGAAGGAACCGAAATTGTTGATGCCGGGGCTCGCCAGCGGCTGGAAAGGCAGGGCCGTCGGATCGAGGTTCGATCGGCAGACGATATTGCCGTTGGGCGTGCCGGTGAGGAACTGGCCTTCGTCCACCGCGTCCATCGCCGCGTAGAAGCGATCGTTATAGCGGTTGCCGATCTGGCGGTTCTTCACCTTGGTCTGGCCGTAGACATAGCTGATCTCGAACCGGGCGTGCGAGCTGATATCCCCTTCGAAACCGATGACGCTGCGGATCGTCTCGCGATCGACATCCTCGCCTCGGGTCCCGAGATCGAAATTGTCGCGGTTGAGGAGGACGCCCGCCATCTCGATATCGGGATTATTGGCGTTATCCAGCGCGATCTGGCGCAGATTGGCGGGAAGATAGGGATTGTCCGGCTGGATCAGCGAATAGAAATCGAAGGTCGGCTGGCTGATCGTGAAGGTCTTGGTCTTCACATATTTGCCCTGGACGAAGAAATCGATGCCATCCGCCACTTCGTAGCGGAACAGCGCATTCACATTATGCCGTTCGATATCCGGCAGCAGATCGCCGATATAGTCCGATCGCGGCGTGCCGTCGCCGCCCTGCTGGTAGAAAGGCGGCACGAAGCGGCCGCCATCCCAGGGTGAACCGTCCCACCGATAATCCGGCACGCCATCGAAGTCGACGTCGATGCCGCCGGCGCGTGAACTGTCGTAGAAGCGCACGTCTTTCAGCGGCACGTTGTCGGGGATGTTGGGATCGTCGTCGGGATCGTCCGGATTGTTCTGGAAGGTGGTGCGGTTCTGGGTGAGGTTGCGCTTGCGCTGATACGCCTGAAGCCGTTCGTCGCGGTCATATTCGTAATTGAGCGTGAAATTGCCGCGCCCGTCGGCGAAATTCTTGCCGGCGGTGATCGAGAAGAAGCGGTTGCCGGCATCGCCGCGCTCGGAGATGCCCATCTGGCCGCGAGCGAGAATACCCTCGAAATTCTTCTTGGTGACGAAATTCACCACGCCGGTGACGCCATCCGCGCCGTATATGGCCGAAGCGCCGCCGGTGAGGACGTCCACACGCTCGATCAGGTCGACCGGGATGGTGTTGATATCGACCGCGGCCGTGCCTGGCAGCGAGGCGACATGGCGGCGCCCGTCCACAAGCACCAGGGTCCGCTGCGGGCCCAGATTGCGAAGGTTGAGAAGGTTCAGGCCGCTGGTGCCGATCGCGGCATTGGAGCCCGCGTTCGTGTTGCTGGTCTGCGAACCCACCAGCGCCGGTGTCTGCGTCAGCAGATCGGTGATGTTGGTGCGCCCTGATTCCTGGATCTGGGTGGCGGTGATCGCGGTTATGGGATTGGGGAAATCGATCTGCGGCCGGGCAATGCGGGATCCGGTGACGATGATGTCCCCGCCCTGCTCGGGTTCCGCATCGGCCGTCTGGGCCTGGGCCAGCGCCGGCCAGGCGAGGATGGCGATCGTCGCTTGCGAAATCCCGGCCAGAAGGCGCGGCTTGATGATGATGCAGGTCATGGCGGTCGCTCCCTGTCAGCTCCCGATCCGGCACAGACGCCGCCGACCCCGATTTGATCCCCTTGCCGGCCGTGAAAGGATGCCAGCGGCGATTTTGTTTCAGCGCCTGATGCCGTTGTGCAACAGGATGCGCGTCTCGGGGCCGCTTCGGACCCATTTTGCGACCAACGGTTGCAACATTTCTGCAAACGGCGTTCGCAGCCGGCCCTCGTTCATTCGTCGATGCCGTTCCCGCCGCCGAGCCTTATCCGGCGCGTGATGCCGATGGCTTCGAGGAAAGCCTCGTCATGGCTGACGACGATCAGCGCGCCGTCATAGGCGCGCAAACCCGCTTCGACCGCCTCGATGGAATCGATGTCGAGATGGTTGGTCGGCTCGTCCAGGATCAGCAATTGCGGCGGCGCCGTTCCGCCGAGCGCGCAGGCGAGGCCCGCGCGGAGCATCTGGCCGCCGCTGAGCGTGGCGACCTGCTGGAGCGCGGCATCGGCACGGAACATGAAGCGGGCGAGCGCCGTGCGGCAGGCATTCTCGTCCGCGCCCGGATGGAGCCGGCGATAATTGTCGCGGATGGAGGATGACGGATCGAGCAGATCGACCTGCTGGTCCAGCATCGCCATGTCGACCATCACCCGTACCGACCCAGCCTGTGGCCGGAGCCGGCCCGCAATCAGTGCCAGCAGGCTGCTTTTCCCCGATCCGTTGGGGCCGGTGACGGCGATCCGCTCCGGCCCGGTGACGGTAAGGGGAAGATCGCGGAATAGCGGACGGGCGGCATCATGGCCGAAGCCGAGGCCGTCGATGCGGAGCACCGTCCGGCCGGTGGGAAGGCCGGTGGGCGGCAGGACGACGGTGAGCGGCTGGAGCACTTCGATCCGTCCGCGCAGCGATGCGGCGGTGCTTTGCGCATCGTCGCGCTGCCGCTCGGCCAGCCGGGCATTGGTACCGCCGGTCGCCTCCGCGCGGTTCTTGCGGGTGCCGAGCAGGATGCGGGGCATATCGCCCTTGGTGGCCTTGCGCCGGCCGCCGGCATCCTTGCGGGCCTTGCGCTCGGCCATCTTCTGGGCATCGCGGGCGGCATCTGCCACGCGCTTTTCGGCATCGGCCAGGTCGTGGCGGGCGGCGGCCAGCTCCAGCGCCTTGCGTTCGCGATAAAGGCTCCAGTTGCCGCCATAGCGCGTGGCGCCGAGCGACGTCAGCTCGACGATCGCGTCCATCGTCTCCAGCAGCTCGCGATCATGGCTGACGACGATGGCGCCGGCGCGCCAGCCGTGGAGAAGATCGATCACAGCGCGGCGGCCGTCGCGATCGAGATTGTTGGTGGGTTCGTCCAGCAGGATGAAATCGGGCTCGGCGAAGATCAGGGCGGCCAGCCCGGCCCGCGTGCGCTGCCCGCCGGACAAAGCGGCCAGCGGCGTTTCGGGCGGCACGTCGAGCTCGACCGTGGCAAGCGCCTCGGCGAGGCGGGATTCCAGCAGCCAATCGGCGTCGCCCAGCTCCTCCATCGTCGCCTCGCCGCGTTCGGCGCGGGCGAGAAGGGCGAGCGCGGGGGCGATGCCGAACAGGTCGGCGATCGTCTCGCCCGGTCGTGGCTGGACGGCCTGGTGAAGGAAGCCGAGGCTGCCGTTGATCGTGACGGTGCCCGAGCGGGGTTGGCGCTCGCCCGAGATGAGCTTCAGCAGCGCCGTCTTGCCGACGCCGTTGCGGCCGACGAGGCCGGTGCGTTCCGTGGTGAAGCTGAGCGTGAGGCCCGAAAGGACCGGATGGCCTTCAGGCGTGGACCAAGCAAGGTTGGAAAGAGCGATCGAGGCGGACATGGATGCGGGTTTCCCGAGCAGCGGAACGGACAAAGGTTGCTGTCGGGTTGAAATCCATGATCTGGTATATCCGCTTATGCGATTGACGGGCAATAAGATAGGACATGCGAGGGCCATGTTCAACCACCCGTCCGCCCGGCCGGATGGGTTGGGCCCAAGGAGAGGATGGATGGCGCGCAAGGCATCCGGGGGATCGGCGAAGGGCGGGACAGGGCAGCCCGTGCTGCTTTCGGGCGGCAATCCGCAGATTGCCAAGGGCGACGGCGATGGCCCGGTGCAGGCCTATATCGCCGCCATGCCCGGCTGGAAAAGCGAAGCCGGGCGCCGGCTGGACGCGCTGATCGAGCGGGCCGTGCCCGGCGTGCGCAAGGCGGTGAAGTGGAACTCGCCCTTATATGGCGTGGAAGGGCAGGGCTGGTTCCTCGGCGTGCATTGCTTCACCCGCTATATCAAGCTGGCCTTCTTTCGCGGCGCCGCGCTGCGGCCGCTGCCGCCGGTGGAGTCCAAGGACAAGGATACGCGTTACTTCCACATCCACGAAGATGATGCGCTGGACGAGGACGCGCTGGCGGACTGGATCAGGCAGGCGGCGGCGCTGCCCGGCTGGGTTCCGTAGCGCAAGGCAAGGAGGAAGGATCGACATGGCCAACGGCGCGACCGCGGACGACAAATCCCCATCCAGGCTGATCGACGAGCGGATCAGGGCGTTGGGCGACTGGCGCGGCGAGATGCTCGCCCGCTTGCGCGCGCTGATCCTCGAGGCCGACCCCGACATGGTCGAGGAATGGAAATGGCGCGGGGTTCCGGTCTGGTATCATGACGGCATGGTCTGCACCGGCGAGACCTACAAGACGGCCGTGAAGATGACCTTCGCCAAGGGCGCGGCGCTGGATGACCCCGCCGGCCTGTTCAACGCGAGCCTCGACGGCAATACCCGCCGCGCGATCGACTTCCACGAGGGTGATGCCATCGACGAGCCGGCGCTGAAGGCGCTGGTCCGCGCGGCGGTGGCGCTGAACGGGAAGAAGGGTGGCAAGAATGGCTGAGAAGCGTCCGCCGGAATAGCCTTCACGATGCGCTTTCCAGGCGCAGGCGGATGTCGCGATAAGCAACCGCCAGCAGCGCGCCCAGCGCGCGGCGTCGTCGACCGGCTGGCCACGGCGCAGCTTTACGTGCCGCATGCGCTTGCCGGTGCCTTCCAGGAGGCCCGCCGGGTCTTCCAGCGCCGCGCCATGGAAAAAACCCGACGTTCACGTGACTGGTAAAGGCGTCGACATATCCAAATGCAGCGCCGCCGACGCAGGCGGTGGGAGGGTGAAACTTGCTCCAGCATCATGGCTTGGTGCCAAGGCGGTGCTGGTGCCGGCTACAGGATTCGAACCCGTGGCCCCCTGATTACAAATCAGGTGCTCTACCAACTGAGCTAAGCCGGCGACCGATGCTCCATGCTTCAGGCGACGCCGAAGGTCCAGCCCTCCGTTGCGGTGATGGCGGGAGAAAATGGCGGGGCGGGGTGCCAGAGGTGCGGCTGGCCGGCGGCGATGCGGAGCCAGGCGGCGGTGACGAGCGCGTCGGCGCTGTGATCGTCATGATGCTCGGGCGCGGGCGGCGGGGCGCTGCCGAGGGCGGCGAGGGCCTGGGCGATGCTGGTCGCGTCGCGCATCTTGGTGCGGCCGGGCGGGCGGGCGGCGGCGACGGCGGCGATGCTGGTATATATCTCCACGATCAGCGGCCCTTTTTCTGGAACGGGATCGAAGGGCCAGACCGGGATGCGGCCGGCGAGGCGGTGGAGGAGGCGCATGCCTGTGAGGCTGGATTTGCCGACCTGCTTGGCGCCGACCAGGTTGAAGCAAGAGGCCGGGCGAGCCTGCGTGCGGGTTTCGACCAGACGCATCCGGCCGGCGCCGCCGCCGAAATCCACGCCTTCCCGCCCGCGATGGCGGCGGAAATGGCGGGCGGCATCCTCATGATCGACAAAACCGTTGGCGCCGAGATGGGGTTCGTCTTCACAGATGCCGTCCACCAGCGCCCAGAGCGCGCGGGCATCGGCGGGCGATCGATCCCAGCCGGGGAAGAAGGCGCCGCGATCGGCGAAAGGGAAGGAGGCGGAGAAATCGAAGCCGATCAGCATGTCCGCGCTTTCATCGGCGCGATCGACCAGCCAATCGAGCACGGCTTGGCGGGACCAGCTTCCGGGCGGGCCGGAGAGGCGGGGCGGCCCGCCATCGGCATGGCATTCGGCGACCGCAATGCCGGGAAGCCTCTCCCCCCGTGCGCCCGACCAGTCGATGCAGGCGAAGCGGGTGAAGCGGCGCATCAGCCCTTCTTGGCCGGGCGGGGCCTGGGGCGCGGGCGGCTGGCGGCCTGATCGCGCGCGCGTTCGATCATCAGCCGCACGCGATCGGGATCGGCGCTGTCATGGCGCACCAGCACGGCGGGCCAGCCGGTATAATGGGGCGTCTGCCACCAGCTGTCGGGATCGGTCTCCATCAGCATCTCGACGGTGTCGCGATCGATATGGAGGCAGAAGGAACCCGCCTCGCGCCCCGGCGAAAGGATGGTGCGGCCATTGGCCTTGACCGCCGGTGCGCCATAGCTGGTCGACATTTCCGTGCCCGGCAGCGAAAGCGCGAAGGCGACGGCTTCTTCCCAGTTCATCCGCCGTTCCGTTCGCGGCGCAGCCTTTCCCAATAGGCCAGGCGTTCGGCGATCTTCGCCTCGAAACCGCGCGGGGAGGGGGCGTAATAGGTCTGGGGGCCCATCTCTTCCGGCCAATAGTCGGCGCCGGAAAACGCATCGGCCGTGTCGTGGTCGTAGGCGTAGTTCTTGCCGTAGCCGACATCCTTCATCAGCCGGGTCGGCGCGTTGAGGATCGACTTGGGCGGCATCAGCGAGCCGGTTTCCTTCGCGGAGCGGAACGCCGCCTTCTGCGCGGCATAGGCCGCGTTCGATTTGGGCGCGGTGGCGAGATAGAGGCAAGCCTGCACGATCGCCAGCTCGCCTTCGGGCGAACCCAGGAAATCATAGGCATCCTTGGCGGCGAGGCACTGGACCAGGGCCTGCGGATCGGCGAGGCCGACATCTTCCGATGCGAAGCGGACGAGGCGGCGCAGCACGTAGAGCGGTTCCTCCCCCGCCGTGAGCATGCGCGCGAGATAATAAAGCGCGGCCTGCGGATCGGACCCGCGCAGGCTTTTGTGGAGCGCCGAGATCAGGTTGTAATGGCCCTCGCGATCCTTGTCGTAGACCGCGACGCGGCGATGGAGGAGCCCGGCGAGGCCGGCGGGATCGAGCGGCTCCGGCAGATCGACCGAAAAGAGCGTTTCCGCCTGGTTGAGGAGGAAGCGGCCGTCGCCATCGGCCGAGGCGACCAGGGCGGCGCGGGCTTCGGCCGTGAGCGGGAGGGGGCGGCCTTCGGCTTCCTCGGCGCGTGCGAGCAGGGTTTCCAGCGCCTTCGCGTCCAGCCGGTTGAGGATCAGCACCTGCGCGCGGGAGAGGAGGGCGGCGTTCAGCTCGAAACTGGGGTTTTCGGTGGTGGCGCCGACGAGGATGACGGTGCCGTCCTCCACATAGGGCAGGAAGCCGTCCTGCTGGGCACGGTTGAAGCGATGGATCTCGTCCACGAATAGCAGGGTGCGGGTGCCCATGCGGGCATGTTCGCGCGCTTCGGCGAAGATCTTCTTGAGATCGGCGACGCCGGAGAAGACGGCCGAGACCGCCGCGAAGCGCAGGCCCACCGCGTCGGCAAGCAGGCGGGAGATCGTCGTCTTGCCGGTGCCGGGTGGCCCCCAGAAGACCATCGAGGACAGGCGCCCGGCCGCGACCATCCGGCCGATCGCGCCATCCGGGCCGGTGAGATGTTCCTGGCCCACGACATCGGCGAGCGAGCGGGGACGCAGCCGATCCGCCAGCGGGGCGGTTTCCGGCGGAGTGGCGGCAAGGGCGGGAGCGAAGAGATCGGCCATCGCCCCGGAATATAGGGATGTGGGCGCATCGGCACAAAGGGCGGATGGCATGCGGGAGGGGGCTTGCATTCGTCACATCAAGATATATCTTAGACGCATCTAAAGGAGATATGACAGATGCGATTCGGATTTGGATTCCATGAAGGGCATGGCCGCCGCGGACGTGGTGGGCATTTCGGCCCGGGATTTGAAGGCGGCCGGGAGTTCGGCCATGAATTCGGCCGGCACGGCGGGCCGCGCGGCTTCCGGGGCGGGCGCTTCGCCATGGCCTGGGGCCTGGAAGGCGAGGAAGGCGGCGGCCGCCGGCGCCGCGTGTTCGACGGCGGCGAACTGAGGCTCGTGCTGCTGAAGCTGATCGGGGACCAGCCGCGCCACGGCTACGACCTCATCCGCGCGATCGAGGAACTGACCGGCGGCGCCTATGCACCGAGCCCCGGCGTGGTCTACCCCACGGTGACCCTGCTGCAGGACATGGACCTGATCGCCGAGGCGGAAGCCGAGGGCAACCGCAAGGCCTTCGCCATCACCGAAGCCGGCACGGCCCATCTGGCCGAGCGGCAGGCCGAGGTGGAGGCACTGTTCGCACGGCTGGCCGGGCTGGCCGAGGAACGCGGGCGGCCCGACGTGATGGCGGTGCGCCGCGCGATGCACAACCTGCATGTCGTGCTGCGGCACCGGCTTTCGCGGCCGGACGTGACCACCGAGACGATCCACGACGCCGTGGCGCTGATCGACGAGGTGGCCCGCAAGATCGAGCGGATGTGAAGACCTCTCGGCTCGATATCATGCGGCGGCGGCTGGGGATCGACCCGGCCGCCCCTACATATGCGCGATCCGCGGGCGCGCGTTGGGGCCGTATCGCCCCCACGCGCTTTCCCGCACGGACATGGGAAGGGAGTAGCCCGTTGACCAACCCGACGACGACCAGTGCCGCCGCCAGCGTGCCGACCAGCCATGGCAGCCGTTACCTGCAGCAGCTCTGCAAGCATTGGGCGCATAATCTGAAGGTGGAGTTCACCGCCGATCACGGCACGGTGACCTTCCCGAAGGACGCGCGCGGCGCCGATTTTCCGGGCGACGCCGTCGCCACCTTCGATGCGGCGGCGGATGCGCTGACGGTGCGGATCGATGCGAGCTCGCCCGAGCAGCTGGAGGCGCTGAAGGGCGCGGTGGCCCGCCACCTCGATCGCTTCGCCTTCCGCGAGGCGCCGCTGGCTTTCGATTGGCGGTAAGCCGATCCCCCGATCGGGGTAAAGACAAAGGCCGGGCCGCCTCCGTGGCGACCCGGCCTTTTCATGTCCTGGGGGATCAGCCCTCGCGTTCGAAGGCGACGCTGATCTTCAGCTCCACCTGGTCCGGCACCATCGGGATGCCGTAGCTGATCCCGAAATCGCTCCGGCGGATCTTGGTTTCGGCTTCGAAGCCGACCGTATCCTTCTTGTTCATCGGGCCGACGCCGGCGCCTTCGAACTCGGCATCGAGCACGACCTGCTTGGTCACGCCCTTGATGGTGAGATCGCCGGTGATCTTCGCATCGTTGCCGTCGACGGTGATGCTCGTCGATTTGAAGGTGGCGGTGGGGAATTTGGCGGCATCGAAGAAATCGGGGCCGAGCAGATGCTTGGTGAGGCCATCGCTGTTCGTGGCGACCTTGGCGATCGGAATCTCGATCGCGACGCTGGCGGCGGCAGGATTGGCGGGATCAAGCTTCAGCGTGCCGGTGGCGCTGCCGAACAGGCCGAAATAATCGTTGAAGCCGAGGTGGTTCACCTCGAACAGCACCTGGGTGTGGGCGCTGTCGACGGTGTAGGTTCCGGCCTTCACCCGCGACGGATCCTTGGCGCCCGGCGCGGTGGTGGGCATCTGGGCGATGACGGGGATGGCGACGGCGGACGTGACGGCAAGCGCCGCGGCGATCATGATCTTGCGCATTTCAGGCTCCGGTCGTTGAAAAGCCGCGCGAGGCTGACGGTGCGGCGCGCGACTGTCAAACCATCATTAGTGAAACGAAATGTTTCCGGAATGAGCGTGGAAAGGCAGGAGCGGCGGCGGCCGGAACGGAGCATGCCGGGGCCGCAGCGGGGTTCGCCGGCCGGCGGATCAACGGGGGGAGCGATCCGGCCGGCCGACGATGCTGGCAGATGCCCCGCGGGCGGGGCTCCTAGCGATCGGTGCCCTTCCTGTCGGCGATGGCGTTCAGCACCGCGCGCTTGGCCACTTCGACCACCGCTTCGGCGGCGTCGACGGCGGCATTGGCGTCATCCTCGCTCTTCTTCGGCTTGCCGTCGTCGATCGGGCTGTCCTTGTCCTTCTCCTCGGCTTCCTTGAAGGCTTTGTCCGTCTTTTCGGACAAGGCTTTGAGGCGCTTGATCGGTCCGAACATGCTCAGTGCTCCTGCGGGATCAGAACCGCGACCGGCGATGAGCATCCGCTGGCGCCGGACCGGAGTCAATCGACGGCCCGGCCCCCGTCAGGCGCGCGGGGACGCGGCGGGGCCGGCGGGCTGCGGTGGCAAAGGTGCGGGAACGAAATGATTTTAAGGCACGGGGCGCAAGCGGAAGGCCCCGCGCGGCGGCGGGGAAATCTTAGGAGGTAGCAGCGGCGAATTGGGGTAGCCGCCGGCCGCCGCCCGGAAAAGCGGCCGGGGCAGGGCCGTCAGAGCAGCTTTTCGATCGCGCCGCGCAGATCCTCGGGCTTGGTGGTGGGGGCGAAGCGATCGACGACATGGCCCTGGCGATCGACCAGGAACTTGGTGAAGTTCCACTTGATGCCTTCGGTGCCGAGCACGCCCTTCGCCTCATGCTTGAGATATTTATAGAGCGGGTGTGCGTTTTCGCCGTTGACGTCGATCTTGGCGAACATCGGGAACTTCACGTCATATTTCAGCGTGCAGAAATTGGCGATTTCGGCCGCGTCCCCCGGCTCCTGCGCGCCGAACTGGTTGCACGGAAAGCCCAGCACGGCGAGGCCGCGATCGGCATAGGCCTCGTGCAGCTTTTCCAGCCCTTCATATTGCGGGGTGAAGCCGCACTTGCTGGCGGTGTTCACGATCAGCAGCACCTTGCCGCGATAATCGGCGAGCGAGGCCTGAGCCCCGTCGATCGTTTCCGCCTGGAAATCATAGATGCCGGCCATGCGATTCGTCCCCTCCAATGTCTTTGCCGGAGGATGCCCGCATGGCGCGGCGTTGCAAGCGGCCAGAATTGGCCCGGACGCGGGCTTTCAGCGGCGCAGATCGGCGACGCGGGCGCGTTCCTCGGCGGGGATCAGCTCCTCCAGCACCGTCCAGAAGCCGGCGACGGCGCCCTGGCCCGCCTCGGCATAAGCGCGCGACAGGCGGGCGCGCAGCGCCTCGAACAGCTCGGCCTCCAGCGCCGCGCCGGCGGGCGTGAGGCGGAGCAGGCGCTGGCGGCGATCCTCCCGCCCCACGCGGCTTTCGATCATGCCGCGCTCGCTCAGCTCGTTGAGGACGCGGCCGAGCGACTGCTTGGTGATGCCCAGGATGCGAAGCAGGTCGCTGACGGTGAGATCGGGCTGGCGGGCGATGAAGTAGAGCGCCCGATGATGGGCGCGGCCCAGGCCCTGGCGGCCGAGCCCGGCCTCGATCTCGCGATAGAGATGGCTGTAGCCGAAATAGAGCAGCTCGACGCCACGGCGGATCTCGGATTCGCGCAGAAAGAGAGGGGATGCAGATTGGACAGCCATATTGCCCTATATAGCTATTTGCCCGCCACCCGCGCAACCGGCGAGCGGATTTCTTTGGCCATGGTCCGCGGATGAACCCGAAAAAGCCTGTATTTCATATAATTGTCACATAAGCCTTACGCCCTGTTTACCCTTCGGCGCCTATCCGGCGGCATCGGAACCGGAAATGGGGCGACGGGTGACGCGAGCGGGCGAGGACAGGGCGCGGGCGAGGGTGGATGCCGCCATGGCGGATTGGGAAGCCGCCGCGCATCCGGCGATCCGCATCGATGCCCCGCTGGCGGATGCGATCGACATATTCCGCGCGGCGCCGACCCTGCGGCTGCTGCCCGTGATCGACGGCGATGCCCGGCCGCTGGGCGCGATATTCGAGGCGGATCTGAAGCGCATATTGTTCAATCCGTTCGGCCATGCGCTGCTGAGCAATCCGGGGATCGGCATCGGCATGGCGCTGGCCAACCATGTGCGCCCTTGCCCCACCGCGCCGCATGACATGGCGGCGGGCGCGTTGCTGGATGCTTATGCCGCGAGCGGCGGGCGCGAGGGGCTGATCCTGACGCGCGAGGGCCGCTATGCCGGGGTGATGGCGAACGGCGCGCTGCTGCGGCTGGCCGCCCGGCGCGAGGCGGAACGCGCGGCGGGCGCGGCCGCGCGGCTGGCGGCGATGGATGCCGCGAGCGAGCGTTTCCGCAGCGAGGCGGCGGCACTGGCGGACGAGCTGAGCGCGCTTTCGACCACCGTGCTCCACGCCGCGAGCGGCATCGCCGAGCGCGCGACGCTGAACGGCGCGCGGGTGAGCGCGGTCGCGAGCGCGGCCTCGCAGGCGTCGGTCAACATGGCGGAGGTGGCGGCGCAGGGCCACGGGCTGGCCGGCGCGCTGGATCATGTGCGCGAGACGATGCGCGTGGCCAGGGCATCGACGGTGGATGCGGTGGCGATCGTGGCCGATGGCGGCGCACGGGCGGCGGGGCTTGCCGAAGCCGCCAACGAGATAGGCGGCGTGGTGACGCTGATCGAGACCATCGCCGGCAAGGTGAACCTGCTGGCGATCAACGCCACGATCGAGGCCGCGCGGGCCGGCGAGGCGGGGCGCGGCTTCGCGGTGGTGGCGCATGAGGTGAAATCGCTCGCCTCGCAGACCAAGGCGGCGGCGGCCGGCATCCACGGCCAGGTCGCCCATATCCGCCAGGCGATCGGCGCGGTGCATGCGGGACATGGGGATATCGAGACGATCGTGTCGCGGATCGACGCCTTTGCCGGGGCGATGGAGGAGGCCGTGGCCGAGCAAGGACGAGCCACCCACGCCATCGCCGCCAATGTGAGCGAGGCGGTGACCGCATCGGCCCACATCCATCAGAATGCCGAGGCGATCAACGAGGCGGCGATGGCGGCGGCGGCGAAGGCCCGCGACATGGAGGAGATGGCCGCCGTGCTGGCCGACCGGTCGGGCCGGCTGCGCGGCAAGGTGGGCGCGTTCCTGGAGGAGATACGCGCCGCCTGAAGCCAGGGACGAGGGACCGCTTGGGGCGCGTGCGCCTCAGGCTTTCTCCTTGCAAGTCGCGATAACCTTGTCCTCTTCCGGCTTGCCGCCCTTCGTGCCTTCGTAGAGCGTCGCCTCGAAGCCCTTGGTCCACCAGGTCAGCGTCTTGCCGGGCCCCCGGCCATCGTCGCTGGTGTAGCGGGCGCCCGAGGCGGAGCGCGCGATATCGAGATCGTAGACCTTGCCCTGGAAGCTGATCTTCACCTCGGCATCGTCGGGATCGCTATTGTCGTAATGCGCGATGATCGTGGTGGCCGGCACGCAGCTATAGATTACTTCGCGCAGCGCCGAGGCCGGAGCGGCGGCGTTTGCGTCCACCGCATTGGCATCGGCGGCATTTGCCGCATCCGCCATGGACGGCGCGGACGTGACCATATTGTCGACCGGCTCGATTTCCGTGGCGGTCGACTGGCTGGTGGGGGAAGGGCTGCCCGAATCGCCGCAGGCCGCCAGCAGGGCGAGCGCCGCGATCGGAGCAGTGCGGAGCAGATGGTGGGCCATCGCCTGATCCTCTTGCAATTTGCCGTGGCGGCAGGCTGCAAAAACCGGCGGCGGCTGTCGAGCCAATTCGATGGAAAAAGTGGAGCGATGGTGGGTCCGCCGGGACTCGAACCCGGGACCTCTCGATTAAAAGTCGCTTGCTCTACCGACTGAGCTACGGACCCGCACCGATCGTTGCGGCCTCCTAAGCGTGGGCGGGCAGGTGGTCAACCATGCTTGTCCCGCCCCGCTATCCGCGACGGCGGGGTTCAGGGAAGGCGGGCGTTGAGCAGGTGGACGAGCTGGGATTGCCGGCGCACGCCCGTCTTGGCGAAGATGGCGCGCAGGTGGCCGCGCACGGTGTTGTGGGTGACGCCGAGGCGATCGGCGGCGTCGATCAGCGAGACGCCGTTGGCGAGCGCGGCGGCGAGCTGGGCCTCGGCCGGCGTGAGCTGGAAAAGGTCGCGGATCGCCTCCGGGCTGGGGCCGGTGCGGCTGCCCGGTTCGGTGACGAACAGCGCCAGCGCCGCCGCGGCGCCGCCGCGCATGAAGGCCGGCCCGGCGACCGGCTGGGCGACGACGGCGAGATCCCGCTCGCCGGACGGCCGCTCGATCCTGAGGCGGAGCGGCGGGATGATGTGGGGATCGCTTTCGCTGTCGAGCGTGCGGAGCAGCGCATCCAGCGCCTTCTGGTCGTCGCGGCTGCCGACGATCAGGCGATCGCGCCCGCTGCCCGCGCCGGTGCGGGAAAGGCCGTCGTTGCGGGCCAGCAGCACATCGGCGCGCGCGTTCGTCCTCAGGATGCGGCCGCCATGATCGAGGATGATCGTGGCCACCGCCATCTGATCGATCGCGCCCTGGAACACGCCCTGTTCGGTGCCGATCGTCGCCAGCCGCTCATAGAGGCGGACGGCGGTGCGCAGATGGGGGACGAGCGCCTGGAAGGCATCGCGCTCCGTCCTGTCGAAATCCGGGCGGCTGCGATCGCGCGTGGCGCGGAAACGGGCTTCGAAGCCGGACGCGGCGCGCAGATCGACGCCGAGGATCTGGTTGCCGCCCACGGCATCCAGGAAGGCGCTGAGGAATTCGGCGCTGCGATCGGTTTCGGGATCGACGAACTCCGCGAAATGGACGACCTCGCCCTCCGGCAGGCCGATGAAGGGATCGGCGGTGAAGAAGGATTGATAGTCCTCCTCCACCTGGGGATTGGCGCCGGGCGTTACGGACATGCCCGGCGTGCTGGCGCCCGGCACGGTCAGCAGCAATGTGGCGAAGGAGCTGTTGAGATGATCGGCGAAGGCGCGCAGAAACCGTTCCCACGGCGTGGGATCGAGCAGGCTGCCATAAAGCGTTTCGAGTAGCGCGGACGGGAGCAGCGTTTCGGCCGCGTCGTCCATTTGGATGGGGTTGGGCATGATGGGCTGTTCTATCCTGTGGCGACACCACGGCAAGCGGCGTTTCACCCGTGCCCGCCCCATAGGCGGCGGGACGGCCGAAAACGACCGGAAATGAACGATCGAGAGGAGAGCGGAATGGCCCTGGACCCGATGACCCAGCAGATATTGGAGATGATGAAGCAGTCGCCGCTGTGCACGCCGCCCTTCACGGTGGCCAATGCGCGCGCCGGCGACGACCAGCCGATCCCGCTGCCCAGGGCCGACATCGCCGAGGTGCGCGACATCCGCCTGAGCCATGGCGGGCGCGCGGTGGCGGCACGGCTCTATCACCCCGAGCCGGGGCGGGTGCTGCCGGTGGTGGTCTTCTTCCACGGCGGCGGCTGGGTGCTGGGCAATCTGGAGACGCATGACCCGCTGGCCCGCGCCATCGCCGAGGCCGCGCATGTCGCGGTGGTTTCCGTCGATTATCCGCGCGCGCCGGAAGCACGCTTCCCCGAGCCGCTGGAGGCATGCTTCGCGGCCGTCGCCGCCGTGGCGGAGGGCCAGGTGGACGGCGTGGACGGCAGCCGGATCGCGCTGTGCGGCGACAGCGCCGGCGGCAATCTGGCGGCGGCCGTGGCCCTTTTGGCGCGCGACCGGGGCGTGGCGATCGCCCACCAGCTGCTGCTCTACCCGGTGATCGATACCGATTTCGGCAATGCTTCCTACACCGAATCGGGCGCGGACTTCTTCCTGACCGGGCCGATGATGCGCTGGTTCTGGGAGCAATATGTGGGCGAGGAGAATGTGGCGAACCCCGATCCGCTGGCGGCGCCCATCCGCGCCGCGAGCCTGAAGGGGCTGGCGCCCGCCACCATCATCACCGCCGAGCATGATCCGCTGCGCGACGAGGGCGAGGCCTATGCCGAGAAGCTGGAGGAAGCGGGCGTCGCGGTGACGCTGCGCCGCGCCGACGGCATGATCCACGGCTTCGTCAGCATGGTCGGCGTGCTGCCGGCGGCCGCCGAAGCCCTTGCCGTGGGAGCCGAGGGCCTGCGCCGGTCGCTGGCCGAAGCCGTGCCGGCCTGACGGAAGCGATTACGCAATAGCGACATCGATGTGATCCCACGGGCCATTTTGCGGATCGTTCGCCGGGTTTTGCGCGCGCATCCCGCTTGACAGGCCCGTGCGTGACGGGAAGGATCGGTCCCAAGAGCCGGGGCCGATCCCGGCCGGCATTTCATGGAGAGGGCATGGGCAGGCTTGAGGGCAAGGTGGCGATCGTCACCGGCGGATCGCAGGGCATGGGTGCTGCGACGGCGCGGCTTTTCGTGGAGCGCGGCGCCAAGGTGGTGATCGGCGACATCCTGGTCGAAAAGGGCGAGGCGCTGGCGAGCGAGCTGGGCGACGCGGCGGTGTTCGTGAAGCTGGACGTCCGCAACGAGGACGATTGGAAGGCCGCCGTGAAGGCCGCCACCGACAATTTCGGCAAGCTGACGACGCTGGTGAACAACGCCGCCGTCGTCCACTATACCGCCATCGAGCAGGTTTCCCCCGACGATATCGATCGCGTGCTGGGGATCAACGTGAAGGGCGTGATCCTGGGCGTGAAGCATTGCGCCCCGGCGCTGACGGCAAGCGGCAATGCCTGCGTCGTCAACATCTCCTCGGTCGATGGCCTGCGCGGCTGCAACGGCCTGACCGTCTACACCGCGTCGAAATGGGCGGTGCGCGGGCTTTCCAAGAGCCTGGCCTATGAGCTTGGCCCGCGCGGCGTGCGCGTCAATTCCGTCCACCCCGGCGCGATCAACACCGAGATGGGCAATCCAAGCGGCAAGAGCGGCGGCGCCGAGAATGAGGGCATGGAACGGATGCCGCTGCAGCGCATCGCCGCGCCCGAGGAAGTGGCGCGCGTGACCGCCTTCGTCGTCAGCGACGAGGCGAGCTACGTCACCGGCGCCGAATATGCCGTGGATGGCGGCTGGTCCTCCGGCTATTTCCAGCCGGTGCTGCCGGGCGCGCCAGCGGGGCTGGGCGCGTGAGCGACGGCGAGCTGAAGGGCCAGGTCGCCATCGTCACCGGCGGCGGCCAGGGCGTGGGGCGGGGCATCGCCCTGTCGCTCGCCCGGCGCGGCGCGACGGTGGCGCTGGGCGGTCGCACGCTCGACAAGCTGGAAGCCGTGGCCGCCGAATGCGGCAACGGCGCCCGCGCCTTCGCCATCGACATCAAGGATGGCGCCGCGATCGAGGATATGGTCGCCAAGGTGGTGGATGCCTTCGGCGGCGTCGACATCCTCGTCAACAATGCCCAGGAAGTGCCGCTGGGCACCTTGCTGGATGTGACCGACGAACAGTTCCAGGCGGGCTTCGACAGCGGCCCCCTGGCGACGATGCGCTTCATGAAGGCTTGCCAGCCGCTGATGGCGAAGCGGGGCGGCGGGGTGATCATCAACCTCACCTCTTCCGCTACGGTGCGCTGGGACATGGCGGGATACGGCACCTATGCCGCCATCAAGCAGGGCATCCGTTCGCTGAGCCGCGCGGCGGCGGCGGAATGGGGACCGGACGGCATCCGCGTGCTGACGATCGCCCCCCATGCCGACAGCCCCGCGCTGAAGGGCTGGATCGAAAGCCGGCCCGAGGAGGCGGCCGCCTTCTTCAAGACCATCCCGCTGCGCCGCATCGGCCGTTGCGAGGAGGATATCGGCGAGGCGGTGGCGGCGCTGTGCGGGCCGAGCTTCCGCTATCTGACCGGGGCGACCATCCCGCTCGACGGCGGACAGGCCAATTTCGACTGAGGTGATGTGACCATGGCCGCCGACCCCTTCTCGCCCGTCCAGATCGGGCCGATCACGATCAAGAACCGCTTCATCCGTTCCGGCGCGAACGAGACGAAGAACAAGAATATGAACCCGACCAAGGCGTTGCTGGAATTCCACCGCGCCTATGCCGAGAATGAGGTGGCGCTGACGACGCTGGCCTATATCGCGGTGTCCAAGGACGGGCGGACGCTGCCGGGGCAGGGGACGCTGAGCGACGAGAGCGTGCCGCACTATCGCGCGATCACCGATGCGATCCACGCGGCGGGTGGCAAGGCTTCCGCCCAGATCACCCATGGCGGCAGCTTTTGCCAGATCAAGGATCTGTCCACCTCGCGCTGCATGTCGTCCTCCGGCGGGATCGACAAGATGGGCGTGATGATGGGCCGCCCCTTCCAGCGGGCAATGACGCGCGCCGACATGGACATGGTGCGCGACGAGTTCGCCACTGCCGCGCTGCGCGCCGAGCAGGCGGGGTTCGACGCGGTCGAGCTGCACATGGGCCACGGCTATCTGCTGAACCAGTATATCTCGCCGCTCAGCAACTTCCGCCGCGACGAATATGGGGGATCGGCTGAAAACCGCGTGCGCTTCCCCGCCGAGGTATTGGCGGCGGTGAAGGCCGCCGTGGGTGGCCGGCTGGCCGTGCTCGCCAAGATCAACCTGGTGGATGGCGTGCCCAAGGGCGCCACGATCCAGGATACCATCGTGACGGCGAAGGCGCTGGAGGCGGCGGGCGCCGACATGCTGGTGCTTTCCGCCGGCCGGAACATCGAATCCACCTGGAAGATGTTCGGCAGCCCGCTGCCTTATGACGAGATGGCCGGCATGCAGAAGAGCCTGCTGGCCAAGCTGCAATTCGCCATATTGAAGCGCAGCACGCCCAAGATGCCGCCCTTCCATGAGAATTACCTGATGGAGGATGCGCTGACGCTGAAGGCGGCGCTCGGCCCCGATCGCAAGGTGAAGCTCAGCTATCTGGGCGGCGTGCAATCGCTGACATCGGCCAGGGCGGCGCTGGACGAGGGCTTCGACGCCGTCGCCGTCGCCCGCGCGCTGATCCACGATTCGACGCTGGTGGCCCAATGGAAGGCCGGCACGCGCGACAAATCGGGCTGCACCGCATGCAATCGCTGCGTGGCGGTGATGTATGGCCCGTCGGGCACCTATTGCCCGGAAACCGGCAACGCCATCGATGCGGCGTTGAATCAGATATATGCGGGGGAGGAAACACGCCATGCTGCTTAAGGACAAGGTCGTCATCGTCAGCGGCGTCGGCCCCGGCATGGGCCAGGCGCTGGCCCGGATCGCCGCCGCCGAAGGCGCCAGGGTGGCGCTGGGCGCGCGGAGCAAGGACCTGATCGAGGAGGTCGCCGCCGACATCAAGGCCAAGGGCGGGCAGGCTATCGCGGTGCCGACCGACATTTCCAGCGCGGCCGCGTGCGAGGCGATGGCCCAGGCCACGATCGACGCCTTCGGCACGATCGATGGCCTCGTCAACACCGCCTATATCCACGGCGCCTGGCTGCCCGTGGACGAGGCGGACCCCGAGGATTACGCCCGCGTGTTCGATGTGAACTGCCTGGGCGCGATGCGCATGGCGCAGGCGGTGATCCCGACCTTCAAGGCCAAGCATGACGGCGCGATCATCAACGTTTCGACCATGTCGACGGTGAACCCGTTCACCGGCGAGGGCGGCTATGCCACCGGCAAGGGCGGCCTCAACGTGCTGAGCCGCCACATGGCCAACGACTTCGGCAAATATGGCGTGCGGGTGAACCATACCCGCATGGGCTGGATCGGCGGCAAGCCGGTCTATGACTATATCGACCGGGCCGTGGCCGCCGGCGGCGATCGCGACCAGATCACCGCCGAGATCACCGGCCGCATCCCGCTGGGCATCATCCCGCCCGAGGATGATTGCGCCAAGGCGGTGCTGTTCTTCCTTTCGGATTATGCCCGCGTCGTCACCGGCGCGGTGCTCGACGTCAACGGCGGCCAATATATGGCGCCTTGAGCGCAACAGGGCATCTTCGCGGGCTAGGCCGTCGCGGCTGCGGGGCGCACATGCAGGATGTGGCGCCCGCACGCCCCCGGCCCTGCGCTGGCAGGCGCGGCGCCTTGATGGCAGGAATATCGGAGTAAAGTGTGATGAGCGAGGACAAGGTCATGTCGGGCGAGGCCTGGCGGGACTTCTGCCGCAAGCTGGAAAAGGCCGGCGATGTGGTGCTGGCGGCGGATGCCGCCGCGACGCCGATCGACCGGGCGGAGGGCTATCGCTACCTCACCCGCCTGCTGCGCATCGCGCTGGAGATGAACCTGGAGTTCGCCGACCCGGATTTCCCCGCTTTCTACCAAGCGAGCCACCAAACCGGGAAGATCGGCGCCGACAATCCCGACAATCATTATCTGAACGCGACCGTTACGGGCGACCGCACCTATCGCATCAGCGGCAATCGCGGCACCGTGCCGATCCTCACATTCGGATCGAAGGCCAACCGCTATGCCATTGACGGCACGATGGCTTCGACCGGCGAGCTGGACGTCGAGGAGATGGAGATCGGCCCCGACGGCAGCTTCGAGCTGATCGTCTCCAAGACAAAGCCGGCGAGCGGCAACTGGCTGCCGATGGCCGACGACACCAGCATGATCCTGGTGCGCCAGACCTTCGGCGACCGGAGCAAGGAAAAGGGCGTAGACATCCGCATCGAGACGGTCGACGGGCCGGCGACGCCCGAGCCGATGACGCCCGCGCGGCTGGAAGCGGCGCTGCAGCGGGTGGCGGGCTTCGTCGAGGGCACGGCCAAAACCTTTGCCGCCTGGACCGAGGGCTTCCGCAAGGATCATATGAACAAGCTCGACACCGTCGACCAGAGCCTGTTCATCAAGGGCGGCGGCGACCCCATGATCCATTATCTCCACGGCGCCTGGGAATTGGGGCCGGACGAGGCGCTGGTGATCGAGACGGCGATCCCCGAATGCCGGGTGTGGAACTTCCAGCTCGACAATTACTGGATGGAATCGCTGGATTATCGGTATCACCGCATCCACCACAACAATACGAGCGCGAAGCTGAATCCCGACGGCACGGTGACGCTGGTGGTGGCGCCGCGCGATCCGGGATTCGGCAACTGGATCGACACGGCCGGCCACAGCCACGGCACGATGCTGTGGCGCTGGACCGACGCCAAGGACAAGCCCGTTCCATCAACGAAGGTGATCAAGCTGCCATGAGTGACCTCGAAGCCCGCATTGCCCGCCTGGAAGCGGAAAGCGAGATCCGCAAGCTGAAGGCGCGTTACCTGAATGCGTGCGATGCCAAGGACGTGGATCAGATCCGCGGCTGCTTTACGCCCGATGCCGTGATCGATTTCCCGCCGCTGGGCGAGTTCGACGTGGACGGGCTGATCGGCATCTTCACCCAGATGGCGGTGAACACGCCGATCACCGACGTGCATCACGGCCATAATGGCGAGATCGACATCGACGGCGACACCGCCAGTGCGCGCTGGAACCTGGGCTATGTGAACTATGACCCGCGCGAGGGCAGCTTCCGCCTGCTCGCCAACTTCTATGCCGACAAATATGTGAAGACGGCGGACGGCTGGCGGATCAGCTATTCCAGGGCGATCCAGCGCGCCGTGGTGACGGGCAAGCTGGCCGAGGACGTGAAAGCCGAATGGGTGCCGCTGCCGGGGGCGTAAGGCTAAGGCACCCGATCACGGATTGCCGGAAACGAGGAGCCGGGCGCCCCATGCGGGCGCCCGGTTTTTTGCGGACTGGCGCTGGAACGTCGCGCCGGGAGCCATGCCCGCGCATCGTCTCTGCCTCTGCCCCCCCCCCTTGAAGGGGGAGGGAGATATCAGAATACCGGTTCTTCGTCCGGTCCGGGCGTGCGGCCGCCGTGGATGCCGCATTCCACCTTGTCCCAGCCGCGCCAGCGGCCGGCGCGGGGATCTTCGCCGGGCTTCACCACGCTGGTGCAGGGCGCGCAGCCGATCGAGAGATAGCCCTGCGCCTCCAGCGGATGGCGGGGCAGATCATGTTCGTGGAAATAGGCTTCCAGCCGTTCCTTCGGCCAATCGGCCAGCGGATTGAGCTTGAGCCGGCCCTCGTCGATCTCGAACCGGGGAAGCGCGGTGCGGGTGCCGGACTGGAAGCCCTTGCGGCCCGAAATCCACGCCTGGAAGGGCGCGAGCGCGCGGCGCAGCGGCTCCACCTTGCGGATGCCGCAGCAGCCGTCGGGATCGTAGGACCAGCGCAGGCCGGTCTTGTCCCGTTCGGCGAGGATGCGGGGATCGGGGCGGAAGACGCGGAGGTCGACGAAGCCGAGCCGTTCGGAAAGCTCGTCCCGATAGGCCAGCGTCTCGCCGAACATCTTCTGCGTGTTGACGAAGATCACCGGCGTTTCGGTATCGACCTGGGCGACGAGATGCAGCAGCACCGCCGATTCCGCGCCGAAGGAGGAAACCACCGCCGTGCGGCCGGCCAGCTCGCCGGTCAGCAGCTCGCGCAGCATATCGGCGCTATCCACACCTTCGAAGCGCGCGTTGAGGCGCGCCGCATCCTCCGCCGTGAAGGGCGGGGCGGTGTCGATCATATCGATGCTGCGCGCGGCCTCAGCCATGGCGGAGCGCCCAGACCGGGGAGCGGCCATCCGCCGCCTTCTGATAGACATGGTCGTAGCGGCCGAGCGCCCGGGTGAGGGCATCCGGGTCGATCGCGGCGTCGGGCGCGAAGCTGTCGAACCCGCAGCGGCGCATGAGCGGGATCTGATCGACCAGCACGTCGCCGGCCGCGCGCAGCTCGCCCGCATAGCCCGCCTCACGCAGGATGCGGGCGGCCGAATAGCCGCGCCCGTCGCGGAACTTGGGGAAGGCGATCTCGATCAGCGCGAGCTGGCCGAGCTGGGGGATCAGCTTGCGCGCATCCTCATCCGATTCCAGGCGGACGGCCGTGGCGTTGGACTGCCCGAGAAAGGCATCCAGCGTGACGGCCGGTTCCTCATGCGGGGCATCGTCGCGGAAACGCAGGAAATCAGCCATAGATCGCTTCCTTGAACGGTTCGAAGCCGACGCGGCGATAGGTATCGAGGAAGCGTTCGCCATCCTCGCGCAGCTCGCGATATTTCTCGACCGCGCGCTCGACCGCATCGACCACGCCATCCTCGCTGAAGCCGGGGCCGGTGATGCGGCCGAGGCTGGCATCCTCCGCGCCCGATCCGCCGAGGAGGAGCTGGTAATTCTCCACGCCCTTACGATCGACGCCCAATATGCCGATATGGCCGGCATGGTGGTGGCCGCAGGCGTTGATGCAGCCGGATATCTTGAGCTTCAGTTCGCCCAGGTCGCGCTGGCGATCGAGGCTGGCGAAGCGCTCGGCGATCTTCTGCGCGACCGGGATCGAGCGCGCATTGGCGAGGCTGCAATAATCAAGGCCGGGGCAGGCGATGATATCGCTGATGAGATCGAGATTGGCGGACGCCAGCCCCGCCGCATCCAGCGCCTGCCAGACGGCGTAGAGATCCGCCTTCTTCACATGCGGCAGCACGATGTTCTGCGCATGGGTGACGCGCAGCTCATCGAGGCCGTAGCGTTCGGCGAGATCGGCCATCAGATCGATCTGCGCGGACGAGGCATCGCCGGGGATGCCGCCCACCGGCTTCAGGCTGATATTGACGATGGCATAGCCCGGCTGCTTGTGCGCCTTCACATTCTGGTCGAGCCAGAGGGCGAAATCGGGATCGGAGCGATCGACCGTATCGGCAAGGCCGGTTTCGAAGGCCGGCGGCGCGAAGAAGGCAGCGATGCGTTCGAACTCGCCCGGCGAGGGATCGAGGCCGAGCGTCTTCACATGCGCCCATTCCTCCTCGACCTGGCGGGCATATTCCTCCGCGCCGATCTCATGCACCAGGATCTTGATGCGGGCCTTGTAGATATTGTCGCGCCGGCCGTAGCGATTGTAGACGCGCAGGCACGCCTCGACATAGCTCAGCAGGTCGCCGATCGGCACAAACTCGCGGATCACCGGCGCCACCATCGGCGTGCGGCCCATGCCGCCGCCCACGAAGATGCGCGCGCCGACCTCGCCCGCCGCATTGCGGTGAATCTGGATGCCGATATCGTGCAGCTTCACCGCCGCGCGATCCTCCTCCGCCGCGATTACCGCGATCTTGAACTTGCGGGGCAGGTAGCTGAATTCGGGGTGGAAAGTGCTCCACTGGCGGAGCAGCTCGGCCCAGGGGCGCGGGTCCGTCACCTCATCGGCGGCGGCGCCGGCGAACTGGTCCGACGAGATGTTGCGGATGCAATTGCCGCTGGTCTGGATGGCGTGCATCTCCACCGTGGCGAGATCGGCCAGGATATCGGGCGCGTCCTCCAGCTTGATCCAATTATACTGGATATTCTGGCGGGTAGTGAAGTGCCCGTAATCCTTGTCATATTTGCGGGCGATATGGGCCAGCATCCGCATCTGGCGGCTGTCGAGCGTGCCATAGGGGATGGCGACGCGCAGCATGTAGGCGTGGAGTTGGAGGTAGAGGCCGTTCATCAGGCGCAGCGGCTTGAACTGGTCCTCGGTGATCTCGCCCGCCAGGCGGCGCTGCACCTGATCGCGGAACTCATCGACGCGGGCGTCGACGATCGCCTGATCATATTGATCGTACTTGTACATCAGATCACCCAGCTTCCCGCCGCGGGATCGGCGGGCTTGATATAGAGATCGGGCCGGACCGTGGGGCCGAGCGCGCGGATGCGATCCTTGATATGGGCGGGGCGGGGGCCTTCCGGCGTGGCCTCGGCATCGATCACATAGGGCGCGTTGACGCGGCGGGCGGCTTCTTCCGCCGCGCCGATCGCCTCGCCATGATTATCGACATCGACCGCTTCGGCGACGTGGCGGGACCAGTCGCTGCCCGTCCACCAGACGACGTCCCCCGTCGCCAGATCATTGCCCGTCAAAATCCTCAAGACATGGCCTCCGCCTGCTGCGCCAGCGCCTGGAGCCGGTTTTCGGCATCCGAAAGCAACACCACCTCGCCCACCACGATGATCGCGGGGCTGACCACCTTTTCGCGCTCCACCATGCCGCCGAGATCGGCGAGCAGGGTGCGGAGCGCGCGCGCGCCTTTCAGCGTGCCGCGTTCCAGCACGGCGACCGGCATGTCCGGCGCCACGCCATCGGCCATCAGCTTGTCCGCGATCAGGCCGGCGCAGGCGACGCCCATATAGATGACGAGCGTGCGCCCCTGGCCGGCGAGGCCGGACCAGTCCTGCTCCGTCAGCCCCTTGCACTGGCCGGCGACGAAGCTGACCGCGCTCGACCAGTCGCGATGGGTGAGCGGCAGCATCGCATCGGCGGCGCAGCCGAGCGCGGCGGATACGCCGGGGATCACCTCCACCGGCAGGCCCGCGGCGCGGACGGCCTCCACCTCCTCGCCGCCGCGGCCGAAGACGAAGGGGTCGCCGCCCTTGAGGCGCACGACGATCGCGCCCGTCTTCACATGGGCGATGATGAGCGCGTTGATCGCATCCTGCGGCAGGGTGTGGCGCGCGCGGCTCTTGGCGACGGAGATGCGCTGTGCCGTGGCCGGCGCGAAATCCAGCACGCGCGGGTCGATCAGCCCGTCATGCACCACGACGTCGGCCTGGCGCAGCGCTTCCACCGCGCGCAGCGTCAGCAGCCCCGGATCGCCGGGGCCGGCACCGACAAGGATGACGCGCCCGCGCGCGTGGGGATCGAGTAGCGATGACATCGGCACGGCAGATGGCCCCGAACGCCGCACCGTGCAATCGAAGGATGCTTTTGCGGGGGTTAGGAAAGCTTGTCCCGCACCCGGCTATTCCCGCAGACCCACGCCGATACTGGCGCGGGGCTGGTCCGCCTCGGACGAGGTGACGGGGTAGGTGCAGTAATCGGCGGCGTAATAGGCGCTGGGGCGGTGGTTGCCGGACAGGCCGATGCCGCCGAAGGGGGCGTTAGAGGGGGCGCCGTTGGTGGGGCGGTTCCAGTTGATGACACCGGCGCGCACCGTGCCCCAGAAACGATCATAGAGATCGGGATCGCCGGCGACGAGCGAGGCGGACAGGCCGAAGCGGGTGTTGTTCGCTTCCGCCAGCGCGGCTTCGAAATCGGGGACGCGGATGAGCTGGAGGACAGGGCCGAAAATCTCCTCGTCCGGGCGGGCCGCGATATCGGTGACGTCGATCAGCGCGGGCGTGAGGAAGGGGAGCGCCGGATCGGGGCGGCCCATCTGCTTGATGGGGCGGCCACCCTTCAGCATCAGATCGAGAAAGCGTTCCTGCACCTGATCGGCGGTGGCATTATCGATCACCGGGCCCATCAGCGGCTGCGGATCGGCATGGGGGTGATCGACGATGATGCGATCGATCAGGCGGCCGATCTCCTCCACCAGCGCATCGTGCGCGCCGTCCTTCACGATCAGGCGGCGGGCGGCGGTGCAGCGCTGGCCGGCGGACATGTAGGCGGACTGGACGGCGATCACTGCCGCCGAGGCGATGTCGGGCGTGTCCCAGACGACCAGCGGGTTGTTGCCGCCGAGTTCCAGCGCGAGGATCTTCTGCGGCATATCGCCGAATTGGCGGTGGAGCGCCTGGCCGGCGCGGGCGGAGCCGGTGAAGAGCAGGCCATCGATGCCGGGATCGGATGCGAGCGCGCGGCCTTCATCCGGCCCGCCGATCAGCAGGCGGACCACGCCTTCGGGCACGCCGGCGGCATGGAAGCATTCGACGAGGAAGGCGCCGGAGGCGGGCGTCTTTTCCGACGGCTTGAAGACCACGGCATTGCCGGCGATCAGCGCGGGAACGATGTGGCCGTTGGGCAGGTGCGCCGGGAAGTTGAACGGCCCGAGCACCGCGAGCACGCCGTGCGGCTTGTGGCGGACGGCGCTCTTGGCGCCCAGCGCGCCTTCGAACCTGCGCTGGGCGGTGCGATCCGAATAGGCCGTGATCGAGATATCGACCTTGTTGATGACGCTTTCGACCTCGGTCCGCGCCTCCCACAGCGGCTTGCCGGTTTCGCGCGCTATGAGATCGGCGAAGGCTTCCAGCCGGCCGCGCACGACATTGGCGAAGCGGCGCAGCGTTTCCACGCGCACGGCCAGCGGCTGCGCGGCCCACGCGGCCCAGCTGTCCCGCGCGATCGCCACCTCGCGGGCGGCATCGCCGATCTGGCCGCGCCACAATTCCGCGCCGGTAGCGGGTTCGGTGGAGATGATCTCGGTAACGGACATGGAAAGGGAAATCCTGGAAATGGAGGCGGCGCTGCGGCCGGGATGATGGCGGCCATCTTGGCCGGTGCGGCGACTTTTCGCAACTCGGGCCGGTGGCCCCGGCTAGCCGGCCATCGCATCCCCCATGCGGCGGATCGCGCCGATCTTGGCGTGGAAATGTGCCCAGTCGTCATCGTCGGCGATGCGGGACCAGATCGCCTCCACCTCGTCGATATGCATGGAGCAGGGCGCGATATCGGACCAGTAGCGGTGGCGGGTCTCGGCGACCTTGCGGAAGTTCGGAAGCAGGGCGGCGAATTGGGCGAAACCGGCCTGGCGATAGGCCTCGTCGGCGGGCGAAGGGCCGCGCCGAGCGCCGCCGCGCCAATCGAAGAAGAAGCGATCGATCTCCACGCCGGTGGCCATCAGGCCGTTTTCCATGGCCTGGAGCAAGGCGAGGTCGCGTTCCTCATCGAGGGGCGCGATGCCGAGGCGGGCGAAGACGGCGTCGCGGAAGGCGGCCTCGTAAAGGGCGGGGAAAGCCTCCAGCGGGGGGATCAGGTCTTCCGCCTCGGCGATGGCGCGGAGCGCCGTGGCGAGCTGGACGACATCCCAATGGATCGCCTGCGCCTGCCGGCCGAAGGCGTAGAGGCCGTTATCGTCGAAATAAGCGGCGGTGAAGCCCGGTTCCCAGCGCGGGGTGAAGCGCCAGGGGCCGTAATCGAAGCTTTCGGCGGTGATGGCGATATTGTCGCTGTTGAGCACGCCATGGACGAAGCCCGCCGCCATGTAGGAGGCCGTGAGCCGGGCGGTGCGATCGACGACGAGGGTGAGCAGGCGGATTTCCGGCCGTTCGCCCGGTTCCTCGCCATAAAGCGCGCGGAGCGAATAATCGACGAGACGGCGGATCGCATCGCCATCGCCCAGATAAGCGAGGCGCTGGAAGCTGCCGATGCGGATATGGCCGTGGCTGAGGCGGACGAGGACGGAGGAGCGGGTGGGCGAAGGTTCGTCATGCCGGTCCAGCGCCTCGCCGGTTTCGATGAGCGAGAAGCTTTTGGAGGTGTTGACGCCCAGCGCCTCCAGCATCTCCGTCGCCAGCACCTCGCGCACGCCGCCCTTGAGCGTGAGGCGGCCGTCGCCGAAGCGGCTGTAGGGCGTCTGCCCCGATCCCTTGGTGCCGAGATCGAGCAGCCGGCCGTCGCGATCGCGGAGCTGGGCGAACAGGAAGCCGCGGCCGTCGCCGATATTGGGGTTGTAAACGCGGAACTGATGGCCGTGATAGCGCAGCGCCAGCGGTTCCGGCAGGTTATCGGCCAGTGGGCGGAAGCGGGCGAAATGTTCGATCCAGCCGGCATCGTCCAGCGTATCGAGGCCCACGGCGGCGGCCCAGCGATCGTTGCGGAAGCGCAGCTTCGCCGCAGGAAACGCCGCCGGCGCGACGGGATCGTAGAAATCCGGGCCGAGCCCGAGAATTGCGGGATCGGGGCGATAGGGGGCTGCTTGCGGGCGCTTCGTCATGCAGCGATATGGGGGCGGCACATCGGGAGACGCAAGCATGGCGGAATGGAGCGACGGCTATTGGTGGTCGAAGGATGGCCTGAGGCTCCATTATCGCGACTATGCGGGCGGCGCGGACGGGCGGCCGCCGATCCTGTGCATCCCCGGCCTGACCCGTAACGTGCGCGATTTCGCGCCGATGGCGGACCGGCTGGCGGGGGAATGGCGGCTGATCTGCGTCGATCTGCGCGGGCGCGGCGAGAGCGCCTATGCCAAGGACCCGATGACCTATGTGCCGCTGACCTACCTGCAGGACCTGGAGGCGCTGCTGGAGGAATTGAAGATCGATCGCTTCGTGGCGTTCGGCACCTCGCTGGGCGGGCTGCTGGCCATGCTGCTTTCCGCCACCAGCCGGGATCGGATCGCCGGCGCGCTGCTGAACGATATCGGGCCGGTGGTGGAGCCGGGCGGCATCGCGCGCATCCGCACCTATGTGGGCAAGCAGGCGAACTGGCCGACATGGCTGCACGCCGCGCGCGGCATCCAGCAGGGCAATTTCGCCGTCTATCCCGATTATGAGATCGAGCAGTGGCTGGCGATGGCCAAAAGGCTGTGCCGGCTGACGCCCGCGGGCCGCATCATCTACGATTACGACATGAAGATCGCCGAGCCGATGAAGCTGCCGGGCGGCGACGGCGGCGGCATGGACATGTGGCCGGCCTTCGAAGGGCTCGCCGGACGGCCGGTGACGCTGATCCGGGGCGAGCATTCCGACGTGCTGAGCCAGGCTACCGCGCAGGAGATGGCGAAGCGGGTGCCGGGCACGGATCTGGTGACGGTGCCGGGCATCGGCCATGCCCCCGTGCTGGACGAGCCGGAATGCGCGGCGGCGATCGATCGCCTGCTGGGACGCGTGCTGGCGGGATGAACCGTGGCCCGGCCAAGGGCGGGGGTGGGATCATCGCGGGCGCCGGATTGTTGTTGGATCGTGTGGGGGGCGTTGGAGACGAACCATGCCCCAGGGCGACAAGGACAAATATACCGACAAGCAGAAGCGCAAGGCCGAGCATATCGAGGAAGGATATGAGCAGCGCGGCGTGTCCGACAAGGAAGCCGAGCGGCGGGCCTGGGCGACGGTGAACAAGGAATCGGGCGGCGGCAACAAATCCGGGTCCGGCCGGGGCCGCAAGGATACGCATGTGTCGTCGCGCAAGGGCGGCCGCGCTTCGGCCGGCCGCAGCGCCGCGGATCGATCGGCGGCCGCGAAGAAGGGCTGGGAGACGCGGCGGCGCAAGGCCGGGTGAGCCCGGCCGCCGCATCTCCTGCGATCCGGCGTCAGGCCACCCGGTTGGCGACGAGATCGTCCACCACCGATGGATCGGCCAGCGTCGATGTATCGCCGAGCGACGAGACATCGCCTTCCGCGATCTTGCGCAGGATGCGGCGCATGATCTTGCCGCTCCTCGTCTTGGGCAGGCCGGGCGCGAACTGGATGGCATCGGGCGTGGCGATGGGGCCGATTTCGGTGCGGACCCATTGCTTCAGCTCGCTGCGCAGATCCTCGCTCGCCTCGCAATTGGCGTTGAGGGTGACATAGGCGTAGATGCCCTGGCCCTTGATGTCATGCGGCATGCCGACGACCGCGGCCTCGGCGACCTTGCCGTGCAGCACCAGCGCGCTTTCGACCTCGGCCGTGCCCATGCGGTGGCCGGAGACGTTGATGACGTCATCGACCCGGCCGGTGATCCAATAATAGCCGTCCTCGTCCCGCCGGCAGCCGTCGCCGGTGAAATATTTGCCGGGATAGGTGCTGAAATAGGTCTGGAAGAAGCGGGCATGATCGCCCCAGACGGTGCGCATCTGGCCGGGCCAGCTCCGCGCGATGACGAGATTGCCCTCGGTCGCGCCCGAAAGCAGGTGGCCTTCGCCGTCCACGAGCTGCGGCTCGATCCCGAAGAAGGGCTTGGTGGCCGATCCGGGCTTCAGATCGACGGCGCCGGGCAGGGGGGTGATCATCGCGCCGCCGGTTTCCGTCTGCCACCAGGTATCGACGATCGGGCAGCGGCCTTCACCCACCACCTCATGATACCAGCGCCAGGCTTCCGGGTTGATCGGCTCGCCGACCGTGCCCAGGAGTTTCAGCGACTTGCGACTGGTTTTTGCGACGAAATCATCACCTTCCTTCATCAGCGCGCGCAGCGCCGTGGGGGCAGTGTAAAGGATTTCGACCTGATGGCGATCGACCACTTCCCAGATGCGGCTGGCGCTGGGCCAGTTGGGAACGCCTTCATACATCAGCGTCGTGGCGCCGTTGGCGAGCGGGCCGTAGACGATATAGCTGTGGCCCGTGACCCAGCCGATATCGGCCGCGCACCAGTAGATCTGGCCCGGCCGGTAATCGAACACCATCTCATGGGTGAGGCTGGCCCAGAGCAGGTAGCCGCCCGAGGTGTGGAGCACGCCCTTGGGCTTGCCGGTCGATCCCGAGGTGTAGAGGATGAACAGTGGATCTTCCGCGCCCATCGGCTCGGGCGGGCATTCATCCGCCACCATACCGGCGAGATCGTGATACCAGGCGTCGCGGCCGGGCTCCATGTCCACGCCGCCGCCTGTGGCGCGGACGACGACCACCTTCTCCAGCGACGGGCAGAGCGGGGCCGCCTGATCGACATTGGCCTTCAGCGGCACCTTCTTGCCGCCGCGCCGGCCTTCATCGGCGGTGACGACGATGGTGGAATCGCAATCCTGGATGCGCCCGGCGAGCGCATCGGGCGAGAAGCCGCCGAACACCACCGAATGGATCGCCCCGATCCGCGCGCAGGCGAGCAGCGCGAAGGCGGCCTCCGGGATCATCGGCATGTAGATGGTGACGCGATCGCCCTTCTTGGCGCCCGCCGCCTTCAGCACGTTGGCGAAGCGGCAGACTTCCTTGTGGAGCTGGGCGTAGGTGTAGCGGCGGGGCTGTTCGGCGGGATCATCCGGTTCCCAGATGATCGCCGTCTGGTCGCCGCGTGTCGCCAGATGGCGATCAATGCAGTTGGCCGCGACGTTGAGCTTGCCGTCGGCGAACCAGTTGATGTGGAAATCCTTCTCGTCGAACGACCAGTCGCCCGCGATCTCCGGCCGCTTGATCCAGTCCAGCCGGCGGGCCTGTTCCAGCCAGAAGCCGCCCGGATCGGCCAGCGAACGGCCGTGCAGCTGGGCATAGCGTGCCGCATCCACCTTGGCCTTCGTCTTCCATTCAGCCGGGACGGGGTAGATCGAGGCATCGGTCACTCGGGCATTCCTCCTATATGTCTCGGCCAATCCTTAGGGCCTGATCGGGGGAGGTTGAAGCCGAATCGTCAGGCTTGCGCCCCGTCCGTTTGGGCGGATTCCCCCTGGGCGGCGTAGCGGCGCGCGATCCAGGCGCAGGCCATCAGCTGGAACTGGTGGAACAGGAGGATCGGCATCAGGATCAGGCCGACATCCGCCGGCGCGAACAGCACGCGCGCCATCGGGACGCCCTGCACGATCGATTTCTTGGTGCCGCAGAACATGATCGCGATGCGATCCGCGCGGGAAAAGCCGAGCAGCCGCGCGACGCCGCTGGTGAAGGCGAGCGCGAAGGCGAGGATGGCGAGGCAGACGACGACCAGCATGCCCAGCACCGGAAGCGGCAGGCGGCTCCATATCCCTTCGATCACGGCAGCGGAGAAGGCGCCGTAAACCGCGAGCAGGATGGCGCTGCGATCGCTGAGCGCGATCAGCTTGCGGTTGCGGGACACCCATGCGCCGATCCAGGGGCGGAGCAGGTGGCCGACCACGAAGGGTGCGAACAGGACCAGGAAGATCCTGCCGACGCCCGCCGTATCCACCGTGCCGCCATGCGCATCGGCCAGCAGGCCGACAAGCGGCGGTGTGAGGAAGATGCCGATCAGCTGCGAGGCGGAGGAGGAGGCGATGGCGGCGGCGACGTTGCCCCGCGCGATCGAGGTGAAGGCTACCGCCGACTGCACCGTGCCCGGCAAGGCCGCCATGAACAACATCCCCGTCCACAGCCGCGACGGCAGCAGGCCGGGCGCCAGCCATTGGAGCAGCAGCACGAGCAGCGGGAACATCACGAAGGTGCAGGCGAGGATGGTGAGGTGTAGCCGCCAGTGGCCCAGCGCCTCGACGATCGCCTCGCGCGGCAGCTTCGCGCCGTGAAAGAAGAAGAGCAGCACGATCGCGGCGGTGGCGGCCACGTCCACGGCCCCGGCGAAGGCGCCGTGGGCGGGCAGAATCGTTGCGAGGGCCACCGTGGCGAGCAGGGCGAGGATGAACGGATCGGGAATCAGCCGGCGCAACATTGCCTTGGCGCTTAGGCGCAGGGTTCGGCGCTGCCAAGGGCGGAAGCCCCTTGAACCCGCCGATCGGTGCGTGGGCGGAACGGCAAAGGGCAGGGCTTGTTGCGCATAAAGCTGTCCCAGAACAGGACCATTTTGAGGGATACCCCTTATGAGAGGGGGATTCGGGAGGGGAGGCCGTCTATTGTCCACCTCGGCGCTGTAACGGGCGACAGGGCCACGAACAGTGGAGGGAAGCATGAGAAAACGGCTTCTGATCGCGGCCTGCGTACTGGCCGGGATAACGTCAACGGCCCAGGCATCTGTTATTCCCGTGCTTTCGAGCGTTACGGAAGAGGGGGGCTTATTCCGCTTCTCCTATGAAGGAACGTTGTCGGGTGATCAGGGATTCCTTGAAGGGTCCAGGTTGATCATCTTCGATTTCGCGGGCTTTGCCGGTGGGGTGATGACGCCGTCGCCCAACATCATCGCATCGACGGAGCTTGTGTCGTCCGTATACCCCGATCCCGGTGGGGTGCTGCCGGTGCCGGGATATCCGGATGACCCCAACATCCTCAACCTCGTCTTCACCTGGGTGGGACCGCCGTTCCAGGCTTCCGGCGGGCCATTCCCCGACCTCGAGTTCGCCGGTCTCAGCGCGCTGTCCACCTATAGCGGCGTCAAGCTGACAGGCTACAGCGCGAGGGCGGTAACCAACAATGGCACCGCCACCGGACTGCCGGCCTATAATGTCGGCGAAGTCGGTGCGCCGACGGTGCCCGAACCCCGGACGTGGGCGATGATGCTGGTGGGCTTCATGGCGGTAGGCCATGTGCTGCGCCAGCGCGGCACCCGGCGCGGCCGCAGGGTGCAGACCGTCTAGCGGCTGCCTGAACCTCTTGCCCCGAGAAAAGGCCCGGTGGGTTTCCGCCGGGCCTTTTTGCTTTCCGCGGGCGCCTATTGCGGGCGGGGCTTCAGCGCGTCGGCAAGCGAGGCGCGCCCGCTGCCACGGCGCGCCGGCCTGGGCTGATCGGGGCCAGGGGACCAGGCGGTGAGGTGGATGATCTCCACAAGCTCCGTCACCCGGCCATCGTCATCGGCCTGGGCGGCGAACGCTTCGAACAGATGCGGTAGATGGGCGCGGGTGAGCGCCGCGTGCCGGCGATCGCGGAGGATGTTGGTGGCGGCCATGCCCCGGAGATCGCCGACCAGCCGCAGCGGATCGGCATAGCGGATGCGGGCGTGATCCACGTCGGCCACCGGCAGGGTGAAGCCGGCGCGCGAAAGGAGGTCGCCCGCCGCGCGCACGTCGATCTGTGGGTGGATGCGGGCGACGGTGCCGCCGCCGACGGCCTCGTCCGCCGCCATCAGCGCCGCGCGCAGCCGGGGAAGCGATCCCGCGCCGAAGAAGGCGGCGAGGAACAGACCGTCGGGCCTGAGCGCCCGGCGGATGAGGGTGAGCGCGCCCGGCAGGTCGTTCACCGAATCGAGCGCGCCGGCCGAAACCACCAGATCGAAGCTGCCGGCGGCGAAGGGCAGGCGATCCTCGTCGCACTGCACGCCGCCCGCTGCCTGCGCGAAGGCGAAGCCGGCATCGGCGGCGATCGTCTCGATGCCGCGCTGGCGGAGCGCGGCGGCGAGCGAGCCATCCGCCGTGCCGAGATCGAGCGCGCGGGTGAAGCTGCGTTTCACCGAATCCAGCCGATCGAGCATATCCTCCACCATCCGATCCCGCAGGAAGGCGTGATCGGCGAAGGTGCGCGCCGCCCGATCGCGGCGGATGCGGCGGATGCGGCGATCGAATATCTCGGGCACCGCCGAGGGCGGGGCGGGGGGCTGGATCATCGCCGGGCTTGTGCCGCGCCCGCGCCGCTGGAACAAGGGGAACATTGGGGGGAGCATGAGGGAGCTGATCGCGACCGGGGGGCGGATCGCGGCGCGAATCGCGGGCGGCGCGATCGCGCTGGTGCTGCCGCCGCGCTGCCCCGGCTGCGGCGCGGTGACGCCTGACGATCATGGTTTCTGCCGCGATTGCTGGCAGAGCCTGGATTTCCTGGGCGACGACGGCTGCGCCAGGTGCGGCGTGGCGCTGCCCTTCGCGCCGCCGGGCACGATATGCGCGGGCTGCATGGTCGATCCGCCGGCGCTGGATGGCGTGCGCGCCGCCGTATCCTATGGCCCCGTCGCCCGCCATGTGGTGATGCGGCTGAAGCATGGCGGCCGGCCCGGCCATGCCCGGACGATCGGCCTGTTGATGGAACGGCTGATCGAGCAGGAAGCGGACGCGATATTGGTGCCGGTGCCGCTCCACCGCTGGCGGATCTGGCGGCGGGGCTACAACCAGTCGGCGTTGATCGCGGGCGTGCTGGCCCGGCGGCGGGGGCTGACGCTGGCCGTCGACATGCTGGAGCGCAGGCGGGCGACGCCCATCCTGCGCGGGCTGGGCCGCAACGCCCGGGCGAGGGCCGTGCGGGGCGCCTTCGCCGCCAATCCGCGCCGGGTGGCGGAGCTGAAGGGGCGGCGGGTGCTGCTGGTGGACGATGTCCATACGACCGGCGCGACCGCCAATGCCTGCGCCCGCGCGCTCAAGCGGGCCGGGGCGGCCGAGGTGCGGCTGATCAGCTGGGCGCGTGTCGATCTGGCCCGTGTCGATCTGGCACTGGGCGATGCCACCGGCGATGTTGACAAGTGACGCACCGCACCACAGGTTTTTACGTAATTTCCCTTATGCGAGAAGAAAGGGCCGTGATGCCCAAGGTCGAAATCTATACCAAGCTGCTTTGCCCTTATTGCGTCCGAGCGAAGAAATTGCTGGCGGACAAAGGGGTTGCGTTCGAGGAATATGACATCACCATGGGCGGGCCGAAGCGCGCCGAGATGCTGAGCCGCTCCAATGGCGGCACGACGGTGCCCCAGATCTTCATCAACGGCCATCATGTCGGCGGATCGGACGATCTGGCCGCGCTGGACCGCGCCGGCAAGCTGGACCCGCTGCTGGCCGCCTGATGCGCGCCGCGCTGTTCCAGAGCCGCACCGGCATCGATCCCGCCGCCAACGCCGCCGCGCTGGTCGCGGCGATCGAGGAGGCCAAGGTGGGCGGGGCCGACATGCTCTTCACGCCTGAGATGAGCGGCCTGTTGGACCGCGACAGGACGCGGGCGGCCGATCATCTGGCCGATGAGGCGCATGACAGGGTGCTGGCCGCCGTGCGCGACGCCGCGGCGAAGGCGGGGCTGTGGGTGCATGTCGGTTCGCTGGCGCTGGCCGGCGAGCGGCGCGACGGCCGGCTCGTCAACCGTGGCTTCCTGATCGACGATGCCGGCGCCATCCGCGCGCGATATGACAAGATCCACCTGTTCGACGTCGATCTGCCGACCGGCGAAAGCTGGCGGGAATCGGCCGCTTATGCGCCGGGATCGCAGGCGGTGGTGGTCGATACGCCGTGGGGGCGGATGGGGCTGGCCATCTGTTACGATCTGCGCTTCCCCGATCTGTTCCGCAGCCTGAGCGATGCGGGCGCGACCATCCTTTCCGTGCCGGCCGCCTTCACCGTGCCCACGGGCCGCGCGCACTGGCACGTCCTGCTGCGCGCCCGCGCGATCGAGGCGGGGGCCTTCGTGGTCGCCGCCGCCCAAGCGGGCGCGCATGAGGACGGGCGCGCGACCTACGGCCATTCGCTGGTGATCGATCCCTGGGGGGATGTGCTGCTGGACATGGGGGGCGATAACGGCATCGGCTTTGCCGAAATGGACGCGAAGCGCGTGGCGGACGTGCGATCGCGCATTCCGGCGCTTCAGCACCGGCGGCCGATTGCCCCGGCGACGCTCGCCTGACAGAGCCGGACGGGTTACAGGCCGGCAATCACAGGAGAGATCATGGCTGACGGGAAACCGACGCTCGCGGTGCTGGGCGGCACGGGCAAGGAAGGCAGCGGCCTCGCCGCGCGCTGGGCGGCCGCCGGCTATGAAGTGATGATCGGCGGCCGCGATGCGGGGAAGGCCGAGGCGGCGGCGGCCGAGCTGGCGGCGGCGATCCCCGGCGCGAACGTCCGGGGCGCCGACAATGCGGCGGCGGCGGCGGCCGGCGAGATCGTGGTGCTGACCGTGCCTTATGCCGCGCAGCAGGCGACGGCGCTGGCGGTGAAGGACGCGCTGGCCGGCAAGATATTGGTGGACGTGACGGTGCCGCTGGTGCCGCCCAAGGTGAACCGCGTGCAACTGCCCCAGGGCGGATCGGCGGCGATGGCGTTGCAGGCGGCGCTGGGCGAGGGCGTGCGCGTGGTTTCCGCCTTCCAGAACATCTCCGCCCACCATCTGCACGATCTGGATCATGAGCTGGATTGCGACGTGCTGGTGGCGGGCGACGACATCGCCGCGCGCGAGGCGGTGATCGCGCTGGCCGAGGCCGCGAAGCTGCGCGGTTTCCACGCCGGCCCCTTATGCAATTCGGTGGTGGCCGAGGCGCTGACGTCGGTGCTGATTTCCATCAACCAGCGATACAAGGTGCCGTCCGCCGGCATCCGCATCACCGGCCTTCCCGGCTGATGGCGCAAGCCGCGCGCGAGATATCGATCCGGGCCGTTCCCGGCTTGCCGATGGTGGCCGCGGGCGACGATCTGGCGGCGATCATCGCTGGGGCGCTAACCGCCGCCGGGATGCGCATCGCCACGGGCGACGTGCTGGTGGCGGCGCAGAAGATCGTTTCCAAGGCCGAGGGGCGGCTGGTGCCGCTGGCCGATGTGACGCCTTCGCCCGAAGCCGTCGCGCTGGCGGCCGAGGTGGAGAAGGACCCCCGCCTCGTCGAGCTGATCCTGTCCGAAACCGACGAGGTGGTCCGCAAGCGGCCGGGGGCGCTGATCGTGCGGGACCGGCGCGGGCTGGTGCTGGCCAATGCCGGGATCGACCAGTCCAATGTCGCCCATGATGGCGGCGAGGCCGCGCTGCTGCTGCCCGCCGATCCCGATGCGAGCGCGCGGGCGCTGGCGGAAGGGCTGGGGCGGCTCACGGGCGTGCAGCCAGCCGTGATCGTGGCGGACAGCCTGGGCCGGGCCTGGCGGATGGGGACGATCGGCCAGGCGATCGGCGTGCATGGCCTGCCCGCCTTGCTCGACCTGCGCGGCCGGCCCGACCTGTTCGGCCGCGCGCTCCAGACCAGCGAGCTGGGATTTGCCGACGAGGTGGCGTCTGCGGCATCGCTGCTGATGGGGCAGGCGAACGAGGGATGCCCGGTGGTGCTGGTGCGCGGTGTCGCGACGGAAGAAGCGCCGGCGGGCACGGCGCGCGATCTCGTGCGGCCCCGGCATATGGACCTTTTCCGGTGATCCTGGCGCTTGCGGGCGGCGTGGGCGGCGCGAAGCTGGCGGCCGGGCTGGCGGCGATCCTGCCGCCCGAGGAACTGGCCATCGTCGTCAACACCGGCGACGATTTCGAGCATCTGGGCCTCAACATCTGCCCCGACATCGATACCGTCACCTACACGCTGGCGGGCATTGCCAATCCCGAGCTGGGGTGGGGCATTGCCGGCGAAAGCTGGGCTTTCATGGAACAGGTGGCGAAGCTGGGCGGGGAAAGCTGGTTCCGGCTGGGCGACCGCGATCTCGCCACCCATGTCGAGCGCACCCGGCGGCTGCGCGGCGGCGAGAGGCTGACGGTCGTGACCGAGGCGCTGGCTCGCGCGCACGGCATCGCTCACCGCATCGTGCCGATGGCGGACGATCCGGCCCCCACGATCGTCCATAGCGACGAGGGGCGGCTGGCCTTCCAGGATTATTTCGTACGGCGGCAGTGCCGGCCCAGGGTGGAGCGGCTGGAGCTTGCCGCCAATGTGCGGCCGAGCGCCGCCTTCGATGCGCTGATCGACGATCCGGCGATCGAGGCGGTCATCATCTGCCCGTCCAACCCGTGGCTCAGCATCGATCCGATCCTGGCGCTGGCCGGCGTGCGCGATCGGCTGCGCGCGCGGGGCGTGCCAATCGTCGCCATATCGCCCATCGTCGGCGGCAAGGCGGTGAAGGGGCCGGCGGCGAAGATCATGGCGGAGCTTGGCATCCCCGTCTCCTCCGCCGGGATCGCCGCGCACTATCGCGGCTTCGTCGACGGGCTGGTGCTGGACATGGCGGATGCGGGCGATATGGAGGCGATCGCGGGGGTGCGGACGCTGCTGGCCGGCACGATCATGAAATCGGCCGGCGATCGCGCGCGGCTGGCCGCCGATGTGCTGGCATGGGTGCGGCAGTGGGATTCCCACCCGGCCGGCCCCATATCGGTTGCGAAGGCGTGACGATGGCAAGCTGGAGTTGGTTTTCGATGGAACGGGCGGCGCGATGATCGTTTTCGATCTTGCCTGCGCGGAGGGCGGACACGTCTTCGAAGGCTGGTTCGGCTCGACCGGGGATTATGAGACGCAGCGCGCACGGGGCTGGATATCCTGCCCGATGTGCGGATCGACCGACGTGGCCAAGGCCGTGATGGCGCCGCGTGTGGGCGCCAAGGGCAACCAGCGGGGCGAGGCGACGCCGGTGCCGGTTGCCAACGAAGCGCCGGAGGCGTTGCGGCGGATGATGCAGGCCCTGGCCGAAGCGCAGGCAAAGGCGCTGGAAGGTTCCGATTATGTCGGCGAACGCTTTGCCGACGAGGCCCGCGCCATGCATCTGGGCGAATCCGATCACCGCGCGATCCATGGCCAGGCCAGCGTGGAAGAAGCCAAGGCGTTGATCGACGAAGGCGTCGCGGTGGCCCCGCTGCCATTCCCGGTCCGTCCGCCGGGCGCGGACAATTGAAGTGAGCCGGGGCTGACGGGCCGGCCCTTCAGGCCTCGGCGGACGGCGGGCTTCCTTCGTCCAGCAACCGCGCCCGCGTTTCGATGGGCGCGTCCTCGGCCCCGGCCAGCAGCGCATTGAGCGCCGGGCGCAGCGCCTGACCCCGGTCGTTAAGCCGATATTCCACCCTTGGCGGCACTTCATGATAAGCGATACGCCGGACCACGCCGCAGGCGGCGCATTGGAAGGCGACGTCCATCGTGTCGCCGCGGTCGTGGCCGGCGCGTTGGCGGACAGCCCGATTACGCTCACTTTCCGCTTCCGCCTCGGCAATGGCCGCATCGCGGAGCTGGAGATCGGCCGACGGCCCCGATCGGGCGATGGAAAGAGGTAGTGAAGCGGGCGCCGTTCCGGCCTTATGCCGGCACCCACTTCACGATGTGCGTCGCCGCGAGCACGGGCTCGGCCGCCTCATTCTCAATCGTCACCGCGCTCGTCACCCGCCCGCGCGCGACATCCACGCCTTCGATCGCGTAGCGGATGGTGATCGTCTCGCCGATCCGCACGGGCCGGAGGAAGCGCACCCTGTCGAAACCCAGCGCCAGCGGCACGAAGGCGTCCGATCCCTTCAGGCACGCCTCGCACATCAGCGTCGAGGCGCGCGACGTATAGCCGAGCAGCAGTAGCCCGTGGGCGATGCGCCCGCCGAAGGGCGTGCCGCGCATATAGGCTTCGTCGATATGGTTGCGCGCGAAATCGCCGCTGATCCCCGCGAACAGGGATATGTCGCTCTCCGTCACCGTCCTGGAGAAGGCTATGGTCGCGTCGATTTCGATCGCGGCCAGGAAATCCTGCATGTCGGGTCCCTCCGGTTCGGCGTCAGGCGGCGGCCGCATCCACGCCTTCGATGAGGAACACCCGATAGTCTCCGCCCGCCTGCCGGTGGGCCAGCGCCTCCTGATAGGCAGGGCTGTCATACCAGGCGCGCGCCTCGGCCATCGTCGGGAAGGAGATGATGACGGCGCCTTCGGCCGCTTCGCCCTCAAGCTGCTCATATCGGCCATAAAGGGCGAGCGGCGTCAGCGCATGCCCGGCCCGCGCCGCCGTGGCCTTCCCGGCATAGACGGCGAGCGCCTCGGCATCCCGGATCCGTTCCTTGATCAGCACGACATAGGCGGTCATCGCATTCCCCTTGGGCTTCGGAATCGAGCAATCGGGAACGACAAGTGCCGCACGGCGCCGGCCGCCGCCAGTGGCAGCGGGAAAATCATGGCCGCAAATCCGGCGTGGGATCGCGGAGCGCGGGCCGCCTATTGCTCCGGTCGGGCCGAAAGCGGCTTGAACACGAGCCAGTCGAGGATGGCGGCCATCGCCTCCGGCCCGATTTCACCGCCGCGCTCCAGCCACCAGGCGATGATGTTGAGCGTGGCGCCGACCGAATGGACGCTCAGCAATTCGGTCGGCAGCCCGTCCGCGATCTCGACGCGATTCTCCGCGGCGAGCTGGATCGCCCGCACCGTGATCTCGCGGCGCAGCGTATCGCCCGCGCCGACCAGCAATGCGTGGCAGATCGGCCGTCGCGCATCGACGAAGCGCGCCAGCTCCAGCGATGCCGCGCGGGTTTCGGTCTGCTGCATCAGCGGACCCATCAGGCCCAGCATATCGCGGATCAACGCCTCGGCGATATCCGCCAGCAACGCCTCCTTGCTGGGGAAGTGGCGGAAAAAGGTGGCGTAGCCCACCGATGCCCGCCGGGCGATCTCCGCAACCGTCAGGTCCACGAACGGCTTTTCGCCGGCCAGGGCGATCAGCGCATCGCGAAGCGCCGCGCGCGATTTCAGGATGCGCACGTCGACCGCGCTTGACGGCTGCTCAGTAAAGGATAACTTATGATCCATCGTATATCATATGTGGGATGATGCTCGTGAACGCTCAAGCCCATTCTGAGGCGGACTGCCCATTCCACAGCGGGGACGATCACCGCAAGTCCGCACGTGCATCGGCAGGCGGCGGCATCATCGACGCGGATATATGGACGGACACGTTGGATCGCGCGCGCGCCATCCTACGCAGCGACGGCGCGAAGCAGGCCGGTTTCCTGGCGGAGCAGGTCGGCAAGATCGGCAGGGCCACGCGGCAGCCGATCCTGTTCCTGGAAGGCGAGGCGCATCGCGTGCGGCGCGGCGCGACCGCGCGCTTCTTCACGCCCAGGATCGTTGCCACCCGCTACCGGGAACTGATGATCCGCCTGAGCGACGAGCTGGTGGAGCGTTTCCGGCAGCAGAAGCGGGCCAGGCTCGACGATCTCAGCCTGGAACTCGCGGTCGCCGTGGCGGGCGATATCGTCGGCCTCACGGCAAGCAATCCCAACGGGCTGGCAAGGCGGCTCGACATCTTCTTCACCGGCAATTTCGATCCGCCCCGCGGCCGGTTCCGGGCGTTGGTGAAGTTCCTGCGGTCCCAATATCGGGTGCTGTCCTTTCATTATCGCGACGTGGTGCCGGCGATCAGGGAGCGAAAGAAGAAGCGGCAGGACGACGTCATCTCCCATCTGATCGACGAGGGATATACCGACCGGGAGATTCTGACCGAATGCCTCCTCTACGGTGCCGCCGGCATGGCGACGACGCGCGAGTTCATCGTGATGGCGGCCTGGCACATGCTGGAGCGGGACGAGCTTCGGGCGGCATTCCAGCAGGCGGATGAAGCCGGCAAGATCGCCATTCTCGAGGAGATACTGCGCCTTGAGCCGGTCGTGGGCTATATTTTCCGCCGGATGCGAACCGATCTGCCGGCGGCGGACGTGCGTGCCGGCAACGCGGTGGCCGTGGACGTGCGTGCCGCCAATACCGACGAGACCGCCTTCGGAACCTGTCCGCGCGAGATCATGGCCGGCCGCAAGGTCAGCGCCAAATATGGCAATGCCGGCATGTCGTTCGGGGATGGCGAGCATCGCTGCCCCGGAGCGCAGGTCGCGCTGCACGAAAGCTGCCTGTTCCTGGACCGGCTGCTGCGGGTGCCGGGGCTGAAGCTGGAGCGCGCGCCGGACCTCGCCTGGAACCGGTTGGTGACAAGTTACGAATTACGCAATGCGGTTATCATCTGCAGTTGAATCCGCCGCATTCCGGATGTTTGCGTAAGTATAAAATACAACAAATCCAAAACAAAATAATATTCCGGGGAGGAAAGTATGGGGAAATTGGCTTCCGGGCTTTGCCTTTCGGCAAGCGTGATCTCGTTCATGGGCGCGGCCATTCCGGTGATGGCGCAGACAGGCCCGGCCGATACGGCCGACACGCGGCGCGGCGTCGGCGAGGCCGAGATAGGCGATATCGTCGTCACCGCGCGCCGCCATGAGGAAGTGCTTCAGGAGGTCCCGGTCGCGATCACCGCGCTGTCAGGCGATGCGCTGGCGGAGCGGAGCGTCGTATCGGTCGATCAGTTGCGCAACTTCGCCCCGGCGCTGAACGTCTCTGGCCAGGATCGCGGCGATGCGACATTCTACATCCGCGGCCAGGGGCCGGGCGTCCTCGGCGGCGGCCAGCGCAATTTCACCAGCGTCGCCACCTATTTCGCCGAGGTGCCGACACCGATCGCCGGATCGGGCATGTTCTATGACCTTGCCAACGTCCAGGTCCTGAAAGGGCCGCAGGGGACGCTGTTCGGCCGCAACACGACGGGCGGGGCGGTGCTGTTCGAGCCGACCAAGCCGACCTTCGATCTGGGCGGCTATGTGAAAGGCAGCTACGGCAATTATGATTATCACGAGTTGGAGGGCGTGCTGAACCTGCCGATCGTGGAGGATCTGCTCGCGATACGGCTGGCGGGCGATTACGGGCGCCGCCACGGCTTCACCCGGAACGTGCTGACCGGCCAGCGCCTCGACAGCCGCAACAACGATTCCTACCGCATCTCCGTCCTGCTGACCCCGACGCCGGACATTGAGAATGTTACGATCGTCGACAGCAATTATCGCGACAATAGCGGCTCGGGACAGCTTCTGCGTCAGGTCTATCCGGCCGCGAACCTGGGCATATTGCCGAACCCGCTGCTCTTCGGCCCGACGGCCACGCCGGAAACGATCGGCCTCAGCGAGTTTCTTGGGCTTCCGCCAAGCTTCAACCTGACGGCCGGCAGCCCTTCCTCCAGCTATATCGCCTGCCTTCAGGTCGCCTTGCCCGGTTGCGCGACGGGGCCGTTCGGCAATGCCGTCGCCGCGCTTCAGGCCGCGGTGGTGAATGGCGGCCTGGGCCTGTCCGGGCTGACGCCGGAGCAGTTCGCGGCCGCACAGGCGCAGCAGGAGGCGCTGGGCATCCGCCGCATCGCCAACCCGCGTTATCAATATCGGCGCACGCGCGATCTCGGCGTCACCAACAAGACGACCTGGCAACTCTCCGACGACATCACGCTGAAGAACATCTTCTCCTTCCGTAAGGAGAAGACGGCGGAAACGCTGGAGCTGTCGGGGCCGCTATCTTATCTTTACAGCTTCTATCCGGCCGGGACGAAACCCTATGTCCGCGGATTCGAGCAATATACCGAGGAATTCCAGATCCAGGGCAAGGCGCCCGACATCGGGCTCAGCTATATCCTGGGTTATTATCATGAGCAGGCCAAGCCCGGCATCCGGCAGGCATATCGGTCCTACAGCTTCGGCTCGGTCGTCAGCACGATCCAGGACTATGACGACAAGAGCGATGCGGTGTTCGGCCATATCGAGTTCGATATCGCCGAGGGCCTGCAGTTCAGCGGCGGCGTGCGCTATACGTGGGATAGCCGCTTTGCCTCCTCTTCGAAGCTTCTGGATGACGGGACGTGCAATCAGCCCGATCCGAGCCAGTTCGATCCCGCCACCGGCATGGCGCCGAATGTCTGCCCCCAATCGGCAAGGGCGCATTTCAGCGCGGCCACGGGCGATGCGACCATCCAGTATAATATCACGCAGCGGATCCTCGCTTATGCCGCCTATCGCCACGGTTATAAGAGCGGCGGCTTCAATCTGCCGGCCCCGACGGCGGACACGCGGACCTTCGCGCCGGAAACGGTCGACGATATCGAGCTGGGGGTGAAGGCCGACTGGGATATCGGCATCCCGCTGCGCACCAATATCTCGCTATTCCGGGATAAATATAAGGATATCCAGATTGCGCAGGGCGTTATCAGCGGCGGCACGTTCGTTTCGGCCGTGCAGAATGCTGGACGCGCGATCAACAAGGGCTTCGAGTTCGAAGGCACGATCGTCCCGTTCCAGGGCTTCTCCTTGTCGGGCTTCGTTTCGTATCTCGATGCCAAATGCCAGGTCAATGCGGGCGCGGCATGCCGCCTGGGCCGGCAGATCGCCTATCAGCCGCATTGGAAATATTCGATCAACGGCCAATATCGGCTGCCATTGCCGGGCGAGACCGACGTCACCCTGTTCGCGAGCTATTCCTTCACCGGCAAGGTCAACACCTCCGATTCCAACGCAAGCGCGGTCGGCCTGAAGGATAGCTTCCCAGGTTACGGCACGTTCGATGCGCGGATCGAATGGCACGATGCGATCGCGAGAGGCATAGACCTGGCCCTGTTCGGCACCAACCTGACCAACAAGGACTATCTTGTCGGCGGCTATTCGGTCGCGACCGATCTGGGCACGGACGCGATCCTGGCCGGCGAGCCGCGGATGTATGGAGTGTCGGCGAAGTATCGCTTCGAGCTTTGAAACAGCACTCTCAGGATGGGGATGGAAAATGAAGGCAGTTCAGGTGCTTCGGCACGGCGATCCGGCCGATGTCGTCGCCGTCGCCGATATCGCCGCGCCGGATGTCGGGCCGGGCGAGGTTCGTGTTTCCGTATCTGCGGCGTCGCTCAACTTCGGTGATATCGCGCGAGCGCGGGGCGGCGTGGCGACGGTAATGGCGCAACCCCCGTTCACGCTCGGCATGGACGTGTGCGGTATCGTCGAGTCGGCGGGGGCGGGGGGCGAGGCCTGGCTGGGCCGCCGCGTCGTTGGGATGACGAAGATGGCGTTCGGCGGCATCGCCGAACAGGCGATCGTCCCGGTGACGAGCCTGTTCGATGCGCCGCCCGAGCTGGACGATGCCGAGGCCGCTGCATTCCTGCTCCCGTTCCACACCGGCTATCTGGCGCTGCACATGCGCGCGAAGCTGCAGCCCGGCGAAGCCCTTCTCGTGACCGGTGCGGCCAGCGGCGTCGGCACGGCGGCCGTGCAGCTTGGCGCCGCGGCCGGCGCAAAGGTCATCGCGCTTGCGGGTGGCGCCGAGAAGGGGCGCTTTTGTGAAAGCCTCGGCGCCGCGGCGACGATCGATTACCGGCAGGATGACGTCTTCGATCAGGTGATGGACCTGACCGGCGGGCGCGGCGCGGAGGTTGCATTCGATCTCGTCGGCGGCGACCTTACCGAGCAGATCTGGGCCTGCATGGCGCGCGAGGGGCGCTACCTGCCCATCGGCTTCAACGGCGATACGCAGGGCGGCCTGGGCGGCAGGCCGCTGCGCAAGATAGCGATGGGCAATTTCTCGGTGCTGGGCGTGATGCTGGCTTATGGCACGCCGATCGGCCCGATGCGCCGCATGGGGATGAACCCGAATCCGCCGGAGATCGGGCAGCAGGTTCATGCCGCGCTGCGCGATCTCGTCGCGGGCGGCAGGATCAGGCCCGCCATCGGGCGGCGTATCCGCATGGATCAGGTGGGCGCGGCGCTCGCGGACCATGAAGGGCGCAGGACATCCGGCCGAACCGTCGTCGATGTCGCGGGATCGTGAGGGAGCCTCGCTGATGCCATTCCATCCCGATGCGCTGATCGCCGCCGCCTGCGAGCAGACCGGCCTTGACGATTTCGGCGGCGACGGCTTTCGCGAAGGGCTTGAGATCCTTTGCCAATCCCTGTCGTCCGAAGCGCAGCTCAACCCGTTCGGACAGATGGCCCTTCCCGGTGCCATCCATTCCGCCCTGTCCAACCGCCTGCAGATCGTCGACTGGGCGAAACGGCATCCGGACGTGTCCGATGAGCGGATCGAAGCGCCGATCGTCGTAGCCGGCCTGTTCCGTGCCGGCACGACTTTCCTGACCTATTTGCTGGAAAAGGACCCGCGCCACCGCCCGCTGCTCGGCTGGGAAGCCGGTGCCAGCGTGCCGCCGCCCACGCCGGCGACCCTGCATGCAGATCCCCGCATCGATGCAGCGCGCGCCGCGTCGGCGATGGTAGACCAGATCAATCCGCGCATCCGCGTCGTGCAAAGCGAGGAGCCGGACGGGCCGACCGAGTGCATCGCGGTCATGAACCAGGATTTCAAAAGCCTCCTGTGGGAGGCGATGGCGAACGTCCCGGCCTATGGCGAATGGCTGGCGGCGACCGATCATCAATCCGCCTATGATTATCACAAGCGCACCTTGCAGACGCTGCAAAGCGGCGGCGTGCGGGGGCGCTGGTCGCTCAAGTCGCCATCCCATGCGCTGCATCTGGACGCGCTCACCGCCGTCTATCCCGATGCCCGCCTGCTGATCATGCATCGCGATCCGGTCGTTCTCTGCGCCTCGGTCTGCAGCCTGATCACGACGCTGACCGGAACATTCTCGGATGCCGATCACCGCCGCTACATCGCCGATCACTGGACCGACATGCTCGCCCGGTCGGTCGCGGCGATCGATGCGTTTCGGGATGCCAATCCGCAGTGCCGGATCGTCGACGTCCGTTATGCCGATCTCGCCATCGATCCGATCGCCACGATGCGGCGGATCTATGCCGCGTTCGACAGCGATCTCGATGGCCCGGCATTGAGCGCGATGGAAGCCCACGTCGCCTCCCATCCCAAAGGACGCTTCGGTCGGCATGGCTACGATCCGGCAGAATTCGGCCTAGATGCCGAAGCCATCGCCGAACGCTTCCGTCCCTATGTCGAGCGTTACGACATCCCGCTGGAAACGATGCGCGAGCGATAGTCCAAGCGCCCCTCGGGATCGTCAGTTCGTTCCGCGCCGCGCCCAGGGCTCGACCGAATGCCCGCCGAAGATACGACTGGGGGGCAGGCCGAAGATGAAATAGGGATTGAGCAAGGGCGGTGCTCCCACAGCCTCCAGGCGCGACGTCTGTTCGGCCGACAACTCAATGTCGAGCGCGGCGACATTCTCCCGTAGCTGCTCCGCCCGGCTCGCGCCGATGAGAACCGATGACACGCCGGGCCGGCTTGCGACCCAGGCAAGCGCCACTTGCGCCATCGGTCTGCCGACCTCCCCGGCGATACTGCGAAGCGTATCGACAATGCGGAAGTTCGTCTCCGTAAAGAGCATGCCGCCATAGGGGTTGTCGCCGTTGAGGCGTCCATCGCTTCCGCCGGTATTGGATTCCCCCGAGCGGTTGGGAAGGCTTCCGGCCGGCCCGGCTTCGGTGATCTTGTCCCGGCCATATTTACCCGTCAGCAGGCCCGCTCCGAGTGGACCCCAGGCGACGAGGCCCAGGCCGAGGGCGTTGCCGGCCGGCAGAATATCCAGTTCGACGCCGCGATCGATGAGCGAGTAGGCGTATTGCAGCCCGATGGGCTGAGGCAAGCCATGCGCCCGCGCCAAGGTCGCGATCTGCGCTGCATACCATGAAGGCGCGTTGGAGAAGCCGTAGTAGAGGATGTCGCCGCGCTGCACAGCGTCCGTCAAAGCCCGCAGCACCTCTTCGGGCGGAGTGGTCTGATCCCAGACATGGGTCCAGTAGAGGTCGATATATCCGGTTCCAAGCCGCTTGAGCGATCCTTCAATCCCGTCCCGAATGTTCCGGGCCGAATTCCCGCCGGCGAGGGGCGTATCCGGGCGTCGTGGAAAGCCGGACTTGGTCGCGATCACCATCCTGTCGCGATTGCCCTTCTCGGCGAGGAAACGACCCAGCATCGTTTCGCTTTCTCCGCCCGAATAGACATCGGCCGTGTCCGCAAAGTTGCCGCCCGCGTCGACATAAGCATCGAAGATGGCGCGAGAGCCGGCCTCATCGGCGCCCCAGCGGCCCGCACCGAATGTCATGGTGCCGAGCGCCAACGGGCTGACGGCAAGGCCCGAGCGGCCAAGCGTGCGATAGCTGGTCAGATCCATGATTGCCGCATCTCCCGAGAAAATCGTCCTGATGGAACCGGATATAAGGTGATAGACTATGAGAATTAGCCCCGTATCTCCGTAAGGCCTTGTGAATGGATTGCAGTAATGAGGCGCGGTGATCTGGACGATCTCGCCGCATTCGCCACCGTTGCCAAAACCCGCAGTTTCACCCGCGCAGCGGCCGAGATGGACCTTTCCCCGTCCGCGCTCAGTCACGCGATCCGCAGCCTGGAAAAGCGGCTCGGGGTCGTTTTGCTCGCCCGAACGACGCGATCGGTCGCCCCGACAGCCGCTGGAAAGCGGCTGTTACGCTCGCTCGCTCCCGCGCTTGCCGAGGTTGCGGAAGGGCTTGCGGCGCTCGCGGATTGGCGCGGCGCGCCATCCGGTGCCCTCCGTATTACGACCTTCCACTACGCAGCGCGCACGATCCTCGCTCCCAGATTGCCTGCCTTTCTGTTGGGGCACCCGGACGTATCGGTCGAGGTGATCGTCGATGACCGGCTTGTGGATATCGTCGCCGACGGTTTCGATGCCGGCATCCGTCTCGGCGAGACGGTGGACAGCGACATGGTGGCGGTTCGCCTCGAGCCGGACCTCCGAGCCTTCGTGGTCGGCACGCCTGAATATTTCGAGCGGCATGGGAGGCCGGACACACCCCGGGATCTGGAAGGGCATATCTGCATCAACTACCGTCTCGTCGGCGGCGGCGGGCTGCTTCCATGGGAGTTCGAGCGCGACGGGCGCGAGGTGAACATCCGCGCCAAGGGCCAACTGATCGTCAACGATGGCGTGCTTGCCGCCGCCGCCGTCCGCGCAGGTGCGGGGCTTGGCATCTTGATGGAACATGAAGTGGCGGAAGAGATAGCGGACGGCAGGCTCGTCCAGGTGCTCGACGAATGGTGCCCGAGCTTTCCGGGATGCCACCTTTATTATCCGAACCGCCAAGTCACGCCGGCGCTGCGGGCGCTGGTCGATGCGCTCCGCTGGAAGGGATCATAATCCTCCCCTCGCGGATAAGTGATTTGAATCCAGCGGCCAGGCGGGCAGAATACGACACCTATCGGCCGTACTTCTCTGTTTTGTCCGGGAATGGCGCACCCGAGAGGATTCGAACCTCTGGCCTCTGCCTTCGGAGGGCAGCGCTCTATCCAGCTGAGCTACGGGTGCGTGGGAAGCGCGATTAGCAAAGGGTGGCGGGGGGAGCCAGCCTAAATCTTCGCGAGGCGCAAATTTCTGGGGAGGGCGGGCAAGAACGGCGCGGATGCCGCCATTGCCCGTGCTTCCCTTACTTCTTCTTCGCGGGGGCCTGCATTTCCTGGAACGAGCCGAGGCCGCAGCTTGCCCCGCGCGAGACGCCGCCGGGGCCGGCGCTGGTGAGGACGGTGATGATGTCCGTCGAGCAGAGCTGGCTGAGCGAGGTCTTGTAGGCGAACCGTTCCTCGAAGCCGAGCTGCGGGCAACTGTTGGGCAGGGTGTTCCGGTAGATCTTGCCGCCGTTCATGTAGAAATCGATCGTGCTGTCGTCGCGGACGCGGGTTTCGCGGATCTGGCGGAGATTGACGCAATCGAGCGGCTTCGCGTCGGCCTTGGGGGTGAGGTTATCCGGCTTGGGCTTCGCCATCGCCAATGCCGGGAGCATGGCGCCGCCGATCAGAAACGCGGTGATGAGGGCCTTCATCTTCATGTCCAAATCTCCTGTCCCGACATGCCTGTGCCGACATGGTTGCGACGGAGCCGCAAGCTTCAGCCCTTGGCCTCGGCCGGCGGCGGCGTCTTCGGCTTGAACGCGCACAGATCGGCAACCGGGCAGCGCCAGCATTCCGGCCTGCGCGCCTTGCAGATATAGCGGCCATGCAGGATTAACCAGTGGTGAGCATGGGTGCGAAAGGGCGCGGGCGTGACCTTTTCCAGCTTGAGCTCGACGGCGAGGGGAGTCTTGCCGGGCGCAAGGCCGGTGCGGTTGGCCACGCGGAAGATGTGGGTATCGACCGCGATCGTATCTGCGCCGAAGGCGACGTTCATCACCACATTGGCGGTCTTGCGGCCGACGCCGGGTAGTTCCTCCAGCGCGGCGCGGTCCCGTGGCACCTCGCCGCCATGGCGATCGACGAGGATGCGGGCGGCGGCGATGACGTTCTTCGCCTTGGTGTTGAACAGGCCGATCGTCTTGATGTGATCGCGCAGGCCTTCCTCGCCCAGGTCCAGCATCTGCTGGGGGGTCGAGACTTCGGCGAACAGCCGGCGCGTCGCCTTGTTGACGCCGACGTCGGTCGCCTGCGCGGAAAGGGCGACCGCGACCAGCAGCGTATAGGGATTGGTATATTGAAGCTCGGTTTCGGGCGCCGGATTGGCCTCCGCCAGCCGCCGGTAGAATTCGAAGATGGCGTCGCGCTTCATTGCGAGGGTCAGAGCCCGAGCACGTCGTTCATGGTGTAGCGGCCGGGGGCGCGGCCGGCGAGCCACAGGGCGGCCTTCACCGCGCCGCGCGCGAAGATGGCGCGGCTTTCGGCGCGATGGCCGAGTTCCAGCCGTTCCCCTTCGCCGGCAAACACCACCTGATGATCGCCCGCGACCGAGCCGCCGCGCAGCACCGCGAAGCCGATCGCGCCTTCCGGCCGCGCGCCGGTGATGCCGTCGCGGCCGCGCACCGCGACATCGGCCAGCGCCACTTCGCGCCCGGTGGCGGCGGCCTGGCCCAGGAGGATGCCGGTGCCCGAGGGCGCATCCACCTTGTGGCGGTGGTGCATCTCGACGATCTCGATATCCCAGTCCGTGCCCAGCCGGGCGGCGGTTTCGCGGACGAGATGGGCGAGCAGGTTGACGCCGAGCGAGGTGTTGAAGGCCTGGAGGACGGCGACGGACTTCGCCGCTTCATCGATCAGGGCATGATGGGCGGGCTCGAGGCCGGTGGTGCCGATCACGATCGGCGTGCCGGCGGCGATGGCGGCGTCGAGATGGGCGGCCAGCGCGGCCGGCGACGAGAAATCGACCATGACGTCGCTGACGGCCGCAAGCGAGGCGGCATCGGCGAGCAGCGGGACATCGCCCAGCGCATCGGGCCGGGTGCCGGGCCGGTCGATCCCGCCCGAGACCTTCGCGCCGGCATCCGCGGCGGCGGCGGCGATCGCGCGTCCCATCCGTCCGCCCGCCCCGATGATGCCGATCTTCGCCATGTGCCCGTCTCCCGATCTTTCCGCGTGCCTATTGGGCGAGAGCAGGCGGGGAGGCAATAAGCGAGCGCACGGCGAGTGCCCGGCCGCCAGGCGAAGTTGAGGAAGTTGAGGATTGCCATCGCCGCCGTCGCGACCCGGAAAAGGGCGCCACATCCTGCGCTCCGGTGGTGGCGTGCCTCGGGATCATGCGGCTTTTCTAAGCCTTTCGCCCGGCTGTAGGACAGCGGCTTCAGGCAGGATCGGCGGATGCGGCATGGGGGAAGGCGAGGCGGACGACGTGGTCGCGAATGTCCGCCGGCCAGCCCGCAATGCGTGCGGCGAAGGTTCCGGCATCCCCGGCGAACAGGGCGCGAGACGCTTCCTCGAAATGCGGCAGGTCGCCGGCCATGGCCGACATGAAGCGATAGGCGGCCTCGCGCGCGGCGCGGGTCCGGCCCGCTCCGTCATCGGCGCGGCGCGCCTCGTCGATCAGGCGCCGGATCGTCGCGGATGCTCCGCCGGGCTGGCTGCCGAGCCAGTCCCAGTGGCGGGGCAGGAGGGTGACTTCGCGGGCCACCACGCCAAGCCTGGGGCGCCCCCGGCCGCGCGCTCCTTCCCCGGCCTGCGGCTCGGGCGGCGATGCCTGCCGCGCCCGATCGGCGAGGCGGCCAAGCACCTCCTCATCCGTGCCGCGCAGATCGAGATCGATGACGGCGCCGGTCGCATCATCGAAGGTGAGGGTGGGGCGGCCGGGATTTGCCGCCTCGAACGCTTTCACCGCGAGGGCGACTTCGGCGAGCGGGCCTTGGGCGATGCGATCGGGGCCGGCGAAGGCCGTGCATGGCAGCGAGGGCAGGTTCATCATTCCAGATATATATCCGGGTATAATTGACAGGTCAATATTATCCGGGTGATAATCGGGCGGACGATGTTGCAAGCAAGAGAGTGAAATGCGGATCGATGCGAGGAAGGCGGCGGTGGCCGCTTATAAGGAACGGAAGGTGGCGACGGGCATCTATGCCCTGCATTGCGGACCCGCCGGGCAAAGCTGGGTGGGGTTCGCGCCCGACCTTTCGACGATCCAAAACCGCCTCTGGTTCATGCTGCGGGCGGGCGGGCACCGCCATGCCGGGTTGCAGCGGGCCTGGACGGCCCATGGCGCGGACTCCTTCCGCTTCGAGGCGCTGGAAGCGGTGGAGGAGGATGTCGCCAATGTGCGCGACCGCGTCCTCAAGGAGCGGCGCGCGCACTGGTCGGCGAAGCTGGGGGCGGAGGAGATCTGACGTCCGTCCGCCGCCCTCTACTTGCCGCCGTTGGCGATGAATTCGTGGATGCGCTGTTCCAGCACCGGCAGCGGCACGCCGCCCAGCGCCAATATGGCATCGTGGAAGGGGCGCTGGTCGAACTTCTCGCCCAGCCTGGCCTCGGCCTCGGCGCGCAGCCGGCGGATCGTCATCTCGCCCAGCTTGTAGGCGAGCGCCTGGCCGGGCCAGCTGATGTAGCGATCGACCTCGGTTTCCACCTCATGTTCCGAAAGGGCGGTGTGATCGCGCAGATAGGCGATCGCCTGGTCCCGGCTCCAGCCCTTGGAATGGACACCCGTGTCGATCACCAGCCGGGCGGCGCGCCACATCTCGTAGGAAAGCTGGCCGAATTCCTCATAGGGGGTTTCATAGATGCCGAGCTTGCCGCCCAGCCACTCGGTATAAAGGCCCCAGCCTTCGCCATAGCCGGAGAAATAGGTTTCGCGCCGGAAATCGGGGCGGGCGGGCGCCTCGAGCGCGAGGGCCGCCTGGAAGCTGTGGCCGGGCGAGCATTCGTGGAGGGTGAGCGCGGGGATATTGTAGAGCGGGCGCGACGGCAGGTCATAGGTGTTCATCCAGCACGCCTCTAGCCCGCCGCGCCCGGCCGTCCAGAACGGCGCGATCGCATCGGGCACCGGGCGGATGGTGAAGCGGTAGCGCGGCAGGAGGCCGAAGGCGTCCTTCAGCTTGCCGTCCATCTTCTTGGCGACATAAGCGGAATAGCTCAGCAGCTCGCGCGGGGTTTTCGCGGTGAACTGCGGATCGGTGCGCAGGAATTTGAGAAATTCCGGGAAAGTGCCGGTGAAGCCGCTCTTTGCCATCACCTTGTGCATTTCCGCGTCGATGCGGGCGACTTCCTTGAGGCCGATCTCATGGATCTGGGCGGCCGTCAGGTCGAGCGTGGTATATTCGCGGATCTGCGCGGCATAATAGGCCTTGCCGTCCGGCAGCGCCTCGGCCGCCAGCGTCGTGCGCGCCCTGAGCATATATTCGGTGCGCATGAAGGCGAGCAGCCTGGCATAGGCCGGCACCACCGCATCCCTAAGCGCGGCCTCGCCCTGCCGGCGCAGCTCCTCGCGCGTGGCGGCGGGGATATTGTCCGGCATCTGGGCGAAGGGGACCATGAAGGGGTTGCCGGCCGCATCGGCGCTGGCGAAGGGCTCGATCGAGGCATCCCGGCCGGTGAGCGTGGCGCGGGGAACGCTGAACCCGCGCTTCAGCCCGGCGCGCATATTGGCGATATTCTCGTCGAAATAACGCGGCACATCCCGCATGCGGGCAATGTAGCGGCGATAATCGTCCGCCGTGCGGAAACCCCGGCTGGGGGCAAGATGCGCCCAGAAGCTGGAATCGCTGTTGAAGGGCATTTCATAGCCCTTGAAGCGGATGTCGGCGGCCAGCGCCTCGACGCTGGTGCGGAAGACGGCATAGTTGATCCGTTCCTCGGCCGAGAGCGCATCGGGCGCGATGGCATCCAGCCGCTTGAGCACGTCCGTCCAGTAAGCGAGGCGGGCGGCCTGGCTCGCCGGATCGACGCGGGGGAGGCGGTCCGCATTCGCATCCCATCCGTCCTCGTCCCTGACCATGGCGAACTGGTCCATCCGCCACGCCCATTCCGCATCATAGATCGCCTTGAGCCGGGCATCGGCGGAAGATTGCGGTGCCGATGCTTGCGAAATCGAAGATGTTTCGGCTGCCACCGCCGATACGGAGGCAGTTGCGGCCAAGAAGCAGGTGACGAAGGCGAGGATGCGAGGCCGGGCCGGACGGATCATGGGAGAAAAGCTCCGAAATGCGCTAAGTCCATCTGCTTTTAGAGAAAATCGCGCGCCCTCCAAGCGGAAACGGGGGAGGGCGCGAATCCACGCGAATCCTGGCGCCGATTCGCAATCGCGGGCGAATCGCGGCAGGTCCTTCAATCGAGACGATTTCCCGGCCGCAAGAAAGGTAATGGAGGCGCTTATCTTTGCGGGCGCCATTTCTTGCCGGATTTTCCAATTCGCCGTCTAGCGGCCTCGATTCGTCGGGATTCGTCGTTAAAATCCGATGAATTGAGGCGATCGGGCTCGCCTTTAACCAGTCTTTATGACGTGGCCGGTAGTCCAGCAGCTCCTGGCGAGTGGGGCGCTGCTTGGATGAAGGTTTTATAGAAAATGAATGGTGTCGCAACCTCGCGTCTGAATATTTCACGACGCACGGTAATTGTTTCTGCTTCATTGCTAGCCTTTGTTGGGGCGGCATATGCGGCAAGTTCTCTCATATCTCTTCCCGCGCCGGTTGTTCTTGAAAAAGCAACTAAGCCCGTGGTGTCGCCGGTCACCAAACTTCCAACCGCGCCCCCCCCGGTTAAGCCGCCGGTGACGCTGCCGCCCCGCGCGGCGGTGGGCATCAATCTGGCCGGCCTCAGCACCTGGGGCGGTGAGCGGACGCTGATGAACCTCGCGCTCAACAGCCCGTGGAAGAGCCAGCGCCCCGGCGTTTCCGGCTGGGTCGAGATGGATCCTTCGCGGATGGACGCCAATGGCGACATGAAGGCGCTGTTGACGAGCGAGCTGGCGAACAAGGCGCTGACCCCGCCGGAGGGCGCCTATGGGCCGACGGCGACGCGCATCCGCTGCACCTGGAAGGGCAAGGGCACGCTGGCGCCGGGCGGATCGGCGGTGACGAACCTCGCCAAATCGACCGACAGCTTCGAATTCGACTGGGCGGCCGCCAACGGCGTGACCCCCAAGTCCGCCTGGGTGACGATCAGCAAGATCGACACCACCGATCCGCTGCGCAAGGTGGATTGCCGCGAGAAGGATGCGTCGCCGACCGCGATGTTCTCCTCCAAGATGCTGGAATCGCTGAAGGGTTTCAGCGTCATCCGCTTCCTCGACTGGCAGAAGGTGAACACCAACGCCCCGGTAAGCTGGGCGAGGCGGACGACCGCGGAAAGCACCGTCCAGAATACCGATCAGGGCCCCGCGGTGGAGATCATGGTCGCGCTGGCCAACGAGGCGGGGATCGATCCCTGGTTCCACATGCACTGGAACGCGGATGAGGAATATGTCCGCCGCTTCGCCGAATATGTCCGCGATCATCTCGCGCCGGGCCGGAAGGTCTATGTCGAGATGTCCAACGAGGTGTGGAACTACAACTTCCCGGTGACGAACCAGGCCCAGGCCGAGGGCGTGGCCGAGGGGCTTTCGCCCACGGCGGGTTATGCGATGTTCATGCGCTATGCCGAAAAGGCGACGTGGATGAACAAGATCTGGACCGACGTGTTCAAGGCCGATCCCAGCCGGCTGGTTCGCATCGTCGCGACGCAGAACAACAATCCGGCGGCGGTGGAGATGATCCTCGGCTTCCGCGATACGGCGCAATATGTCGATGCGGTGTCGACGGCGCCCTATTTCGGCGGCGCGACCTTCGCCGGCACCCGGGCGACGATCACCGACAGCGCGAACATCTTCGCCTTCCTCAGCGAGGATGTGGACCTGGCCATCAGCAAGGCCCTGAAGGCCAAGGTGGTCGCCCAGCGTTACGGCAAGCGCTATATCGGCTATGAGGGCGGGCAGCATGTGGTGAACCGCGGCAACCCGACGCTGGTGGCGGCCATCAACCGCGATCCGCGCATGTATGACATGTATCGCAAATATCTGACGGCCTGGAACAGCCAGATCGGCGACCTGATGACGCTCTACGCCGCGACGGGATCGTTCGATCAATATGGCGCCTGGGGCCTGCGCGAATATACCGGGCAGTCGCTAGCGGAGACGCCGAAGCGCCGGGCGGTGCAGGATTATCTCTCCCGCGCTTACTGATCCTCGCCTCTGTCCCTGATCGCCTTGCGATCAGGCAAATGCTCGGCCGGAGCCCCTGGGGTTCCGGCCGATGCTTTTTCGGGTGCGGCGAAGCGCCGCTTGCCGGAAGAGCCCCGCGACGCTAAAGGCCGCGGCTGCTCTTTCAAATCCCGAACATGAGACCTGACCCATGAAGATCAGCGGCGTGGATATTCGTCCCGGCAATATCATCGAATATGAAGGCGGCATCTGGCGCGCTGTGAAGATCCAGCACACCCAGCCCGGCAAGGGCGGCGCCTACATGCAGGTCGAGATGAAGAACCTGATCGACGGCCGCAAGAACAACGTCCGTTTCCGTTCGGCCGAGACGGTCGAGCGCGTGCGCCTCGATACCAAGGATTTCCAGTTCCTGTTCGCGGACGGCGACACGCTGACCTTCATGGACAAGGACAATTACGACCAGATCACCCTGCCGCGCGACCTGCTGGGCGATGCGGCCGCCTTCCTGCAGGACGGCATGGACGTGGTGATGGAGCTTTATGACGAAAAGCCCATTTCCGTGCAGCTGCCCGACACCGTCGAGGCGACCATCGTCGAGGCCGATGCCGTGGTGAAGGGGCAGACGGCGTCTTCCTCCTACAAGCCGGCCGTGCTCGACAATGGCGTGCGCGTGATGGTGCCGCCGCACATCTCCAGCGGCACCCGCATCGTCGTCGACGTCTACAGCCAGGAATATGTCCGCCGCGCGGATTGATCCTGCCGCCCCCTTCCTGTTTGTTCGGAAGGGGGTATCTTCCCACCCCCAGCCCCTTCCGAACCCTGAAGGGGGGAGTAATTTATGGTTGCCCATTCCGGCCTCATCACCGTCATGGAGCGCGCCGCCCGCAAGGCCGGCCCGCGCCTGCGCCGCGATTTCAACGAGGTCCAGCAGCTCCAGGTGAGCCGCAAGGGGCCGGCGGACTTCGTGTCCATGGCCGACAAACGCGCCGAGCAGACGCTCTATGAGGAGCTGAAGAAGGCGCGGCCGGACTGGGGCTTCGTGATGGAGGAGCGGGGCGAGATCGCCGGCGATCCGGACAAGCCCCGCTGGATCGTCGATCCGCTCGACGGCACATCCAACTTCCTCCACGGCATCCCGCACTTCGCGATCTCCATCGCGGTGGAGGACCCGCGCGGACCGGGCGGGCGGCCCGAGATCACCCACGGCCTCGTCTATCAGCCGCTGACGGACGAGAGCTTCTGGGCGGAAAAGGGCCGGGGGGCCTGGCTGCAGGATCGCCGCCTGCGCGTTTCGGCGCGGCGCGACCTGCTGGAATCGCTGGTGGCGACCGGCATTCCCTTCGCCGGGCATGGCGATTTCAAGCAGTGGAGCGCGATCTTCGCCGCCGTCGCCCCGGAAGTGGCCGGCATCCGCCGCTTCGGCGCGGCGTCGCTGGACCTCGCCTGGGTGGCCGCCGGCCGCTTCGACGCTTTTTGGGAAAGCGACCTCCAGCCCTGGGACGTCGCGGCGGGCATGCTGATGGTCCGCGAGGCGGGCGGCTTCGTCACCGATTTCCGCGGCGGCGACCGGGCCGTGGAGCGGAGCGAGTTCCTGGCGGCCAGCGACGGGCTCCATTCCAAGCTGCACAAGCTGGTCGCGGGCGCGCTGAAGGCGCCACGCTGATAGCATGCGCAGGCTGATCCGGCCTGCGCTGCTTCTGTCGGGCATCGCGTGCCTCGCCGCCGCGCCGCCCGTTCCCGCGCCGTGGCCGGCATCCCCGGCCGCGACGGCGGACCCCGCGCATTTCCCCGAAAGCGCGATGGTGCTGCGCGCCGCGATCGGCGAGGCGATCGAGCGCGATGACGGCGATGCGGTGGTCGCCGGCGTGGAAAGGCTTGCCGCGATGGGCGGCACCCTGAGCCTCGCCAGCCGCGCCCGCATCGCGCCCTTCCTCGCCCCTGGCGAGGAGGAGGCGCTTTCCGAAAAATTCGACGACAATGCCGATATCATCGCCCGCAGCGTGCTGGAGACGGAGGTGCCGGCCGAGCATCGCATCGTCGAGGGCATCGCCTGGGATGCGGCGACGAGGCGGCTGTTCGCGGGAACGGTGATCGACGGCCGGCTGCTTGTGCGGGAAGGGCGGAGCTGGCGGACAGTGCCGCTGGACGGCCCGGTCGGCGGCCTGTTCGGCATGGCGGTGGATGGTCCGCGCCGGATATTGTGGCTGACGTCGGGTCTGGCCGAGCAGGTGGCCGAGCCGCAGCGCGCCTTCCGGGGGCTGATCGCCGTCGATCTCGACAGGCTGGCGGTGGTGCGGCGGGTTCCGCTTGCCGGGGCGGGGTCCCCCGGCGACCTCGCCATAGGGGCGGACGGCAGCGTCTATGTGAGCAATGGCGAGACCGGGGCGATCCACGTCTGCCGGCCCGGATGCACGGCGCTTGTCGATCTGCTGCCGGCGGGGCGCTTCCGCAATCCGCAGGGGCTGGCATTATCCCGCGACGGCAAGCGGCTTTATATCGCCGATTATGGCTATGGGATCGCGCTGCTCGATCTGGCGAGCGGCGCGCTAACCCGCCTCGGCGCCGCGACTCCGGCGATGCTGGACGGGATAGACGGACTGGTCGCCTACAGGGATGCCCTGATCGCCATCCAGAACGGATCGATCCCGCGACGGATCATCCGCCTCCGGCTCGACCGCAAGGGGCGGGAAGTGCGCGCGGTGGACGTGCTGGAACGGGCCAATCCCGATTGGGGCGAACCGACGCTGGGTGCGATCGCGGACAAGCGGCTGATTTTCGTGGCGGACGGCCAGTGGGAACGCTTTTCGGCGCGCGGCGCGGCCATCGGCCGGGAGCCGCCGCGCGCGACCGCGATACGCGCGCTGCCGCTTGCGAACTGACCCCGAAAGCGCCGCCGGACTTTTGCGAATCATTCTCATGGCTTCGGACCTTGCTTCGCGGGTGCCGCATGCCTAGAAGCCGGGCCGAAAGGCCGAATAAGGCCGGTTTTGTTGGTTTCCGCGATTGTTCGAGCCGCCGGGGCGCCGGCCCGACTCGGATGTCGCTCAAGCGGAGATGAATCATGGCGTCGGTTGCCGCCGGATATCTGCCGATCCTGCTCTTCCTGGGCGTAGCGATCGTGCTTTCGGCCGCCTTCGTGGTGCTGCCGATCGTCGCGGCCAAGTTCACCGGGGCAGACAAGCCCAACCCGGAAAAGCTTGCCGAATATGAGTGCGGCTTCCCCGCGTTCGAGGACAGCCGGGCCCAGTTCGACGTGCGTTTCTACCTCGTCGCGATCCTGTTCATCATCTTCGATCTCGAGGCGGCCTTTCTCTATCCGTGGGCGGTATCGCTGGGCGCCATCGGCTTCGCCGGCTGGCTGGCCATGATGATCTTCCTGGCCGAGCTGACGCTCGGCTTCATCTATGCGTGGAAGAAGGGAGCGCTGGAATGGGAGTAGAACTTTCGGCGCAGCCCGGCGTCCGCGTGCCCACCGAGAACACGCCGCCGGACCAGGGCTTCTTCCTCGACCTCCAGTCCGAGGTGAACGACAAGGGCTTCCTCGTCACGTCGACCGAGGAGCTGTTCCAGTGGGCGCGCACCGGATCGCTCTGGTGGATGACCTTCGGTCTCGCCTGCTGCGCGGTGGAGATGATCCACGTCAACATGCCGCGTTACGACATGGAGCGGTTCGGCGCCGCGCCGCGCGCCTCCCCGCGCCAGTCGGACGTGATGATCGTCGCCGGCACGCTCTGCAACAAGATGGCGCCCGCGCTCCGCAAGGTCTATGACCAGATGTCGGAGCCCAAATATGTCATCTCGATGGGCTCGTGCGCCAATGGCGGCGGCTATTATCATTACAGCTATTCCGTGGTGCGCGGCTGCGACCGGATCGTGCCCGTGGACATCTACGTCCCCGGCTGTCCGCCGACCGCCGAGGCGCTGCTTTACGGCGTGATGCAGCTGCAGCGGAAGATCCGCCGCGAAGGGACGATCGAACGGTGAGCGCGCCTTATCCGAAATATGCCTCCAACGAGGGCGTGATCGACCAGGCGGCCGCCCTGCTGGGCGATCGGCTGGTCCGCGCGCGCGAGGAGGTGGGCGAGATCGCGCTCCACATCCGCCCGGAAGCGCTGGTGGAGGCGATGACCATCCTGCGCGATGGCCTGGCCTATCAGCAGCTGATGGAAATTGCCGGCGTCGACTGGCCGGATCGCGATCCGCGCTTCGAGGTGGTCTATTGCCTGCTCAGCGTGACGCGGAACCACCGCCTGCGCGTGCATGTGGCGGCCGACGACGTGACCCCGGTGCCGAGCGTGACCTCCATCTGGCCGGTGGCCGGCTGGCTGGAGCGCGAGGTTTACGACATGTATGGCGTGCTGTTCGCCGGCAATGCCGACCTGCGCCGCATCCTGACCGATTATGGCTTCAAGGGGCATCCGCAGCGCAAGGATTTCCCGCTGACGGGCTTCGTCGAGCTGCGCTATTCCGAAGAGCATAAGCGCGTCGTCTATGAGCCGGTGAAGCTGGCGCAGGATTTCCGCAGCTTCGACTTCATGAGCCCCTGGGAAGGCGCGGAATATGTGCTGCCCGGCGACGAGAAGGCCGAGCCGGAGGCGAAAGGCGCGCCGACGCCGCTGAAGGCCGATGAGGTCAAGAAGTGATGGCGACCGATTACGACACCCTGACCCCGGACACCGCCCAGACGGCGGGCGATCTGGAGATCCAGAATTATACGATCAACTTCGGCCCGCAGCACCCGGCCGCGCACGGCGTGCTGCGCCTGGTGCTGGAGATGGACGGCGAGATCGTCGAGCGCGCCGATCCGCATGTCGGCCTGCTCCATCGCGGCACCGAGAAGCTGATCGAATATAAGACCTATCTGCAGGCGCTGCCCTATTTCGACCGGCTGGACTATTGCTCCCCGCTCGGCATGGAGCACAGCTATGTGCTGGCGATCGAGAAGCTGCTGGGCCTCGAGGTGCCGGAACGCGCGCAATATCTGCGCGTGCTGTTCGCGGAGCTGACCCGCATCTGCAACCACATGCTGAACCTGGGCAGCCATGTGATGGACGTGGGCGCGATGACGCCGAACCTGTGGCTGTTCGAGCTACGCGAGGATTGCCTGGGCTTCTTCGAGCGCGCATCCGGCGCCCGCATGCACGCCGCCTGGTTCCGCCCCGGCGGCGTCCATCAGGACGTGCCGCTGAAGCTGCTGACCGACATCGGCGACTGGCTGGACACCCGCCTGCCGAGGCTGCTGGAGGACGCGATCAGCCTGGTCGCGGACAACCGCATCTTCAAGCAGCGCAACGTCGACATCGCCGTGGTTTCCAAGGAAGATGCCCTGAAATGGGGTTTCTCCGGCCCGATGATCCGTGGCTCGGGCATCCCCTGGGATATCCGCAAGAGCCAGCCTTACGATGCCTATGACAAGGTGGAGTTCGACGTGCCGGTCGGCACGAAGGGCGACTGCTATGATCGCTTCATGGTGCGCGTGGAGGAGGTCCGCCAGTCCGCCCGGATCATGAAGCAGTGCCTCCAGCAGATGCCGGAAGGCCCGATCGCGTCGCTCGACCGCAAGGTGGTGCCGCCCAAGCGCGGCGAGATGAAGCAGTCGATGGAAGCGCTGATCCATCACTTCAAGCTCTATACCGAGGGCTTCCACGTGCCGGCGGGCGAGGTTTACGTCGCAACGGAAAGCCCCAAGGGCGAGTTCGGCGTCTATCTGGTCGCCGACGGCACCAACAAGCCCTATCGCTGCAAGATCCGGCCGACCGCGTTCAGCCACCTGCAGGCGATGGACTTCATGGCCAAGGGGCACATGCTGGCCGACATCACCGCCATTCTGGGCTCGATGGATATCGTGTTCGGGGAGTGCGACCGGTGAGCGACGTCGCCACTCTCCTTTCCGCGGACGAGCGGATCGCGATCGCGACCCGGATGATCGAGGTCTACAACGCGCAGGATGCCGACACCTATGTGGCGTTCATGACCGACGACGCCTGCGAGGCGGGCTATCGCGGCGCCGTGCTGCGCGAGGGCAGGGAAGGCGTGCGTTCCGGCCTAAAGGCGATGTTCGCGCAATTCCCGCAGAACCGGGCCGATATCCTCGCGGGCTGGTGCCTGGGGGAGACGGTGGTGCTGCACGAGAAGGTCGCGCGCGCGCCGGACGGGGACAAGTTCGAGGTCATGTCCATCTATTCGTTTGAGGGCGACAAGGTGTCGCGCGTGGAGTTCATCCGGTAATGGCTGACGCAGCCCATATCCCCGACGAAGCCGAAACCCGCGCCCGCTGGGGCGATTTCGCGTGGTCCGAGGTCAACGAGGCCCGCGCGAAGGAGATTATCGGCCGCTATCCGCCGGGCCGCCAGCATTCGGCGATCATGCCGCTGCTCGATCTCGCCCAGCGCCAGGTCGGCGCCGAGACGAACACGCAGGGCTGGCTGCCGGTGCCGGTGATCGAGTTCGTCGCCAAGCAGATCGACATGCCCTATATCCGGGCGTTCGAGGTCGCGACCTTCTACACCATGTATAATCTGGCGCCGGTCGGCCGGTATCATGTGCAGGTCTGCGGCACGACGCCGTGCATGCTGCGCGGATCGGACGACGTGCTTTCCGCCTGCTACAAGAAGGGGCTGAAGAAGGGCCACACCACGCCCGACGGCCTGTTCACCCTGACCGAGGTGGAATGCCTGGGCGCGTGCGCCAACGCGCCGATGGTGCAGATCAACGACGACAATTACGAGGACCTGACCTTCGAGACGACGACCGCCGTGCTCGAAGCGCTGGCCCGGGGCGAGACGCCCAAGGCCGGCCCGCAGATCGACCGGCAGACGAGCTGCCCGGAAGGCGGGCCTTCGACGCTGAAGGAAATGGTTGCGGAAAACCACGATTATCGCGGGGAATGGGCATGAGCGACGCCATCGCGCCCCTGGCGGACAAGGACCGCATCTTCACCAACGTCTACGGCTTCCAGCCGTGGAACATCGACGCGGCGATGAAGCGCGGCGACTGGGACGACACCAAGGCGCTGCTGGCCCGCGGCCAGGATGCGATCATCGAGGAGATCAAGGCCTCCGGCCTGCGCGGCCGTGGCGGCGCGGGCTTCCCGACCGGCATGAAGTGGAGCTTCATGCCCAAGGAGAGCAAGGACGGCCGCCCGAGCTTCCTCGTCATCAACGCCGACGAATCCGAGCCCGGTTCCTGCAAGGACCGCGAGATCATCCGCCATGATCCGCACAAGCTGATCGAGGGCGCGCTGGTCGCGGGCTATGCGATGCGCGCGCGCGCGGCCTATATCTACATTCGCGGCGAGTTCATCCGCGAGGCGGAGACGCTGTTCGCGGCCGTGGCCGAAGCCTATGCCAAGGGCTTCCTGGGTAAGAATGCCTGCGGTTCGGGCTATGACTTCGACGTCTTCGTCCATCGCGGGGCGGGGGCCTATATCTGCGGCGAGGAAACCGCCCAGATCGAGAGCCTCGAGGGCAAGAAGGGCCAGCCGCGCCTGAAGCCGCCCTTCCCGGCGGGCGTCGGCCTCTATGGCTGCCCGACCACCGTGAACAATGTAGAATCGATCGCGGTCACGCCCACCATCCTCCGGCGCGGCGCCTCCTGGTTCTCCTCCTTCGGGCGGGAGAACAACAAGGGCACCAAGCTCTTCCAGATCAGCGGCCATGTGAACAAGCCGTGCGTGGTCGAGGAAAGCATGGGCATCAGCTTCCGCGAGCTGATCGAGCGCCATGCCGGCGGCATTCGCGGCGGGTGGGACAATCTGCTGGCGGTGATTCCCGGCGGTTCCTCGGTCCCGCTGGTGCCGGCCGCCCAGATCATGGACGCGCCGATGGATTTCGATGGCCTGCGCGGCCTCGGCTCCGGCCTCGGCACGGCGGCGGTGATCGTGATGGACAAGTCCACCGACATCGTCCGCGCGATCAGCCGGATCAGCTATTTCTACAAGCATGAGAGTTGCGGCCAGTGCACGCCGTGCCGCGAGGGCACCGGCTGGATGTGGCGCGTGATGGAACGGCTGCGCGAAGGCAATGCCGAACTGCACGAGATCGACATGCTGCAGGAAGTGACCAAGCAGGTCGAAGGCCACACCATCTGCGCGCTCGGCGACGCGGCGGCCTGGCCGATCCAGGGCCTGATCCGCCATTTCCGCCCGGAAATCGAGCGGCGCATCTATGAAGCAAAGGGCGTCGCCCTTCCGGTGGCGGCGGAGTAATTCGAATGCCCAAACTAACCGTCGATGGGATCGAGGTCGAAGTCCCCGCTGGCGCCACGGTGCTCCAGGCGTGCGAGGCTGCCGGCAAGGAAATCCCGCGTTTCTGCTATCATGAGCGGCTGTCGATCGCCGGCAACTGCCGGATGTGCCTGGTCGAGGTGAAGCCGGGGCCGCCCAAGCCGCAGGCTTCGTGCGCGCTGCCGGCCGCCGACAACCAGGAAATCCGCACCGACAGCGAGATGGTGAAGAAGGCGCGGGAAGGGGTGATGGAGTTCCTCCTCATCAACCACCCGCTCGACTGCCCGATCTGCGACCAGGGTGGCGAATGCGACCTGCAGGACCAGTCGATCGCCTATGGCCGCGGCAATTCCCGCTTCGCCGAGAACAAGCGGGCGGTGACCGAGAAATATATGGGTCCGATCGTCAAGACGGTCATGACCCGCTGCATCCAGTGCACGCGGTGCGTGCGCTTCGCCGAGGAAGTGGCCGGCGTGGAGGAGATCGGCGCGATCTATCGCGGCGAGAACATGCAGATCACCTCCTATCTGGAAAGGGCGGTGACGTCCGAGCTTTCGGGCAATGTCGTGGACCTCTGCCCCGTGGGCGCGCTGACGTCGAAGCCCTATGCCTTCGAGGCGCGGCCGTGGGAGCTGAAGAAGACCCCTTCGATCGACGTGATGGACGCGGTCGGCACCAATGTCCGCCTGGACAGCCGGGGCCGGCAGGTGCTGCGCGCGCTGCCGCGCATCAATGACGACGTGAACGAGGAATGGGCGTCGGACAAGACGCGCCACGCGGTGGACGGCCTGGTCCGGCGCCGGCTGGACAAGCCCTATGTGCGCCGCGACGGCCGCCTCATGGAGGCGACCTGGGGCGAGGCGTTCCAGATGATCGCGGACGTGAAGGCGGGCGCGAGCGTGGCCGCCATCGCCGGCGATCTCGTCGATTGCGAGACGATGTTCGCGGCCAGGGCGCTGGTCGGCGGCATGGGATCGGACCTGCTGGAAGGCCGGCAGACCGGGCTGGATTATGACTGCACCAATCTGGCGGCGGTCAATTTCAACTCCACCATCGCCGGCATCGAGACGGCAGACGCGCTGTTGATCGTCGGATCGAACGTCCGCTGGGAAGCGCCGCTGGTCAACACCCGCATCCGCAAGGCGGTGAAGAAGGGCGCCAAGGTGTTCGCGATCGGCCCCGAGGTCGACCTCACCTATCCGGTGACCTGGCTGGGCAACGATCTGTCGCTGCTGGGCAATCTGCCGCAGGAGGTGAAGGATACCTTCGCCAAGGCGCAGCGCCCCGCGCTGATCCTGGGCGGCGGCGGTCTGAAGGCCGGCGCGCAGGGCGCAACGCTGGCGCTGGTCGGCCCGCTGGGCCTGATCCGCGAAGGCTGGAACGGCTATAACGTCCTCCACATGGCGGCTTCGCGCATGGGCGGGCTGATGCTGGGCTATGCGCAGCCGGGCGGCATCGCGGCCGTCGCGGCCAAGGCGCCGAAGCTCGTCTTCCTGCTGGGCGCGGACGAGGTTTCCGACGATCGCTTCGCCGGCAGCTTCAAGGTCTATGTCGGCCACCATGGCGATCGCGGCGCGGCCCAGGCCGACGTGATCCTGCCGGCCGCCGCCTATACCGAGAAGAGCGGCACCTATGTGAACCTGGAAGGCCGGGTGCAGCGCGGCGACCGGGCGGTGTTCCCGCCGGGCGACGCGCGCGAGGACTGGGCGATCTTCCGCGCCCTTTCCGACGTGCTGGGCCACACCCTGCCGTTCGATACGCTGGACGCGCTCCGCGTGGCGATGGCGGCGGCGGTGCCGGCGCTGGGCGAGCAGGGGCTTGCGGCCTATGACTGGGCGCCGCCGGCGCTCGATGCCGCCGCGTCCGGCACGATCGGCTATCCGATCGCCGACTTCTACCTCACCAACCCGATCGCGCGGGCGAGCGCCACGATGGAGCGCTGCTCGGCCGAGCTGATCCATGGGCATAGCTTCGCGGAGGCCGCGGAATGACCGCTTGGTTCCAGGGCGTTCTCGGCTACGGCCTCGGCTGGTTCGTCGCGACGCTGATCCTGATCCTGATGATCGCGCTGCCGCTGATGCTGGCGGTGGCGATGATCATCTATGCCGACCGCAAGATCTGGGCGGCGATGGCGCTGCGCCGCGGCCCCAACGTCGTCGGGCCGTTCGGCCTGCTCCAGTCCTTCGCCGACGGCCTCAAGGTCTTCCTGCAGGAAACCATCATCCCGTCCGCCGCCAATCGCGGGCTCTTCCTGCTGGCGCCGATCATCACCTTCACCATCGCGCTTATCGGCTGGGCGGTGATCCCGTTCGGGCCGGATATGGTGCTGGCCAACATCAATGTCGGCCTGCTCTACATCCTCGCGGCATCCTCGCTTGGCGTTTATGGCGTGATTCTCGCGGGTTGGGCCTCGAACTCCAAATATCCCTTCTATTCCGCCATCCGTGCCGCCGCGCAGATGGTGAGCTATGAAGTGTCGATCGGCTTCGTGCTGATCTCGGTGGTGCTATGGGCCGGCACGTTCAACCTATCCGGCATCATCGATGCGCAGCGGGCGCATGTCTTCGGCTTCATCAACGGCTTCGGCTTCAACCCGTTGCTGTTCCCGATGGCGGTGGTGTTCCTGATTTCCGCCATGGCCGAAACCGCGCGCGCGCCGTTCGACCTGACCGAGGCGGAAAGCGAGATCGTCGCCGGCTACCAGACCGAATATTCGTCCATGGCCTTCGCGCTGTTCTGGCTGGGCGAATATGGCAACGTGCTGCTGATGTGCGCGCTGAACGCCGTGCTGTTCTGGGGCGGCTGGCTGCCCCCGATCGACTGGGCGCCGCTCTACGCCATCCCCGGCATCTTCTGGATGCTCGCGAAGATCCTGTTCTTCTTCTTCGTCTTCTCCTGGGTGAAGGCCACGGTCCCGCGCTACCGCTACGACCAGCTGATGCGGCTGGGCTGGAAGATCTTCCTGCCGCTGTCGCTGCTGTGGGTGTTCATCGTTTCCGGGTGGCTGATGCTCACCCGCTATTCGGGCGTGCTGTCATGAGCCTCGCGCATTATGTAAAGACCTTCACCCTCTGGGAGTTCGTGAAGGCGCACTGGCTGACCTTGAAGTATTTCTTCAAGCCCAAGGCGACGATCAACTACCCGTTCGAGAAGAACCCGCTTTCGCCCCGGTTCCGTGGCGAGCATGCGCTGCGCCGTTACCCCAATGGCGAGGAGCGCTGCATCGCGTGCAAGCTGTGCGAGGCGATCTGCCCGGCGCAGGCGATCACGATCGAGGCCGAGCCGCGCGACGACGGCAGCCGCCGCACCACGCGCTACGACATCGACATGACGAAGTGCATCTATTGCGGTTTCTGCCAGGAAGCCTGCCCGGTGGACGCCATCGTCGAGGGGCCGAATTTCGAATATGCCACGGAGACGCGCGAGGAGCTGATCTACGACAAGGCGAAGCTGCTTTCGAACGGGGATCGCTGGGAAAGCGCCATCGCCGCGAACATTGCCGCCGATGCGCCGTATCGGTAATGACCAGCGCATTCCAACCTCGCCTTCCGGGCACCCGCTCTTTCCGGGCGAAGCCGCGGGATGTGACCGCAGTGCAACGTGTCTCGATTTCGACGGGCACGAACGGGGAAGTGGTATCGTAAAGTGATTCAGACGATCGCCTTCTATCTTTTCGCCATCATGGTGATCGCATCCGGGGTGCTCACCGTGACCGCGCGGAACCCGGTGCACTCGGTGCTCTGGCTCATCCTCGCCTTCTTCAACGCGGCGGGGCTGATGGTTCTCGTCGGCGCTGAATTCATCGCGATGCTGCTCGTCATCGTCTATGTCGGCGCGGTCGCGGTGCTGTTCCTGTTCGTGGTCATGATGCTGAACATCGATTTCGCGGAACTGCGCGCCGGTGTCGCCCGCTACGCGCCCCTGGGCGTGCTGCTGGGCCTGGTGCTGCTGGCCGAGATCGTGTTCGCCACCGCCGCCTGGAACGCGGGCGCGATCGACATGGCGCGCGCCGCCGCCCCGATCCCGGCCGAAGTGCCGAACATCGAGGCGCTCGGCACCGTGATCTACACGCGCTACCTCTACATCTTCGAGGCTGCCGGCCTCGTGCTGCTCGTGGCGATGATCGGCGCGATCGTGCTGACCCATCGCGCCCGCGGCGGCACCCGCCCGCAGAACGTGGCCGATCAGGTCAAGCGTCGTCCCGAGGATGCGGTGCGCAACGTCAACCAGCCTATCGGGCAGGGAGTGGAGCTGTGATCGGCATCCAGCATTATCTGGTCGTTTCGGCGATCCTGTTCGTGACGGGGGTGTTCGGCATCTTCCTCAACCGGAAGAACGTGATCATCATCCTGATGGCGATCGAGCTGATCCTGCTCAGCGTGAACATCAACCTGGTGGCCTTCTCCGCCTTCCTCGGTGATCTCGTCGGCCAGGTGTTCGCCATGTTCGTGCTGACGGTGGCCGCCGGCGAGGCGGCGATCGGCCTTGCCATTCTCGTAATCTATTTCCGCGGCCGCGGCACGATCGCTGTCGACGACATCAACCGGATGAAGGGATGATGGTGGATCTTCGCGTAGAGCTCCCCTCCCGCCTGCGGGAGGGCGGACGGTGATCAAGCTCATCGTTTTCCTGCCGCTGCTCGCGGCGATCATCGCCGGCCTCGGCAATCGCATGATCGGCAACGTCGCCGCCAAGGCGGTGACGACCGGTGCGCTGTTCGTTTCCTGCGCGCTTTCCTGGCCGATCTTCCTGGGCTTCCTCGGCGGCAGCGCCGAAGCCTATGTCGAGCCGGTGCTGACCTTCATCCGTTCCGGCGGCCTTTCGGTCGACTGGTCGCTGCGCGTCGATACGCTGACGGCGGTGATGCTGGTGGTGGTCACCACCGTTTCCAGCCTCGTCCACCTGTATAGCTGGGGCTATATGGCGGAGGACGACAGCCAGCCGCGCTTCTTCGCCTATCTGTCGCTCTTCACCTTCGCCATGCTGATGCTGGTGACGGCCGACAGCCTGGTGCAGATGTTCTTCGGCTGGGAAGGCGTGGGCCTGGCTTCCTACCTGCTGATCGGCTTCTGGTATCACAAGCCGAGCGCCAAGGCGGCCGCGATCAAGGCGTTCGTGGTCAACCGCGTCGGCGATTTCGGCTTCTCGCTGGGCATTTTCGCCACCTTCCTGGTGTTCGGCACGGTTTCGATCCCGGCGATCCTGGAAGCGGCGCCCGGCATGGCCGGTTCGACCATCGGCTTCCTGGGCCACCGTGTCGACACGATGACGCTGATCTGCCTGCTGCTGTTCGTGGGCGCGATGGGCAAGTCCGCCCAGCTCGGCCTTCACACCTGGTTGCCGGACGCGATGGAAGGCCCGACCCCGGTGTCGGCGCTGATCCACGCGGCGACGATGGTCACGGCCGGCGTGTTCATGGTGTGCCGCCTGTCGCCGATGTTCGAGACCAGCCAGGTCGCGCTGAACGTCGTCACCTATGTCGGCGCCGCCACCGCCTTCTTCGCGGCGACGGTGGGCACGACGCAGACCGACATCAAGCGCGTGATCGCTTATTCGACCTGCTCGCAGCTCGGCTACATGTTCTTCGCGGCGGGCGTGGGCGCCTATGGCGCGGCGATGTTCCACCTGTTCACGCACGCCTTCTTCAAGGCGCTGCTGTTCCTGGGCGCGGGCTCGGTGATCCATGCCATGCACCATGAACAGGACATGCGCTTCTATGGCGGCCTGCGGAAGCATATCCCGCTCACTTTCTGGGCGATGATGGCCGGCACGCTGGCGATCACCGGCGTGGGCGTGGCCGGCCTGTTCGGCTTCGCGGGCTTCTATTCGAAGGATGCGATCATCGAGGCGGCCTTCGCCAGCGGATCGACCGCGGGCGGCCTGGCCTTCTTCGTCGGCGTGTTCGCGGCGCTGCTCACCAGCTTCTATTCGTGGCGCCTGATGTTCCTCACCTTTTTCGGCAAGCCGCGCTGGGCGGGGTCGGAGCATATCCAGCACGCCGTTCACGATGCGCATGGCCACGGCCATGACCATCATGACGCGCCGTCCGAGGAAGATGCCGGCCACGATGCCCATGCGCATGACGCCGGCATCGATCAGGTGAAGCACGGCACCGCCGGCTATCACCCGCATGAAAGCCCGTGGCCGATGCTGCTGCCGCTGGTGGTGCTGACGCTGGGCGCGGTGCTTGCGGGCTTCATCTTCCACCTGCCGTTCCTCGATGCCGAGCATGGCGCGGAGTTCTGGAAGGGCAGCCTCGCGTTCGACAGCCACCTGATGCATGCGATGCACGGCGTGCCGCTGTGGGTGAAGCTTTCGGCGACGGTGGTGATGATCACGGGCCTGCTGATCGCGATCTGGGCCTATCTGATCGACACGACGATCCCGGCGCGCTTCACGGCGACGTTCCGCGTCCTCTACGACTTCCTTCTGCACAAATGGTATTTCGACGAGCTTTACGATTTCCTCTTCGTCCGTCCGGCCTTCGCGCTCGGCCGCTTCTTCTGGAAGCGGGGTGACCAGGGGACGATCGACCGCTTCGGCCCCGATGGCGTCGCGCACGTCATCGTCGGCGGCGGCGCGCTCACCCGCCGGCTCCAATCCGGCTATGTCTATACCTATGCGCTGGTGATGCTGCTCGGCCTCGCGGCCGCGGCGACCTGGGCGATGGCGGGCTGATAAGAATATGACGGGCTTTCCCATCCTTACCCTGATGATCGCGCTGCCGGTGCTGGCGGCGCTGGCCTGCCTGTTCCAGAATGCGCAGGGCGCGCGCTGGACGGCATTGCTGACGACCTTCGTCGAGCTGGCGCTGGGCATCATCCTCTGGATCAACTTCGATCCGGCGGGCGCGCAGTGGCAGTTCGTGGAGCATGTCGACCTGTTCGGCCGCTTCTCCTGGGCGCTGGGCATCGACGGCATCGCGCTGATGCTGATCGTGCTCTCCGTCTTCCTGATGCCGATCTGCATCGGCGCGTCGTGGGAGGCGATCGAGAAGCGCGTGCCGGAATATATGGCCGCCTTCCTGCTGATGGAGGCGCTGATGATCGGCGTCTTCGCGGCGCAGGACCTGTTCCTGTTCTACATCTTCTTCGAAGCCGGCCTGATCCCGATGTATCTCATCATCGGTATCTGGGGCGGCGCGGACCGGATCTACGCCAGCTACAAATTCTTCCTCTACACGCTGCTCGGCTCGGTGCTGATGCTGGTGGCGATGCTGTGGATGGCGCAGGAAGCCGGCACCACCGACATCCCGACGCTGATGGCCTATGACTTCCCCGTCGAGGCGCAGACCTGGCTGTTCCTGGCCTTCTTCGCCTCCTTCGCGGTGAAGATGCCGATGTGGCCGGTCCACACCTGGCTGCCCGACGCGCACGTGCAGGCGCCGACGGCGGGTTCGGTGATTCTGGCCGGCGTGCTGCTGAAGATGGGCGGTTACGGCTTTATCCGCTTCTCGCTGCCGATGTTCCCGGAAGCCTCCGTCCAGATGTTCTGGCTGGTGATGGGCCTCAGCATGGTGGCTGTCGTCTACACCTCGCTCGTCGCGCTGGTACAGACCGACATGAAGAAGCTGATCGCTTATTCCTCGGTCGCGCACATGGCGTTCGTCACCATCGGCCTGTTCGCGTTCAGCCGGCAGGGCCTGGAAGGCGCGATGCTGGTGATGCTGAGCCACGGCCTGGTTTCGGGCGCGCTCTTCCTCTGCGTGGGCGTGATCTACGATCGCCTCCACACGCGGGAGATCGAGCGTTACGGCGGCCTGGCCGATAACATGCCGAAATATGCGCTGTTCTTCATGCTGTTCACCATGGCTTCGGTCGGCCTGCCGGGCACGTCCGGCTTCGTCGGCGAGTTCCTGAGCCTGGTGGGCGCCTATCAGGCGAGCAGCTGGGTGGCCTTCGTCGCGACGACGGGCGTCATTCTCGGCGCCTGCTACATGCTCTATCTCTATGCGCGGGTCTGCTACGGCAAGCTCGACAAGGCGGATGTCGCCGCGATGCCCGATCTTTCGGCGCGCGAGATCGCCCTGCTGCTGCCGATCGGCCTCGCCGTGCTCTGGATGGGCGTCTATCCGGAAAGCTTCCTGAAGCCGATCCGCCGCGACATCGGCGTCGTCGTCGCCCGCATGGAAAAGACCGGTTTCACCGGCGACGCACATGTCACCGCCGGCAAGCCCGTTATTCCCGCTGCCGCCGCGCATGAAGGGGCGCACCACTGATGCCTGTTACCCAGTCCCTCGCGCTCACTCTGCCTGAGCTTATCCTTTCCCTCGGCTCGCTCGTGCTGCTGATGGTCGCGGCCTTTGCCGGCGACAAGGCGACGAAGGCGATCAGCTGGGGCGCCGTCGCGCTGTTCGCGGCCGCCGCCCTGGCGCTGCTCGGCCCGGCGGGCCATGGCGGCTCCGCCTTCGACGGCCTCTATCAGGCGGACAGCTTCTCCTCCTTCGCCAAGCTGCTGATCTATATCGCGGCCGCGATAACGCTGATCGTGGCACCCAACTTCTTCGAGCGGAACGGCAATGTCCGCGCCGAATATCCGATCCTGATCCTGCTTTCGGGCGTGGGCATGGGCATGATGGTTTCGGCGACCGACCTGCTGACGCTCTATGTCGGCCTCGAGCTGCAGAGCCTTGCCGCCTATGTGCTGGCGAGCTTCATGCGGCGCGATACGCGGTCGGCCGAAGCGGGCCTCAAATATTTCGTCCTCGGCGCGCTCGCCTCGGGCATCCTGCTCTACGGCATCTCGCTGCTCTACGGCTTCACCGGCACCACGGCGTTTGAAGGCGTCGCGGCCGCATTCGGCGACGGGCTGGGCATGGGCGAGATGTTCGGGCTGGTCTTCGTGCTCGCGGGCCTCGCCTTCAAGATTTCGGCCGTGCCGTTCCACATGTGGACGCCGGACGTGTATGAAGGCGCGCCGACCCCGGTGACCGCCTTCTTCGCGACGGCGCCAAAGGTGGCGGCGATGGCGCTGCTCACCCGCGTCACCATCGAGGCGATGGGCGGCGCGACCGATGCGTGGCGCCAGATCGTGATCTTCGCGGCGCTCGCCTCGACGATCCTGGGCGGCGTCGCCGCGATCGGCCAGACCAACATTAAGCGCCTGCTGGCTTATTCCTCGATCAACAATGTCGGCTTTGTGCTGTTCGGCCTCGCCGCCGGCACGCAGGACGGCGTGGCCGCGGTGATGACCTACCTCGCCGTCTATGTCGCGATGACGGTTGGCAGCTTCCTCTGCGTCCTCCAGATGCGCGACGAGAGCGGCCAGCCGGTCGAGACGATCGCCAGCCTTTCCGGCCTGTCGCGCACGCGGCCGGCGCTGGCGGCGGCGTTCGCGATCTTCATGTTCTCGCTGGCCGGCATCCCGCCGCTCTTCGGCTTCTGGCCGAAGTTCCTGGTGTTCGATGCGCTGGTCGGCGTCGGCATGTGGCCGCTGGCGATGATCGGTATTGCCACCTCGGTGATCGGCGCCTTCTATTATCTGAAGATCGTCAAGACGATCTATTTCGATGATCCCGCCCCGGCCTTCGCGCCGGCGGAAAGCAAGCTGGAAGGCGGGCTGATCGCGCTCTCCGCGCTGTTCGTCTCGCCGCTCGGCTACCTTGCCATTCCGGCGCTGGGGGCGGCGAGCATGGCGGCGGCGCGGGCGCTGTTCTGATCGCCGACATCCGCACGATAAAGGCGACGGGATCGACCAACGACGACGTCGCCGCGCTCGCCCGTGCCGGCCAGCCCGAGGGTTTCTGGCTCCGTGCCGAAACCCAGACGGGCGGGCGCGGGCGCCACGGGCGGGCCTGGCAGTCGCCGCCGGGCAATCTTTATGCGAGCACCATCGTCCGCCTGGCGCCCGGCGATCCTTCGCCCGCCACGCTGGCGATGGTCGCGGCGCTCGCGCTGCATCAGGTGGCGCTCGCTTATGGCGGGGAAGGGCGCACCGCCCTCAAATGGCCGAACGACCTGCTGCTCGACGGCGCGAAGCTTTCGGGTATCCTGCTCGAGTCCTGCGACGGCGCGATCGTCATCGGCTTCGGCGTCAACCTCGCGCATCGCCCCGAGGGGCTCGACCGCACCACGGCGAGCTTTGCCGCCGCGGGCCTGGGCGCGCCCGATCCCGATGCCTTTCTGGTCGATCTGGCCGACGCCTTCGCCCGCTGGCTGGGGCGCTGGCGCAACGAGGGGCTGGCCGCCATCCGCCGCGAATGGCTGGCGCGCGCCCATCCGCCGGGAACCCCGCTCCGCACCACCGGACCGGATGGGCAGGTGGTGGACGGCCTGTTCGAAGGGCTCGACGAAAGCGGCGCGCTGAAGCTTCGTCTGGCCGACGGCAGCGTGCATCTGCTCCACGCCGGCGACGTTTTCCTGATATAGGGCTCGACCGGCCAAGCGAATCCCGGCCTGGACCGGATAGATGGATTGGATTTCCCCGAAAGTGACGACACCCGGTAACGAATTGCTTTTCCTCGCCCTCGGCGGCTCCGGGGAGATTGGCATGAACGTCAATCTCTACGGCACGCAGGGCAAGTGGCTGATGGTCGATCTCGGCCTTACCTTCGCCGATCCGGCTTATCCGGGCATCGACCTGATCCTGCCGGATCTGGAGTTCATCGAGCAGCGGGCCAAGGATCTCGTCGGCATCGTCCTCACCCACGGGCATGAGGATCATATCGGCGCCATCCCCTATCTGGCGGCGGACCTGGGCGTGCCGCTCTATGCCACGCCCTTCACCGCCGGCCTGATCCGCGGCAAGCTGGACGAGGAGGGGCTGGGCGACAAGGTGAAGCTGCATGTGATCGATCAGGAAGGCAGCTTCCGGGTCGGCCCGTTCGGCGTCAGCTATATCCCGCTCGCCCATTCGATCCCCGAAGGCAATGCGCTGCTGATCGATACGCCCTATGGCCGCATCTTCCACACCGGCGACTGGAAGCTGGACGACGAGCCGCTGCTCGGCACGCCATCCACCGCCGCCGAGCTGGAGGCGATCGGCGACGAGGGCGTGCTGGCGCTGGTCTGCGATTCCACCAATGTCTTCAACGAGGACGCCTCGGGCTCCGAAGCCGCCGTGCGCGAGGGGCTGGACGGGGTGATCGCCGAGGCGAAGGGCCGCGTGCTCGTCACCACCTTCGCCTCCAACGCGGCGCGGGTGCAGACGCTGGGGCAGGTGGCGCGGGATACCGGCCGCCAGCTCTGCGTGGCCGGCCGCTCGCTGGATCGGATCATCAAGGTCGCCAAGGCGTGCGGCTATCTGGGCGATTTTCCCGATACGGTGGATTTCGAAACCGCGATGCGGCTGCCGCCGTCCGAGGTGATGATCGTCGCGACCGGCGGGCAGGGGGAATCGCGCGCGGCGCTGGCGCGGATCGCCTTCGACAGCCACCCGATCAAGCTTTCGGAAGGCGACACGGTCGTCTTCTCCTCGAAGCAGATCCCCGGCAACGAGATCGCGATCGGCCGCATCCAGAACAGGCTGGCCGAGCGCGGGATATTGATGGTCACCGATCGGCAGGCGCACGTCCATGTCTCGGGCCATCCGGGTCGGCCCGAGCTGGAGCTGATGTATAAGTGGATTCGGCCGGAGATCATCCTGCCCGTCCATGGCGAGATGCGGCACATGGCGGAACAGGCGCGGTTCGCGGCCTCCTGCGGCGTGCCGCGCGGCATCGTCCAGCAGAACGGCCAGGTCATCCGGCTTGCGCCCGATGGGCCGGAGCTGGTGGGGCATGAGCGCACCGGCCGCCTCGTGCTGGATGGCGACGTGATCCTGCCGGCCGACGGCGCCACGCTGAACGAGCGGCGGCGGATTTCGCTGCATGGCTTCATTTCCGCCACGGTTGTGCTGGATGCGAGGGGGAATGTGCGGGGCGAGCCCGCGATCGCGATTCAGGGCGTGCCGGTGGAGGAGGATCGCGAGGATTTCCTGGCCGATGCGCGCCTCGCGGCGGCGGAGGCGGCGACGGACGGCCCGAAGGACGAGGCCAAGCTGCGCGAGGCGATCCGCCTGGCGGTGCGCCGCCGCGCAACGCAATGGACCGGCAAGAAGCCGATCGTCGACGTTTCGATCATCCGCGTCTGAAGGGAGGGGCGGCAGTGAAATTCACGTCCATATTGGCGATCTACTCGCTGTTCTGGGCCATGAGCTTCTTTCTGGTGCTGCCCTTTCGCCCCCGCACGGCGGGCGCGCCCGAACCGCGCATCGCCGGCCAGGCGGACAGCGCGCCGCCGCGCTTCAGCTTCGCCAAGGCATGTTTCTGGACCACGATCGTCTCGGCCGTGCTGTTCGGCCTGTTCTACGCCAATTATGTCTATGGCTGGCTTGGCGTGCAGTCGCTCGATTTCTTCTCGACGGCCGATCGGCGGGTCTGATCCCGGGGGAAGGGCGCGCGCCCTTCCCGATCCGTCACTTATAGTGGCGGCGGCCTTTCTTATCGATGTAATATTTGCGGCCGTCGCTGTCGCGATACCATTCGCGGCCCTTGTCGTCCTTGCCTAGCGCGCCGACCACGGCACCGCCGGCCGCGCCGATCAGCGCGCCTTCGCCGGTCGATATGCCCGGAACCACCGCGCCGACGACCGCGCCACCCGCACCGCCGATCGCCGCGCCTTTCACCACCCGCTTGCCGTCTCCGGCGCAGGCGGTGGTCGCGAGCGCGAGGCTGGATGCCAGCAGCAAACCCGTCGCCATAGGGGAGAATTTCGCCATTCTTCGTCTCCTCGCCATTCGATTCTTCAACCCGTGGCGGGGATGAACGTTCCCGGAGCTTATCAGGCCCAGCCTTCCAGCACCTGATCCGGCGGGCGATGCCCATCCCACCAGGCGCGGATATTGGCGATCACCTTGGCGCCCATCGCCGCGCGCCCTTCGAAGGTGGCGGAGCCCATGTGCGGCAGCAGCACGACGTTGGAAAGCGCCAGCAGCCGAGGATCGACGGCGGGCTCATGTTCGAACACGTCCAGGCCCGCGCCGGCGATCCGGCCGCTTTCCAGCGCCTCGATCAGGGCGGCCTCGTCGACGATCTCGCCGCGCGCGAGGTTGATCAGATAGACGTGGCGCGCCAGCAGCCCCAGCCGCCGCCGGTCGATCAGATGATGCGTCGCGGCGGTGTGCGGGCAGTTGACGGAAACGATATCCACCGCGCCCAGCATCTCATCAAGATCGGCGTGGAAGCTGGCGCCGAGCTCCTCCTCGATCACCGAGGGCAGCCGGTTGCGGTTGTGATAATGGATCGACAGGCCGAAGCCGCGCGCGCGCCGGGCGATGGCCTGGCCGATCCGCCCCATGCCGATGATGCCAAGCCGCTTGCCGCCGATGCGATGGCCCAGCATGCCGGTGGGGCTCCAGCCGGTCCACTGGCCGGATCGCACCAGCTTCTCCCCCTCGGCCAGCCGGCGCGGCACGGAAAGGATCAGCGCCATCGTCATGTCGGCGCTGTCCTCGGTCAGCACGCCGGGGGTGTTCGTCACGATGATGCCGCGCGCGCGAGCGGCGGCGAGATCGATATGATCGACGCCGTTGCCGAAATTGGCGATCAGCTTCAGCCGGGGCGGGGCGGCATCGATCAGGGCGGCGTCGATCGCATCGGTGACGGTGGGGACGAGCACGTCGCAATCGGCCATCGCCGCGATCAGGGCGGCGCGATCCATCGGGCGATCGCCCTCGTTGAAGCTGGCGTCGTAGAGCTCGGCCATGCGCGCTTCCGTCTCGGGCAGCAGCCGGCGGGTGACGGCGATCTTCGGGCGGTCGGGGCGGACGGGCTCGGCCATGACATGCGCTAGGCATGGGGCGCCGCCGCCGTCAAGCATCAGCATGTTGCCGCCATTGCATGGCCTGAGGATTCCGCTCCGCGAGAAATGGCTCTAGAACGGGGTGATCGGGTCCGTGCTGACGGGGGTAGGTGAATGCGGAAATGGATGCGGGCGGCGGTTGCGGGCTTCATGGTCGCGGCGGCGCTGGGCGCGAGCGCGGCGGAGGCCCAGCGCCGGCAGGTGCCTTATTGGGTTTCGATCGCCGCGCGCGAGGCGCTGATGCGCACCGGCCCCGGCACCAATTATCCGGCGACGTGGAAATATGTCCGCCCCGGCCTGCCGCTGCGCGTGATCCAGGTGCACGAGGATTGGCGCCGCGTGGAAGACCCGGAGGGCGAGCGCGGCTGGGTGAAGGGCATATTATTGTCCGAACAGCGCACCGCAATCGTCGTCGGCCAGACGGGGGAGCTTCACGCCAAGGCCGATGGCGGCTCGCGGCTGGAATGGCGGGTGGCCCCCGGCGTGATCGGAAAGGTCGACAAGTGCGGCGGCGGCTGGTGCCGCTTCGACGTGAAGGGCCGGCGCGGCTATATCGAGACGCGCAGCCTGTGGGGCGTGGCGCAGGACGAAGCGGTCGACTGAAAAACCCGGCACGGGCGCAAAAAAAGCGGCCGCCCCGAAGGACGGCCGCCATATTTATATCGGCCTGAAGGATCAGAAGCCGATGATGATCGAACCGATCACGGTGCGCGGCGCACCGATCTGGGCCGTCGTGACAGTGGTGTTCGACGTCGTCCCGTCGAAGCCGCCCACGTAGAGCTTGTCGAACAGGTTGGTGACGTTGAGCTGGAAGTAGGTCTTGTCGTTCAGGCCAGCCCATTCCAGCGAGAGGCGGGCATCGAGATCGACCAGCGTATAAGCCGGCGCCTTGGCACCATAGACCTGCACGCCGCTCTGGAAGACCGGAAGATTCTGGTCGTTCACATAACGCGGGCCGGTCCGCTTGGCCTGGACGCCGAGCTGCACCGGGCCGAGCGTGCCCTGGGCGCGCCCGCCGAAGGTGAAGGTCGGCGCACCCGATTCGCGCTTGCCGGCCGTCTGGCCATAGATCGGATCGCCGGCGCCATTGCGGCCGATGACGACATCGTCCTTGATCTTCGACTTCAGATAGGAACCGAAGACGTAGAACGAGGCTTCCGGGATCGGCTGGTAGGAGATGCTGCCGTCGACGCCGTATTTCTCGACCTTGCCGAGGTTCCGGTAGATCGTGACATTCTGTTCGAAGTCATAGGACGAAGCCAGGCGGTTCTTGTAGTTCGTATACCAGCCGGAGAGCTGGGCCTGGATCTTGCCCGACGTGTAACGGACGCCGAGGTCGAAATTGTCCGTCGTTTCCGGCGAGGGATCGGCGGCGTCGGTGCCCGGCGCATACCAGAAGGACTGGTAGAGGTTGTCCGTGCCCGGAACCTGAACGCCCTTCGAATAATTACCGAAGACGCTGAATTTCGGCATCACGTTGAACACGACGCCGGCGGTCGGCAGCAGCTTGTCATAATTGAAGACGCGCTTCTGCGGGCGGGCGAAGTTCGGGTTGGCCGCCGCATAGGCATCTTCGGCCGCGTCGTTGCCGCGCATGCAATCCACGAAGCCGCTGTTGCTGCTGGTGAAGCAATATTGGTTCAGGTTGCGCTTGAAGAAGGGCGCGCGCAGGCCGGCATTGACGGTCAGGCGTTCATCGAAGAACTCGCCGCGATATTCGCCCGAGACCTGGTGCAGGATCGCATAGGACAGGCGATCGCGCTTCTGCAGGCGGTTGCCGTCCGATCCCAGCACGGGATTGTCGACCGGGAACACGTCGATCGCATTGCCGTAGGCGTCGAGGAAGCCGACTTCGCCGGTCTGGCGATGGCGGCCGCGATCGTAGCTGTAGGCAAGGCGGACGGTGTTATGATCGTCGATGTCGTAGCGCAGCGAGGCGATCAAGCCGAGGCGATCCGTCTTGGTCTGGCTGGGGGCCAGCATGCGGACGGTATCCAGCGTATCGCCATCGCCGTTCAGGTCGGCGCCGACATAGGGCTTGCCGCCGAAATAGCCGGGGAAGAACTGGTCGCCGATCTTGAATGCCGACTCGATGGCTTCCACCGTGCCGCCGCCATTGGCCTTGGTATATTGGTAGCTGGGATCGACGGTCAGGACGAGGCCGTCGCTGAGCGTGAAGCGCGAGCTCAGGCGGATATTGCCCGTGTCGGACGGATTGAACCGATATTCGTAGAGCGAGCCGCAGCTGTTGGCGGTATCCTTCACGCCCGGCGTGGCCGGCGTGACGGTGCAGCGGGCGACTTCGTAGAAGCGCTCGTCCTTGGTGATCGGGAAGCGGTTGCTGGAAGCCGATCCGACGACCCGGCCGCCCGCGACATCGGTGCGCAGGGGAACCGAACCGAAGAAGTTGTTGCGGTTCTGGTTCCAGTGGCCGGCGAGCGACACGAAATCGCCATTGTCGCCGACCGGCTGGTAGATCTTGAAGTTATACTGCTGCTTGTCGACCTTGCCGTAGCCGCCATAGATCGCATTGTTGGTCGCGCTGCTGGCGGAGAACCAGGCGCGGGTGCCGAACGAGGTGAATTCGCCGGTGTCGACCAGGCCGAACACGCGGAAGAAATCATATTCGCCGACCGAGCTGACCACCTTCACGCCGAAATCCTGGGAAGGATTGCGCGAACGCAGGTTCACCGTGCTGCCCGAGGCGGCGGCGGTGGGGCTGTCCACGTCGGTGGTGCCAAGGTTGACGTTCACCTGATCGATCAGCTCGGGGTCGATCTGCTGGTTCGAATAGAGCGCATAGCCGCCCGTGTCGTTCAGCGGCAGGCCGTCGAACGTCTGCGAGATGCGCGTGTTGTCGAAGCCGCGGATCGACATCTTGCCGCCGGCCGAGCCGAACGGATCGTTGTTCTGGAAGCTGACGCCGGGAACCAGATTGATGATGTCATTCACCGACTGGCCGGGCACCTGATGGGCGATGATCTCCTGGGTGAGGACGACCTTGGCCTTGGGCGTGTCGGGCGTGTTCACGCCGGCGACGGCCTTGGGGCCGGCGACGCCGGTGACGACGATTTCCTGATTCTCGAAGTCGATCGAGCCCGTGGACTGGGCGTAAGCGGCGGGCGCCGCCAGAGCTGCAACGGCGCAGCCCAGCAGTAACTTTTTCACTTCATATCCCCTTTTTAGCGGATGGCGTGCCAATGGCCTCCCCTCATGACGCGCCGGAGAAATCTGCATGGCTCCCGAGTGACGGTTGCATGACGTTATTGTTTCACCTGCCTTTGCGGCGGTGCATCATGCGCCGATAGGCGAGATTTTCTGCGAATCCAAGATGTCCCGCAGCAACTCATCGCGATTGGTGTGCGGCTGCGAAACGACTGCTTGCAAAGAGCGAAATCGCCGGATGCGGCCGGTTGTGGCCGTGTCATATCCGTGTAACATTCATCTCTATAATTGATCAGTTTTGCTTGGAGGAGATGATGCGCGGTCTTGGGTTGATGTCGCTGGCGTTGATCGCCATTCCTGCCGCCGCCCACAGCCAGCCGGCCCCGCGTGTGGAGACGGGCTATGAAGTCGGCGCGCTCGGCCTAGCGGCGATCGACCGGGGCGACTGGACTGTGGCCGAGCGACAGCTTGGCGCGATGCGCGGCGTTTCCGCCGAGGATCCTGCCCGGCTGATCAACCTCGGCCGCGTCTATGCGGCCACGGGGCGGCCCGAGCTGGCCGCCGAAAGCTGGCGGCAGGCGCTGCGCTCGCGCCATCATTATGAGGTCACGCTGGGCGACGGCACCGTCACCACGACCGACAAGGTCGCCCGCGCGGCGCTGGCGCAGGTGAGCTTCGTTTCGCGCTGACCCCTTAGCGCGGAAATCGGTTGGGCTGCAGCGCCGCGCTGTAATAGGCGTGGCGCGATGATTCGGCTTTTTGCGCCCCTGCCATGATCCTGCCCGATCCGATCGGGGCGGGATGGGACATGTCCTGGATATTGCCGGCGCTGGGCGCGATTCTGGGCCTCGTCGCCGGCAGCTTTCTCGCGGCCCTGGCGCTGCGCTGGCCGCGCGGCCAATCGGTGATGCGGGGGCGATCGGCCTGCGACGCCTGCGGCCACCGGCTTGGCGTCGTCGATCTGCTGCCCGTGTTCGGCCACCTCCTGCGGCGGGGGCGCTGCGCCTATTGCGGCGCGCCTATCGATCGCCGCCATCTGCTGATCGAACTCGCCTGCGGGGGCATCGGCCTGGTATCATTGCTGGCCGCGCCGGGGCTGGAGGGGCTGTGCGGCGCCATGTTCGGCTGGCTGCTGGTCGCGCTCATCGCACTGGATGTCGATCATTTCTGGCTGCCGGACGAGCTGGTCGCGGCGCTGGCCGTCGTCGGTGTGGGCGCCGGCCTTGCGGGGATCGCCCCGCCGATGGCGGATCGGCTGATCGGCGGGCTGGCCGGGTTCGCGGGGCTGGCGGTGATCGCGATCCTCTATCGCGTCACGCGGGGCCGCACCGGCATGGGGGGCGGCGATCCCAAATTGCTGGGGGCGATCGGCCTGACCTTGGGCTGGCAGGCGCTGCCGCTGGTGCTGCTGGGCGGTGCATCGGTCGGCCTCGCGCTGCTGGGCGTCCGCCGGCTTCGCGGCGACAGCATCCGGGCCGATCAGGAGGTGCCGTTGGGCGCCCTGATGGCAGTCGTCGCATGGCCGCTGTGGCTCGTCGCGGCCATGGCTTGACGAGGCTGGTGACAAATCCTCAACAATGCCCGGCTAGGACGGGTGAAGCCCGTGGTTAACAGCACGTCACGGACCTGTCATAATGCAGCGCTAGCGGGCGGCGCAGGGGTGGTATTTGATGCAATTGTCTTTCGATCGGCGCGCCCAACGCCTGCTGCGCCGATTGCCGCGTTACTCGGCCTATAATATCGCGGAAATCCTGCTGCTTGCCCTGCTGGCGGTGCAGGGCGCGCGCCTGCTTTATGCGGTGGTGACGCCGGTCGGCCCGGTCGGCGGCTGGCGCGCGGCGGACCGCGCCGTCGGGGCCCCCGTTTCGATCCTCGGCGCATTCGATCCTTTTTTCCGCCTCGCCGATACACAGGGGCCGGTGGCGGTCACGGCGCTGGACATCAAATTGTTCGGCACGCGGGCCGATCAGGCGTCCGGCCGCGGATCGGCGATCATCGGCCTGCCGGACGGCAGCCAGGCGAGCTTCGCCGTGGGCGAGGAGATATTGCCGGGCGTCACGCTGAAGGCGGTCGGGTTCGACAATATCACCGTGCAGCGCGGAGGAACGGACGAGATGGTCTATCTCGACCAGTCCACCCCGGCGGAAGCCGTGGCCCAGGCCGGGGCGGAGGGAGCGGCCGGCATCCCGAGCCCGGTGGTGGCCGCTGGCGACAATTATGACGCCAAGGGCCCGACGCCCGCGCCCCTGCCGCTGATGGACGAAACCGCCGCCACGCCGCGCCTGCGCAACGGCGCGGTCGATGGCGTGGTGCTGCAGCCCAAGGGCGGCGGCAACGCCTTTCGCGCGGCGGGTTTCCAGCCCGGCGACGTGCTGATGTCGGTGGATGGCCAGCCCGTTTCCGATGCCGGCGGTGCCACGCGGCTGCAATCGCGCCTCCAGCAGGGAGGTGATATTCCGGTGGAAGTTGAACGGGGCGGGCGCATCGTCTCCCTGCGGGTGAAGGCTGGTCAATGAAGCGTCTGGTTCTCGTCTCGGCGCTCGCGCTCGCTCTGGCCTCGCCGGGGGCGGCCCAGCAGATGCTCAACCTGCGCGATGCCGATATCCGCGCCTTCATCCAGGATGCCGCCCGCGTCACGGGCCGCACCTTCATCATCGATCCCCGCGTGCAGGGGAAGGTATCGGTGGTGACGGACCGGCCCCTGTCCCGCACCGAATATCTCGACGTGTTCCTCTCCACGCTGCGCGCCAACGGGCTGGTCGCGGTGCCGACGTCCGGGGGCGCGTTCCGCGTCCAGCCGGCCGATACCGCCGCCGCCCAGCCGGGCCGGGTCGGCACGCGGGGCACGTCCAGCAACAGCTTCGTGACCGAGGTTTTCCGCCTCCAGACGATCGATGCCGCATCGGCGATGGAAACGATCCGCCCGCTCGTCAGCCGCGAGGGATCGGTTACCGCCAATCGCACCGGCAACGCCGTGGTCGTCGCCGACTTCGCCGACAATATCCGCCGCATCCGCGAACTGATCGACCGCATCGATCGCGATGCCGCCACCACCCAGGTGATCGCGCTGCGCAATGCCGGCGCGCGGGAAATCGCCCAGTCGCTGCAGGCCCTGGCCGAGGCACCGCGCGCGGGCGGTGGCGGTGGGGACGGCGCCGCCGCCGCGCCTGCCGGGCCGGGCGTGTCCGTCGTCGCGATCGACAGCTCCAACTCGATCGCGCTGCGCGGCGATCCGCGCACGGTGGCGCGCCTCGCGCAGATCGCCGAGGATCTGGACCGGCGGGCGGCGACGGGCAGCGAGATCCGCGTGATCTTCCTGGAACATGCCGATGCGGCGCAGCTCCTGCCGGTTCTCCAGCAGCTTGTCGGCCAGCCGGTGACGCCGGCTTCCTCCTCGACCACGCCGTCGCGCGGCCGTTCCGGCGGCGGCAGGAACGGCGGCAACAACGCCCCTGCCGAAGTGGTGGAAGCGGTGGCCCCCGCCACTTCCAGCGCCGCGCCTGTGGGACGCGGCCAGCCGGTCATCGCGCGCTTCGAAGGCGCGAACGCGATCGTGGTTTCCGCGCCCAGCGACATGCAGCGCACGCTGGGCGAGGTGATCCGCCAGCTCGATACCCGGCGCGAGCAGGTGCTGGTCGAAGCGATCATCGTCGAGATTTCGGACAATGCCGCCCGCAAGCTGGGCGTGCAGTTCCTGCTGGGCGGGCTGGAGGGCAGCGCCATCCCCTTCGCCGCGACCAATTATTCCAATACCGCGCCCAACCTGCTGACCATTGCCGGCGCCATCGGCGCGCGGGAACTGAACACCACGACGACCACCACCGATAACGGCACGACCACCACGACCACCAACAGCGGCGGCGTGGCCGATCAGCTCGCGCAGGCGGCCGTCGCCTCGATCCTGGGGGCGGGCGGCGGCTTCTTCGGGTTGGGCGGCAAGACCGACAACGGCACCATCTTCGGCGCGATCGTCAATGCGGTGCGTTCGGATACGGAATCGAACATCCTGTCGACGCCGTCGGTGATGACGCTGGACAATCAGGAAGCGAAGCTGCTGGTCGGCCAGGAAATCCCCGTCACCACCGGCCAGGCGCTCAGCAACAATTTCGACAATGCCTTCCGCACGGTGCAGCGGCAGAATGTCGGCGTGCAGCTGGAGGTGAAGCCCCAGATCAACGCGGGCGGCGCGATCAAGCTGTTCCTGCGGCAGGAGGTGAGCTCGATCGCCGGGCCGGTCTCCAACGACAATAGCGAGCTGATCCTCAACAAGCGCGAGATCGAGACCACCGTCACCGTCGACGATGGCGAGATCATCGCGCTGGGCGGCCTGCTGGACGACAATGAGCGCAAGACGATCGAGCGGATTCCGCTGCTGAGCGACATTCCCGGCATCGGCGAGCTGTTCAAATCCCGATCGCGTTCGCGCACCAAGACCAACCTGATGGTCTTCATCCGCCCGCGCATCGTGCGCAGCGCCGAGGATGCCCGCATCGTTGCCGCGCAGCGCTACGGCTATATCCGCGACATGCAGGCCGCCCAGCGGCCCGAGCGCGAGCCGACGATCGACGAGATGGTGCGCGGCTATATGGGGGCGGAGCCGCCTGCGCCGGGTGCGGTTCCGGCCCGGCCCGAGATCATAACGCCGTCCGTCCGCTCCTCGCGCGAAGTGGTGCGGCCCGTGCCGGTGCCGCCGTCGAAGGGCGAGCAATGAGGATCGCGCGTGGCGATCAGCCGGCGGAGGGGGGCGTTGGCCCCGCGGCCGCCGGCATCGCCATCCCCTATGCCTTCGCGCGCCGTTTCGGCGTGGCCCTGATGGCGGGCGAGGAAGTGACCGTCGCGCTCCGCGAGGGCGGCGATCCGCGCGCGCTGATCGAGCTTCGGCGCAGCTTCGGCCGCCCTTTCGGCGTGGAGAAGGTCTCCGCCGACCGGTTCGACCGCATCCTTTCCGAAGCCTATGCCATGGACGGGCAGGCGGCCGCCGATGCCGCCGGATCGCTCGGGCTGGGCGACGAACTGGCGATGCTGGCCACCGACCTGCCGACCGCCGACGACCTGCTCGATTCGGCGGACGATGCGCCGGCCATCCGCCTCATCAACGGCATCATCGCCGATGCCGCGCGGCAGGGCGTCTCCGACATCCATATCGAGCCATATGAAACCGGCCTGATCGTGCGCATGCGGATCGATGGCGTGCTGCGTGAGACGCTGCGCATGCCGCCGCATGTCGCGCCCGTGGTCGTCAGCCGCATCAAGGTGATGGCCCGCCTCGACATCGCCGAACGCCGCGTGCCGCAGGATGGCCGCATCGGCCTTACGCTGGGCGGCAAGCTGCTGGACGTGCGCGTTTCCACCTTGCCCAGCCGGGCGGGCGAGCGGGTGGTGCTACGTATCCTCGACAAGGAGAATGCCGGGATCGAGCTGGACGTGCTGGGCATGCCGCCGGCCATCCTCGCGGCGTTCCGGGATGCCATCGGCGAGCCCAACGGCATCATCCTCGTCACCGGACCGACCGGATCGGGCAAGACGACGACGCTCTATGCCGGCCTGCGCCTGCTGAACGACGGCAGCCGCAACATCCTGACGGTGGAAGACCCGGTCGAATATGCGATCGAGGGCGTCGGCCAGACGCAGGTCAACGCCAAGGTCGGCCTGACCTTCGCCGCCGGCCTGCGCGCCATCCTGCGCCAGGACCCGGACGTGGTGATGATCGGCGAGATCCGCGATCGCGAGACGGCAGAGATCGCCGTCCAGGCCTCGCTCACCGGCCATCTCGTGCTTTCCACCGTCCACACCAACGATGCGGTCGGCGCGATCACCCGCATGCGGGACATGAAGGTGGAGCCTTTCCTGCTCGCCTCCACCCTGCGCGCCGTGATCGCCCAGCGGCTGGTGCGGCGGCTCTGCCCGGTCTGCCGTCATGCCGTCGAGGCGCCGGCCTCGATCGCGGCGCTGCTGGGGATCGCGCCGGGCACGGTGATCCATGAGGCGAAGGGCTGCGATGCGTGCAGCCATACCGGCTATAAGGGGCGCATCGGCGTCTATGAGGCGGTGCGCATCGACGATGCGATACGCGGCCTCATCAACGCGGGTGGCGACGAGACGGCGATCTCCGCCCATGCCTTCCGCAACGCGCCGACATTGACGGCGGCCGCCCGCGCGCTGGTGCTGGAAGGGCGGACCACGGCCGAGGAAGCCGTGCGCATCACCCGGCGCGAGGCGATCGATGCCTAATTATGATTATGTCGCGCTGGATACCGGCGGGCGGGAACGCCGGGGCAGCGTGCGCGCCGATACGCCGAACGAGGGCCGCGCCAAGCTGGAGGCGCGCAAGCTCTATGTCGTCAGGATCGAGCAGGGATCGGAGACCGTGCCCGCGCCGTCGCTCCTGTCGCGGGCCGGCGCGCCCGCGCTGAAGCGCCGGCTCTCGGCCAAGCAACTCACCCTTTTCACGCGCCAGGTGGCCACCCTGGCGCAGGTCGCCCCGCTGGAGGAGGCGCTCCGCACCATCGCCCGGCAGGCGGAGCAGCCGCATGTCCGCCGCGTGCTGGAGAATGTCCATGCCGGGGTGGTGGAAGGCCGGCGCCTTTCCGATTCCATGGCGCGCGAGCCCAGGAGCTTTCCACCGCTCTATCGCGCGATGGTGGCGGCGGGCGAAAGCTCGGGCAGCCTGCCCACCATCCTCGATCGCCTGTCCGATCTCCTGGAGCGGCAGGCGGCGGTGCGCGCCAAGGTGATGACGGCGCTGGCTTATCCCACCATCCTCGCGCTGGTGGCGGTGGGCGTGGTGTTCGCCCTCATGGTGTTCGTGGTGCCGCAGGTCGTTGCCCAGTTCGACAGCGTCGGGCAGGATCTGCCGCTGCTCACCCGCATCGTCATCGGCATCTCCAACTTCCTGCGCAACTGGTGGTGGGCGTTGGCCCTTCTTATCGCGGGCCTTGGCGTTCTCGGCTGGCGCGGCCTCCGGGAGCCGCATATCCGCATGGCGGTGGATCGTTCGATCCTGCGCATCCCGCTGATCGGCCGGCTGGTCCGTGATCTCCACGCCGCCCGCATGGCCCGCACGCTTTCCACTATGGTATCGAGCCGGCTGCCCCTGCTGGAAGGGCTTGCGCTGACGACCGGCACGATTCACAACCGCGCGCTGCGGGCCGCGTCTGCCGATATCGTCGAGGCGATCCGGGGCGGCGGCAGCCTTTCGGTGGCGCTCCGCCGGGCGGGCGTGTTCCCGCCGCTGCTCGTCTACATGACCGCCTCGGGCGAGGCCGCCGGCAAGCTCGATATCATGCTGGAACGGGCGGCCGACTATCTGGAACGCGAATTCGATGCCTTTACCAGCGCTGCGCTTTCGCTGCTGGAACCGGCCATCATCGTGCTGATGGGCGGAATCGTCGCTATAATCGTTCTGTCCATTCTCCTTCCCATTCTTCAGCTCGATACGCTTGCGGGCGCATGAGGACATCCATGGAAATTCTCGAACAGACCGCCAAGACGCGCCGCCGGCGCCGGGACCGGCGGGAACACGGCTCCGCTTCTCCGAGGCGTTCCGCCGAACACGGCTTCACGCTTGTGGAACTGATGGTGGTGATCGTCATCATCGGCCTGCTCACCACCATCGTCGCGATCAACGTGCTGCCCAGCGGCGACAAGGCCCGCGTGGAAAAGGCGAAGGCCGATATCTCCCTGCTGGAACAGGCGATGGAGATGTATCGCCTCGATAATCTGACCTATCCGGGCACGGCCGATGGCCTGCAGGCGCTGGTTGCGCCGCCGGCATCGCTCACCCGGCCGGAACGCTATCGCCGGGGCGGCTATGTGAAGAAGCTGCCGGAAGACCCTTGGGGCAATCCCTATCAATATGCCTCGCCCGGCCAGCACGGCGCGTTCGACATCTTCAGCTACGGCGCCGACGGCCGCGAAGGCGGCGAGGGCGACGATGCCGATATTGGCAACTGGAAATAGGCCAGCGCCCGGAGAGCATTCAAGTGAGCCGCGCCGTTGAGCATGGCGCTCGCAAGCGCCTCGCCGAACACGGCTTCGCGTCCCCGCGGCGTTCCGCCGAACACGGGTTCAGGTCCCTGCGGCGTTCTGCCGAACACGGCTTCACGCTTGTCGAGCTGATGGTGGTGATCGCGATCATCGGCCTTTTGACCGGGGCGGTGGTGCTGGCCATGCCCGATCCGCGTGGCGACCTGCGCGATCAGGCGGAGCGGTTCGCCGCCCGTGTCCGCGCCGCGCAGGATGCCGCCGTGATCGAGGCGCACGAGATGGCGCTGTGGGTGACGGCCGACGGCTATGGCTTCGAACGGCGCGAACGGCGCGGCTGGCGGCGGCTGGATGAAAGGCCGTTCGACGATCGCGATTGGGAAGGAGCGCAGGCCATCGTCGGCGATGCCGGCCGCGCCCGCGTGATCTTCGACACCACCGGCCTTTCCGAGCCGCTCGATCTCGCGCTGGTGCGCAACGGCACGCGGGTGACGGTGCATATCGACGCCGACGGGACGATCGATGTCGGCTCCTGATCGCCACGCCGTTGCCGAACACGGTTTCACGTCTTCTAGGCGTTCCGCCGAACACGGCTTCACGTTCCCGCGGCGTTCCGCCGAATACGGCTTCACGCTGATCGAGCTGATGGTCGCGCTGGCGGTGTTCAGCATCGCGGCGCTTGCCCTGCTGCGGCTGGAGGGCGCGACGCTCACCAGCACGGGGGTGCTTGCGGACCGCACGATCGGCCAGATCGTCGCCCGCAACCTGGCGGTGGAGGCTTTGACCGATCCCGTCGCGCCGTCATTCGGCGAAGCGCGCGGGCGGGAGGAGAATGGCGGCCGCAAATGGACGTGGACGCGCCGCTCCGTCCGCGCCACCGATCTCAACCTTCAGCAGATCGACATCGCCGTCACTGACGATGCCGGCCGCCCGGCGGGTTCGCTCACCGTGTTCAGGGCGCTGCAATGACCCGCCCGGCGCCCAGGGGGGGACACGGCTTCAGGCCCGTGATGCGTTCCGCCGAACACGGCTTCACGTCTCCGCGGCGCTCCACCGAACACGGCTTCGCGTCCCTGCGGCGTTCCGCCGAACACGGTTTCACGCTTGTCGAGCTGATGATCTCGCTGCTGATCTTCGGGCTGCTCGCCTCGGCCGGGGTGGCGCTGCTGGGCTTCAGCGTGCGGGCGCAGGAGGCATCGCGCGAGCGGCTGGGCGAGATTGCCGCGATCCGCCGCGTGGGTGCCATCATGACGTCCGATCTCGCGCAGGCGGCGCCGCGCATGGTGCGGGACGAGGGCGGCGTCCGCCAGGTCGCCTTCACCGGCGAAGGCGGCGGCCCCGGCGCCGTCGCGCTCGGCTTCGTCCGGCGGGGCTGGAGCAACGGCGGATCGGCGGCGCGCGCCTCGCTCCAGCGCGTCGAATATCGCCTGGTCGACGACCGGATCGAACGGCTGACCTGGCCGATGCTCGATGGCGCGCAGCCTTCCCGGCCGGGCACCGTCATCCGGGGCGTGAAGTCGCTCACCATGCGCTACCGCCGCAAGGGCGAATGGCGCGATCGCTGGGACCCGGAGCGGCCCGAGGCGATGCCGGACGCCGTGGAAGCGGTGATCGATATCGAAGGGATCGGCCCCGTCCGCCAGCTCTTCCTCACCGGCACGGGGAACGGGCCGTGAAGGGGCGGGGGCATGCCGAACGCGGCGGGGCGCTGCTCACCGTGCTGTTGCTGGTGGCGGTGATATCGGTGCTGGCCGTCGCGGCGCTGGAGCAGCTTCGCCTATCCACCCGGCTTGCCGCCAACGGCGCCGCGATCGATCAGGCGCGCGCTTATGCGCTGGCGGCCGAGGCGATGACGCTCGATCGCATGGGCGTGCTGGCGGGGCGCGATACGGGCAAGACCACGCTGGCCGGCGGCTGGAACGGGCGGGCCTTTGCCGTGCCGCTGCCGGAAGGGATCGTTTCGGCCACCCTGTTCGACGGCGGCAACTGCTTCAACCTCAACAGCGTCGCCGAAGGCTTGCTGGCCGGCGATTATGCGCCGCGCGAGCTTGGCATCCGCCAGTTCATCGCGCTGATGGAAGCGCTGGGCATCGACCCCACAGATTCGCGCCGCGTCGCCGCCTCGCTCGCCGACTGGATCGATGCCGATGCGGCTCCCAATCCCGATGGGGCGGAGGATGATTTCTACCTCCAGTCGGCGACGCCCTATCGCGCCGCCAACACCCTGCTGGGCGACGTCAGCGAGCTGCGCGCGGTCGCCGGCGTCACGCCCGAAATCTATCGGCTGCTCCGCCCATGGGTGTGCGTGCTGCCCAATACCGATCTTTCGCCGATCAACATCAACACGCTTGCCATGGATCAGGCCCCGCTCATCGCCATGCTGATGCCCCAACGGATCGATCTCAACCGCGCGCGCCAGATCCTCGCCCAGCGCCCGGCCGATGGCTGGAACAGCTCGGTCGATTTCTGGAACCTCTTCACCGCCCGCGGCGATACGCCGGACATGGAGGCAATGAGCCAGGTTTCGCTCCGCACCCGCTGGTTCCGGCTGGAGCTTGACGTGGAAATCGGCGGCGCGCAGTTGAGCGAGACGGCGCTGATCGACGGGGCATTGGCGCCGGCGCGGATCGTGGCGCGCAGCTGGGGGAGCGACGAATGAGCGACGATCGCTACCTGCTGCTGTTCCCCGGCGACGAGGGCGCGCCGCTGGGCGGCTGGCTGCGGATCGCCGGTGGCGCCGTCGTCGGCCGTGGGCGCGATATCCCGGCCGTGGGGGAGGGGGAGGACGAGCGGATCGTCGCGGTGGCGCCCGGCCCCGACGTCACCGTCCACTGGCTCGACCTGCCGAACCTTTCGCAGGCGCAGGCTGCCGCCGCCGCCAGGCTTGCCGCCGCAGATGTCGCGGCCGAGCCGGTCGATCGCCTCCACATCGCGGTCGGCCCGGCCGGCGAGGATGGCGCGCGGGCGATGGCGCTGGTTTCGGGATCGCGGATGGCGACCTGGGTGGCGGGGCTGCAATCGCTCGCGCTCGATCCCGATCATGTGGTGCCCGAAACCCTGCTGATCCCGCCGGCCGCCGAAGGCGCGCGGCGCTGGGCGCGGGGTGATCTCCACCTGGTGCGGGGCGACCGCATCGCCTTCGCGGCCGAAAGCGTCGTTGCCGATGCGCTCGTCGATGGCCCGGTGGAGGAACTGGACGACGCGGCGGTCGAGGCGGGGCTGGCCGGCGCGCTGGCCGCCATTCCGGTCGATTTGAGGCAGGGGGCCTTCGCCAAGCGGCGTCCCTGGGCAGTGGACTGGAAATCGCTGCGGCGCATGGCCTGGATGGTGGCAGGGCTTTGCCTGCTGACCCTGCTGATCCAGGGCGCGCTGATCCTGCGCTACACGGTCGCGGCCGATGCGGTGGAGCGCGAAACCGGCGTGATCGCGGCCAAGGCCCTTCCCCGCGCGGGCCGCATCGTCAATGCCCGTGCCCAGCTTGCCGAGCGGCTGGCCGAATTGCGCGGCGCCGGCATGGGCTTCGGCGCTACGGCCGCCGCCTTGTTCTCGGCGGTGCGCGATACCGCGAATATCGAGCTTTCATCGCTCCGCTACGATCGCGACGGCAGCCTGCGGGCAACGGTGGAGGCGAGCGCCGCCAGCGACATCGCCGCCCTGCAGCAGCGCATCGCCGCGCAAGGCTTCACGGCGGATGCCGGCGAACCGCGATCGGGCGGCGGCCGGCAGATCGCCGAGCTGACGGTGCGCGGCCAATGAGAAGAAGCCCGATGATCGAACGTTTCCGTCCCTGGTGGAGCCAGCGTTCCCAGCGTGAGCGCATCATGCTCGCGGTGATGGCGGGCCTGCTGCTGCTTACGCTTGGCTGGCTGCTGCTCGTCCGGCCGATGGGCGATGCGCTGGCCGATTCCCGCGCGCGTTACGATCGCGCCGTCACCGCCCGTGGCGAGGCGCAGGTGCAGGCCGATGCGATCGCCGCGTTGGAACGGGGGAAGCCGAAGGCGCTGCCGGCCCCGATCGACAAGTGGATCGGCCAGCGAGCGGGGGAGGCGGGCTTCACCGTCGCCCGCGTCGATCCGGTCAGCGCGGCGCAGGCGACGGTCGTGATCAACGCGGTGCGCCCGCAGGCCTTCTTCGCCTGGCTCGCCGATATGGAGCGGCGGGACGGGCTGGTGGTCGAAGGGCTTAACGCCACCACCAACAATGATGCGACGCTTGCCGTCGAAGCCACGTTGCGGACGCGCGCGCCATGATCCGCCTTCCCGTCCGTCGCGTCGTCCTGTTCCTGGCGCTGCTCGTGCTGGCCCTGATCGCGCTTTTCCCGATGCGGATCATGCTGGGGGCGATGGGGCTGGGCAGCGCGGGCCTTTCGGTGCGCGAGGTGCGGGGCAGCATCTGGTCCGCCCGGCTGGCGGAGGCGCGCTTCGGATCGGCCGAGCTGGGCGACATGAAGGCGCGGCTCAACCTATTTCCCTTGCTGGTCGGCCGGGCGCGGATCGATCTGGATCGCGCGGAGACGGGCGGCTCCTCCTCGCTCAAGGGCGCGGTCAGCGTCACGCGGCACAGTTTCGGCGTGGATGACGTGACGGCGCGCCTGCCCGTGGCCAGGCTTTTCGCGCCGATGCCGGTCGCGGCGCTCGACCTCAGCGATGTCAGCATCCGGTTCCGGCAAGGGGCGTGCGATCGCGCCGATGGCCTCGTCCGCGCGGAAATCCAGGGGGACGTGCCGGGGCTGGCACTGGCCAACGGGCTCAGCGGCACGGCGCGCTGCGATGGCGACGCCGTGCTGCTGCCGCTCGCCAGCCAGAGCGGCATGGAACGCCTGTCGCTGCGCATCGGCAAGAGTGGCGGCTATACCGCCGATTTCGTCGTCCGGGGCGCCGATCCCGCCGCCAGCCGCGCGCTCGAGGCCAACGGCTTCGCCGCCTCAGCCGATGGATTGAAGCTTTCCGTTGCGGGAACATTTTGATGCGTCTTGCCCTGATCGCCCTTCTCGCCACGCTGGCGGGGTGCAGCGGCGCCCAGCCGTCCGCCTCCCGCCGGGCCGCGCCGCCGGCCGCTCCGGTGGATGACGGCATCCCGCTCGGCACGCTGCCGCGCCAGCAGCTCGCCGCCGGCCAGTGCGCGCTTTTCCTGTGGAAAGCCGGCAATGAAGCGCGGCTCGTGTTGATGGCGCGGGTCGATCCGCCGATGGCGCGGATCGCGATCGGCGGCCAGCAGATGGATCTTGCCCGCACCAACATCGCCGCCGGGGACGGCGGCAGCATGTTCGCCAACGCGGTCTATAGCGACGGCACCACCACCGTCACGCTCGACGTCAGGCTGGAACAGCGATCGACGCTGCAGGGCGGCGCGGTGGTGACGGACGGATCGCTGCGGCTGGACCGGCCGGACGGGGAAAGCTTCGTCATGCCGGCCGCGGGCCTGCTGGCCTGCCGCTGATCGCCCGTCAGGCGTCCAGCGGTCGGCCCTTCGTCTCCGGCACCAGGAACATCATCGTCAGCAGGCTGATCGCGGTGAAGATCACCGGATACCAGAGCCCGGCATAGAGATCGCCCGTCATCGCGACGATGGCGAAGGCGGTCACCGGCAGGAAACCGCCCACCCAGCCGGTGCCGACATGGTAGGGCAGCGACATGGCGGTATAGCGGACGCGGGCGGGGAACAATTCCACCAGCATCGCCGCCATCGGGCCATAAAGCGCGGTCGCCGCCACCACGAACAGCAGCAGGATCGCCGCGATGCCGGGCAGGTTCATCCGCGCCGGGTCCGCCTTCAGCGGGTAGCCGCCATCGGCCAGCGCCTTGCGGATCGCGGCGGTCTGTTCGGTCTTCAGCGTCTTCAGCGCATCGGCGCCGAGCCCGGTGCCGTCGGCCGGGCGCAGGCGCGCCTCGCCGATCCGCACCTCGGTCGCCGTGCCGGCGGGCAGATCGGCGCTGCGATAGGGGATGCCGCCGGTGGCCAGCACGCCCTTGGCGATGTCGCACGCGCTGGAGAATTTCGCGGCGCCCACGGGATCGAACTGGACCGAGCAGGTAGCGGGATCGGCGGCGACCACCACCGGCGTCCGCCGCTGCGCCTCCACCAGCGCGGGATTGACGAAACCGGCCAGCGCATGGAAGGCCGGGAAGAAGGCGACCAGCCCCAGCAGCATGCCGCCCAGCATCACCGGCTTGCGGCCGATCCGGTCGGAAAGCCAGCCGAACAGGACGTAGCAGGGGGCGGACGCCAGCGTCATCGCCATCACCACGATATTCACCGTCGCCGGCGCGACCTGCAGCGATTTTTCCAGGAACACCTGGATATAGAAGAAATAGCAATACCAGACGGCGCCCTGCGCGCACATCACGCCGAAGAAGGCGAGCAGCACCAGCCGCATATTGCTCCACCGGCCGAACGCCTCGGCCAGCGGCGCGCGCGATATCTCGCCTTCCTCGCGCATCTTCTCGAAGGTCGGGCTTTCGGTCAGCTTCATCCGCATCCAGATGGAGATGGCGAGCAGCCCGGCGGAAACGAGGAACGGCACGCGCCAGCCCCAGGCGGTAAACGCCTCCTCGCCGATCGAGGTGCGGGTCGCCAGCACCACGACCAACGCGGCGATCAGCCCGAAGGCGGCGGAGGCCTGGATCCAGCTCGTCGAAAAGCCGCGCCGGTCGGAAGGGGAATGTTCCGCCACATAGATGGCCGCGCCGCCATATTCGCCGCCCAGCGCCATGCCCTGGAATATCCGCATCAGGATCAGCAGCGCCGGCGCGATGGCCCCGGCCTGCGCGTGCGTGGGCAGCAGGCCGATCGCGAAGGTGGCGCCGCCCATCAGCGATACGGTGATGAGGAAGGCGCCCTTGCGGCCCAGCCTGTCGCCCATGCTGCCGAACAGGATGGCGCCCAGCGGACGGAAGGCGAAGCCGGCGGCGAACAGGCCGAGCGCCGCGACGAAGCCGGCGGTTTCCGTCAGCCCGGCGAAGAACACCTTGGCGATGACCGGCGCCAGCGCCCCGAAGATGAAGAAATCATACCATTCGAATGCGGTTCCGGCGGCCGATGCCACCACCACCCGCCGCATCGAGGCGCGCTGCCCCGCTAGTCCGCCCATCGACATCCCCACTTTCCGCTTTCCCGCTTCTCTGCGCAAGGTGGAGCGGGGACCGCAAGCCCCATCAGGCCGGCCGCTTGAGCCCTTGCGATACTTTTGTCGCCCTGGGCGGCTGGGCGGGCACCTTCAGGCCGCCCCGGAACCAGAAGGACCATACCGCCAGGCTGCCCAGCAGGGCCAGCGCCAGGCCGGAAACCGTCATCACCAGCCGATAGGGCAGGCCGCCTATCTTGGCGGCGTGCAGGGGATAGAGCGCGTTATAGGCCTTCACCGCCCGCGGGAGCGCACGGGCATCGCGGGTCCGGACCAGTGCGCCGCTGTCGGCCGCGAACCACAATGTCGTGCGGCCGTTGGGGATCCACTCGTCGGGCTGGCGCATCCGCAGGCTGATGAGGCCGCTGTCGTTGCGCGGCAGCGAAAGGATGCGGAATTCGGCATCGGGATAGAGCGAGCGGGCGGTGCGGATCATCCGGGTCCAGTCTGGATGATCGGCCAGCACCGCCTTGCGCGGCGCGGGCGGCTTCAGCGCGACCTTGATCTGCGTCGGGGCGGAGGGGCCGAGGAATATGCCCGCCAGCGGCTGGAAGACGAGGATCGATCCGGTGACCAGCGATAGCGCGAGGAGGGGGGCCGCCACCACGCCCAGATCGCGATGGTGGCGCACGATCGCAGGACGGCTCAGGCGCTTGGGCAGCAGCCTGAAGGCAAAGGTCTTGCGCGTCCGCCACCACAGGATCGTGCCGGATATGACGAAGAACAGCCCGCAGATGGCGGCGATGCCGATCACCGTTTCCCCGGTGTCGCCGGCAAACAGATGGTGATGGAAATCGAACAGCCAGATTTCCGGGCGTTGCCATTGGCTGTCCCAGCGGGTGACGATCGTTCCCGCCTGATCGCTATAGGCGCCGGCGTCGCCGGCATAGCTCAGCCGGTTCAGGCCGAAATCGCGCGTGGCGAAGATGATGCTGCGCGGCCGGGTGGCGGGATCGGCCATGATCCGCTCCACGCCGGCCGCGATCGCCTGCGTATCCCACAGCTGGGCGTCGCGGGCGTGCGGCAGCATCACCCACGCATCCTTGTGGACCAGCACGGCCCCGCTGAGGCCGAGCAGCGCCAGGAGGAGACCGATCAGTCCCCCCGTCCAACGGTGCAGGCGATCTAGCAGCCGCATGTCTGGCGCATTCCCCGGATCATCAGAAACGATAATCCCAGCCGAGGGTGAAGGTGCGCCCGCGCCCCGAATAGAAACGGGTATCGTCCGTGGGCCGCTGGGTATCGCTGTTATAGTCTATGTAGAATTTGTCGAAGAGGTTCTGCACCGCCAGCGTGATCCCGCCGAATGCCGTCTGGTAGCGGACGGTGGCGTCGGTCAGGTTGTAGCCACCGAAATCGTTGCTGCGATCGTTCCCGGCGAAATCGGGAAGCGGGCTGTAATCGAACCGGCGCGCGAAATAGAACTGGGTCTGGATGCGGGCCGAAAGCGGGCCGCGATCATAGCTTGCCGCGAAGTTCAGCCGGTCGGGCGAGATATTGGCGCCGTCCAGATCGATATTCACCTTGTCGATTCCGTCGTCGGGCGTGCCGTCCGTGCGGCCGATAAGGTGGGCATAGCCCATGGAAAGCTTGAGGCCCGGCACCGGCGGCTTCACGCTGAGGTTCAGCTCCAGTCCCTGGATCTCCACCCGTTGCCGCTGCACCTCGAACACGCCGTTCACCAGCACCAGCAATTGGCCGTTCTTGCTGGTCGACCAGAAATAGGCCGCGCTGGCATCGATCGGGCCGCGCTTCACCTCGACGCCGATTTCGCGGTTGTTCGAGACGATGGGGCTGATGTCGAGATAGTTGCTGAGGTCGACGCCGTCCCTGTTGATCGATCGCGTGATGCGGCCCACGTCGGGAACCGTATAGCCCTCGGCATAGCTCACATAGGCGCGGATGCCCTGTGCCGGCTCGAAGATCGCGCCGCCGTTCAGCAGCGTGTCGCTGAACTTGGGCGATCCGCCCTTCACCTGGCGCGAACCGTAGGAAGCGAGGGTGGTGAAATCGTCGATCTTGATCCGCACATTCTCATTGCGGACGCCGCCGGCCAGCCGGACCTTGCCGTCCAGCAGCGCGAGATTGAGCTGTCCGAACGGAGCGAGGCTGCGGAAATCGGTGGGCGGCACCCAGACGCGCCCGGTCAGCAGCAGGGCCTGCTCGGTCTTGTCGAACAAAGTGTCGAACCCGATTGTGGCCGTCAGCGCATCCCAGCCAGGCAGGGACCGTTCGTAGCTGAACTTCGTGCCGATCTTGCGGGACCGATTCTGGGATTGATCGACCAGCGTGCCATAGGGAGCGATCGACGCATCCTGGAAGGTGGCGACGGGCGCAGGATCGCTGCCGAACGTATCGCGCGTGCGACTGTAGAAGATCTGGGTGACGAGATGGCCGTCGGCCAGATTGTCGTCGGTGAAGGAAAGCGCCGCGCTCTGGGCGAGATTCTTGGCCGGCAGGCCCGGCGGCGTGCCGCGAACCGTGGAACTGGGCAGGCCGATATCCCTGTCGCCGGGAACCGAGACATAGTCGGCATCGCTTTTCAGCTCGTAGCGGCTCAGGATCAGGTCCAGCCGGGCGCTGTCGCTGACGGCATAGCCGAGACGGCCGAAGAGCGACCAGCTTTTCGAATCCATCGTCTCGCCCTGGACGTTGTCGATGCCGATGCGGTTGCCGTGGCCGTCATAGAAGGCGCCGCGCTTTTCGAATGCGGCGCCGAACGTCGCGTCGAACCGATCGATTTTGTAGGACAGCAGGCCGGCGACCTTGCCGCCCAGCCCGTCGTCATGAAAACCATCGTCCGCGGTGCCCTGGATGAGCGTGCGGCCGCTCAGCCCGTCCACGCTGGGCGGGCCAACCGTCACCTGATTGACGATGCCGCCGGCACCGCCGATGCCCTGCAAGGCATTGGACCCGTAGATCAGCTCCACCCGATCGACGAAGAAGGGATCGATGGTGAAGCCGTCGCGCGATCCGTCGCGCAGCGGCGTGGACTGGGGAATGCCGTTGATCGCGTAGAGCGGCGATCGGCCGCGCAGCGATTCTCCCGATCCCGAAAGCTTCTGGCGGGTGGGCGAGAAGGATGGGGTAAGCGTCGATATCGCATCCACCACCGATCCGCTGATCGCCACCTGCTGGTTGAGCGCATCATTGTCGATCACGTCGATGGTCAGCGGCAGGGCGCTTGCCGGCAAGGCGCTGCGGGCAGCGGTGACGACGATATCGCCATCGCCATCGCGCTGGCCTTCGCTGCCGATCGTCTGTGCGGCGAGGGGCGGAGCGGCGAGCATGGTCCCGATGGAGAATAATGTCCGCAATGTCAGCTTCATGGCGACCCCTTATCTTAGCCGGCGTGGCCGCTACAGGAGCGACCCGGCTATTGCAAGTGATTATCATTAATCTGCGGAGCGGACATGCTTCTTCCACCCGCACGTCGCGCGCGGTGTGGCTTGACGCCTAAAATTGCGGATAAGTGACGGAATTCCTTACAATCCGGAAATTGCGTTAACTATATTGCACTGCAAAAAACGGACGTTGTGACGGTTTGGCCCGATGCTTGCTGGCATATCGGGGCGTATGTCACTGTAAGGGTTTGTCGAATGAAGAAATTTCTCGTTGCCGCCTCGATCATGGCTTCCGCCCTCATCGGCAGCCAGGCCGCGTCCGCCGCGGTTTTCCCCATCAACGTGTCGCAGGGATCCAACTATTTCGGGAATACCGGGCTGTCGAACGGGACCGGGTTCACCGACACCTTCACCTTCACCCTTTCCGAAGACATGCTGGCCAACCTTACGGTGTTCTCGATTTCGCTCGGGCGGCTCCAGAACGTGGATTTCACCTCGATCCTGTTCGATGGCCGCGTCCTGCAACCGGGCGGTGGAAACGGAAACATCGAAAGCTGGTATCTCGACCCGATCTTCCTGACGGCCGGCGAGAAGGCGATCGAGATCACCTATAACGTGTCGGGTGCGTCCTCTGGCTCGCTGGCGAGCTATTCCGGCATCCTCAATATCGCGGCCGTCCCGGAACCGGCCACCTGGGCGATGATGCTGGTGGGCTTCGGCGTCGTCGGCGCTTCGATGCGCCGTCGCAACAGCGGCACCCGCCTGCCTCAGGCGGCCTGAGGCAAATGATCGTGCCGCCAGCGAAGGTGCTGGCGGCACGATCATGCCAAATATTGCTCCGAATGCGTCGGCTTCTGCCTGAAAACAGCAAGCCCGATTGCATTGTTGCGACCTAATCTACAGCGGTTTCATCCGGAAAAATCGCCAGAATTTCTGTCTCGCTGAGGCCGAGGTCGCGGAGTATCGCCCGGCTGTCGGCACCCGCCAGGGGCAGCGCCCCGGAACGCGCCAGCAGCCTTCCGTCGAACGCGATCGGCAAGGTCGGCAATCGCGTGGGAGTGCCGTCCGCCAGAGTCACGGGTTCCAATGCGCCGGATGCGGCGAGGTGGGGATCGTCGAACATGTCCTCGGGCCGGGCGATCGGGGCGAAGGGGAGGCCCGTGCCTTCGAGGCGGGCGATCACCTCGGCGCGGGTGAAGCCGGCGATCAGATCGCGGATGCGGGGCAGGATGCGATCGCGCTGGAGGACGCGCTCATTGTTGCGGCGGAGGCTTTCGTCCGCCCAGAGATCGGCGAGCCCGAAGAGGGCGCAGAATTTCTCCCACAAGGCATCGGTGACAACGCCGATGAAGACGGGATCGTCCTTCGTTTCGAACACGTCGTAGATCGCCCAGGCGGAGATGCGGGCGGGCATGGGGCTGGCGGCTTTGCCCGTGACGGCGAGCTGGGCCATGTGCTGGCCGACCAGATAGACGGTGGTTTCGAACAGCGATGCCTGGATCAGCTTGCCCTTGCCGGTGCGGTGGCGTTCCTCGAGCGCGGCCAGCACGCCGATGACGCCGAACATGCCGCCGGTGACGTCGATGACGCTGGAGCCGGCGCGGAGCGGGCGGCCGGGCGGGCCGGTCATATAGGCGAGGCCGCCCATCATCTGCGCGACCTCATCCAGCGCGGTGCGTTCTTCATAGGGGCCGGGAAGGAAACCCTTGGCCGAACAATAAATGAGGCGCGGATTGACGGCGGCCAGCGCCTCGTAGCCCAGCCCGAGCCGGTCGAGCGCGCCGGGACGGAAATTCTCGATCAGGATATCGGCGCGTTCGGCCAGCCGGCGGGCGACCTTCAGCCCGCGTTCGGATTTGAGGTCGAGCGCGATGCTGCGCTTGTGCCGGTTATACATGGGGAAATAACCGGCCCCGGAGCCGAGCAGCGTGCGGGTCTTGTCTCCCTCCGCAGGCTCGACGCGGATCACGTCCGCCCCCAGCGCCGCCAGCATCGCGCCGGCGGCCGGGCCCATCACCATGTGCGTGAATTCGACGACCCGAAGGCCGGCGAGCGGGGCGGGCGCCGTCATGCCGCCACCTTGCCGAAGCCGAGCGGCAGGCCGGCATCGGGCGTGAAGCCGTAGAGCGGTTCGTCGGGCAGGGCATCGGCGATGATCGCGCGGACCTTCATCAGCTTTTCGAGGTCGATGCCCGTTTCATACCCCATGGCCTCAAGCATGAAGACCAGATCCTCCGTGACGATGTTGCCCGATGCGCCCGGCGCGAAGGGGCAGCCGCCGAGGCCGCCCAGGGACGCATCGAGCGTGGTGATGCCTTCCTCCAGCCCCGCGAGCGCATTGGCGAGGCCGAGGCCGCGGGTGTTGTGGAGATGAAGCGTGTTGAGCCGGCCGTCGCCCACCTCCGCCTTCACCGCGCGGACGAGGCGGCGGACCTGGGCGGGATTGGCATAGCCGGTGGTATCGGAGAGCCCGACCTCGACCGCGCCGGCTTCGATCGCGGCCGCCGCGAGGCGGACGACGTTCGCTTCGCTGACGGGGCCTTCGATCGTGCAGCCGAAGGCGGTGGCGAGACCGACCTCGAAATGCGGGCGGGAATCGGCCGACTGGCTGGCGACGAGTTCCGCGATGGCGCGGATTTCGGCCAGCATCGCCGCATGATCCTTGCGGACATTCCTGAGGCTGTGGGTTTCGGACATGGAGAAGGGGATGGATATCTTTTCCGCGCCGGCGGCGATGGCGCGCTCCGCCCCCTTGAAATTGGGGACGAGCGCCGCGACGGCGAGCCCTTCCAGCCCCTTGGCAAAGGCGATGAGATCGGCTGTGTCCGCCATCTGGGGGAGCAGCGATGGCGGCACGAAGCTGCCCACCTCGATCTCGGGGACGCCGGCGGCGGCCTCGGCGGCGATCCAGGCCTTCTTGGCTTCGAGCGGCATCACCCGGTCGATGCTCTGGAGGCCGTCGCGCGGGCCTACCTCGCTGATGTGGATGCGGGTCATGCCTTGGTTTCTCCGAGATAGATCCACGGCCGGGCCTTGCGGTCGGCGGCCTGGAAAGCGGCGATGTCCGCCCTGTGCTTGAAGGTGAGATCGATGGCGTCGAGCCCTTCGAGGAGCATGGCCTTCGCCTCCGCGCCGATATCGAAGGGCCAGGCGCGGCCATCGGCAAGGGAGACGCGCTGGGCGGGAAGGTCCACCGTGACTGCGCCGCCATGGGCTGCGATCCCGGCGATCGCATCAGCGGGGAGGACGACCGGGACGATGCCGTTGCGGGTGCAGTTGCCGGCGAAGATCGGCGCGAAGCTCGGTGCGATCACGGCACGGATGCCATATTCGGCAAGCGCCCAAACGGCATGTTCCCGGCTCGAGCCGCAGCCGAAATTGACGCCGCCGAGCAGGATGCGCGCATCCGCATAGGCCGGCTGGTTGAGCACGAAGGCGGGATCGGGATCGCGGCCGCCGGGCGAGAGATATCGCCAGGGGGAGAAAAGGCCGTCGGCGAGGCCGGTCTTCCCCGTGCTCTTCATCTCGCGCGAGGGGATGATCGCATCGGTATCGATATTGTCGCGGATCAGCGGCGCGGCCGTGGCGGTGAGGACGGTGAAGGGGGTCATGCCGCAATGTCCCGCGGATCGGCGATGCGGCCGGCGATGGCGCTGGCGGCCACGGTTTCGGGGCTCGCGATATGGGTGCGGATGCCCGGACCCTGCCGCCCTTCGAAGTTGCGGTTGGTCGACGAGATGACCCGCGAGCCCGCGGGAAAGCTCTCCCCGCCGGCATAGAAGCACATGGAGCAGCCGCTCATCCGCCATTCGAACCCGGCTTCGGTGAAGACGCGGTCGAGCCCCTCGGCCTCGGCGGCACGGCGCACTGCCATCGATCCGGGAACGACGAGCGCCTTGACGCCGGGCGCGACATGGCGGCCCTTGAGCAGGGCGGCGGCGCGGCGGAGATCGGAAAGCCGGCCGTTGGTGCAACTGCCGATGAAGGCGGCATCGATCGGGGTGCCGCCGATCGGCTGGCCGGGGCCGAGGCCGATATAAGCGAGCGGCCGTTCGGGCGCGTCGATCGGCACGGCGCCCGATATGCCGGCGCTGTGCTCGGGCGAGGTGCCCCAGCTCACCATGGGTTCGATCGTCGCGGCATCGATGGCGATCTCCGCATCGAAGGCGGCGCCGGGATCGGTGGCGAGCGTCCGCCATTCGGCAACGGCGGCCGCGAGCATCGCCCCGCCGGGGGCGTAGCGGCGGCCGTCCAGCCAGGCGAAGGTTTTTTCGTCCGGCGCGATCATCCCCGTCATCGCCGCGAATTCGGTGGCCATGTTGCAGAGCGTCATCCGCCCTTCCATGTCGAGCGCCTCGACGGCGCTGCCGGCGAATTCCACGGCATGGCCCTTGCCGCCGCCGGCGCCGTGGCGGGCGATCAGCGCGAGCATCATGTCCTTGGGCGTCACGCCGGGCGCAAGTTCGCCGGTGAAGGTGACGCGCATCGTCTTCGGGCGGGCGAGGCGCAGCGTGCCGGTGGCCATGGCATGTTCGGCCTCGGAGGAGCCGATGCCCCAGGCGAGCGCCCCGAAGGCGCCCTGCGTGCAGGTGTGGCTATCCGGCGCGATCAGGGTGCAGCCGGGCAGCACGATGCCGAGTTCGGGCGAGACGACATGGACGATGCCCTGATCGGGATCGGTGACGTCGAACAGGGTGATGCCGGCATCGCGCGCGGCGGCGCGGGTTTCGGTGATGAAGGCCTGTCCGCCCGGCATCAGCGTGCGATCGTCCCGGCCGGGCCGGGTATCGACGATATGGTCCATCACGCAGAATACGCGCGACGGATTGGCGACCGGGCGGCCCGCCGCCTTGAGGCTGTTCAGGGCGGCGGCGCCGGTGCGCTCGTGCAGGAAGATCCGGTCGATGGCGACCAGATCGGCGCCGCCGTCGAGAGAGGCGACGACGTGCCGATCCCAGATCTTTGCGAACAGGGTGCGCGGATCAGGCAGATCGTGCCTCCATTTCCTTCTCCATCGCCGCCCAGTCACGGCTGACCAGCTTTTCCTGGATGGCGGTGCGGGTTTCGAGCTGGCCGTTGCGGATCCAGTGCCAGGTGCGACAGCGCGAGGTGCCGTCATCCGAAAGCTGGATCATCTCGTAGAGATAGAGGCTCGGATCGCCCTGGCGCTGCCAGTAGAGCATCACCGTGCGGTTATACTGATCCAGCCCGACCTCGGCCGCCCAGCCCTTGATGAGATCATTGTCCCACCATACGCGCTTATCGGCATAGGTGGCCGGGAAATCGCGGATGTCGGTGCGGCCGTCGTCCCAGCTATAATAGTTGGTCTGGTGATACGGGTGCTCGCTGCCTTCCTTGAAGCGGCAGAACAGGCGGGACCTGTGCTGGTCGATCTGCTCGCCGGCGGCATTGTAATAGGTATAGACGCCATCCCATACGCCTTCGTGGCGGGCCAGAAGCGGCATTTCTTCGCGAATTCCCATGGATTTCCTCCCTTTCAGAGACCGTGTGGCGACCAGATGTCGTTGCGCCCGCCCGCCCAGCCGGCGGTTTCCCAGCCGATGATCGCCGGCGCGGCAGCCACCAGCGCATCGCGATCGGCCGTGGCGAGCGTGGCGAGCAGCGCCTTGCCGGCGCGGGCCCGGATCAGGGCGCGATGTTCCGCCGCGAGCGCATCGGGCGCGATATCAGCGGCCGCGAAGGGGATGGCGTTGGCGGCCCTGGCCTCGAACCACGGCCAGAAGAAATGGCCCGCGCGCACGGCGCCCCATGCGGCGATGAGGTAGGCGCCGAAGCGATCCGGCGCCTGATCGGGGATGGCCCGATCGATCCACGGTGCGGTGGCGGTGGGGAGCGGAATATGGGCGGCGACGGCGCCCCAGCCATGGGCGCCCGTGCGGGCCGCCACGGCGGCGGCGAGGAGGGCGGAGAAGCCCTCGCCGATTATGGCGGGCCTGCCCTCCGCGATGGCGGCGATCGCGGCGGCAACGATGGCGGCCCAATTGGCGAGTGTGGGCGTGAAACCTTCCTGCCAGCCATCGGACAGGCCGTGGCCCGGCAGGTCGATGCCCAGCGCGTCGCCGATATCGAGCAGATCGGCTTCCCGGCCGGGCGCGTGGAGCAGCACCTGCGCGCCCGCGGGATCGCCGCGCCAGCGGATCAGCCCGTCGAAGCCGGTGCCGGCCACATGGACGAAGCCGCCGTCGCGGCTTTCCGCGAGATCGGGGCAGGGCAGGGCCTCGGCCGCGCGGAGATGGGCGAGGCATGCGTCTTCGAGGTCGGCGGGCGTAGCGACGGCCTCGGCGCGCCAGCTTGGCGGCATCTCGCCAAGCCGGGCGATATGGGCCTGGAGCGGATCGCCGTCATAGGCCGCGATCAGCACGGGCACGGTCTTGGCATCGGCGGGCGGAATATCACGCGGCGCGCGCAGGACCGCGCCATAGCCGGCGCGATAGGCGTCGCCGCTGTCCAGCATGTCGCGGACGACCGCGTCCGTCTTCACGGGATCGTCATGCGCCACGCCGATCCGCGCGGCATCGCGCACGTCGAACCATGGGAAGAACCATGTCTGCTCGATGATCCGGTTCCACAGCCAGGCCAGATGCTCGCCATAAGCACTGGGCCGGAAGGGCGGGAGATAATCGCGGTCGAAGATCGCCATCTCCTCGGGCGTCCAAACCGCATAGCCGCCCGTCGCCAGCGCGGTGAAGCGATCGGGATGGCGCTTCACCGCGCCGATCAGGATGATGCCGCCCGAATGGAAGCCATAGGCCGCCGTCCGTTCGATGCCGAGCGCGTCGAGCAGCTCGACGAGGGCGGCCGAAAAGTCGGCTATGTCGGGCGTGCCGGGCAGGGGATCGGACTGGCCGAAGCCGGGCGTATCGGGCGCGATACAGGTGAAATGGCGCCCCCATCTTTCCATCAGGGGTTCATATTCGGCCGAGCTGCGCGGGCTCTGGTGCACCATCAGCAACGTAGGGCCGGAGCCGGCCTTGCGATAATGGACCCGGCGGTTGCCGACCCTGATGAAATGGCGGGTGATCGTCATGGCGCCTAATTTGTCCGGACAAATTCCGCTCGACAAGCCCTTTTCGTAAACTAGTGTGCGAATCACGATTTCGCAGGAGTTTCATGATGACGCTGATCGGCACCCAGATGGTCTGCGACGGACGCACCGCGCGCCAGATTTTCGAGGATGTGATGGCGAATCCGGCCCGTGCCAAGTTCGGTTTTGGGGAAAGGCTGGCGATCGTGAACGTCGATTTCCAGCAGGCCTACACCCGCACCGATCTGTTCAAGACCGCCTATGAGACCGATCCCCGCCAGATCGAATATGCAAACGCCATTTCCCGGCTGGCGCGCAGCCGCGGCATGCCGGTGATCTGGAGCCGGGTGGGCTATAAGGAAGACGGCGGCGATGCCGGCGTGTGGGGCACGCGGACGGACACGCCCGATTCGCTCCAGAACATCAAATATGGCAGCGAACTGCGCGGCGACAACTACGATGGCCGGTTGAGCGGCGACTATGATGGCCGGTAGGATCGGTTGTCTGGTCTGATC